>NZ_AXUN02000001.1 GCF_000495435.3 Youngiibacter fragilis 232.1 | reverse complement strand
CAACTACAATATACAAGGAGGGCTTATGGAACACCTGTTTATACTGTCCTATTTTCTTGCATTCCTCTTCCTTCTGGTTTACGGAGCCTACCAGCTCATCACATATTTCAGGAAGGACCACAACGTGACAAGGATCAACAGGCTTACCATGGTCCTTACCGCCCTGTCCTTCATGGTATTCATGTACCTTGACATCAGCATGGTTAATGCGCTTATAGGCTCTGCAATTTTCATGGTAATGATTAGGGTTGCCTATGTCATCTACTCTGATACCTACGAATAGCCTTTGGCTTATGAGGCCTTGGCCCAGAGGACCTTCACTGGTTTTTCACCTTTGTGGAAAAAGGAATATTTCACCTTAAACAGGCTCTGCAATTGCGGAGTCTTTATTATTCCGCTCATTTATCTCAGATTTCCCATTTTTTCATCTTACATGAATATGTCCTGTTAGCCGGTCCATAATGGCTAAAAGCGGCCTTTTGCCATTCTTCCGGGAATAAGCATATTTTCATTGAAATACAGGGAGGGAATGATATGGATAAAAGCGAAGAGAGGAATAACCTGTTGTCAGTTGCGCATGGATATCCATGCTCTTCTGACCCTGATGGGTCACTAGCTTCTGATGACTCTCAGGTACCAAAGGACCGGAATGCCCTCAAGGCAGCCTTCGACGGACTTCAGTCCCGCGAAAAGGACATACTGTCCTACTATATAAATAAGGGTGCCGGCGGCCTCAGGAACTATTCGGAGCTATGGAAGGAAGAGTACGAGGACATTGAAAAGGAAAAGGACAGGGTCCTTGGAAAGATGGTCCTCCTCATGGAGTCAAAGTATCCGGATTCGATCTGAAACGGTGAAGGTTCCACCATCGGACAGGTTGTGGTAGAATGAATCGAAAACTTTCAGATACCCAATCCATCCGAAACTGGAGATGATACCATGTCAAACTTGAATGAAGCTGCAAGACTTATCAAGAAAGCAGGAAAGATACTCGTCCTTACAGGTGCGGGAATGTCCACCGAATCCGGGCTCAAGGATTTCAGGTCAAAGGACGGACTATACAGCAACCACTACAGGGGACATTCCCCTGAAACCATACTATCGGCAGGTTTCTTCAGAAGGGATACCAGGACCTTTTACGATTACGTTGGCGAAAAGCTAAATGTAACAGGCATAGAGCCAAACAAGGGTCACAGGATCCTTGCATCCTGGGAAGACACGATGGACTTGTCGGTTATAACGCAGAACATTGACGGTCTCCATCAGAAGGCAGGAAGCAAAAGAGTACTCGAGATACACGGGACCCTTGCCACGACAACCTGCACCCGGTGCGGGGAGAGAAGGCTCCTTGAGGAGGTTCTCGACGACGGATACGAGCATTCATGCGGAGGCGTGTTCAAGCCTGATGTGGTCCTTTATGACGAGGCTGTCGACAAGATCGAGGAGGCCTTCGGCATGGCCGAAAAGGCTGACCTCCTCATCATTCTCGGTACATCCCTTTATGTATATCCTGTCGCATCGATCCCTGAGGTATACGGCATATCGACTAAAAAGGCCATAATAGTAAACAGGGACCAGACCAGATACTCCATGCACGTGAACGCCCTTGAGTTCAACGAATCAATAAGCGCAACCCTGGAAAAGCTTGACCACCTTATCCACGAATGATTCTTTCATGCACCTTTAGAAGACCTTAAGCTTTCGTGAAATTACTCACGAAATGGTGCAATTTCAAGGGTATGGTATATAATTAAGGGGTATTCGCATTAGGGGGACTCGTATGAAAAGAAAGAAAAAGAAATCAGGCACGGTTAAAATAGTACTTCTGTCTGTACTTGCACTTCTCCTCTTCGGAGTTGGATTCGGATATGCTTATGTGAGCAATCTTCTGAACTCGACCGAGAAGGAGGTCATATCCGAGAAAGAGGACGACCTTGGAATCGGAGTCGGCATTGAAATAGAGGATGAGGACGGCAAGAAGGTAGATACAAGCAAGGATATCTACTACTATGAGGGAGTCAAGGGAGTCACAAACATAGCCCTGTTCGGCATAGACGCAGAGTCAGGGATTGCCGGTAGAAGCGACGTCATCATGATAGTGACAGTGGATGAGAACTCAAAGAAGGTCAAGCTCACATCAATAGTCAGGGACACATATGTAAGCATACCGGGAAGGAAGATGGACAAGATAACCCATGCATACGCATACGGCGGCGCTCAGCTTGCACTTAAGACCCTGAACGCCAACTTCAACCTGGACATCAAGGATTTCATGTCGGTAAACTTCACTTCCCTTCCAAAGATCATAGACATGATCGGCGGAGTCTCAGTGAAGATAACTAACGCAGAAGCCGGAGAGATCCCTGGAATGACCGGGGCTGGAACATTCACCCTTAACGGAGAGCAGGCTCTAGCCTACTCAAGGATAAGGAAGATAGACAGCGACTTCGAGAGAAGCAGAAGGCAGAGGACTGTAATGCAGGCGATAATCAGCAAGATGATGAAGAGGCCTGTGACCTCATACCCTACTCTCATGAAGAACCTGCTGCCTCTTGTCAAGACAAACATGAACTCAACCGACATGCTCTCACTTGCCACCAAGGTAGTGACTACCGGAATCTCAACGATCGAGCAGAACAGGTTCCCGCAGGATAACTATGCTGCCGGGAAGATGATCAGCGGGACATACTTCTTCGTGTTCGAAAGGGAACAGACCCTGAAGAACATCGGAGAATGGATCTATCTGGACAAGAAATCAGAATAGCAAAGGCAGCCCATTGCGGCTGCCTTTGATTTTTCCATAGGCTCCAATAAGGATTCTTTTCCTTTGCTGCATAACATGCAGCTTCTGCGCATAATTACTTTGAAAGTCAAATTTTTACTTCCAAAATCACAGTTTCGGTACTATACTAATCCTATCGCACAAATGGAGGGATAAAATGAATAACTACAGACGGCTCACATACGGGGGAGTGCTCGGTGCACTTGTATTCCTCGGAACGTATTTCCTGAAGGTTCCAATTGCATACGGATATATCCATCTTGGCGACGGGATGATACTGATAAGCTCAATACTCCTCGGCCCGTTCGCGGCTGCGCCTGCAGCGGTAGGATCGGCACTTGCCGACCTTGTGTCAGGCTATGCCATGTATGCGCCGTTCACCTTCGTGATAAAGGCCTTGATGGCAGTGGTACCGGCACTCATGGTAAGAGGTTCGAAGGCGGCTCCTTCAAAATACGCAATACCTTTCATACTTGCTGAAATCATCATGATCATTGGCTATTTCCTTGCCGACAGCATATTCTGGGGAACAGAAGGTGCCATAGCCGCAGCTCCCATGAATGCCATACAGGCGGTATCAGGAGTTGTCATAGGCATCATCGGTGCAGGCGTCATAAGGAAGAACAGCATCAGCATCTAGCAATCAAAATTTTTCTGCGATCAAAGGAAAACGCCCTCACAGGCGTTTTCTTTTGCTTCCAATATGTCTGCAGGGCCCTTACGGCCTTAATCGGTTCAGCTTTTAACGCATGATCATCCGTTTCTTCCTGAAACCCTTGCATCCTTCACGTTAAGCTGTATGTTCCTGTTGCCGTTGTATTCATTGATGTCAGGATAGTAGACAAGGTCCAGGAAAACGTCCCTTATCGTATCATCGGCCGTATAGGAGGTACCCTTCCCGTCATTTACCATGGAAAGGTACCTTTCAGTGCCGTTGAACCAGATGCCATCAGTGATGGAATTCCCTCTCCTCAGGCTAAGCTTGACATGGTTCTTCTCTCGGCCTATGAACCTTGAACTCACAACCTCAACACCCTTGTCCCCGAATACAGGCGAAGGATTGCCCTTTCCATATGGCTCAAGAGCTGATATGTCGGCTATGTCCTTCATCGTCACTGTATCAAACCTGAGCGGAACATCGATTGAAATCTTAGGAACCAGGTCCTCGGGCTTCAGGCTGCATGTTCTGTTGAGCCTTTGCCTGAAATCTTCGATGTTCCTTTCCTCGATTGACAGTCCGCAGGCCATCGGATGGCCTCCATACTTGAGGAGGATATCGTCGCATTCCCTTATCGCCTCTATCATGTTGAATTCTTCAATGCTCCTGCCGGAGCCCTTTGGATTTTCCTTGCCCCCTGTCAGCACTATCACAGGCCTGCTGAACATCTCCTTGACCCTGCCTGCAACGATCCCTGCGATGCTCTCATGCACGGACCTGTCGTAGACAACAATGACCCTGCTTCCTTCATGCCCTTCTTCCCCAATCTTCCTCAAGACAGACTCCAGTGCTTCGGTTGTCAGCTCCTGCCTTCTTGTATTCAGCTCCACAAGGTTCACAGCAAGCTCGAAGGCCCTTGACATGCTTTCCGTCGTAAGCAGCTCAAGGGCGAGCCTTGCTGATTCAAGCCTTCCTGTCGCATTGATGCAGGGCCCTATTATGAAGCCGATATGGTACGCCCCTATTGTCTTGCCTTCAAGGTCGCTTGCCTTGATAAGAGCCTGAAGACCCTTGTTCCTGGTCCTGTTCAGTATGTTCAGGCCTTCCCTGGCTATTATCCTGTTCTCATCAGACAGGTCCACCACATCGCATATGGTACCTATTGCAGCGAGCTCCAGAAGCTCATCCCCTATATCGAATGAAGCACCCATCAGAGTGAAGAGTGCACCTGAGAACTTGTACGCTATCCCTGCCCCTGAAAACCCGGAGAATGGATAATCCTCATCCCTCCGGTGCGGATTTATGATTGCATCAGCAGGGGGAAGCAGCATCCCATCCTGTTCTCCAGAAGGAATATCATGATGGTCGGTAACCACGACCTGCATTCCGAGACTTCTGGCAAGCCCTATCTCATCAAAGGCTGAGATGCCGTTGTCACAGGTGAGTATTACCTCGGCACCCTCATCCCTCAGTATCCTCACCCTTTCAGGATTCATGCCGTAACCTTCCTCCTCCCTGTGGGGGATCCAGCAGGATACATTTGCACCGAGCCTTTCAAGAGCCTTCTTGAGAATGGCTGTGGAGGTCACTCCATCAGCGTCATAGTCGCCGTATATGACGATCCTCTTCTTTTCAATTATCGCATCCCTTATTATTCCGGCACCCTTTTTCATGTCCTTCATGATGAAGGGGTCCCTTAACTGTCCCATTCCGCCATAGAGAAACATTTCAGCCTTCTCTTTGTTATCCACTCCCCTGTTAAGGAGGAGCCTTGCGATAAGCGGTGAAACCTTGGCATTTTGAGCTATCTCAGACAGGCTGCCAGAAGCACCCCTTATAAACCATCTAGCCATTTAAACATCTCCAATTCAAGTCTCAACAACCATTATAGCAGACATGGGGACAAAATATACACAGATGAAGACCTTGGGGTCAATTGACCAGAACAGTAACCGGCCTTTACAGATGCTGGATGAGGTGCATATAATCAGGGGAGGTGATTTTTTTGAAGCTAAGGAAATCAGAAATAAGGGATCTGCCTGAGATACTCGCGATAATAGGCGATGCCAAGGGATTCCTCAAGAGCCAGGGCCTTGACCAGTGGCAGTCGACCTATCCTTCTGAAGAGGACATCATGAAGGACATTGAGTGCGGATATTCCCATGTACTTGAGGATGATGGAAGGATAATGTGCACAGGCGCCATCCTTGAAACCTCTGAAAAGTTCTATGAGGTGATCTATGGCGGCTCCTGGATAACAGACGGAAGATACATGACGATACACAGGCTGGCAACCAGAAGCGATTCAAGGGGCAAGGGCACAGCTTCCAGGTTCATGGAGGAGACTGCTTTACTCTGCAGGGAAAAGGGACTCCCATCTATCAGGATAGACACACACAGTGGAAACCTTCCGATGCAGAGGATGCTTGAAAAGAACGGATTCATAAGATGCGGCACCATCATCTTCGGTGATGAAGGTGAAAGGATCGCATTCGAAAAGGTCCTTTGAAATGAGGGACAGGTAAGNNCTTACCTGTCCCTCATTTCAATCTGTTCCTTTTTTAATCATCCTGACCTGATAAGTGGCTCTGGCATTCTTTCTATGCCTTCCCCTTCTTCTCAAGCAGGAAGTTGTAAAGCATGTCTTCCCTGAGGTCATGGGCTTCAGCTCCAAGCCCCAGCTTCTCAAGGAGTTTATAACCCAATTCCATTGCAGTTGCAGGCCCGCGTGAGGTTATCACGTTGCCGGAGGATACGGTTACCTCTTCAAGATACCTGTTGCAGTCGATGATGTCCTTGAAACCCGGGAAGCTTGTTGCCTCCTTGTCCTTGAGGAGGCCTGCCTCGCTGAGGACGATGGGGGCAGCGCAGATTGCAGACAGCAGCACGTTGTCTTTGTCATACTTCTTCAGAAGCCCGATTACCCTCGCATCATCCCTCAGGTTTGCAGCTCCGGGCATTCCTCCAGGCAGATATATCAGGTCATAGATGTCCTTGTTGATATCGATATACTCGAGCCTTACATCGCTCTTGATTGTTATCCCATGTGAGCCCTCTACGAATTCCTTGTCTATCGAGCAAATATGGACCTTGACATGAGCTCTTCTCAGAATATCGATGACTGTCACGGCCTCGATCTCCTCAAAGCCCTTCGCAAGCAGAACCAGTACCTTTTTCATAAATAACCCTCCAATCTGTTCCGTTTGAGGACTTCTCCCCAACACGATTATACCATAGGCAAAAACCTTGGTTTGCCGCTGCTGTCACCTGTAGCTGTGTATGCTCTCTATGAGAGTGTTTACACCCACGTAGGTGAACAGGACGCAGATGAATCCGATGAGGCAGAACCAGGCGGCCTTCCTTCCCCTCCAGCCCCTTGATATCCTCATGTGGAGGTAGGCAGAATAGATAAGCCAGGTTATGAGGGACCAGGTCTCCTTGGGGTCCCATGCCCAATACCTTCCCCATGCCCTTTCAGCCCATATGGCCCCTGTGATTATGACCAGGGTAAGGAAGAAATACCCCGTGGTTACAGCCCTGTAGCTTATCATGTCCAGCCTCTCCGCCGGAGGAAGGTGTTTCTTCAGGAAATCATCCTCCCTGAACCTGTCCCTTGCAAGGTACATGGCAGACACGCCGAAGGAAACACCGAAGGATCCGTAACCTACTACAGCCGTTGCAACATGGAAGGTAAGCCAGTTGCTCTGCAGTGCAGGCATGAGCGGCCTCACATCCTTGTTCTGCATGGCGGCATATCCGATTATGACTATTGCCACCGGAGTCACGAAGGCTCCCATGGCCCTCAGGCCGTATTTCTTCTCGAAAAGTATGAATACTAGGATTATCCCCCATACGAAGGAGGTGGCGAATTCGTACTGGTTTGTAAGCGGCACCCTTCCCGCTCCGATGCCCCTCGAGACAAGGGCCAGCGTATGGAATATGAGTCCTGCCCTGGCGGCGAGGCTCCCCCATTTCCCCATGGTCTCGTTCTTGCCTACAAGGAACGCAAGGTATGCTGCCATGGCCAGGAAGTAGGCTGCAAACGCTGCGTAGAATAGTATGCTTTCAGCTGTGAGGAAACTCTTCCCGTCCATCATGCACCCCCTGATACTGATTTTACAGCCTGCCTTATGTCCTCGGTGAATATTGCCTGATTCCTCCTGGACCAGCCCCATACTTTCGTTACGCCCTTTGAAGTATACGTGACGATCTCCTTGGGCTGAAAGAAGAATGCAAGCATGGCCCCGATGACCATCAGTGCCCCACCTGTCGATACCCACAGGAGCGCAGGGTCCCTAACTATCTGCAGATATGTGAACATGGTGGGGGATTCTGCCCTGAAGGTGTACTCAAGGAACCTTATCTCCTCGCCTGGGGAAGCGGCATCCATCATGACCATCTGACCCTTGTAGTACACCGCGTACACGAACTTCGGATTTTTAGGCAGCGGTGAAAGGGTTGCAGGATTTCCGTTTATGACTGTGAAATCCGGATAGAAGGACATGTAGTAGAGTGCGATGTCGCCCTCCTCGTAAACCTCGGACTGGTATATCGTCTTCCGGGAAACCACTGCACCTGATTTTTCAAGGGTTGCCTCCAATGCCCAGCCCGTACCGCTCTGGTATATGCTCATCCCTCCGACCCTCATCGGTCCGTTGACTATTATCCTCCCGGTCTTAGATGAGGACCCTTGGGGACCGTCCACCCTGACATCTGAGATGTACTGGTTGACGGTATAGTCCTGCCTCAGTTCGATATCGAAGTCAAGGATGCTTAAGGTATAGCCTGTATCAAGGATCCTGTGGCTGGTTCCCGGGATCCCGTAGACGAAGGTCTCGAACCCTGTTGTCCTTCCAACATAATATGCGACTATGACGACAAGTATCCCAAGATGAAGGAGCCATGACCCAAGTGGTCCTGTCCTGTTCCTTTCAGACCAGGCCCAAGTGCCGCCCTCATCAGCCCTTCTGTTTATCTTCCTGAAGCCAAGCTCCCTTATGAGCCTGTCCGTGACCTCAGAATCCAGCTGAGTCCTTACTTCGGTTCCTCTTTTCCTATCTGGCTCCTGTACCTTCCTGACCTCCCTGATTACTGAAGGAAGCCTTGTTATGCTGCAGAACAGGAGGTTAATGAGAAGCAGGACCACAAGGGATACGAACCACCAGGATGAGTATACGCGGTCAAGCTGAAGGAGGTCCGTGAAAGCTTTAAAGCCTTCGCCGTAGGCTGAAAGGTAGTATGACGCTTCCCTTCCCTGCGGGATCACGGTACCTGCTATTGAGGATATGGACAAGACGATAAGGATAGCTACTCCGAACTTCATTGAGCTTAAAAGTTTCAACGGCTTCTTAAGAATATCCGACATACGACGCCTCCAGACAAAAAATCGGGGCCCTCAGCAGGCCCCGCCGGGGATTTTGGTCACTTCAGAAGTTCAAGTGCCTTAAGTGCAAGTTCCTTCGCTTCATCAAGGTTCTTGTTCGACTTCTCCCAGTTGTGGAAGCCTTCGCTGTTCTCAACGAACACGAAATCCCACTTGAACTGGGCCTGCCTGTGCAGCTCCCTTACCTCATCAAGCTTTTCCTTTGTAAGCTTTCCATCCTTCACAGCCTTGTCTAGCTCGGTTATCAGCTGCTGTATCACTCCTGCGACCTCTTCGGTCTTCTCATAGACACCCTTCTGTATGCTCTCCACCATTGATGTCATTGAGCCTTCTGTTTCACCCGAATGGCACTTGAGGCAGGATTCCTTTATCGAAAGGAGAGGGCTTGTCCAGTGATGGGAATTGAAGGATTCAAGCTTCTCGCCCTTCACTTCAGGCATATGGCAGGTGACACAGGTAACTCCCATTGTACTGTGTATGCTTCCCTGGTAGGTCTCGAATTCAGGATGCTGAGCCTTGAGCATTTCGGTTCCTGTCCTCGGGTGGATCCAGTCTGAATAACCTATCCCATCATAGTATGCAAGCATGTCATCTGTGTCAAAACCCTTGGCAAGAGGCAGGATTACCTCCTTTGTATCAGGAGCGAGATAGTATTCAACATGGCACTGGGCGCAGGCCTGCTGTCCCGGAGCGATTTCAGCCTTAGCGGCAGTAAGTGCTGTAGTCAGGTGCGTTCTTGTAACATTGACGACTCCAGGTTCATTCTTGTGGCAGTCATAGCAGCTGATCGTCTCAAAGTCCTCTTTGACAGCAGCTGCAAAATCAAGGGAATTCGCCTTGATCCCCTCCTTGTTGAGGAGAGCTACGAAATCGCTTGTCTTGCAGGCAAGGCAGCTTGCTGCGGCCTTCGGCCTCTTTGTCGCTATGACATCCTCAAGTGCGTACAGATGGCCCCTCGCCCCCAGATACTCGACGCTGAAGCCATAGCCCTCATAGAACTCCTTCAGGTACGGGTGCTTCTCAAGATAATCTGTCTGGATGGACCCTCCATATGTGGTAGCATTCATCTGGCTGTTCTCAAGGTATGTCGCATAGACGTCCGGGTGCTTGGACTGCCAGTCCTTGGCCGAGATCATCTCATCCTCCTTGCCTGAGCAGCCTGCCATCATGAAAAGTGCGGACACAAAAATCAGAAGCAGTAACTTCCTCCTCATTGCACACTTCCTTTCAGGTCATAAAACCTCCTGGTGTAATTGAACCAATATTCAGTTAATTATTATCGCTAAATATATTATATCAATCAGCGGACTCAAGATAAAGGCATCATCATTGAACATTGTGTTAAGAGAAAGGCAGGACCTGCAAAGATTGTGCAGGTCCTGCCCTATGTACGGTTAATTATCTATATTATGTCAGCCTTGCTCACCTTGTCTCCAAGTACCACCATGAATACATTCTTGCCCCTGGCAGCCCTGTTCTGGAGCTTGATGTCCTCAAGGGGCACCTTCTTGTCAGGGAATCCCTTCGATGAGAGAACCAGCTCCTTCTCCGTCGTCACGACGGATGCGAAGAATACCCTGTCCTCTTCCTTCAGGTTTATTCCCACGACTCCAGATGCGTTCTTTGAGAGCAGTGAGATGGATTCGGTCTCGAACCTTATTGCCATGCCCTTCTCAGTCACCATCAGCATGGAAGCTGATATGCTTCCCGGGAAGGCTCCCGCGTACGCGAGACGGTCGTCAGGCTCCTTGAACCTTATGACGCTTCCTGACATTGAGTCACCGACAAAATCAGAGATCGGAGTCCTCTTCACAAGGCCACCTTCAGTGGCCATGTAGACCTCCCTGTCGTCGTAGAGCTCATCCTCCATTGTGAACACACCGACTACCCTTTCACCCTTCATCATGTCCCCGTAAAGGTCAGACAGGGTAATTGGTTCCTGGAGGTTCTCAAAGAGATACATCGGTATCTTGCAGTATGCCCCGAGGCTTGTCACCGCAACGAGTGACAGGTATGAGGCCCCCGTTACATTATAAGCAGACTTTGACCTTCCTGCCCTGGCAGTTACCTTTATCTCTCCCTTTTCAGTGACAGTAAGGTTGAACTCCCTGGCCTCGTAGTCATTCTCGAAATGTACCCTGGCTATCTCATCCTGAGGCGGCATAGTCAGGAACTGGTCAGGTACTATCATCCTGTCCTTTATCTGCACATCTGCCTCCGGCACGGTGAAGTCAAGTCCCCTGTTTGTAAGTATTCTCACGAACATTGGCTTTTCAGGTATCCCTTCTGAAAGGATGGACTCCCTTTCGAGAACGCGTTCCTTGTATGCCTTAGGCAGAAGTTCACCTAATGTGTTGTCCTCAAGGATCCTTCCCCTCTCAAGCACTACCGCGCATACCTTTTCGCCATCCTTCAGCTTGACTCCCGATATCTTGGAGTAGTTTGTCTTGAAGCTTTCAAGGAGAGTCCTCTTGAGACCTCCTCTGGTTGTCATGAACTTGACCACAGCCTCTTCATCAGGGTCCCTTATGGTGAAGGCTGCAACAATCTCTTCCTCTGACAGGTCTATGCCCTTTACGAACTCGTCAAGCCTTTCGCCCTTCTCCTTCCATTTCAGGTCAGGCAGTAAGTGGGTCTTTATCTGATAAAGCATGCCGCTTGACCCGAACACATAGAGCATCTCCTTGGTGTTGCTCTGGACAAGGAGCCTGCAGGAGTCACCCTCCCTGTATTCTATGGCTGACACATCAGAGGATACCCTCTGGAAGTTCTTTAAAGGCAGCCTCTTCAGGAATCCGTCCTTTGAGACTGTAACCATGACATCCTCTTCGACCATGATGTCGCTGGCATCTATTACCGCCTCCGTTGCATCGGCTATAATCTCGGTCCTCCTGTCGTCCCCGAAGCTTGCGGAAACCTCCAGGAGCTCCTTCTTGATGAGCTTCATGAGCTCCTTCTCGCTAGCGATTATCTTTTCCAGCGAGGCTATTAGCTTCTTGAGCTCCCCGTGCTCCTTGATGTAGACCTTAAGCTCGAGTCCTGTGAGCCTGTACAGCATGAGCTCAAGTATGGCCTGGGCCTGAGGTTCAGTGAATCCGAAGCCTTTCATGAGGTTCTCAGCCGCGTTCGCCTTGGAGGTCGACTGCCTGATCGTCCTGATGACCTCGTCAAGCACATCGATGGCCTTCATGAAGCCCTCCACAATGTGGAACCTCTTCTTCGCTATGTCAAGCTCCTTGAGGGTCCTTCTCGTGATGATCTCCTTCTGGTGTTCGACGTATTCTTTGATGATCCTCTTGAGACCCATGGTCTCGGGCTTACCCTTGGATAGTGCCACCATGTTGAAGTTGAGGTTTATCTGAAGGTCGCATCTCTTGTAAAGGTATAGGAGTATCTTCTCAGCTGTCTGCTCGTCAACTGCCTTCTTGAACTCTATGACAGCCCTCACGCCAGTCCTGTCCGATTCATCCCTTATGTCGGTTATCGACTCAAGGGCCTTCTGGTGCTTCTTGTCAGCTGTCATGTCGGAGATCTGCTGCAGGAGCCTTGCCTTGTTCTTCCTGTACGGGAACTCAGTAATGACTATACCAAGTCTCCCGTTAGGGAGCCTCTCTATCTCGCATCTCGAGCGGAGAGTCACCTTGCCTTCACCTGTTGTGTAGGCCTGTTTAAGGTCCTCTTCTCCAATGAGGATCCCCCCTGTCGGAAGGTCCGGTCCCTTAACGTGCTTCATAAGCCCTTCAGTTGTTATTTCAGGGTCATCGATGAATGCGCAGGTTGCGTCGATTACCTCCCTCATGTTATGGGGAGGTATGTTCGTGGCTAGTCCTACAGCTATTCCGAAAGCCCCGTTGACAAGGAGGTTCGGGTATCTCGCAGGCAGCACCACCGGCTCCATCTCCGTATCCGAATAGTTCGGGGTGAAGTCTACGGTATCCTTGTCGATATCCCTTATCATCTCGAGGGCGACCTTCGAAAGCCTTGCCTCCGTATACCTCATGGCGGCAGCCGAGTCACCGTCCATCGATCCCCAGTTTCCGTGTCCGTCTATGAGGGGTGCCCTGGTGGTGAAATCCTGTGCCAGGATAACCATTGAGTCGTATACCGAAGAATCCCCGTGAGGATGGAACTTACCGAGTATGTCACCGACTATCCTTGCTGACTTGAAGTATGGCCTGTCAGGAAATGCCTTGAGGAGGTATGTCCCGTAGAGTATCCTCCTGTGGACAGGCTTCAGGCCGTCCCTGACATCAGGAAGAGCCCTGTCCTTGGCAACCTCCACCGCATAGGGGAGGTAATTGTCGGGCATGGCTTCCTCGAGGGGTACGTTGATTATATTGTTGTCCTTTGGTAGTGCGTTCTTTTTAGACAAAAGCGAGACCTCCTAGAATTCAGCATACTTGTACATGTAGTTCTTCCTCGGCTCCACAACGTCTCCCATGAGCAGAGAGATCATCCTCTCGGCTTTTGCTGCGTCGTCGATGGTCACCCTGAGGAGAGTCCTTGATTCCGGGTTAAGCGTGGTATCCCACAGCTGCTCCGCGTTCATCTCGCCCAGCCCCTTGTACCTCTGTATCATGAATCCCTTCCCTATGAATTTCTTTGCTTCTTCAAGCTCACTGTCCGAGTAGGCATACCTGTGGACCTCGCCGTTCTTACCGCTCTTGTATACCTTGTACAGCGGCGGCTGTGCCAGGTAAAGGTGCCCGTTCGCAATGAGGGGCCTCATGTACCTGTAGAGGTATGTCATCCAGAGCGTCCTTATGTGGTATCCGTCCACATCAGCATCGCTCATTATGATCACCTTGTTGTACTTGAGGTCTTCAAGCCTGAAGTTATCGAGCGTGCCTGTTCCGATCGCTGTGTTGAAGATCCTGAGCTCCTCGGATCCCAATACGTTCTCAAGCTTCTGCTTTTCTGTGTTCATGATCTTGCCCTTTGAAGGCATTATCGTCTGGAACCGCCTGTCCCTTGCCTGCTTCGCAGACCCGCCAGCGGAGTCACCCTCAACCACTATGAACTCAAGGCTTTCCTTTTCCTTCATGGTGCATACGGCTATCTTTCCGGCAAGAGGTGCTGTGCCCTTTCCGACCTTCTTCCTCTCGGCCTCGTTTATCTTCTTTATCTTGTCCCTGCGGAGTGCGGCATCAAGCGCGTTTGATATCAGCGATGAAGCTATTTCCTTATGGTCCTCTATCCACTCTGAAAACTTCGTGTATGACAGGTCGTTCATGAGGGTATAGGCCTCATTGTTTCCGAGCTTGTTCTTCGTCTGTCCCTCGAACATGGGGTTATTGAGCCTGACCTTGACTATGGCAGTCATGCCTTCCCTCAGGTCGTCACCCTCGAAGTCCTTGTCCTTGACAATACCCAGCTTCTTTCCCCACTCCTTGAAGGCCCTGGTCATTCCCGTCTTGAAGCCCGACTCGTGGGTACCCGCCTCGGTGGTAGGGATGTTGTTGACATAGCTTGCAAGGGTCTCGAGCGTTGAGTCCGTGAACTGGACGCACACCTCCCCCTGGAGCATCATGTTTCCGATACTTCTCTCACCTTCAAAGAGTATTGGCTCCTGATGGAGTACTGTCTTCGACTCGTTGAGGTAGTCGATGAAGTCAAGGAGGCCCCTTTCACTGTGGTAGACCTTCTCAAGCGGCTCATCGCCCCTCTCATCCCTCAGAACAAGTGTTATTCCCTTGTTCTGGAAGGAAAGTTCCATCATCCTCTCGTCTATGACCTCGAGCTTGTAGTCAATGCTTGAGAAGACATCCTTGTCCAGGAGAAATGTGACGCTGGTGCCTTCCCTGTCTGTCTTTCCAACGACCTCAAGCTTTGTGACCGGTGTACCAGGCATCTTCCTCCTGCATTTCTCGTCATATGCGTATTCGAACCTCTGCCTGTGTATCTTTCCGTCCTTATGGACCTCGACCACGAGCCATTCGCTCAGGGCGTTGACAACAGAGGCCCCGACTCCGTGGAGACCGCCTGATGTCTTGTAGTTGTCGTTGTTGAACTTTCCTCCCGTATGGAGCTCAGTGTAGACCATCTCCACACCTGAGATCTTCTTTACGGGATGTATCCCTACAGGTATCCCCCTGCCGTTGTCCCTTACGGTAACGCTCCTGTCCCTGTTGAGTATGACAGTGGCGGTATCCCCGTAACCGTTGGTTATCTCATCTATCGCATTGTCCAGGATCTCCCAGACGCAGTGGTGTATGCCCTTCGTCCCGGTGCTGCCGATATACATTCCCGGCCTTATCCTTACCGGCTCCAGCTTCTCAAGGGAAGTCAGGTCGGTCACGCTGTATGATTTCTTGCTATCTTCCATAAAAACCTCCTGCACCATCAGCTTTGAACATCTGTTCTAAAAGCCCGCCATCTCGATTATACATCATGGCGAAAAAAATTGAAACATCAGTGACACCCTATTCAATCATGAAGAGCGAAGCGGAAACCGTCACTGATTCGGGAGCCATGGCACTCTTCCCCTCAGTCTTGCCCCAGAGCATGGGAGTCATGAGCAGAAGCTCCTCACCGTTGCCTTCAGCATCAAAGACCGTGTCTATCCTTTCCCTTGAAAGGACTGACATGCTCTCCTCCATATGGGCGACTATGTCCTCGTTGGAGTACTCCTTGAGACCGAAAGCCTTCCTGAGCTCTATTAGGTGCTCCTTTTCAGGCACCACCTTGAGCACCTTGCCGCCTGGCTTCAGTACTCTCCTGAATTCCCTGTAGCTTGCGGGAGTGAACATGTTTATGACGAAATCAAAGCTCTTGTCAGCAAAGGGCAGGCTGCCCAGGTCAGCGACAAAGAACAGTATGTCCTTTTCAGTCCTGCCTGCAATTGTTATCCCACCGCTTGAGATATCTATGCCCACAAGCTTCGGACTGATTCCCTTCTCCCTCAGCTTAAGGTCAAGGTATTCAAGCCCGGTCCCCTCTCCGCAGCCAGCATCCAGGATGACAGGCTCAGAGATTCCTGATTCTATTACAGCAGCTGCGATCCTGTCAAGTATCCCGTCGAAAAGTCCAAGCCTCATCAGCTTTCTCCGTGACTCAAGCATCTCCTTGCTGTAGTTCTCACCGCCGTAGCCAAGCACAAAATTGACAGTGCCTTTCTTCGAGAAGTCATATGTATGACCTGACGGGCACCTGAGGCTCTTCCCATCAACCGCTATACTCCCCCTGCACCTTGGGCATTCAAGTATCCCGAGCTCCTTGATGGACTCGGTCCTTCTTTCAATCTTCGTTAGCATGACAGCACCATCCTTCCATTCACCATAGAATTATACCAGATTCTTGGAACTGAAGGAACAGAAGGCTTCAAGGCAAGGTAATGCCCAAAACAATGGATTGTAAACTATTGCAACAATACGTATAATCTAATCAAAGGGCCAGCCTGAACGGGCTGGAGGAAAGGGAGTGATGTCAATGGCTGAAAAGACAAGGCTCGGCCTGGTGGGTCTCGGATCGATCTCAAAGAAGGCTTATATGCCTGTCCTCCTTAAGGAAAAGGACTGGACACTAAGCGGCTGCTATTCCAGGTCCGAGGAGAAGAGGAAGGCTTTCGGTGAGGAGTACAGGATAAAGGTCTTTGATTCGCTGGAGGAAATGGCTGAAAACGTCGATGCGGTCGTAATCAACACAAGCACCGACAGCCATTATGAGATCGCCTCCTTCTTCCTCGAACGGGGCAAACATGTGCTCATGGACAAGCCTTTGGCTGAAACCGTTGATGAGTGCGAGAAGCTTGTGCTCTCATCAGTACGGAACAATGTAAACCTCATGGTCACATATAACAGGAGATTCGCTCCAATGTACCGATTCCTCAAGGACCACATAACAAGCACCTCACTTATCAGGATAGTTAAGAACAGGTCCGATGGCATAGGCCCGAAGGATTTCGAGTTCACACTGAAGGATGACTACATACATCTCGTCGATACTGCAAGATGGCTCTTTGACGGCAAGCTCATACTAGTCGACGGGGAGCTTGCAGTGAACAGCGAAAACCAGCTCATATACGCAGAGCACTTCTTCAGGAGTCCCGAGGGCTGCAGGATACAGACAATAATGCACAGGGATTCGGGACTTGACCGTGAGATACTTGAGGTCATTACCGAAGGTGCTACCTACAGGGTCATTGACATGTCAGTCCTTGAAACCGAGAAGAATGGAAGCCTAATCACCGAGTACCCTTCACCATGGAACACCCCGGAAAGGCTGAAGGGCTTCGAAGATGCCATACTCCATTTCTTTGACGTCCTTAACCGCGAAAAGGAGCCGGTCTCAAACGGCAGGGAAGCTTTGGCGACACAGAGGATGATAGACAGCATAGTTAAGTCCTACTAAAAGACAGTGGCCCCGGAAAGCTAACCGGAGCCACTGTCTTTGTCTGCCGTTTCGTATCTTGGAGGGAACACGAAAAAGAAAATCTATATATACGCCTGTGTCGGCGCTGCAGAATTCATGTTATGCTGTCAAACCTTCTCCTCTTCCTTATAAGAAGCAGAAGGAGGAATACCGCCATGGCGGCGGAAAGGCCTGCCGCAATCAGGAAGTCATTGTCATCCCGGACCGGTACCTCATCTGTTGGTACCTCCCTGATCCTGTCATCCATGCGGACATCACCCGGCATACCCTTGCCAAAACCGACATCCCTGCCGCCAGCGGAAGAGCCGTTGCCTCCATTTGTCGAGGGCTTCTCTCCGAGGAGCTGCAGCCTTATGTTCTCTGCCATGCCGTATGCTGCAAGCCTGAGCTTTGGTACGCTTCCGCCATTCATTCCACCCTGAGGGTCCCTGCCTGGAAATTTGTTCCCTTCATTGCCATTTTTCGAAGGAACCACCATTTCAGTTTCCACCTGACCCGACTGAATCTCTTCAAGTTCCTCCTCGGTCACATCCGAGATGTTCTCCTGGTATTCCGCGTAGGTGTAGAATGACGTGGGGTCTGTCCTTACAAGGTCCCCTATGAGGCTGTCTATCTCCCCTATCCTCTTCCCGAGGTATTCCTCGCTAAGGTAATTTTCAGCTATCTCCTCAAGGTAGCTGTGGTACGCTTCAAGATACCCCTCATTGCTTAACAGCACCTGTACAAGAGGTCTCGATGACAGGCTGCCCTGGACAGGCTCATCTATGTATACGGATGAGGCTGATGATACACCCATCCCGAAACCTCCGAAGGACATGTTGTAGTCCCAGGGTAGGATCGAGAACTTCCCGTCCACCTCATAGAGGTAGTAGTTATGGCCGAAATTGCCAAGATAGCTGTCGAAGTTCATAAGAGCCGTGTTCGCTGCGATATACCTCAGGGCGCTGTCAACATCGAGATGCTCCGGAAGGTCCACCCCTGTCTCTATTGCCTTAAGAAGTTCAGTCACCTTACTGAAGTCGTAGTCATCCTCATTGGTCTTTATCTCCAGTCCCTTGTAGCTTTCCTCTTCGTCATCGATGTAGTCTAAAGTGTTCCCGTCAGACTTGTAAAGGTCGCCGCCAGCATCTTCGAAATTCCTCTCAAGGTACGGTTCAAGTATGCTCTCAACAGCAAGGTACAATCCGAAGTACTCCCCGTTTATCGAGACCTTCGCATAGGTGAAGAGAGGAACCTTCATCCCGAACTTTTCCATGATCTCATATGACAGGAACTCCCTCATGTACGAAGGGTCTGAGTACATGTTGTTGAGGTTAAGCTGCAGGTCATCCCCAAGCTCCACCTTGAAGCTGTACCTGTCACCACCAGACCTTGAGACCGATGAGAGGCTTGAATTGCCCTTGGTCCTTATCTTCACTCCGGAATACCTGTCACCGTTCAATGTGATGTCCGCAGCCCTGTACTCTTCCTTTGCTGCGTTCTCAAGCATATCCTTTAGAAGCTCATCATCAATCGAGATGTCAACTTCCAGAATGGCATTCCTCTGGAAATAGCCATCGGCATAAAACTCGGAAGCCTCGACAGCAATGAAGTCGAATGGCAGTGAAAGAATCGCGATTACTGAGGCAGCCATCACAAGAAGGCTCATGAGAAGGTCCCTCAGCATATTCCTCCTGTATGCCCTTTCCATCATGCCGCATACTCTCCATTGTAACTGACAAGTGATGCGTTCCTCACTCCCCTGATTGAAGTCAGCTCATTCACGAATGCTGTATCAGAGCCTTTTATCCTTACCTCGAAGATCAGCTCCATGTCACCCTTTGACATGGTCTTGGACTTCAGCCTGACCTTGTCGAACCTCTTCTTCAGGAGCTCGGACACGCTTACCTCGGCAAGCTCACCGTCAAGGTCCACAAGGAGTATGTAGGGCGACTCCTTGGAGCTCTGGGATTCGAATGCCACAAGCACTCCCCCGATTATGATCGAAGCCATGAGCGCCAGTGGGAGAAGGCCTGCACCGAGTACTATCCCTCCGCCGATCGCCCAGAACAGGAAGACAAGGTCAAGGGGATCCTTTATAGCTGTCCTGAACCTGACGATTGAAAGCGCACCTACCATACCAAGGGACAGCACCACATTGGAGGTTACCGCCAGGATGACGAAGGTCGTCAGCATGGTGAGAAGTACCAGCGATGTGTTGAAGGGCTTCGAGTACATGACACCAGCAAAGGTCTTCCTGTACACGGTGTAGATGAACATTCCGAGAAGGAATGAAGCACCCAGGGCTATCCCCGCATCGACTATGGAAAAGGCTGTTACCTGTTCCAGAAAGCTTGATTTAAGTATGTCCTCAAAATTCATGTTTAACATCTCCATTCAAAATATGTATGATTCCTAACCCCACATGAGCCTGCCTGTCATGTACTTGGAGTTTGATGTGCTCATGGTCTCGTTCACCTGCACAAGGTCCCTTATGAGCTCAGGCAGGAAGTTGTCGAACTTGACCTCCAGCACGCATTTGCCTTCACCGTCCTCTATGAGGGATAGGTTCTCCGAGAAGAAGTCCGTTACATCCCTTGATGTCCTGATGTTGCAGTCAAGGGTCACCCTTACGTTTCCAGGCCTGAAGGTGTATGCCTCCCTATCGTAGATGACTATCGACTTCGGTTTCAGGAACTTTGTCCTGGACTTCATGTAGAAGTCGAGAAGAAGCTGGTCCTCCTTGTCTTTCAGGAACTCGAAATCCCCATTGATGATAGATTCCGCTTCTTCCCTTGTGAGCCTGGCGCTCAGCTTATAGCCCTTGGAACCTTCCTTCACCTTCTTCTCCAGCCTTATGAAGCTCTGGTCATGGTTATAGTACCTTATCCTGAACTTCTCACGTGAAGGTGCCCCGTCTATCTTTTCCCTGAGCGCCTCATCATACAGGGAATCAAAGTAAAGGCTCCTTATGACATAGGGCTTCCCCTTCGAGTTCTCATCCATTTCAAGGATCCTAGCCAGCCTTGCGCTCAGCGATGCCCTTGCCGACTGCGATATTATGTGCTTGTACTCGTTCCTGTAGCACCTTTCTTCCACGGCCTGTCCCTCCTTTCCTTCTCTATGATAATTCTACGCTTCGAAGGCACAGTGAATCCCCGTAAATATTGCGTAAATCTCATGTAAAATTCCCGCAAAACATTGAATTGCTCCAGAATATTAAAAGGCTGCACCCAAAGAGGATGCAGTCTCCAATTCCCATATGCGTTAATACTCTCAGATTGATCCTGAACAGTATCTCCTTAATTTTTCTTTCACTGTCTCTTCACTGTGCTTAGGAATATCGTGAACACAGTACCTGTCGGACCGGTCTCTACCTCGATCCTTCCTCCGTAGGAATTCACTATGGACTTAACGATGGAGAGCCCTATCCCATGTACCCCGTTCTCGCCCTTGTAGAACCTGTCGAATATCCTCGGAAGCTCGTCCTCCTTGATCCCCTTGCCGTTGTCAGCGACAGATATGACTATCCTTCCGTCCATCTCCCTGCAGCTTACCCTTATCTCATCCTTTGCATACCTTACCGCATTTGAAAGCAGGTTCTGGAATGCCCTCTCTATGGATTTCTCGTCATATGTGAACATGACGGGCTCATCCTGGAAATCATAGCGGACGTTTATGCCATTCCTCTTAAGGAGAGTGGAATACCTCTCTACAGTATAGGAAAGCGTCTCCCTCAGGTCATTCTCTGACTGCTCCATGTCCCTTGACCTGGCCTCAAGCCTTGAAAGGTATATGATGTCCTCGACGAGCTCGGACAGCTTGTCAGTCTCCTGCCTTATTAGGGCTGATGCCCTGTCCTTGTCGAGAAGGTCATGCTCTATGCCTTCCGCGTTGTTCTTGATGATCTGGAGAGGCGTCCTCAGCTCATGGGATACGTTCTGGAAGAACACCCTCTGCTCAGTATCGTACTCCTCGAGTTTCCTTGTCGTGTCGTTCATGACGTTCTTGAGGTCATGGAGCTCCAGGTCCTTGAAGTCCTCGTCGAGCTTCCCGTAGTCCCCGTCACCTATCCTTCTGGCAAAGCTTGACAGGTGCTTTATGGGACCTGTTATCCTCGCGGCTATCATGCTGGCGGCAAACAGCGCCCCTGCAAGGGCCACAAGCATGGTTATCCATAGGAGCCTGCTGAGGTTGGTCTCGAGCTGGTACATGTCCGTCATGTTGATGTAGAAGACCGCATAGCCTCCCGGAAGGTTCCTGCTGGCCACCGAAGTATAGTAGAAAAGCCCGGATTCCGTCTCTACCTTCCTTATCTCGTCGGATGAAAGGTCAGGCTGCTCCGCCTTCAGCGCTTCCGTGAAGTCCCCGAAATCGTTGGAGCTTTCAAACGGCAGCGGCCTCTGTGTCGGGAACAGCACCTCGTAGTCCTCTGACATGATGACTGCCTCCGCCTTTCCTGCAGGCTTCCTGTCATCCTTTTCAGGGATGGTGCCACCTGTCTTCGGGTCCGTCCTCACATACTCCGTTGATGTTGAAAGGATCTCGTTCGCATTGTTCTCTATGTAGTTTGTTATGAGCAGCTTGAATGCCGCGAAGACCGCCACAAAGGCAGCCACCATTAGCGCCGCCACCATCATGACAAGCCTTGTCCTTATGCTTCTTCTCCTGACCATCAGGTCATTCCTCCTTGAGAGTGAATCCAAAGCCCCACACGGTCTCTACCTTTACCTTCGAGCCCTGGAGCTTCTTCCTCAGTCTTCTTACCGTATCGTCGCACGCCCTTGTCTCTATGTCCTTGCCGTAGCCCCAGATCTTGTCCAGGAGCTCATCCCTTGACACAGCCCTGTCCCTGTTCTCGGCAAGGTAAAGCAGAAGGTTGTATTCGCTCGGCGTCAGGTCCACTTCAGACCCGCCTGCTGTAACCTTCATTGTCTTCCTGTTTATCGAAATGTCACCGAAGGCAACCTTTTCCTCAGTCTCCTGGCCCCTCCCATTCCTGTCAAGCTGGACGCGCCTCAGCATTGCCTTTACCCTCATTACAAGGGATATCGCGCTGAATGGCTTCGTGAAGTAGTCGTCGCTCCCGAGGTTTATCCCCGTGGCATAATCTATGTCACTGTCCCTTGCTGTAAGTATTATTATGGGGACTGAGCTTATGTC
The DNA here is from genome assembly GCF_000495435.3 of Youngiibacter fragilis 232.1. Lineage (GTDB taxonomy): Bacteria > Bacillota > Clostridia > Clostridiales > Clostridiaceae > Youngiibacter > Youngiibacter fragilis. The sequence goes on along the minus strand of NZ_AXUN02000001.1, from coordinate 10,392 downwards.
CCTTATCTTCTTTGTTATCTGGAAGCCTGTGGAGCCCGGCATAAGTACGTCCAGTATGCAAAGGTCGCAGGGCTCCTCAAGGAACCTGTCGTAAAGCAGGTCTCCGTTCATGAAGTCCTCAACCTGGTAACCTTCGCTTTCAAGGAAAGTCTTCACTGTTTCCCTGATGCCTGCCTCATCCTCGGCGATATATATCCTCTCGTTCATATCAAACACCTCTATTTGAGTATATATGATTTTGGATGTCCATGTTACGCAAAATCCACGAAAACGGGCAAGAAAAAAACGGTGCCTTAAGCACCGCTTCGGATCAGTCGATATTCCTTCCGTATAATATGGATGAGAAGAACATCCCGCTTATGCAGACATCCCTCGAGAGCGTACCCTCTTCATAGAAGCCGAGTGACTTGTAGAGCTGCCTGCAGGACTCCTGGTCCTCCCTGACCCTCAGGTTCAGCTTCCTTATGACTCCTTTTTCCTTGCATTCAAGTATGGTCCTCTGGATCAGCTCACGCCCAACGCCCATGTTCCAGTAATCCTCACGTATGGAGAGAGTAAGCTCACCTATATGCCTGAACTTGTCGGTTCCTGAAGATGCTACTATCCCGAGCCCTATTATGGAATCCCCGGATAATGCGAGCAGCACATGGTTGCCCCATCTTGACAGGTGCTTATCGAGCATACCGTCACCTAGCTCCAGCATGTTGTGCCACATGAGGTCACCGAAGGTCGTGGTCTTGCTGTCCCTTCCATTCTTAACAATATACCCTTTTATTGCATCCTTATCCCTTGATGTCGCTTCCCTGATTACCAGTTCCTGGATATCTGATGACAGTTCCATTTAAGTACACCTTACCTGTTGTTTTTACTAAATTATAGTGTTGTGTAAACGGTTTGTAAACATGGTTGATTCCAAAAAGGTACAATATCAAAAAAATATTTTTTAAAACTCAAAAATATATATATCCTGCTGAACTCATTCATATTCCCCAAAATCACATCATAATATGCATTACCAAACACCATGTGTATAAAATCCAAAACTAAAGCCGGCCATTCGACCGGCTTGTTTGACACTAAAATTTTACCAGGTAATAGTCAATCTAATCCAAAGGCTCATATCCGTCGGAAAGTGCCTTCAGGAACTCTACTATGGCGTCAACCTCATGCGGTGTAAGGCCAAGGCTGCCGAGCTCGTCCGAATTCATGGTTGCTGCATACTCAGGCTCTGGCCAGTCCCCTTCATCCCTTGAATTGTAGAATTCAACTATATCCTCCAGTGACTTGAAGTAGCCGTTGTGACCGAACGCCTTGACAAAACCCTCATATGGCCTGAGGTCTACGTTCCTTAAGGTCGGAACCTTGAACTTCCCTAGTTCAGGCTCATATACCTCTTCAGGGTACCCTGCAGCCATAAGGAAACCTCCCAATCCCACGTCTGTCCATTCTTCCCCGTCAGGATTCCACTTCTTCGGCATATCGTAGAACGGGTTGTCCTCATTTCTCGGGATTCCCAGGTTATCATATGTGAAGTCAGTGAACAGCGGCTGCTCCCCTTCAGAAATGTGGCATGCAGAGCACATTGCCTTTCCATTGAAGAGGTTCAGACCCTCAAGCTCAAGCTCTGAAAGCTCAGCTTCACCCTTTAGATAGAAGTCATATTTTGATGAGAAGGGATTTACCTCATCGCTCTTCTCGTATGCTGAAATGGACCTTGCTATACGCTCATAGGTTCCAGTAACATCCTTCTTGTAATCAAGGGAGCCAGATCCCCAAACCTCTTCAAAAAGGCCAGCGTAGTCAGACAGGGCTACCTTTACACAAACAGTCCTTGCGTTAGGCATAGCCTGCTCAAGAGGATTGAGGAACGGTCCCTGTGCCTGCTCGGCAAGGGGATCCCCCAGGGTCCAGCCTGTAGCCCTTCCGTCCCAGAACATTCCGCCTATCCAGAGTTCTTCAGTCTCGTCGAAATAGAGTACCGGGCTTTCACCGCCATAAGCTGCGGTCGGCGGCTTCCTGTTTCCGAACCTTGTTGATATTGCACCCGGGTAAACGACAGTGGTATCATTGACGATAGCGTCAGGTCCTGTGTATCCGACTTCAGGCGCATGGCAGGTAGCGCAGGACATCATTGAATTCGCGGATAAGTCAGTATCGAAGAAGATCATCTTACCTAGTGTCTCCATCGGCGTCAATGCACTTTGAACCTCCAGGTTAGCCGCAGCTGGTACGTCCGGCAGGACAATGAGAAGCGTCATGAGCGATGCAAGAAGCAATCTCTTCCGGATCTTCATGTCTAACCCCTCCTGACATTTTTTACACTTAGATTATACTATGCAATAAACTTTCTCTTGGTGAACCAAGGAATAACAAAAAGTGAATACTTTGTTCAGGATTTCTCAGATTTCAGTGAAAATAAAAACCCCCGCGATGCGGGGGGATTCCTTAGCTCCAGTTGTACTTTATGTTGTCCCAGATCATCTTGCCTGCCTTAGCAAGGCTTACAAGTCCGTAGACGCTGTTTGGTAGCTCTGAGCTCATTATGGTGAACACGAAGTCACCCTTCTGGAGTTCTATAAGGGTAGTGTCGTTTTCGACTCCGTCCATGTCGCCGGGCTTTGAAGCGATCCTCGACTTAAGTGGCTCTTCAATGTAGAAGGCGGTCTTTGTCTTCTTGTGCTGCTTCTTAAGTATGTCTATGAGAAGCTGCGAGTTCTCGTCGTTGATGTAGCTCCTGTTCTTCAGGTGCTTCCAGCACATGGAGAGGTCAAAGCTCGTTGTCAGGTTGATGACTGAGCCTGGCATGTCGTTCATCATAGTGTTCTTAAGGCCCATCTCCTGGATGTATGAATTGATGTTCCTGTATCCAAGAAGGGATACCAGCTTCTGGGTAGCCGTATTGTCCGAGTCCATGAGCATTACGGTTATGAGCTCCCTTATGGAATACTCCCTCTCAAGGAACTCCTTCAGGATACCGGACCCTTCAACCTTGTCCTTCTCCGTCACCATGACCATCTGGTCAAGTGAAAGCTTCCCTGTCTCGATTTCCTTCATTACGACCATCGCTACCGGAAGCTTCATGCATCCTGCAGAAGTCATCTTCACATGTTCGTTGTATCCGAAGATGTAACCGGACTTAAGGTCCTCAAAATAGAAACTGTATTTTCCAAGCCTGTCTTCAAGATATCTTTTAATCTCTTTCATACTTTTCAGCTCCATCTTTATTTTGAATCATATACATTCTATCACATAAGGGGATATTTATTAAGTGCTTAAGAAATTCTGCAACTTGGCTTGATGTGCTATAAGGGCGGTCCTAGAAGGACACGACCTTGAATGCGGCAAGCAGCACGAGGATTATTGATATCGCTATCCTGTATACTGCAAAGACCCTCATGGGCCTTCTCTTCACAAATCCCACGAAGCCCTTGACGCAAATGAGGGCTACTACGAATGCAACCACGAACCCCAGTCCGAAGGATACAAGCTCAGTTGACTGGAGGCTGCCTAGCCCGAACTCCATCTGGAACTTCACGAGCTTCAGGAGCGATGCTCCAAGCATTATGGGAATCGCAAGGAAGAATGAGAATTCTGCAGCAACTGAGGATGAAAGTCCTGATATCCATCCTCCCATTATTGTGGAAGATGACCTGGACATTCCCGGCCACATGGCAAGGCACTGGAACAAGCCTACCTTCAGAGCCTGCATTGGAGTGATATCCTCCACATCATGGGTCTTCGCCTTCCTCCTGAACCTGTTCTCGACAACTATAAGGAGCACGGCTCCAACGAAGAGCCCGATTATGACAGGTATCGGCTTGAACAGGTACTTGTCGATTATGTCCTCGAAAAGCACCCCGAGGATCCCTGCCGGTATGACGCCTATGACTAGAGCCTTGGTGAAGGCGATCCCGCGCCTTTCGCCTCTAAGGAGCGATATGAGGAGCCCCATGAGCTTGTTGAAGTACAGTACCACTATGGCAAGTATCGCCCCCAGCTGTATGACGACATTGAACATCTTGGTGAACTCGGTCTCAGGAAAACCTATCAGGTCTCCCACGATTATCATGTGGCCAGTAGATGATACAGGAAGAAACTCAGTTATGCCTTCAACTATCGCTATTACCACTGCCTTGAATATGAAATATATATCCATAAATACCTCCGGAATTTCGCTCCTTACATTATAATCCTGCAGTGAGCCCATGTAAACCGATGTAAGCAGACAATTCACTCCAATTTTATGGTTGTATCTCTCCGGCCAAGTGATATGTCCTGGACAAACCACGTTACAATCTGTTCATATTCCATCATTTAATTTAATAATGCCATTGGGGATATTTTGATATAATTAGCGTATAAATATTATTTCCCAAAATCGCTATCATTACAGGAGGTTCATCATGGAAAGCCTAATTAATTGGGGTCTCCTTCAGAAGATGGGGCCGGCCTCGAATCCAGGTATTGCAGGTCATGACACTGAATCAACCGAGATTATGGCAAAGCTTGCATCCTCCTTCGACCAGTTGGCAGGCTTTGGCACGCAATACACGACCAACCAGTGCAGCTCCCTGCCGCTTTCCACAGCTGATTCTGTCCTCATTGTCGGCTGCGGATCAGGAAGGCTTGCTCTCCCTGTCGCAAAGCGCGTAAAGAAGCTCACTGCCTTCGATGCGTCTGAAAGGATGCTGGCTGTCTGCAAGGACAATGCAAGGAAGGCCGAACAGGACAACATCATCTTCAGAAGGCTTGACTGGTCACTTCCTGAGCCCGGAAAGCCAGGAGAGAAGTTTGATGTGGTCATAACCACAAGGTCTGTCGGTTTTGAGGACATAAGGAAGCTGAATGTGCTTTCGAAAAAGTATGTCTTCGTCATCTATCCCTACGACTATCCTAACCTGAAGGATATCCAGAGCGAGATGCTTCTTGGGGTAAGGGGCAGGGAATCAAGGAAGGAGGAGGCTGCAGCCCATAGGATATATGGCTACAATACCATTTTCAACATGCTTTACGACCTTGGCCTTGACCCGGTAATGAGCCTTCTCAATGATGGCTTCGAAAGGACCTACATGACCAGGGAGGATGCTTACCAGGACCTCAGGAAGATCGCCCTCATGTCCCTCACGGACTTTGACAACCCACTCCTTGACGAGGAAGAGGAAAGGATATTCAGGAATAACCTGGAGCCCTATTTCTCCCTGGAGGAGGACGGAAAGGTTAAGTTCTTCAGGGAATCAAAGACCATGGTTATCGGCTGGAAGGCAAGGGAGATCTGATCTTGGCTGTTTCAGATGATTCTTCACAGTGAATGCTGAAGGCCCCGAATCGCTTCGGGGCCTTTTCATATCATCAGAACGGTCCAGCCATCCTTATGGTATCATCTGCATCGGGGAATCTCTTGAAATTCTCCTTGAATCTCTCGGCAAGCATCAGTGATGTCCTGTCATACTCTTCCGCATCTTTCCACAGCCTTCTCGGATGAAGGAGCTCCTTTGGTATCCCGTCCACTTCAGTAGGAATGTCCAGGTTGAATACATGGTCCTTCTCGTATTCCGCATCCTTGAGCCTGCCTTCTATGGCAGCCTCAACCATGAGCCTTGTGTACTTCAGCGGGACCCTTTTTCCCGTACCGTAGGCACCGCCGGTCCATCCCGTGTTGATGAGGTAGACATCGGTCTCGTGGGCTTCTATCTTTTCCCCGAGAAGCCTTGCGTATTCCTCGATCCTCCTCGGCATGAACGGTTCGCCGAACAGTGCTGAGAAGGTGGTTTCAGGATTGACTATCCCACGCTCGGTTCCTGCAAGCTTAGAGGTATAGCCTGACATGAAATGGTACATGGCGCCTTCCTTAGTAAGCCTTGATACTGGAGGCAGCACTCCGAATGCATCGGCAGTCAGGAACAGTATCGTCCTCGGTATGGACCCTGTGCCTTTCGACGAGGCATTGTCTATATATCCTATGGGGTATGTGCACCTTGTGTTCTCAGTGAGTGTCGCATCTGTGTAGTCAGGTTCGCCATTCTTGTTGACGACAACATTCTCAAGGAGCGATCCGAACCTTATGGCCTGGTAGATCTCCTTCTCCTTTTCCTTGTCGAGGTTTATGGTCTTTGCGTAGCAGCCGCCTTCGAAGTTGAAGACTCCGTCATCAGCCCATCCGTGCTCGTCGTCGCCTATCAGTATCCTTTTGGAATCAGCGGAGAGCGTGGTCTTGCCGGTTCCCGAAAGACCGAAGAAAAGTGCAGTATTGCCGCTTTCATCGGTGTTCGCCGAGCAGTGCATCGGAAGTATGCCGTCCTCCGGCATAAGGTAATTCATTACGCTGAATATGGATTTCTTTATCTCTCCAAGGTAGCAGGTCCCGCAGACGATTACCAGCCTCTCCTTGAAGCTTATGAGGATACCCGCCTCTGAATTCACTCCGTCCTCTTTTCCTGAAAGCATGAGGCTTGGAACTGCAACTACGGTGAAATCAGGCTTTCCCTGACGCCCATTGTCCTTTATGAAAATCTGGGTGGCAAAGAGTGCCTGTGCCGCATTCTCGCAAAGCACATCTATCTTCAGTGTCTCCTTCTCAGAAGCTCCTGCCCTCGCCTTGACAAGGAACATGTCCCTGTCAGCCATGTGGGCCTTTACCTTTTCCCTGATCCTTGAGAATGCTTCCTCAGAAAGAGGAAGGTTTGTCTTGCCGAAGGCCACAGTATCCCTGGTGGTCTCATCAAGCACTATGAACCTGTCCTTAGGGGACCTGCCCGTATATTTACCAGTCAGTACCAGAAGCGCTCCCTGTTCAGTGAGCTTTCCTTCCCTTCTCCTTACCGCGTCATTCACAAGCCTTGATACGGACCTGTTCTCCTTCAGCCTTCCTTCACCTATGGCTGAATATATGTCTTCGTTTCCCAAGATAATCCCCCCTGATTGGATTCATGCAATTTCTGATACAATTGTCATACAGGGAAGGATTTTTTGCAAGATATATTTCATATTTTGACGGTGTGAATGTCATTTTTCATTTATCCTTCATTTATCTGACAATATTTAATAAAAGTTTCGAAAAAATATGCCTTTTCAGCATGTTTTGCAGGGACCAAAAAAGTCCCGTCACGTTTTTTGATAAAAATAAGCCATTCCCCATGAATGCGGAATGGCCAGATTGATGATTTGTCATTATTGATGCGGCAATATTTTAGAATCGTCAAAATTCTAGAATGCTATCTTCAGTATCTCAAGTACATCCTCCTTGCCAAGCTTCTTGAGCGACCCAAGGCTTCCCTTCATGACCGCGTTCTCCGCCATGGGAAGGAGCATATCCTCAGTGAATCCCCTCTCCCTTAGAGTCACGGGTGCCCCTATGCTTCTCAGGAACACCTTGAGGGCTTCTATCGCATCAAGTGCCATTTCTTCAGCCGATGCCTTCTCGATTCCAAGCACCTTCTCACCGAACCTTGCGAACTTTTCAGGGTCTTCCCTGTACACGTACTTCATCCAGGCAGGGAATACGATCGCAAGACCCTCGCCATGCGCTATATCAGTGAAGGCTGAGAGTGAATGCTCGATCCCATGGGAAGCCCAGTCTCCTGCCCTGCCGAGGCCGTTGAGCCCGTTCAGGGCAAGTGTTGCCGCCCATGCCAGCTCAGCCCTCGCATCATAGTCTGACGGGTCATCAAGAAGTATCCTTACGCTGTCCATGGTCGTCCTCATTATCCCTTCGCTCAGCTCATCCTGCATCCTAGTCGAAGGTGTACCCCCGAAATATGCCTCAAAGACATGTGCAAGGGTGTCGCAGGCTCCGTTCACCGTCTGGTTTCTCGGAAGGGTCGCCTGGATCGAAGGGTCCACTATGGAGAGCCTTGGATAGAACGCCCTGGAACCCAGACCCCATTTCTTCTTCTCCTCCTCGTTCATGATTACGGAGTTATGGTTCATTTCAGAACCTGTTGCAGATATCGTAAGAACACCGTAGATGGGCAGCGCCTTTGTAACCTTTGCCTTGCCTTCATAGAGGTCCCATGGGTCCCCGTCGTGGAAGTATCCCGCAGCGCAGGCCTTGGCCGTATCGAAAACCGAGCCCCCTCCCACAGGAACTATCGCATCCACCTTCTCTCTCCTCATAAGGCCGACCGCTTCCCTTACCTTGGAAATCACAGGATTTGGCTTTACACCGCCAAGCTCCAGAAAATCTATCCCGTTCTCCCTCAGTGACCTTGTCACCTTGTCATATGTGCCGTTGGCGAATATGGAGCCCTTCCCATAAAGGAGCAGCACCTTCCTGTCGCCATAACCTGCTATGTACTTTCCTATGTTCTCTGCCGTGCCCTTTCCGAATACCAGCCTCGTCGGGTTATTGTAGTCAAAGTTCTTCATCCCTGTCCTCCCTTAGTATATCTATGAAGCTTTTTACAACTCTTGCAGTGAACCCCCATATGACATGTCCCTCGTACTTGTAGAAGTACTGGGTTGATATCCCTTTTGAGAATTTGTACTGCCTTCCGTTCTGTATCAGGTCATAGGGGAAATCATCCCCTATCTCAGGGCTTACATCCATGTCATAGCGCATAGGCTCAGTCTCCATGAAGAATTCCAGGGGAACCTTGAGCACAGAGTCCACCTCGAACGGACTGAAGAAGAAATCGGTTATCCTGGTTCTCGCAACGAATGGATACATTATCTGGCCGTACGGACTTATGAAGAAGTCCATGGGTCCGATCACCTCAATGTCATCCTCGGAAAGTCCCAGTTCTTCCCTTGTCTCCCTTATGGCAGCCTCCCTGGGGGTCTCCCCCGGGTCTATGCCGCCTCCTGGCAGACATATGTCACCTGGCTGCTTGATGAGGGTAAGTGCCCTTTTTTCAAGCACAAGCTTCTGCACCCCGTCCTCTTCAACTATGATCAGCATTACAGCTGATTTCCTGAACTTTCCTATCGCTTCAGGTACCCTGTCCCTGAAGATCTCCAATGGTCTCATTGAATCACCTTCCTCTACTCATAAGTAGATTATAGCAATATCAGGGAATTGGTGCACTTTTGTCCTGTGAACACAGTGTTAAGTTTTGGTGCAATGTTTGTCACTCTTTTTCTTCAATAAATCCCCCTCAGATGGTATTATATAATAAACAGATATATATGCTTTCAAGGGGGTCTCATGGGAACAAAACTTAAAAGGCTCACAGCCTCATTGCTACTGGTCCTGATGCTCATTCCTTCAATTGCCGCAAAGGCCGCGATGCCTGACATCAATGGCTCATCGGCCATTACATTCGACGTCCAGACAGGAGAGATCATATTCTCAAAGAACATCGACGAACCTATGTATCCAGCTTCGATAACGAAGCTGATGACTGCCCTCATACTCTCGGAGCATTATTCGAACAAAAAGTTCGACTATATGAAATATCCGAGGGAAGCAAGGCTCGAGGTTCCTTACTCGATGTACTTCAACCTGAAGCCCATTGCAAACAATGAAGAGATTTCTGCAGACGAGCTGATGCATGCGCTTCTTCTCGGCTCAGCGAACGATGCGGCAACCACGATCGCGATAAACATCGGAGAAACCGTTGAGGGCTTCGCCGAACTGATGAACAAGAAGGCCTCAGACCTCGGCATGAGGAGCACTCACTTCGTGAATGCAACAGGCCTGCACGACAAAGACCACTATTCAACCGCGTATGACATAATGCTGCTGCTCACCGCAGCCTACAAGGACCCTTGGATCAGCGAAGTTGCATCAATTGACACATATGTCCTCAAGACCAAGACCCAGACTCTTGGCACCGTCATAAGCAAGAACAAGAACATCGGACTTTCAGGGAATGTGTTCGGAAAGACGGGCTATACCGAAGAGGCCGGAAGATGCCTTGCCGCAGTCTATGTCATAGAAGGCAGAACCATAGGTACTGTCGACCTGAACTCAAAGAACGATGCAGGGAACACTTTGGTGTTCACAGACACGACCAGCCTGGCTGCGGCATCCGCAGCTGAAGAAAAATCAGTGAAGATCGCCCAGGGTCAGGAAGTCACCAAAATGAACCTCGAATACAGGATGTTCAGATGGATAGGTCCTGTCAAGAAACTTGAGGTTCCGGTGGTAGCAAAGGAGAGCCTCACCTACTATGCGAACGAGCTTAATGCCAAGGAAGCTATTCAGGACATTGCCCTCATGGACCTGGATCCTTTCAGCATAGATGCCGGTACTCCTGTAGGAACTGTATGTTAGAGCCGTAAAATTTTGACGTAGAGTAGCCATGCTTGCCTGTCCGTAAATTGACGGATATACTGGCAGAGAGGAAGAATTGAATAGAAAGGAAAGAACCCCTCCCTGAATTCCGCCTACGAAACTGAATCAGAGAAGGGTTCCCACTAAAATTAATTAGCATGGTTATTTTATCAGAATTC
>NZ_AXUN02000002.1 GCF_000495435.3 Youngiibacter fragilis 232.1 | reverse complement strand
AAATTAAAATACACTACCGAATTTTCAACACTTACCGGAATCTCAAGAATAAGCGAGAGACCGCAGCCTATCGCTGCAGTCCCTCGCTTTGCTTTATATCAATTATCAGGATTAAGCTATTCTATTCCTTTTTCTTAAGGAGAAACGCACCGCCAGACATCGATATCATTCCGAATGCGTAAAACAAAATACTTGGCACGCCTCCAGTCTGCGGAAGTGTTTCTAAATCATTGTCATTATTGGGTTCAGCTTCCACTTCTTCTTCCGCTTCATCCTCATCTGCGACTTCTTCTTTAGAATCTACCTCCTCTTCTTCCTCGTCTTCATCTTCCGGATCCTCTTCTTCCTCGTCTTCGTCTACCGGATCCTCTTCTTCCTCGTCTTCATCTTCCGGATTCTCTTCTTCCTCGTCTTCGTCTACCGGATCCTCTTCTTCATCGTCTTCATCTTCCGGATCTTCTTCTTCCTCGTCTTCATCTTCCGGATCTTCTTCTTCCTCATCTTCGTCTACCGGATTCTCTTCTTCCTCGTCCTCATCTTCCGGATCCTCTTCTTCCTCGTCTTCATCTACCGGATCCTCTTCTTCCTCGTCTTCATCTTCCGGTTCCTCTTCTTCCTCGTCTTCGTCTACCGGATCCTCTTCTTCCTCGTCTTCATCTTCCGGTTCCACTTCTTTCTCGTCTTCGTCTACCGGATCTTCTTCTTCCTCGTCTTCATCTACCGGATCCTCTTCATCTTCATCGGCTTCATTTAACACAAGTGATAAAAAATGAAATGTAGGTGTAAAATCATCAACTATAAGTTCACCACCAACTGATACTGCAATCAACTGGATTTCTGCCTCAGCTAAATCTTCATCATTACCAACAACATAATATAGTGTTATTCCATCTACTGGATTTCCATTAAGCGTTACGCTGACTGTATATGTACCATAAGGTACATTCTTAAGTTTATCTTCCGCAGCGGATGCAGTAAATTTTGCCCCATCAGAATGTGTTAATGTTATCTCCAATGATTCATATCCGGATTTCAGATTATCATACAAGTAATCGAAATGGATATTCTGCTTTCCATTTCCCGCAAGAGTGATTTTTGAATTCCAAAGCAATGTGAATACCATAGCAAAGGCGATAAGCAGTGCTGTTAATTTCCTAGATTTTTTCTTCATGTTCTCTCCTCCTGTAATTGTGTTTGTTGTAGCAAAGCGCGATTCGACATATTTGAAATTATAGTTATATTCTAATCAATGTGATTATTTAATGAAACTTAACTCTGTTCAATATGCTAATGTGCCCTTTCGTCATTTTATACTAATTATAGCTAAAATATTTTATACATACAATATATTGTTCTAAAATTAATCTTATTTGTCATTATAAATCAACGGTATTCCCGGTTATTCGACACAATATGTACCAGCTTGAATTTCGACATTAATATTCGTATTTTTTAATATCTATGAATTCAGCGTATCCTCATCCTCTCGCGACGCTTTCTTTGTCGAAACCCCTAAAGCTGGCATCAATTTTGAAAACCCTTGATAATCAAGGATATGCAAGCATATTTAGAGCTATGTTCTATATTTGCTTCCACTCACAACCCGCACAATTTTTTTCCAATAAATTAAGAACCCACGTATAACACGAAGGTTCTTTGAATATTTATAGTTAATATGATTATATTTCAATAGGATAAACGCATATTTAGAATCAGAGCATTTTCCCAGTTCATAATAAATTTACATCTACTTTGCTAGAATCCTCTCCACCTCAGCTGCCCTTATTCCGGAAACGTCAGCTGAGTCCAGAAGAAAAACTGAATGCCTTGTGGCGATATCTGTTGTGCCTATGCCAGCCTCCTTCCTTTCTATAAGAAGGATAAGCACATCACCCTGAATTTTTGCTTTCTTTCCCTCGACTGTGTTTGATCCAGAACTCTCTACAGATACTGCAACTCCAATCGCTCCGGTCCTGAAGTACTCCTCATCAATCTTCTTAATAGCTTCAAGATCATCCGAATCAAGGAAAACAGGACTTTCCAGAATCGCGTAATCTGACAGGTACTTTTCGAAGCCCTTGTAATCAACAATAAGCCTCGCTTCACCTTTCATGGGATCCATATCAGAGGTCCTGAAATCCATTATCCTCGATACCTGAATCTCTCCATCTGGTACAGGCATCACCGGCTTTGCTCCACAACCAGCCAGGATAAGCATACATGCGATTAACACTATTCCCTTCATCTGATGGCCCTCCTGCATATGTGATGTAATCAGAATTCATTTCCCGGTTCCGGTTCGGATTCTTCCGAAAGCACCGGTCCGAGAATATCCGAAAAGTCCTTGCGATGTTTCTCAAGCATCTTTTTCGCATACGGACAGGTAGCATTCAGCTTATAACTCATCCCCCTTGCATACTCGACAGCAGCTAAAATCAAATGTTTTCCAGCTCCGGTTCCTCTCAGGTCAAGGCTGACCTTGGTATGGTCAATGGTCATGGTGCCATCTTCACCAACTGCATAGGACACCCTGCCTACTCTTTCGCCTTCCTCTGTCAAAAGGATGAACCTGTTCAATTCCTTTTCATGGCTAACCTTAAACTCCACCATTTACGCTCCCTCCGCTTCTGAAAGCATGTCCAGAAGACCTTCAATATTACTGATATCTTTGTTTATTTCCTCTGAATTCATGACCGGCTGACCATCATGGTCCACTTCGCCATTGTTCTCGATCTCTATCATAACTTCCCTAAGCTCCTTCAGGTTGTTCAGCGATAGCCTGAGGTACCTGGAAATTACCCTTATGTCATTTTGGTCCAACTTCAAATCATCACATTCTCTACAATAAAGTATATCAGTTATCCAAACCCACTCATGTAGATTGATTGTAAACAATTTATTACTTTGAACAAAGTACCTATACTTTTTTCTTCGACACTCTTAACTTTTGTTTAAATAATTACACTCCTTGCCATTTTAGAAATACCAAGTCCTCAATCAGCTGATATAATAAGGATTATCATATTCAAAGGAGAATCATCAATGGCAGGACTAAAGACAAGGGACCTGGTTTATTCATCACTTGGAGTTACACTTCTCATAATCTCATCCTATATATATGTTCCCCTTCCTTTCACTCCAGTACCCGGTACACTGCAGACACTTGTTGTGATTCTTATTGCCCTGTCATTCAAACCGAAGATTTCAAGAATGTCCATAGCAGTCTTCCTGTTCCTCGGCAGCATAGGCTTTCCGGTATTTTCCGGAGGAAGGGGCGGTGCAGGAGCCATACTGGGTCCCACAGGCGGATTTATAATGGGATTTGCAGTAGCTGTACTTCTCATAAGCTCATTCAGAAACAGGATCGACACTTTCGCAAAAGCTGTGGTCTATTCAGTGCTTCTTGGTAATCTGCCGATCTATCTTCTTGGTGCCTCATACCTGGCAATAAGCCGCGACCTTACATTCGTGCAGGCCTTTACTGCAGGTGTGATTCCTTTCATATTACCAGACCTTTTCAAGACCGTTGCAGCAGCTGTAATCTGGACAAGGCTTACAAAGACAGGTTTGCTTGAGAATAAACAGCAATAGTTTTCCTTTTCACTCACGTTCGCCATTCAAAATCAAATCTTTATGGACAACTTCAAAGTTTTTTAAACTTTTCAGGTTATCCTGTATTAAGACTATTTTTGAATTGGAGGCCATATGAGCTACATTGTACTTACAGATTCAGGGTGCGACCTTGGAACATATTTTCTGGACAAGCCGGAACACGATCCCATAGGCCTTGTAATACGGACAAGCAGCATCGAACTTATCGAGGATTCCTGGAGGACTATCGGGTTCAAGGAATTCTATGACAGCATGAGAAACGGCGAAATGCCCACGACTTCGCAGATTACTCCTGCCATGTATCACGGTTACTTCAAGGGCCCTCTGGATAAAGGCCTGGATATCCTCTATCTATCATTTTCATCCATGCTCAGCGGAACATTCGGTTCGGCAAATGTTGCCGCCGAAACCCTCAGGGAGTCATATCCTGACAGGCGCATCGAGATCATTGATACGAAATGCGCATCATCCGGGCAGGGACTTCTGGTGCAGCTGACACTCAGAAAACAGTCCGAAGGGGCTACCCTTCAGGAAAACCTGGAGTATGTCGAGAAGATGAAATACCACATCAACCACGTTGCCACAGTCGATGACCTCAACCACCTGAGGAGAGGCGGCAGGATATCAGCATTGTCCGCAACATTCGGCTCCATGCTGGCAATAAAGCCCATAATCCATATGGACAGCGAAGGCAGCCTCAAGGTGATCGACAAGGTAAAGGGCAGGAAAAAATCACTGAATACCCTTTACAGCTATTTTGAAAAGAACCTCGATCCAGAAATCGGAATTGAAGCCTTCATCTCCCACGGGGATTGCGAAGATGACGCAATGTACATCAAGGAACTGATAGAGAAGAACCATTCAGATGCCAGGGTTACCCTGTTCCCTTTGGGAATGGCAATCGGATCCCATCTCGGCCCCAACGGCGCATGCCTGTTCTTCACCGGAAAAGACCGAAACACAAAAAACCAGCAATAATCTTGATTTCTTATTATAAAAGAGCGGCACTTTTCGCAAGTGCCGCTCTTTCATATTATCCTTATTCCTCTGTACCCTGCGCCTCGAATATACCGATAAGGTTGACTATTACCTCAACAGCCTTTTCCATCGCTGGTATTGATATGAACTCGAACTTTCCATGGTAGTTTTCACCACCGGTGAATATGTTCGGGCACGGCAGTCCCATGAATGAAAGCTGCGCGCCGTCAGTGCCGCCTCTTATGGGTTTCACAATAGGCTTCACCTCAGCCATCTCCATGGCCTTGAGCGCGTTGTCTATTAGGAACATGCTGGGCTCGATCATTTCCTTCATGTTCCTGTACTGATCCTTCACCTCAACGGTCACGGTCCCCTGTCCGTACTTCCCGTTGAGCTGTTCTGCCAAAGCCGTGATTTTCTCTTTTTTAGCCTCAAACGTATCCGCGAAGAAATCCCTTATGATGTAGTTCAGCACCGTTTTCTCGACAGACCCTCTGAAATCATTGAGATGGAAGAAGCCCTCATATTTTTCAGTCATTTCAGGCGTCTCTGCCTTATCGAAGAACGATGCGTATTCCATGGCGATAGCTATGGAATTGATCATCTTCCCCTTAGCAGTGCCGGGATGGACGTTTCTTCCATTAAAAGTGACTTTTGCAGCCGCTGCATTGAAATTCTCAAATTCAAGCTCACCTTCAGGTCCTCCGTCTATGGTGTATGCAACGTCAGCACCAAACCTTTCAACATCGAACTTATGCGGCCCCCGGCCGATTTCTTCATCTGGGGTGAACGCCACCATTATGTCTCCATGCAGAAAATCGCCTTTTGAAATGATGATTTCAAGTGCTGCCATGATTTCAGCGATGCCGGCCTTGTTGTCTGCACCAAGTAGTGTAGTCCCGTCAGTGACAATAAGGTCATGGCCCACATATTTCTGAAGGTCAGGGAAATCAGCTGCCTTCAGTACTATACCAAGCCCCTCGTTAAGTACTATGTCTCCACCTTCATAGGTCAATTCCCTTGGTGATACATCCCTTCCGCTCATGTCAGGCGATGTGTCCAGGTGTGCCAGAAAGCCAAGCTTCTTGACCCTCTTGCTTGTATTTCCTTTCAGGTATCCGAAAAGATATCCGTTTTCATCCAGTCTTGTCTCAAGCCCCAGAGACTTCAGCTCTTTTTCAAGTTCCTCAGCAAGGACCATCTGCCCCTTGGTTGAAGGGGTGCTTGTGCTTTCCTCATCAGAGGTTGTCTCATATTTTACGTATTTCAAGAGATTTTCCTTAACTCCCATCGTACCCTCCTATCTCCTTTCGCTTCCGTCAAGCAAAGGCTTATACATCCTTCGCCTGTCAAGCGACCATATGTTGTCTGTGAATGAGCCGCCCTCGATATCCTTTGTGGCATTCGTTATGTCAAAGACCCTCGCATCGATCATATCGATATGGTGCAAAAGCTCAGCCTCAAGGATCATGGGCTTTACAGGACTGCCATAGTCAGCCTCGTAATGATGGCTGAGGACCATGTGCTCCAGTATCATGCTGATTTCCTTAGGAGTTCCAAGCTCCATCGCAACCCTTTCAATATTTTTTACACCCTGGGTTATATGTCCCAGAAGGGTCCCTTCAATGGTGTACTCGCTCACAATTCCAAGCTCGGTGGAGTCCATTTCATTGAGCTTCTCCATGTCATGGAGGATTATACCGGCATACAGAAGGTCTGTGTTGATTTCCTCATATATTTCAGATAGCTTCATGCCCAGCCTGAGCATTGTAAGCACATGATAAAGGAGTCCGCTTCTTATGGAATGGTGGTTCCTTTTCGCCGCAGGATAATACATCAGCTTTTCCTTGTTCTCCTCCATTATCCTGAGCACGAGGTTCCTTATGTGGGTGTTTGCCATTCCCTTTGCAAAGCCCTCGATCTCTCCAAACATGAAATCAGGGTCAAGGGGTGCAGCGACAACAAAGTCCCTCGGGTCAACATTGTCCTTGGTATCCACGGTCCTGATCTTGTCCACCTTGAATTGCAGGGCATTCTGGTAGCTGGTTACTGTACCTCTTGCCTTGATCAGCATTCCGGCCTTGAAGAAGTCCTCCTGTTCATATGGAACATCCCATAGCTTTCCGGATATTTCACCTGTAACATCCCCGAAGATGAAGTCCAGGTATTTTCTGTCGTTTGAATTGGTGGTCTTGAGGTCCACCCTCTTGATTATGAAATAACAGTCAAGTCTGTCACCGGCCTCAAAGTCCCGTATTTTTCTTATCGATTGTTCCATCTGCTACTCCTTGCCATTAACATGGTATATAATTAATTATACTAGATTATACTACAATACCAGCCGGAGAAGGCTTTAAAGCAGAAATTTTGACTCTCCAGGCAAGGAGGCACCATGAGGATTGAGATGCCAAAAGGCGCAAGATTCATAATCGGAAGGATACTCCAGGATGGCTACGATGCTTACCTTGTAGGCGGATCCATCAGGGACGTACTTCTCGGGAAGGATCCAAAGGACTATGACATTGCGACATCGGCTACACCAGAATCAATCATAGGAATGTTTGAAAAGACAGTCCCCATAGGCATAAAGCATGGAACCGTAGAAGTCATTACTGATGACGGCTGTTTTGACGTGACCACTTTTAGAAGCGAGGAAGGCTACATTAACAAGCGGTATCCTGAAAATGTCCGATTCATTGAAGACCTTATAGAGGACCTGAGAAGACGTGACATCACGATCAACGCACTGGCCTACAATGACCAGAAGGGACTGATAGACCCGTTTGGAGGCTTCAATGACCTTAATCACAGGCTTATCCGGGCTGTAGGGCATCCTGTTGAGCGTTTCAAGGAGGATGCGCTTCGAATACTTAGGGCTGTAAGGCTCGCTACCACTCTCGACTTCAACATAGAAGAAAGCACGCTCCTCGGGATAATCGAAGAAATGGACGGACTCGTATATATCAGCGTTGAAAGGATCAGAGAAGAAATATCCAATATACTCATGTCGGAAAATCCCGGAAGGGGAATGAGGATGCTATTCGAGCTTGGACTTATCAAGTACGTGCTTCCCGAGCTGCTCCCGCTGGCATCCTTCAACCAGTTCAACAGGTACCATGACAAGGATGTTCTGGGGCATACCCTGGAGGTGCTGGACAGGTGCCCGAGGAACCTTCCCGTAAGGCTTGCAGCTCTGTTTCACGACTCCGGAAAGCCACGGTGCTTCACGATAGACAAGGACGGTGTGGGACACTTCTACGGCCACGAGAAGGAGTCAGCTTCAATTGCAAGGGAGATCCTTCAGAGGCTCAAGTACGACAACCGGACCATTCATCTTGTAGATAAGCTCATCTCCCTGCATATGGTCCCAAGCGAGATGAAGAACGAAGTGAAGCTCAAGAAATTTGCCATTAAAATGGGGATTGAGAACATACCGCTTTTCATCGGCCTCAAAAAGGCCGACCATGGCGGAAAGCCTGATGTTGGCGGTATACATGCAGCAAAGCTCATCGATTTTGAAAGGAGACTAACTGAAATCCTCCAGAGAAACGATCCGCTGGAGCTTAAAGACCTTGCTGTCAACGGAGACGACCTCAAGTCCATAGGAATCAGGAACGGCAGGCTGATAGGCAAGATACTTGGAATCCTGCTCGAGAACGTCCTGGAGACTCCAGGACTGAACACAAAGGAACGACTTCTGGAAATTGCTGCCAAGGAGGCTGAGAATGACAATAGAGGCAACTAATACAATAATAACGCTGTTCGTGCTCGCTGGTTTCGGATTTGCGCTGAAAAAGCTCAAGGTTACCGACCAGCGGGTAGACAGCTTCATATCCACATTCCTCGTCAGCTATATAGTACCTGTAACCATGTTCCATACGGCTTTTACAAGCTTTACTATGGAACATCTCAAGGTATCATGGAAGGGTATACTTATCGCTGCTTCATCAATGCTTATAATCATAGTTATTTCTTCAAGCCTGAGCAGAATGTTACGCCACAGCATCAAGCGCGGAGGTGCCTTCATTGCGATGAGCGCCTTCTCAAATACAATATTTGTAGGGCTGCCAATAATAACCGGTCTTTTTGGAGATGAGGGGGTTCCTTATCTTCTGCTTTATTTCATGGCGAATACGATAATGTTCTGGACAGTTGGCAACTACCTTCTCTCCAGGACCAAAACCAACGGCAGATTCTCATTCACTGTCATAAGAAAGCTGCTGAATCCGGCAATACTTGGATTTCTGCTTGGACTCGCAGCCTTATTCACGGAATTCCCTGTACCTGATTATCTGCTCAAAAGCGCAGAATATCTGAAGGACATGATGACACCTCTTTCACTCATATACATGGGAAGCATAATAGGTGCCCTCACCTTCAAGAACCTCGGGAATCCCCTGGATACAATACTCATAATAATGTTCAGGTTTGTCGTGTCGCCACTTATCGTGATACTCCTGTTCAAGCTGGTGCCGATGCCTCTTGTGATGCAGAAGGTATTCATAATAAGTGCTGCTTTACCGGTTATGGGTCAGGTCTCGATAGTATCAGGTAAATATGGAGGAGATTCTGGGTTTGCTGCTTTCATGACAGCATTCACTACATTCCTTTCCCTATTTACAATACCCCTTTACTTCATGTTATTTACTCTATTATGAAATATTATTTCACATTGTTATTATAGGTTAAACATATGCCTTACAATGCTATAATGATGTTATTTTCTAAACCACTTAAAGAATTGTATGATTGAAATTAGATTTTCACTTGATATTGAATATTGTAAAAATATTTTATCTATATTTCATCCATTTTTTGTTTTAAGTAAAAATTTGTCAGAAATTATATCTGCAGATAAAATATTTTAATTATATATGTGTAAATATCGTACATTCCAAGTAGTTACAAAAAGATATACGTACAGGTTTTCGTATTAAATCGGACTAGAACACGTAAGATCCAAAAATAATTTGCATGAAATAATAATTGAAATATTATTTCACTCAAGTTGTAATTCCAGGATTAAATATGGTATTTAGAAAATCCACACTCGATTCGTATAATTTAACAATTTATGTCAGTTTAACAATTGGTACTACCAATACCCTTGATATTCAAGGAAAATCATTATCCATTAGATGAATTGCAATCAAATCATCAGAAATGAAAAAAGGACCCTCGCAGGTCCTTTTCCTTTCTTTGTTACTTTCCTTCTGGTCTTCTGTCAGAATTCAGAAGAAGATTGAGGATATAGTTGTTAAGACTCCTATTGTCGCTCTTTGCTTCGTTCGTGAGTTCGTCCTTGAGATCCATTGGAAGTGTCAAAAGAATCCTTGTCTTATCTTTTCCTACTGCCATTTGAAACACTCCTATCGTTTTCCAAGATAATATAATGTTATTATACTTCAAAACAAAATAACTTTGAAGAGGAATTTATAAAGTAATACATAATTCTTTTCCAAGTGATACTGAATATAGTATTGTTTCCCTTACTTTGACTCCAGTTATTTGTTCAAGTGCACTCCTATAATATCTCATCTGCTCAGTGTACCTGGTCTTGAGTGTTTCTTCGAAGCTGCTGATATCAACATGGTCTGTCTTGTAGTCTACAATGACAAGCTCCCCGTCCTCCTGAAAGAAGGCATCTATGACACCCTTTACCATTGTCTCTCCACCCTCATACCCCATGAAGAACGGTATCTCCCTTTTGAGATCCCCTCTTGCTGCAGCTTGAACCATTCTTTTTCCAATGTCCGTGTCAAAAAGCATCTTCAGTTTCCATGGATTGACTCTTTCAGCCTCTGAAGGTCTGAGAAGCTCCCTTTCCACAAGCTCGTCCACCTGATTCTTCAGTTCATCAGGTGATACCCTGGAAAAGTCAAGATGTTGGAACACCTTATGAAATACCGTGCCCAGCTCCGACCCTGTAAGTCCTGTCTTGTTCATCATGAATAGCGGCCTTTCCATGTGTTCTTCTCCGATTGCGCTTACTCCCTGTATATCCTCCTTATCCTGTACCAGTCTTTTCAGTTCAGACACAGTAACCTTTGATGCCATGGCAACATCCTTTCCATAAGCATACTCATATGAAAGCCGCCTCATTATTTCAAATGAGGAAGAGGGTTCAGTAAGTGAATCTATTGTAAGAACATATTCATCCGGGAGCCTCGGTGTCATTCCTTTCTTGAAGAGGTCCTCGGCACGGATGAATTCAAGCCCGAAACTTCCCTCATCTGTACAGGCATCTATACCGTCATTCCGGTACATATCCATTGAGATGTGCTTTAGAAGTACCGGCATGATCCAGTCCAGAAAGCTTCCCGCTTTGAGGACCTTGTCTTCAGGCAGCCTTAGACTGTTCCCCTTCGAAAGTGAGTTCCACCTTTTGATGACCGCTTCCCTGTCCCTTATGTTTCCTGTTATGTAAAGCCTCTCCTTGGCTCTTGTCATGGCAACATAGAGCACCCTCATCTCTTCCGAGAGGCTCTCAAGCATCATCCTGTCCTTTATAGCCTCCCTGAAGAAGGTCGTGCTCCTTATTGACCTGTCCCTGTCTATAAACACAGGTCCGAAGCCCAGTACCGGATGGAAAAGGACATCCTTCCTCTGGTCCATCCTGTTGAATCCCTTACCTGAATTGCTTATGAACACTATGGGGAATTCGAGACCCTTTGACTTATGGATGCTCATTACCCTCACCAGATCCTCGTTCTCACCAAGGATCCTTGCCGCACCGATATCCCCGTTCGTTTTCTTGAATTTTTCAATATACCTTATGAAGCTGAATAACCCCTTGCTTCCCGAATCCTCGAACTGACGCGCTTTCTGGAACAGCATACGAAGGTTCGCCTGCCTTTGTAGTCCGTCTGGCATTGCCCCTGCATAGTCATAATATGAGGTTTCAGTATACAGATACCAGATGAACGAATCGAGAGGCAGCCTCAGAGACATTTCCCTGTATCGGTGAAGCCTTTCCAGGAAGTCTTTGGCTTTTTCCCCTATAGTCCCTTCCTCAGATTTCATCAGGCAATTGAAAAGGAAATCATCCTTGTCCAGAAGCCTCAATGAAGCTAGCTCCTCCTCGCTGAACGCGAACATGGGGCTTCTCAGGGCAGATAGAAGAGGCACATCCTGAAGAGGATTATCGATTATCCGGAGCAGGGACACCATGGCCCTTACCTCCACGGTCTCAAAGTATCCGGTGCTGTTGTCTGCAAATGCAGGTATTTCAAGCTTAGAGAATTCCTCAAGGAATATATTGGCGCTTACTGAGGTTGCCCTCATCAGTATCACCACATCCCTGTAGCTGGCCTTCCTGAAGCGTCCAAGCTTCCTGTCATATACTTGTGCAGGATCGTCCCCCATCACAAGCTCCCTTATCTTCTTGGCTACCATTATCGCCTCAAGCTCAATGGCCTTGTAGTCTGAAATGTCTACTCCGTCCTCCATGGCACCTTCATCATCATAGTCAGGGTCTCCTGTCTGTGGACCATCCTCAGGAAGAGATGATGTTTCAACCAGCATCACCTCCACCGGCGGGTCTTCTCCGTCATCATAATGACCGGCGCCGAATTCTAGCGCCTCATCATCTGTATAGTCAAGCTCACCCGCAGTTGAGCTCATTATCCCCTTGAACACAAGGTTGACTGCTGACAATATGTTCCCTCTGCTCCTGAAGTTCTTGTAGAGCAGAACCTTCCTGTTCCGGTCCATACCCTCCGGACTATATGTCCTGTATTTTTCAAGGAACAGCTCAGGCCTTGCCTGCCTGAACCTGTAGATGCTCTGCTTGACATCGCCGACCATGAATACATTTGGGTCGTCCTCATCCTTTCTCGATACCATGCTTATGATTACTTCCTGAACCTCATTGGAATCCTGGTATTCATCAATCATTACCTCCCTGTATTTGGCCCTTAGGGCCAAGGCTGCAGGGGAAGGGGCTGCAGCTCCATCATTGTCAACATTTGTCAGGATCCTTAACGCAAGCTGCTCAAGGTCATTGAAGTCCAAAAGTCCCTTTTCCCGTTTTCTGGCATCATATGCTGCAATGAACTCCTTCTCGATGGATGACAGATATTTCATGAGAGGGTCCAGTCTTCTTGCCATTTCTAGCGTATCGCTTCCTGACTCACTGAAGAAAGTATCTGAAAGTCCCCCTATGAATTCCTTGAAATCACTCCTCGCTTCCTTGACACCTTCCGAAATCGCCTTGTCATGTCCTCTTGCGGCTGTGCCAAGTCTTGTCCATATCTTTCCCATAAGCATTGACCTTATTGAATCGTATTTGTCTGATCGTAAAAACGCTTCCTTCAGCTGCCTGCAGAATACCTGATCTTCAACGAACATATCCTCGTATTTTGATATTCCTGGATTCCCACGGATAACAGCTATTGCATCCTCCAGATTCCGCTCATGGATTTCAGCCATTCTGGCAAGGCTTTCAAGCACCTTCCCGTAGACTGGAAGCATTTCAACGTCCCCCTCCGATAGGTCATAGCCACGACCAGCTTCATCAAGCCATTTCCCAGGCCATGGGCTGCTCATTACAAACCTGTGCAGGTCAAGGATGAGAGCCTTGAGTCCGGAATCATCCTTTTTGCCGCCATACGAATCAACGAGAGCTATGAAGCTTTTATCTCCCTTTTCATACTGCTCCTCAAGCAGCTGATCCAAAGCCTCTTCCTTCAACATGCCAGCTTCCGTTTCGTCAGCTATCCTGAATGCGGGGTCAAGGTCAATCAGGTGAAAGTTACTCCTTATCAGCTCAAGACAGAAGGAGTGGATCGTGGTTATGCTGCTTCTGCCAAGAAGAGTCAGCTGCCTTTGCAGGTGAACGTCAGACGGATTCTCTTCCAGTACTTTAGCTATGGCATCTCCTATCCTTTCCCTCATTTCTGATGCGGCTGCATTTGTGAAGGTCACAACAAGGAGCGAATCTATGTCAGCCTTGTCCTTTGTGACCAGCCTTATGATCCTCTCTACAAGCACAGCAGTCTTGCCTGATCCGGCTGCCGCCGCGACCAGGAGATTCCTGTTCCTCGCTTCAATGGCGCTTGTCTGTTCATTAGTCCACGCTGCTCCCATCTGCTTTCCCTCCTTCCACTGTCTTATTCATATTGCTCCAGAGATCCTCTATTTTCATCGGCGCTATCTTCCTGTATTTGTTCCCGGGCATTCTGGAATCAAACTGGCATATGGCGGAATAGGTGCAGTATGTGCACGGTATCCTGTCCCCGTTTTTTGCCGGGAGTACTGTTATGTTTCCCGAAACCATCTCCCTGAGTATCCTCCTGATGCTCTCAGTAGTGTACTCCCTCAACGTGTTGAAATCCTCCTCAGTCAGTATGGTTGCCATGGTCTTGTCTTTCCTGTTGGATTTCGACACAACCTCACCTGATGAATTTATCTTCGCCGGTATTATAAGCGAATAATCACCCATTTCCCTGTCCATGGACCTTACCACGCTTGCGTCCTTGAGGATCAGGCCTTTCATCTGGAGCGACCTGAATACCTCACGCTCGATCTCCTCAACGTCCTGTGAAAGGCTTCCGTCGATTATCGGGTCATCCATCCTGAAATAGAGTATCGCTCCTGGTATGGCTCCGCTGTTCAAAAGGTACTCTGAATTTTTCAGAACCACATCCAGATACACAAGAAGCTGCATCTGCAGTCCGTAGAATACCTCTGTTATTGAAACATCCTTTGATGAGGATTTGTAGTCGATTATCCTGATATAGGATTTCCCGTCAAGCTCGAGCACATCGACCCTATCGATCCTGCCGACCAGGAATACATCTTCCCCGTCACCGTCCAGCTCTACCTTCAGGGGAGGCAAAATGCCATCCATGCCAAAGCCCAGCTCATTGAACCTTGGAACAAAGTCTCCCTTGGTGATCTGCTTTGTTATGGTATCAACTGACCTCATGAGTGTCTTCTTGATTTTTTCACCCATATGCCTGTATCTGGGGCTTTCGCTGTATATTGCATTTGTAGTGTCTATCGCTTCATCGACCAGCCTGCTGATGTTTTCATGTATGAATTCCCGGTCTGCTTCAGCTATTCCTCCTTCAAGTCCCTTCAGGTCTTCAGTGAACCTGTCTATCACCCCGTGCATCAGGGTACCGATATCAGGCGCTGTAATCTCATGAAGCACCCTGTCCTTGGCTTTCATACCATACTGGATGAAGTATGCGAAGGGGCACTGTGAGAACCTCTCAAGCCTTGATACGGAAATCGTCATTTCCTCGCCGTAAAGGCCCTTTATGGTCTTTCGCGGAAGCTTCTGGGCCATATTCGAATAACCAAGCCCCCTGACTGCAGTACCAAGCCTTGCAGAATACTCAGGTTTTTCGAGATACCATCTGTAGACCTCTCCCCACAAAGGTTCCACAGCTTCACCCTGATAATTCCTTCTCATCTCATGGACAAGCTGGTTGAATGTGGGATCCGGTCTTGTTACCTCCTCCAATCCTGCCAAATCTGCCTCCAGAGGTCCTTTAGGCACCTCCTCGGTCAGGTCAGGAAATATTTTCTTAAGCCTCGCCACTACCTGTGAAGGCCTGAGGGACTTCCCTTCCAGGTCTGATGAGGGATAGCTAACAAACAGATATCCGCTTGCTGTAGTTAAAGCGGTATATATCAGGAATTGCTCATAGACTGACCTTGTCCTGGAGTCGACCGATAGCTCCAATCCCTTGTCCTTCAAATTCTTCTTGTCGCTGTCAGTGAATATCCCCTCATCCCTGACAGGTCTCGGAAACACGCCATCATTTGCACCGACTATATAGAGTCCCTTCGTGCCTCCGCTCCTTATCCTTGCCACATCCCCGAGTATGACCTGGTCAAGGGTCAGCGGGATAAGTCCTATTTCATAGCTGGCTACAGCAGCCTTCATCATTTCAAGATATACAGGAAGCTCAATGTTATCATCACCGAACACAGCAGCCATATCATCAAAAATTGAATTGATGCCGCTTTGAACTTCTTTGAATTCGGTGTAGCTCTCATCGCCTGCAGACATAGCTGCATTCTTTGCCTTTTCAAGCGCTCCGTTTTCCTCCAGATGGGAAAAGAGTGCAGCTGTCACATCCCTGGAATTCTTGCAATCGGAAAGCCTGTCCTTCAGGCCGTTATATGTTCCGGCAATACAGTCCCTCATTTCAAGCACATCCGATACATATTTTGAGTTAAGCTCACTGCCTGTGATGTTCGGGTAGGAATATTTCCAGTCGCCAAAGAAATGCCAGCTGTAGAAGCCATGTGCGAGCACATAGTTCTCCAATAGATCAGCTTCATCAGCCGAGATCACTGACAATCCTGTCTTAAGCATCCTGAATAGGGGTTCATACGCAAACCCTGAAACCAAGGTCTCGAGAAGGGACAGGATGTAGATAGAAATAGAACTTCCTGCTATGCTCCTTCGCTTGTCAAGAAAAAGAGGTATCCCATATTCGCTGAATATCGACTGTGCGATGCTTGAATAGGAATCGATGTCCCTGCAGAGGACAGCCATATCCCTGTACCTCAGACTCTCGTCCTCCCTTACCCTTTTCGATATATCCTTCGCGATCCGCTCCACCTCATCATAGCTGTTCTGAGCCTTATATACCGATACTGAACCTACCGCTCCGGAGAACGCCTTGTTCGGGTACCTGAAGAACTCTGCTTCAATGTGCTGGAGCTCCTTGTTTCCGGCAAATCTCGCCTGATGAGGGTTACCCAGGATAACCGGTTTCATTATGGACGTTCCTGACTCCTCCGCCAGCCTCATCACCTTTCCTTCAGTGTCTCTTGTGATGCTGAACACATCCCTGTCTCCGGAATCATTATAATCAAGGGTCAGTGCCAGCGTGACAGATGCCGATGCCTCCATCAGCTTGCCTATAAGGTTCAGCTGCATGACAGAAAAGTCATTGAACTCATCGATGTATACCACCGTATCCCTTACAAAATCAGCCCTTTCCAGCCTCTCTGCTGCAAATCCCGCCTCATCAGTGGAATCCACGTTGTTCCTGTGGAGGTCCTCATCATACCTGGCATAGATCCTGCTGATGTCCTTGAGCTTGCGTTTCAATTCGCTGTCATCCGACTCCTCGGCTGCTTCAGATAAAGCCTTCGGATCCACATCGAATCTCCTCAGTTCATCGATGAGGTCAGCGGCTGTCTGCGCAAAGCCGCTCCTTTTCGAGACTCCTTTATATATTGTAAGCTCCTCCCTTGTTTCACTGAGTGCTCTCGCAGCAAGCATGACCTTCCCTGTCGGGGATATTAGGTCATGTGTAGCACCTCCGACTGTCCCAAGGACCTTTCTCACAAGCGTACCGAAGCTCATCACCGAAACCCTCAGAACCGCATCAGAAGGCAGCTGTCTCAATACCCTCTGCTCAGTCCTGAAAGTATACTGTTCAGGCACCAGAAGGATGAACCTTGCATCCTTATCCTTCATCCTGTCCCTTATCTCATTGAATACAAAAGTGGTCTTCCCGCTTCCGCCTCTCCCGTATATCATCCTAAGGCTCATGCTTCCACATCCTTCAAGAATTTCTCATCTTCCATTATACTATAGGCAAGTCCTTATTTTGTCGAAACTCGAGCATCCGGATACTAAACGATAATTATTATGATTTTGTAAACAATGTCGATTTACTGCCGTTTTAGTCTATAATTATTATGTGGTGCATATTGGATTGTCTGGGAATAATCCACGGAGCCCTGCACAATAACAGAAAACAAGGAGGATCTATATGTTAAGCAAAAGATTGGTAGACGCCATCAACGACCAGATAAACTATGAGCTTGAATCCTCATACCTTTATCTTTCCATGTCCGCATATGCGGAAGCTACAGACTACCTTGGATCAGCTGCATTCTTCAAGAAGCAGGCCCAGGAGGAAGTAGGTCATGCAATGAAGTTCTTTGGATTCCTTAACGAGACAGGCAATAGAGTGCTTCTCGCAGGGATCAAGGGTCCTGAGGTTGAATTCGAAGGCTTTGGAGACCTATACAGAAAGGCTCTTGAGCACGAGAAGACTGTTACGGCCAGGATACACAACCTTGTTGACATAGCTGCAGAAGACAAATCCCATGAAGCTTCAAGCTTCCTGAGATGGTATGTCGACGAGCAGGTCGAGGAGGAAGCAACCTTCAACATGATCGTTGGAAAGCTCAAGTTCGTAGAAGGCTCCAAGCAGGGCGAATATCTCCTTGACAAGGAAATCGGCTCCAGAGCATAGCCCGAATAATACTAAAAGTCAGTACGCCCCCGCACGAAAAACTTGCGGGGGCGTTTTTCTTCAGTCTCCATCAAGCGCTTCGGATATTGCAAGGAGAATCACCTTGCTGCTGTAGGTTGCACCCGATACCAGGTCCTGTCCGACCTTCTGTGTCTCCACGACCCTCATCGGGAGTGCCTCAGCCCCCTTGCCCTGACCGTTGTCATGCTTTATCAGCCTTATTGCTTCTATCCTGTGGCCTTTGACATCAACTTCCACATCAGCGCTTACCGGAAAAGCGCTGTAGCTTCCTTTGTACGTACCATCTGAAATTGAATTGAGGTCAGGCTCATTTATCTTTATCTCGGCAAGCCCTTCCAGGTTCTTCTCAGATATCCTGGTCATTATGAAAATCCCGGCAGCAAATAGCGAAACGATGACAAGAAGTGCTGCAATGATGCGTTTCAACGTTTTTCCCATATCCAATTCCTTTCCCGCAATTTCGCGGCTTCCAACGCAAATATACTCTGTAATCTGCAAAAAATAAAGATATCCATGGATATGTTTTATAAATAACATGCAGAACTTCCTGTTCAGCAATTTGAGGGCCATATTATTCACATTTTTTTCACATGCGATTAATATTGACGCTATATTATAAATATAACGAAATTGAAATGGAGGTTCTTGACATGGAGGAACTGAAAAAGATGGCATTGGTCACTTTAGGTGCGGCGTCGGTATCATTCGAGAAGCTCGACAAGACGATTCAGGAGCTTATCGAAAAGGGTAATCTTACGGTGAAGCAGGGCAAGGAGCTCAGGGAAGAGCTCATGAAGAAGGGCGAGGAGGCTAAGCCTGTCACACTCAAGGATGTCGAGGAGTTCATAGGATCACTCGAACTTGTATCAAGGGAGGAATTCGATGAACTAAGGGAAAGGATAAGGAAGCTGGAGGAAAGATAGCAGGTACTCAAGGAGCGAGTCATGGGTGAAGCTGAGGATAGGAGAAGGAACAGGAGGTTCAGGGAAA
This sequence comes from Youngiibacter fragilis 232.1, assembly GCF_000495435.3. Lineage (GTDB taxonomy): Bacteria > Bacillota > Clostridia > Clostridiales > Clostridiaceae > Youngiibacter > Youngiibacter fragilis. Next base: position 9,060 of record NZ_AXUN02000002.1, on the reverse strand, counting down.
TAGTAAGGATCCTGGGTGCCTATGGATTCGGTCACGTCATCAACACGAAATTCAGGGCAGAGAAGGTGAAGAAGGATCCGGAAAACCTAAGGCTGGTCTTCGAGGAGCTTGGGCCGACCTTTATTAAGATTGGCCAGATTTTGTCCACAAGGCCTGACATTCTGCCCCCGGAATACATCAGCGAGCTGTCAAAGCTTCAGGACTCAGCCCCCTCATTCTCCTTTGAGACTGTCAGTGAAATAATTGAGGCTGATCTGGGAAAAGCCATAGGTCACCTCTTTTCATCAATTGAAAAGGATCCTGTCGCCTGCGCTTCAGTAGCTCAGGTTCACAATGCGGTGCTTGTTGACGGAACGCCTGTAATTGTAAAGGTTCAGAGGCCTGATATCGAGAACAAGCTGCTTGAGGACATGGATATCCTGATTGGCATAGTCAGGAAGGCACCTGATACCCTCAAGGATGTCCTTCTTGATCCGGTGGAAGCACTTGAGGAGATCAAGGAGACCACAATAATCGAGCTTGATTTCAGGAATGAAGTGTCGTTCATGGAGAGATTCCTGAATGAGAACAGGGATATCGCGTGCATCAGCGTCCCCAAGCCCATATATGGGATGTCCACAAAGCGGGTATCAGTCCAGGAACGCATAGAGGGCATCAAGATCAGCAGCAAGGATGAGCTTGTCAAGGAAGGCTATGATCCGAATGAGATAGGCAGAAAGCTTATTTTGTCCTTCCTCTACCAGGTATTCAACAACGGCTTCTTCCATGGTGATCCTCATCCCGGTAATCTGATCATAAGCGGAAAGAAGATCTTCTATATAGACTTTGGGATCATGGGAGTCCTTGACACCTCATCCCGCAGGGCATTCAACGACCTGCTGAGGTCCCTTGTATCTGAGGACATAACGCAGATAGTAAATCTGATCCTTATTCTTGGTATACAGAAGGGACCTGTTGACAGGAACAGGCTCCATGACGATGTCGAGAAGATAGTCCACAACTACGTACATTCAAGCTTAAGGAACTTCCAGGTCTCATACCTGTTCAAGGACCTGTTTGAAGCTGCCAGGAAAAACAACCTGAAGCTTCCAAGGGAGTTCACTATACTCCTCAAATCACTGCTGATACTTGAGGGTGTACTGGCTGACCTTTCTCCGGATATCAGCATCATGGAAATCGCAAGCGCATACATCAAGGACATGACCCACGAAAAGCTTCTTCCTGATATCAGCCTTGACCTCCTGATGCTCAAGGGAACAAATTTCATAGTCGATTCCGCAGGCATACCTTCACAGGTATCGACCATACTTGACAATTATATCAGCGGGAGAGGCAAGGTCCGGATTGACATCACCAACCTTGATGAGAAGTGGGTGGATTTCAACAAGATGGTAAACAGGATGGTCTTCGCACTCATCACCGCCTCAATCATAATAGCTTCAGCCCTCATCATACGGGTTGGCGCTGACTCTGCAATAAGGGGAGTATCCATCGTGGGCATTATGGGGTTCTTCCTTGCAGGACTGCTTGGTCTGTGGCTTCTTATCTCAATACTGAAATCAGGAAACATCTGACGACCTTAAGGAAACCAGATGTTTCTTTTATTGTCGTCTTCGTTGATTTTCATCTGGAATTCCAATAGTATTATCCTATTGGAAGAAATGAGGGATATCTTATATGAACAACATGGAACTTAAGGCCAGGGTTGCTGAAGCAATGGATAATCTCATAAGTGCAGAGGGCTATGCGGCTCCGGTGGATGTGCTTATCGAGATAGGGATCCTCAGCAAAAAGGATCATGACGAATGGAGGTCTGGAAAGGTACAGTATCTTGAACGTGTATGCCGCGCAAACCTCAGCAAGCTTTCACTTGTGATGCACGAAGTAAGGTCCTATGCAGTAAAGAACGGACTTAAGCCCTCCTGGACCGCATATATCCATAAAGGGAAGCCGCTGAGGTTCAGCAAGTCTTCTGACGAAAAAATCGAGAGAAGCTATGCAACACACTTTGTCCGGAACAAAAAGGCGGACTAGCCATGATGGCTTTAAATAATGATGACTCCATCAGGGTCACGCTTCTGGCCAATTCAGGAATAATTGTGGAATACCAGGAACACAAGCTCCTCATTGACGGTACTCCGGGAGAAATACACGGATATTTCAGCGGACTGTCAGATGAGGTGCTTCATGACCTCCTGGAGGGAAAGAAACCCCTGTTCAGGGACATTAACATCCTTCTATATACCCATTGCCATCATGACCACTTCTCGCCTGAAGTTACGAGATCACTGGTAGAACGGAACAGGGTAAACTACCTTATGATGCCGGACAAGGACAGCCACCCCTTTGTGAAATTAAGGGATTCGATAGCTCTATGCAATATTGGTCTGGTGCTCCTCGACATACCATTGGGAAAAAGAGCAGTCTATCGGCCTGATGGCATAAGAATCGAAGCATTCCGAACAATGCATGCCGGTGAAATGTACAGGGAAACGGAGCATTATTGTTTTCTTGTCTACCTGGGTCATAAAGCGATCCTTATAACAGGCGATTCAGATTATGACCCTGATTACTTCAGGACCATTCTTAAGGACATGCGGATACATGCTGTTTTCATAAATCCTCTGTTCCTGAACAGGCGTGAAGGTCGAGAGGCGATAGTTGAATCCATTAAGCCGGAAAAGATCGTAGTATGCCATATCCCCTTTGAAGGCACCCCAGGTACAAATCTCAGAAAAGTTGCTGCAAGGGATGCCGTTAAGCACAGGGATGCTTTGCCTGAAATAATCCTTCTTCAGGATGAGCTTCAGGAGATACCGCTGTAAAATGGTCAGGGGCTTGCCATCTTGATTGATTGCGAGCCCCATCACATTCCAGGATCATCTGTAATGGACTTATGACACCTTCAGGTTAAGTTACCTGTATATGCTCTTCCCCACATCCTCCATATCCAGTTCAAGGTATTTCTCCATCACCGGAACTGCCAGCTCCCTGTCAAATGAGCAGGCTTCATAGAACCTGTCAAGTGCAGTGTCCACATCGGCTGTCCTCCCCTTTGGCGGACCTCCTGATGCAGGTTCTGTCATGAACCTCTTCGGAAGCCGGTCATCCTTTCTTCTGAAACCACGTTCGAAGTTCAAGGCTCTCTCGAGGGCAATTACCCTCTCAGCTGTCTTAAGCAGTGCAACCTTATCCATCTCTTCCCCGGTAGTCGCAGACAATATCTCAGAAAGGGTGGTTGCAGTCATTTCAGTGTTTATGACGTTGAAGTCACATATCCCCGCAAGGTTCGTGACAACGAACATCTCCTTGACTGCCTTGAGCCATTTCTTGTCTTCTGAATCGCTGAACGGGTCCTTCGGTTCAGTCACTCCGATATCCGTGTAAAGATAACCGAATGCGTCGATTGTAGCCGAATATGGCCTCATGTGGCAGGCTCCGCGCTCACTTGTCCCAAATGCTATTGTCATGGAAGATGAGCCTCTCGGGTCTGTTGCGGATATCTCCATACCCTTGACAGCCATTACATAATCCATGGCATTTTTGCCAATCCTTTGAGCAGCGGCATATGACCCGTCTGCGAATACATCGCCGCAGCCTTCCCTGAGTCCCATCTTCCTGATCATCTCTACCATTGCAGGCCCGTTTCCGAAGTTCATCTCCAATCCGTCAGTGTCATCCTTGGTGATGATCCCCTTTTCGTACCATTCCATAATCGCGCTTATCGTAGCTCCGCCGGAAATGGTATCAAATCCATAGAGAGTCGTGTAGTAACCTGCCATGCATATGCTCTCATAGTCATCTACACCGCACCTTGGTCCGAAAGCCGCCAGGCTCTCGTACTCCATCTCCCCTACTTCGACATCTCCCATGGTCACATATTTGTGGCAGCCAAGCTGGCAGGCATAGCACGCCCTTCGCCTCACATCATACTTATCTGTTTCGTTCCAAAGCATATTGGGCAGGACATTTGCGATCTTTTCAAACTGGTTCTGCTGCATGTTCCTAGTCGGCAGCAGTCCGAAGTCATTTGAGCCTCCGACCCAAGCAGGTGTCCCGTAGCCGTGTACAGGTCCCCATGTATATGCTTCCTCACGGAGCTCCCTGTTCGCCTTCCTGTACGCCTTCATGAATGCATCCTTGTCGGCGACCTCTACTTTTCCTGAACCCCTTACAGCTACAGCCTTCAGGTTCTTTGAGCCCATGACCGCTCCAGCTCCACCTCTTCCGGCAAAGCAGTCGTCGCTGAAGATACATGCAAGGCTCGACAGCTTTTCGCCTGACTGCCCGATGCAGGATATCCTGAAGTCCTTTCCAATCTCATCAAGGATTGCTTCGGTTGTCTCTCTCGTGTCCTTTCCCCATAGGTGAGACGCATCCTTCAGAACAACCTTGTCGTCATCTATGAGCAGATAGACGGGCCTTCCCGCCTTTCCTTTGAATACGATACTGTCATATCCTGCAAATTTCAGCTCAGCCCCGAAGTGGCTTCCCATGCTTGATGCTCCTATTGTGTTGGTCAGTGGTGAGAAGAAGCATACGCTGGTCCTTGATGCGGATGGGGTAGGAGTGCCTGTAAGCGGTCCAGTATTGAAGCTCAGTATGTTCTCAGGAGAAAGAGGTTCAGCATCATGAGGTGCTTCAGCCCATAGCATAGCTATCCCGTAGCCTTCTCCTCCAAGATACTTTCTGATGTATTCACTGTTAAGGCCTTCCTTGATTATTGTTCCTTCTGTCAGGTCAACCTTTACAACACAGTCCCTGTAACCTTTCATATCGCACCTCCTACCATGACAGGGCCTGTCTCGGACATGCGCTCACGCATTCCGGCAAGCCGCCGCAAAGATTGCACTTGTGTGGCATCATTTCCCCAGATACCTCTGACATTATGATGGCGTCATACGGGCACGCTGCTGCACATGCACCGCAGCCAATGCAGCCTTCTCCTAATTCAACCGCTCCGGAATAGGCATTCCTTGCCATCGCTCCCGTTGGACACGCATAGACGCAGGGCATGTCGAAGCACTGCTGGCAGACAACAAGCTCAAAAGTACCCAGTTTCTCCCTCTCCACTACCTTGATGCCTGTAGATGAAGGTGCCACAAAGCCCTGATGCACAAGGGAGCAGACAGCCTCGCAGCTTCGGCATCCCTGGCATACATCCGGATTTGTCCTTAGTTTGATGACTCCTGGTTTCAAATCGTTCACCTCCTGTTTTTTTGGCAAGCTATCCTCCCCCTCCTACCGGGAAGTACAATACCTCATCACCATCCACCAAAACATGCTTCCTGTCCCTAAGCACTCCATTTACACTGATCCGGACCCAGTCTCCACTGACTGGAATTCCCAACGCAATGAAAAGCTCACCCGCAGTGGTACCATCCCCTATTTCCTTATCCATGCCCTTGTATCCGGCAGAAGATGCAAGAAGCCCCGACAGCCTTATTCTCACATTCAATTCAAACACCTCCGTAATGCAAAAAAGGACCCACAACAACATTAAAAGTCGTCATGGCTCCTTTTCAATAAGGAAGGCGGGGGATCGCTCCCTTTGCCCTTTCGGTCCGAACGGCCGCGTGGGTCATAAGGACTCGGAGCATGAATCTACACTATTTATTTAATCTCTTGCATTGCCTGAAATTAAACCCATACATCCTTCATTTCCATAATAAAGCCTGTATCTGGTATAGAGTCAATACCTCCTACCTGAAGGCTACAGGTATCTGGAGCCTCAGGAACATCTCCCTTCCACCCTTCTCAAGCACAGGCAGTTCAGCCAAAACTTCACATATGTAGTCCCCGTCGATCAGATAGCCTTTTTCCTCTATGCAATCAATCAGCCTGTTCGCGTATTCCTCTTCCTTGTCAAATGCGTCGCAGTATATGCAAAGGTAGTTTTTGGCAGGTAGCTCAGTTATATGCTGCCTGTCTATGAACTCACTGTCCACGAATACAAAGACCTCCGTAGATACGAATTTCCTCTGAAGTAGATTCTCTTTTCTCAGGATGGTACCGGCATTGCTGAAATATACCTGCGGAAGCTTGTTTGCAATAATGCTGTTCTTGAGCTCCCTCAGGATCTTCTCGTATATTTCTATTCCAGACCCGTAAAAGTTTATCCTTGAATCGATGCAGTAAATCTGCCTGCTTCCTATGTGTTCAAGGATGACCGTGCCATCGGGCGGAGCAGCCTCATACCTGTGAATGTTGCTTATTGCACGCTCGATTGCCCTCCTCAGGCATTGAAGGTTCCTGATCTCCTCATCTATCTGGGCATTTTTCCTTAAAAGCAGTCCACCAATCGCAGATATGTCCTTACCTGACAGATGGTCCCTCACATCACAAAGGCTCATTCCCATAGACTTCAGATACTGTATCATGTCCAGCCTGGCGCTTTGTCTGATGTCATAGTACCTGTAGCCATTCTCCTCGTCACGGGAGCAGGGAGAAAGTAATCCCAGCCTGTCATAAAGTCTCAGGGTCTGTTCTGAAACATGGTTCATCTTAGCCATTTCACCTATCTTCAACAGTTCCACGATCCACACCTGCCTTCAAGAACATTATAGCAGATATAATGTTGGAATTTTCAGAATCCTGTTCCCCATAGGTACCAGACCGCTGAATATGCAGATGTAACTGCTGCAAGTGTGAACGGGACACTTATCTTCATGAAGTCAATTGCTGAAACCTCGATATCCTCGTTGCGAAGAAGTCCCAGGGCAGTGATGTTTGCAGAAGCCCCTACGGGAGTTAGGTTTCCTCCGAGTGTAGCTCCGCAGATCAGCCCGAAGTAAAGGATATGCGGCTCCATACCCAGCCTTGAAGCTATCACCGTAACCACAGGCAGCATGGTTGCCACATAGGGAATATTGTCAATGAATGCGGAAAGCAGCACCGAGCCCCACAGGAGGAAGCTATAAGCAAGAAACAGGTTGTCTCCTGCCAGATCCGCAATCATAACAGATAACCAGTCGATCACCCCTGCATTGCTCACGCCCCTTATCACAACAAAGAGCGAAGCCAGAAGTACCAGAGTGAAGGCATCTCCACCCTTGATGAGTCTTGAGGCTTTTGAAAGATCCTTTTTCCTTGCAGCTTCCATTATTGTCCCTATTGCCATAAGCGTAATGCAGATCAATCCATTTGTCAGAGGCGGCTTGTCAGGAATTAACGAGGCAGCAGATAAAAGTGCTATGACCGCACCGAGAAGGATTGTCGGCACGTAATCCCTGACCATTGTGAGATCGTCTCCTGAAATCTGCTGGTCATAGTCCCTGAACAGGTAAAGCATCACCTGGACCGCAAAAAGCAGTCCTAGCTGCACAACGAAGAACAATCCCGGCCTTCCTTCATGCCAGAAGAAATCCAGGAAGTCCATACCGGCATGGCTTCCAAGCATTATTGAGGTCGTATCCCCGACCATTGTAGCTGCACCTTCAAGGCTTGAGGCTATGGCTATGGATACCACTGCGGGTACTGGAGATATCCTCAGTTTTTTCGATACCGATATGGCCACAGGCGCAATAATAAGGACCGTGGCGACATTATCCACAAATGCTGATATGCCTGCAGCAAGCGCTGCAAGCACTATTATTGCCCATTTCACATCCGGCATCTTCCATATTATGAGGTCAGCAAGCCTTGAGGGCATACCTGACTCGATGAACAGGGCTACAAGTCCCATCATCCCCCGGATCATCAGGATGACATTCCAGTCGATTGAAGGCAGCACTTCCCTGATGGGTACATACCCAAGAAGCACGAACACAACGGCCGAAACGAACGCTGCCTGTGCCCTTGCTTTTGGTAAGGCAATTATAAGGAAATATGTAACTATGAGAATTGCCAGAGCCTGGTACATTGAACACACCTCTCCGGTTACAAAATCATTTCGCTCGATCCATCATTAAGGATTCCAGCTTTGTTCAGATCCTGCCTTCCTTCTGGAGCCATTCAATTTCATCCCTTATGGTGTCTTTGAAGGGTCGGATGGAATATCCCAGCTCCCTGATCGCCTTTTCGCTGCTGAAATTGTTGTTCCTGAGAAGATTGTATATTGTGAACCTAGTCAGTATGGTTGGTTTTCCGATAATCTTTCCGACTGATTCGGACAGTGCAGCGATGGGTCTTGCGAGCGCTCCCGGTAATATAATCTTCATTCTCCTGATTCCACAACAATCGGCAATAGTGTCAAAGAGTTCCCTGACAGACACAGTCCTGTTTCCCATTATGTACCCTTCACCCTTTCCACCTTTAGCAGAGCAGGCTATGACTCCATCCGCCAGGTCCCTTACATCCGCGCAATTGAAGGAACCAGTCAGTCCGCCTGGCACCCTTCCATTGGCAAAGTCTATTATGTTGCTGGTGACAAGACCGAATCCATAATCATACGGTCCGAATATACCCGTAGGAAAAATTATCGATGCATCTACGTCATGTTCCCTGACAGCATCCATTACGATCTGGGAAGCCTTGGCTTTTGACTTTCCATAATACCCAAAAATGCAATCGGGATCAAAGCTATCCACCTCAACGATCTCCCTGTCGCTAGCAAGCTCCGGGATGGCGCTGGTCGAGCTGATATATACAAGCTTCCTTACCTTATTCCTCACGCACAGGTCTACTATGTTCCTGGTTCCGACCACATTCACATCATGAACTATTTTACTGTAGTCAGTCGCGAGTGATACTACTCCCGCGCAGTGTATGACGTAGGCATCTTCATCTGACGGCAAATCGAAGAACCTGTCGAGTGATTGGACATCAAGGAGGTCACCGGAACATATGGCAGCCTCCTTAGGGATCCTGCTCAACGCCGGGTCACCATCCATAACCAGAACCCGGACTGATTCCCCTCCCGCTATGAGATTACGTACAATGTTGCTGCCAAGGTTTCCTGTTGCACCTGTCACAAGATATGTCCTGTTTTTCAATTCAATCACCCTTAATATCAATCGCCCACAACTCAATCAGGCGCATGATTCAGTCTAATGTTCCACTTTCCATTATACTCCTAATTATTGAATGCAACATTTAGCGAAGAATCGGGTAGGACCCCGC
>NZ_AXUN02000003.1 GCF_000495435.3 Youngiibacter fragilis 232.1 | reverse complement strand
ACAGTTTTACCTCTGTGAAAACCCTCTTTGAGAAGCATTGCCCATTACCTGGCATGCTTCTTTTTTTCATTGAATGGAAGTGATGACTCTTATGATGATTGCAGTACATTCATTATAGTGTGATAATTTAATCTGATTAAACATAGTAGAACCAGGGGGCTGGGTTGATAATCGTTTTCAAATAGAAAAAATTAAACGAAAATGAACAATTTTAAATGATATAGTGCTTGAAAACGTTATTTAATTGTGTATAATAGCAAGTAGTAGAGATAATCGTTCAAAAAACAGCAAACAATTAAGTGATGTCGCTCGAATGTATTCACTAAATGACAGTAGACTCATAGCAACATAAGTTTGAAAGGTGTGTTCAAAAGAGGATAAGGTCCGCTGTAGCTTTCGTTTATCGATCAAAAATCAAGGGGGAAACAAAATTGAAGAAAATTTTTAGTGCTGTTCTTGCTGCGATGCTCACCGTTTCACTTGCCGCATGTGGTTCGAAGACGCCGACAACTCCGACAACAACCGGTACTACAGCAGCTCCTACCGAAAAGACCATAGAATTCACATTGTCTACTCCAGACCCGGATACATCTTCTGTAACAGTAGCTGCAAATGAGTTTGCTAAGAAGGTGCTTGAGAAGAGCAACGGTTCGATTAAGATCAAGGTATATCCAAACGGATCGCTATATGGTGCAGACCCAAGCGCAGCTGTTAAGCAGCTTGGATCAGGAGCACTGGACATGCTGGTGCTTTCCACTTCGCTTTATGCTAATTTTGAGAAGAAGTTCAATGCCATAAGCATACCTTACCTTTTTGACGATACGAGGCAATTCACAGATTACCTTAACAGCGACACTGGTAAGGAGCTTCTTGGAAGCATAGACAGTATGGGAATTACAGGTCTTGGATACTGGACAAGGAGCTTCAGGCAGATAACAAATGCTGTAAGACCGATAACAGTTCCAGCAGACCTTGCCGGAGTAAAACTTAGAGTACCGAATAACCCGCTGTGGGTCAATTTCTTCAAGGAAGCAGGAGCGATACCTACACCAATGGCATTCGGAGAAGTTTATAACGCACTTCAGCTCAAGACCATAGATGGCCAGGAAAATCCAGTGGATGTTCCTGTATCAGCAAAGTTCTATGAAGTCCAGAAGTACATATCAGTTACAAACCACATGGCTGATGGCTGGATAGTCGGAGTCAACACCAAGAAATACGGCGAGCTTTCCGACGCGCAGAAGAAGGTACTTGAGGATGTTACAATGGAAATGCAGGGCTGGAAGGTTGATTACGACAGCAAGCAGGACCAGACGGCGATAGATACACTTGTTTCAAAGGGAATGGCACTTAACAAGATCACAGCTGAACAGCAGCAGCAGTTCGTAGATGTATCAAAGAAGCTTTACCCGACCTTCAAGGAACTGGTAGGCGATGAGGCATTCTTCAACAAGACACTTGAGTTCGTAGGCAAGAAATAAGCAATAGGTACTCTGACGCAAGCCATATGATAAATGAATATCTTATGGCTTGCGCTTCATTTAAGGAGAATATGATGAACGACGTGAAAGAAAAAAGCAATCAGGGCTCCTGGAAGGCAGGTTTTGGCAAGTTCGTCGGCGTCTTGAACAAGATAGTCGATGCTTTAGCAGGAATTGCAGCAGGTGCCATTGTGGTCACAGTAATAATCCAGATACTCGGAAGAGTACTGGGTAATCCTGCCCCCTGGACAGAAGAGGGCACCAGGTTCATATTCATATGGATCATTTTCCTCGGTATAGGGATGGGCTTCCGAAATTCCGAATCAGCCAGAGTTACCATAATGGTTGGCTATGCACCCCCCATCATAAAAAAGATCAGCAAATGGACATATACAATATTCTCGCTGATATTTTTCGGATTCATGATCGTATATGGATTCCAGCTGATGATGCAGCAGGTCAACATGAACGAGATGGGCTCGGCTCTTATGATCCCCATGTGGATAATCGGTGCAAGCGTTCCGGTGTCAGGTGTGCTGTGCGTAATTGGATTGCTTGAGTCCCTGATACTGCACCCGCATACCGTAGACATTGAAAGTCTTGTAAAACCAAAGGCGGAGGTAAACCAATGAGCATATTTCTTATAGCATTGTTCTTCATACTGATGTTCCTTGGCATACCCGTTGCGGTATCGCTTGGCTTTTCAAGCGTCCTCACTCTGGCTCTTTTCTCTGACATACCGCTGACACTTATCTCCCAGTCCATGTTCAGCTCCATGAACAGTTTCATAATGGTTGCGGTTCCTCTGTTCATACTTGCTGGAAACATAATGGACAAGGGTGGTGTCGGAGACAAGATATTCAACTTTGCAAATTCAATGGTAGGCTGGATGCCTGGCGGACTCGGTCATGTCAACATAGTAACCAGCCTCATATTTGCAGGAATGTCCGGATCTTCAGTTGCCGATGTTGCGGGGCTTGGAGTGCTTGAAATGAGTGCCATGGAAAAACGTGGCTATGACAAGGAATATTCTGCTGCAATTACAGTTGCGACCTCGACACTTGCCACTATGATCCCACCAAGCATCCTTATGATTGTTGCAGCTTCAGTTGCAAATGTATCAGTGGGAAAAGCACTTGTAGGCGGTGTCATACCGGGGATCATGATTGCGGTGGTCTTTATGGTCTATAACCATCTCTACTGCAAGAAGCATAAGATTGGCGACAAGTCGAAATTCAGCCTTGAGATATTCTTCAAGAGCCTTTTCGTTTCGATACCGGCCATGCTGGTTCCTGTCATAATCCTGATCGGAATGTTCACGGGAATTGTTACGCCTACCGAAGCGGCTGCGATAGCGGTTGTATACTCTACAATAATATCACTCACAATATACAAGGGCCTTACACTTAAGAACATACCAAGGCTTCTTATCAATACCACCAAGACAACTGGTACGATACTGTTCATTGCAGTCACCGCAAAGTCAGCAAACTGGATATTCGAGTTTGATGGTCTTCCGGCAAAGATAGCAACATCGATAACCAGCCTCACTTCGAATCCGATTCTGATAATGCTTGTAGTGCTGGCTTTCCTTGTTATTGTAGGCATGATCATGGATGCTACCGCTGCAATATACATAGTGGTACCGATCCTATTGCCTGCTGTAACCTCAGTCGGTGTGGACCCCCTGTTCTTCGTTGTATTCCTTGTGCTTTCACTGGCCCTTGGACTTATAACACCACCAGTCGGAGTATGCCTCTATGCAGCTACAAGTGTTACCGGTCTCAGACTTGAACAGATAGTTCCAAAGCTTATACCATGGATAGTAATATTGATCCTATCTCTTGTGATTCTGGCCATTTTCCCGGTAATCATAACAGGACCGCTAAATCTCCTGTTCTCGATTTAAGAATATTCCTGGATTTTTCCGTTCAGGTCTTGGATAGTTGGAAGATAAAGCATATATTTTAGATAGGACACTAAATGGAAATTTGGGAGGAGTAAAAGTATGATAGCTGCGGAGCGCCACGAAATAATAATCAGGGAAATGGAAAAGAACAAGTACATATCGATAGGCGAATTGGTGAAGATACTGAATTCATCGATATCTACTGTGCGCAGGGACCTGATTGAGCTCGAGGCTGAAGGTAAGATACAGCGTACCCATGGTGGTGCTGTCGTACTTGGAAGCCAGTTCAGGACCGAAGAGATGACTTACACCTCAAGGTCTGAAAGATACGTCGAAGAGAAGGAGCGGATAGGGCAGTATGTGGCCGGCCTCGTTCAGGATGCGGCATGCATAGTCCTTGACACTGGAACCACAACACTTGCTGTTGCACGGAACCTAAGGCCATCAAGGCTTCTGAGGGTCATAACTGACAGCCTGGATATAGCGAATGTACTGAGGGGAAGAGAGAACATCGATGTTATCCTAATCGGGGGAGTGCTGAAGACTGATGCCGGCAACCTTTATGGAGAGCTGGCGCTGAAGTCCCTGGAGGGGCTTCATGCAGAAGCCTGTGTGGTCGGAGCAAGCGGCCTGACCTATAAGGAAGGAATAACAAAGCACGATTATGATGCCATACCTGCAACCAAGAAGATGATCGAAATAAGCCATCAGCTGATATGCGTAACAGACAGCAGTAAGGTTGGACTGACTGGAATGGTCTCGGTTGCCAGTGCTGACATGATAGACATACTTGTTACAGATACAGGGATAAGTGATGGCAGCAGGAAAAAATTCATGGAAGCCGGTGTTGAGGTAGTGACAGTCTAGTCTGATTACCGCACCGGTACAAATTGCGACACATGGAGGTGCGTTATGCAAACACCCGTATACATGGGCATTGACATCGGAACAAGCAAGATCAAGGCGTGTCTCTTCAGTCATGAAGGCAGCCTGGTCAAACAGGTCATAGAGGATTCAGCGATAATGAAATCCGATGACGGACATCTTGAACTCGATGCCATGAACCTTTTCGACACATTGATTGCACTTGTAAGAATCGCATCAAGAGGCTACGAAGCGGACATCGCTTCAATAAGCTTCAGCGTAACATCGCCTACCGTAATGTTTCTGGATAGGGAAATGACTCCGCTTCTTCCGGCCATACTATATCTTGATAACCGCAGCACGGAGATAGTATCCAAATATGTTGAGAGAATCGGTGGCAAGGATGAGTACTTCAGGAGAACAGGCAACAATCCAAGCTCGTCCACCTGCTCAGCTGCCCTTATGGAATGGGTAAGGGAAAATGAACCGAAGGTGTGGGAGAGAGTGCACAAATTTGCATACCTCAATTCATTTCTTGCAGCAAAGTTTACGGGCAACCTCTACGCTGACCCGACAGTAGCATCCTACTCCGGTATGGTTGATATCAGAAATCCAAAGGATTGGGATGATTCTTTGCTTGAAGCCTTTGGGGTCGACAGGGATCTGCTTCCCCCTATAATCACTCCCTATGAGCGTGTCGGGACCCTGACACCGGAAATGGCCCTTATCACAGGACTTAACAGCAATGTAGCTGTGGCGGTCGGAAGCGCTGACACTGCGGCGTCGAGCTTCGGGCTTGGGATTACGAAGCAGGGTGATGTTTTCGAAAGCCTTGGGACTTCAGGCGTTTTCACCGTATGCCTTGATAAGCCGGTATTTGATAAGGCGTTCATGAACAGGAGCCATGTCATTCCGGGATTGTGGCTTGCCCACGGTGCGATGTCTACAACCGGAGCGGCAATAAACTGGCTGATCAACGATGTGTTCACTGAGCTTACCTGCGTGGAGGAGATTGAACAGGCTGGCTGGACTTCAATACCAGGAGCCAATGGTGTAGTGTTCCTGCCATACCTTTCCGGTGAAAGAAGCCCTGTATTCGACTCTGATACCTGCGGAGTGTTCTTCGGACTTGGCCTCAAGACAAGGAAGGCGGACCTCGTCAGGGCGGTATATGAGAGCTCGGCATATGGGATGTACCAGTTATACAACATAGCAAGGGAAAGATGGAACATCGAACCTGATAGCGTGAAGTGCGTTGGCGGGGCGTCAAGCAGCGAACTTGCACTGAGCATAAGGGCGGACCTTTTCGGGATACCGTTCAATACTGTTGAAGCCCCTAATTCATCTGCATTCGGAGCTGCGATGCTGGGTGCTATAGCATCAGGACACCATACAATTGAATCGGTTCCCACCTGCAGCAACCTGATGCACGAGGTTGTGCCTGTGGGGATCAATGAAGAACAATACCGATGTAATTACGACATATACAAGGAACTATATCCTGCTCTTGACAAACTGATGCACAAGGACAGGCTTTGCATGAAGATTGCTGTGCAATAAGCATTTCAGCATGAAATAAAATGTTCAAAAATTTGAATGGCGATGCTTGAGCACTTAACAGCTCAATTTTATTTGCCAAAATTTAATGCTTCAGGCAAAAAATGACTTAAAATCTGAACTATATTGAATGAATATGAATTTAATTAGTCAAAAACGATTGTAAAATCTGTAACATGCGGTATAATTGAATCAAGTCGAGCGATAATAAGATCTGAGCTGTTATTTATGAACTGTCTATGGAGGTAAATTAATGAAAGCAGTAATTTTGGAAGGACCTAACATGTTTTCGACGAAGGATATCCCGATGCCTGTCATCAAGGCGGATGAACTTCTTGTAAAGATGGAAAAAGCGGCTATCTGCGGTACTGACATAAGGATACTTGAAGGTAAGAAGACTAAGGATGTAAGATATCCATCAGTCATAGGACATGAGATCTGCGGAGTTATTTCAGAGGTTGGCTCTGAGGTCAAGGGATTTGCGGTTGGTGAAAGGGTAGCTATAGCAAACGTCATTCCATGCGGTTCCTGCTCAAGCTGTCTCAACGGACGTGAAAATGCATGCCTCAACAGACAGGCCATAGGCTACCAGTTTGACGGCGGATTCGAGGAATACCTGGCAATTCCTGGAATCGCGATCCAGGCAGGTAATGTGGTAAAGATGCCTGACCATGTTTCAAGCACTGCAGGAGCCCTTATTGAACCTCTGGCATGCTGCATAAGAGGCATGGTGAATGCAGGGACAGGATTCAATGACACAGTACTTGTGGTTGGAGCAGGTCCAATAGGACTCATGCACCTCCAGCTCTCAAAGATTGCAGGAGCAAGCAAGGTAATAATAAGCGAACCAAACCAGATGAGAAGGGACAAGGCGAAGACACTCGGTGCAGATGTCATCGTAGACCCTACATCCGAGAACCTTAACGAGATAGTCATGCGAGAGACCGATGGTCTCGGTGTGGATGTCATAATCGTAGCGATAGGTGTACCTTCGATACTGAACTCAACCATAAACCTTGCAAAAAAGGGTGGAACAGTATGTCTGTTTGCCGGATTTGCCGGAGATGGCATGAGTCAGATGAGTGCAAACACCATACACTACAACGAGCTCAATATCTGCGGATCAACCGCATACAAGAGAAGCGATTATCTTGCGGCTGCAGAAATGGTCAAGACGGGGAAGATCGACCTTGATGAAATTGCAACCCATGTATACAAGCTGGACGATTTCAAGGCAGCTTACGAGAAGTTCCTTGATGGGTCAGGCCTGAAGATAATGATAGAGGCATAAGAAAAGGTTCAATGTCAAAAATGATAAAAAGATTTTGGAGGGAAATATAATGGCAATGCTTGGAAAAGCGGTAAGAATGAGCAGACTGGTAAATCCTAAGAGCGACAAGATGATGGCGATCACAGTGGACCACTCGTTTTCGAGAGGGATCATGACAGGTCTTATTCCGATACAGGCGACAATAGACAAGATAGTGGCAGGTAGACCCGATGCAATAACAATGACAAAGGGAATAGCAGAGCTTTGCTGGCCTAAGCATGCTGGAAAGGCTTCACTTCTTCTCAAGAGCTCCAGCTACTCACCTGTCAACCCGACATCTGATGTATTGTTTGGAGATGCTGAAGAGGGAGTCAGGATGGGTGCTGACGCAGTATCAATAGGAGCCATGATGCTTGGAGACTTCCAGGCACAGCAGATCCATGACATCGGAATGATGTCAAAGCAGTGCATGAGCCTTGGAATGCCTCTTATTGGTCACATATATCCAAAGGGAGAATCAGTTGCACCTGAAGACAGGACAAAGTGGGAAAACATTGCATACTGCGTAAGAGCAGGTGCTGAGCTTGGCGTAGATATCATCAAGACTACCTACACCGGAGATATGGAGAGCATGCATATGGTAATTGAATCATGCCCTGCAAGAGTAGTCATCCAGGGAGGAGATACCTGCAAAACACTTGACGATTATCTTCAGATGACAAGGGATGCCCTTGACTGCGGAGTTGGCGGAGTGACAATGGGAAGATTCGTATGGGAATATGACGATGTGACAGCACTTGTAGTGGTACTCAGGAAGATCATCCATGAGAACTACAGCGTAAAGGATGCTAAGGAACTTCTTATGCAGCTTGAGAACGACAAGGATTACGCGAACTACTAGAAGCGATGACATCAAGGATATCCGATAAGGCTGTTGTTTGATACATTCTGCGTAAATGGGCTATAATAGCTGTAGGGATATTTTTGAAGAGTGAGGTAAGGAAATATGAAGATAGTGATACTTGACGGATACACCGAAAACCCCGGTGACCTTTCATGGGAAGGCTTTGAAAAGCTTGGAGAGGTGACGGTATATGACAGGACACCAGTTGAGATGATTGTCGAGAGGATCGGCGATGCAGA
>NZ_AXUN02000004.1 GCF_000495435.3 Youngiibacter fragilis 232.1 | reverse complement strand
ATGAGGTCCTTGGGGTTTTTCCTTATCCAAATTAATGACATTATACAGAGCAATTTCACGACAGGCAATCAAATCTATTGCAATTCACTTCAAGCGGTCTAAAACACGATGAGCTTTACGTTAGAAACAAAGACCTCATGCACAGTCTATATGACCTGAAATAGTTGAGATTCAAAATAACTGTCACTAGGAAAGCTTTCCGAAGGTACCATAACTTCAGAACAGCATGGAAGTCGATCAAATGGAGTAAAGGAGTTAAGTATGAGAGCAGCGATGATCGGGGATAACTGCATAGATTACTATGAAAGACTTGGAAGGTGGTATCCTACTGGAAATGTTGTGGATACCGGCGTGAATATGAAGAAGCTGGGGATGAATGTGTCCTTGATAAGCACCACAGGGACGGACGAGCATGGGAAGCTTGTAGTCCGTACATTGAACGAACTGGGTCTCGACCTGTCACACCTTACGATAAAAGAAGGGATGACAGCGGTAACCTATATGGATTTAGTCGATGGCGAGAGAATTCATGGGGAGTATGTGGAAGGTGTACTGGAGAATATGGAGTTCAGTGAGGAGGACATCAGTTTTGCAGCGGAGCACGAGCTGATCCACAGTGCCTTATGGGGGAAGGCTGAAAATATTCTTGGGGAGATTCGAAAGAAAAGCCAGAGAATCTTCAGCTTCGATTATGCGGACAGACTGGAAGATCCCATTATCCGTATAACAGCACCCTACATAGATTACGGATTCTTCTCATATCATTCCGGGCGTGATCCGTTCATAGAGGATTATCTGAGAGAAAGAGTGTCACATGGAATGAAACAGGCCATTGCCACACTTGGTGAGAAAGGAAGCCTTGTCTATGATGGGAAAGAATTCTACGAGTACGGGGTATTTCCCTGTGAGGTAGTCAATACCATAGGCGCAGGCGACAGTTTTATTGCAGGATACCTATATGGTGTCCTGAATGGAATTTCAATAGAAAAGTGTCAGGAAACAGGAGCAAGGTTAGCGTCTGAAGTGATTGGTGTTTTTGGCCCATGGACAGAACAGAGGAGTGAATGATATGAAAATAGGACTGTTTACAAGTGGGTATCAGAGAAATCCATTGGAGCATGCATTTATTGATGCAAAGAGATTCGGGTATGACTATATTGAGCTTTGGGGAGGCAGACCTCATGCATATGCACCGGACCTTAAGAATGGAGACATCAACATCATCAAATCCTTGATGGAGAAATATGATGTTCAAATTCTTGGCTACACTCCGGAACACAATGCATATCCCTACAACTTTATGATTGGCTCTGAGTCCATGAGAAGAGACTGTATTGAATACCTGAAGCTTTGCATGGATATGGGAAAGGAAATGGGGGCTGAGTTCACGATGATCAGTCCAGCCCATGCAGGCTATGGAACAAGATATGATGAAATGTGGAATAGGCTTACGACTACGGTACGGGAGCTTGCGGACTATGCTGAGAAAATTCAGCATAAAATCGTTGTGGAGGCATTGACTCCTTATGAGACGAATGTGGTGAAAAGTGCCAATGACCTGGCACGACTGTTCGATCATGTTGATTCACCACATGTTGTAGGAATGTGTGACATCGTACCTCCTTTCGTCCAGGGAGAAAGCATCATGGCCTATTTTGATCTGTTAAAGGACAAGATGAGACATATGCATGTCATTGATGGGAAAAATGGGGAGGATACACATTACCTTCCTGGAGAAGGGGATATACCACTTGCTGAGCTTCTGTCTGAGATAGAAGCCTATGGGTATGAGGGGGCTGCAACGATTGAGCTTGTGACTAGCTATATCAATGAACCAAGACTATATGCGAAAAGAGCCATTGATCAATTAAGAGCATTGATGGAGAGGAGGTAATCATGTTTATTGACATGCATGTGCATCCGGACTTTTATCAGCCTATTAGTGAGGATGAGACAACCCTTGATTTAAGACATGAGTCGTTAAATATCCATCTTAATGGAGTCGCACCATTAGAACATATCTACAACCAGATGAACTGTGCCGGTCTTGACCAGCTGTGCCTCCTTGGCAGTGACTACAGCTCATCACACGGACGTCCTGTGGTGAGCAATGAGGAAGTTGCATTACTTGTGGAGAAGTCCCAAGGTAAGTTCATTGGTTTTGCAGGTGTGGATCCTTGCAGGGAAGATGCAAGCGAGGCTCTTATTCATGCATTCGAAACGCTTGAATTACGTGGCCTTAAGCTTAATTTGAGCAAGTTCAAGCTTTTTCCGATGGATGATAGGCTTCTACCCTTATACGATATCTGCCTGAAATATAATAAACCGATTATATTCCACAGCGGAATATCTCTGGAGCATGATACGGAAATGAAGTTTTCCAAACCGCTGGAATTTGAACCGGTAGCTCAGAAGTATCCGGATCTAAAGATCTGCCTCGCTCATTTTGGCTGGCCATGGGTCCAGGATACTGCAGCTATGATGCTGAAGTACCGGAATGTCTATACGGATACTGCCCTGCTTTATTTTGATAGTGCCCTGGAGTTTTATAGGCGCGTATTTACTCATGATTTGGCTCTTACATGGATTGATCGGAGTTTAAGGCACCAGATTATGTTTGGCAGCAACAATCCGAGATTCGAACAGATAAGAATGGCAAAAGCCATAGGAGAACTGGGATTGCGGGCGTCAACACTTGAACTTATAATGTCTCAGAATGCGCTTGTTTTCCTGGGCGAGAAGGAGGCTTTAGCATGGTAGAGCACCACTTCATTAAACTTCTGACAAAACAATACAACGAATGGATCCTTATCACTGAAGAACTCAAGGGGATCTGCACCGAATCCAAGATTCGCAATGGCATCATGTATGTGATTTCGAGACATACTACAACAGGTGTGACTGTGAATGAATCACTGGAGTGTCTTGAGAGCGACTTAAGTGATATGTTGGAAAGACTTATTCCAGAGGATTTTCCCTATGCTCATGCAAGGCTATTGTCTTCCTACGGGTCAACTGCAGGAAACCCTACCGGTCATCTGAAAAGCCATCTTACAGGAAATCATTGTGTGTTACCGATAATAGATGGAACTATCTCTAAAGGGGATGCACAGGACATCTACTTTTGCGAGTTCGACGGACCAGCGTCCAGGACCATTACAGTGACCATCATTGGAGAATAGGAAAATTTGTATACAGGATTCCTATTGTTTGATTTTCTGCACTTAAGGAGAGGATGAGAATTTCTGTTGATTCCGATTTTTCTGGTATAAGGATTTAACTTCTGCTTTACCTGGAAAGTCAGAGGTGATTTCGAGTTATTCATACAAGGAGATTTTATATGGAAAATATTGCAGTCTTAAGTGTTCAGTATGTTCAATACAGTTTTGAGTATTTTCTGGAATCCATGGAACAGTGTGGTGTTAAGAATATTGAGTTTTGGGGAGCGATACCCCATTACTGCAGATTAGACTACAGCAGCAGAGAGGAAGCTCACAAGGTTCTTAAGAATATTAGAGAGAGAATTGAAGGGAAAGGTATGAAGGTGATTTTGTACACGCCTGAAACCCTGGCCTATCCTTACAGTTTTTCACATCCAGGTGAAAGAGTTCGAAACCGCACAATAAAGTACTTTGAGGATGCGTTTCAGGATGCTATTGCATTGGGCACGAAAAGGATATTCATAAACTCTGGTTGCGGGTTAAGAGATTTGGATAGAGAAGTATCGTGGAATTACGCGGTGGATACAATAAGAAAAATCTGCATTGCTGCCCAGCAATATGATGTTGAGCTTGTGCTGGAGCAGTTGCAGCCTTACGAAAGCAATCTGGTATGTTCACTTGCAGATATTGAACGGATGATTGAAAATGTGGATTGTGAGAATTTGAAAGTCTGCTTGGATGTGGTTGCCATGGAAGTGACTGGTGATACCGTAGATGATTTCTTCCATGCTTTAGGTGATCGAATTGTTCATATTCATCTTGCTGACAGCAATCATCAGATTTTGGGAGAAGGAGAGTATCCTGTCAAAGATTATCTTAATGATATTGAAAAGAATAAATTTCAAGGATATATATCACTTGAAATCAATGATTCAATCTACTGGAAGGATCCCCATGACTCGATCAGGAAGTCCATGAAGTATTTAGAAGATTATGAACGGAATAAATAGAGTAGGACACCGGAAGACTATTGCACTCGACAAAGTGTAAGGATTACTTAAAATATAATATAAGTATATTAGATCACTAATGTCTACTTCACATTGAAGTAGAATGCATTAGTGATCTAGCGCTTTTTAAAGACACAACAAATGTTGAATATAAATATTTTCACATGTATCATTGAATTTAAGTGAAGAGTATTTGGACTGAGGGGGTGAGTATATGACGCTGGACAATCGCTTGAATATAGATCATGAACTACTTTGTTTGATTATTAATAGCCTAGAAGGGGTAGCAATTACAGATAAAGAAGGAAGATATATTTATGTGAATCAATCATGGACCCGGATGATGGATGGATTGACTATTGATGATGTTTATGGGAAACATGTAAGGGATATTATACCTGAAAGTGGTATTTATGAAGCACTGGAAAAACGCGAGCCTGTAATAGGACATGGTGTGAAAGTTAAAATTGGAAATGGAAAGGATGCTTTTACGTCTTATTATCCAATAATTAAAGATGGTGAACTTGTAGCAGGATTTATTCATGTAATTATCACTGGCTTAAAAAGCGCGCAGGAATTTACTACAAAGGTAAATACCATGACAAGCCAAATCGAATACTATAAGAAAGAGCTTAGGAAGATTCATGGAGCAAAGTATTCAGTAAATAACATAATTGGCAAGAGCAGCTTGATTGCTGATTTGAGGGAGAGCATCAAAAGAGCGGCACTTACAAATTCAACAGTGCTAATTGAGGGAGAAACAGGTTGTGGGAAAGAACTCGTAGCACACGCAATACATGATCTCAGTCCCAGAACAGAGGCTCCCCTCATTAAGATTAATTGTGCAGCAATTCCTACAGAACTGCTTGAGTCGGAATTTTTCGGATATTGCGATGGTGCATTCACCGGAGCGAGAAAAGGTGGTAAGGCAGGTAAGTTCCAACTAGCTGAAAATGGTTCGATTTTTTTAGATGAAATCAACCAGATGCCATTGCACCTTCAACCCAAACTGCTCAGAGGTCTTCAGGAAAAAGAGATTGAGCAGGTTGGTGGTAAAGAGCCAATTCCAATAAATGTCAGAGTTATTGTGGCTTCAAATGTTAATCTGAAGAAGATGGTTGAGAGTAATAAGTTCAGAAGTGATTTGTTCTATAGGCTTAATGTAGTCAATATTAAAATTCCACCATTGCGTGAGAGAAGAGAGGATATCCCTCTATTATGCATGGATATAATCGAAAAGTTGAATTATCAGCTAGGGATGCTTGTTGAAGATATCAATCCAATAGCAATTGAAAAATTGATGCTGTACGATTGGCCTGGGAATGTAAGGGAACTCCAGAATGTAATTGAAAGAGCGATGAACATGGCTCGTGGACAAATTCTTGAGTGGCAACACTTCAAGGACTACTTTGAAACAAAGCACATTTCAAAAGGAAAAAACAAATCATTTAAAGATGGAATTACTATGAGGGTAGCAAAAGCTGAACTCGAAAAGGACATCATTATTAAAGCACTGGAAACCAGTCGAAATAATAAGACTGTTGCTGCAGACTCTTTAGGAATCTCACGAATGATGCTTTACAAAAAAATTAAAAAGTACAATATCTAAGTAAGCAACCTGTTCAAGAGAACAGGTTGTTTTACTGTAAACAAAAATATACGTAAACAAAGGTATACACGTCCTGTAAACCTTACCACAGTAATGGTTTGCTGGATTTGGATTATTTTAGTGTAAACAAAAATATACACTATATAATTGCGGCTGCTTGTCAAAATCCTTGATTACCAAGCATTATCTACTAATTATCAATTGGCACAAATATTGCTATATATTCTATGGAGTCCAAATCAATAATCAGGAAGGAGGAAAATGATGGCAAAGACAATTATTACTGTAGCTACAACGGGTGCTTGGCCTACAAAAGCAGATAATCCAAATGTACCGATGACGCCTGAAGAGATTTCAAATGACGTATATGAATGTTGGAAGGCGGGTGCTGCTATTGCTCATTTGCATATGAGGGATGCTGATGGCAAAGGCACAATGGATAAGTCGCTATTCGAAAAAACGGTGATGTTAATTCGTGAAAAGTGTGACATCGTTATCAATTGCACTACTTCAGGAGATCTGAATGCAACAGATGAAACAAGACAAGCACACCTAAAGAGCATACAACCTGAGATGGCTTCTTATGACTGTGGAAGCATGAACTGGATGAATTCGACATTATTTATCAATCACCCTAAATTCCTCGAGGAACTGGGGTTGACTATGCAAGAATACAGGGTTAAACCTGAAATTGAAGTGTTCGATTCAAGCTTCATTTACAATGCTATGCATTATGTCAAAAAGGGTGTGCTTAAGACCCCAGTGCATTATCAGCTTGTATTAGGTGCGGCAGGAGGTACAACTGCAACAGTCGAAAACCTTGTATACCTTAAGAGCCTTATACCAGAGGGATCTACTTGGTCAGCATTTGGAATAGGCCGTGGACACATGCCTATCTTGTATGCAACAATTGCACTCGGTGGTCATATCAGAGTAGGAATGGAAGATAATGTCTTTTATTCCAAAGGGGTACTAGCTGCATCCAACGCCCAATTCGTAGAGCGAGCAGCACGAATCATCAAGGAGTACGGAAATGAAGTAGCGACACCAGATGATGCCAGAGAAATGTTGTCATTGAAATAAAAGGGAGGGATAGTTTTGGGAAATTGGAAAATCAAATCGCTTTATTATGGAAAGATTACCGTCCCAAAAGGCAACTTAACTGCCGGATTAGATCCAGACCTTCTTATTGATTTCCCTTATACAGGATTTCTGTTACAAGATGGAAAGCAGAATGTCCTGGTGGATACAGGCATTCATGAGGATCATATAATCGATGGAAAGGCATGGGGTGGATGTCCTGCAGAAGGCGGGAATAGTTTTGTGCTGAATGCGCTAGAAATGGAAGGATTAACACCAAAGGATATTGACACTGTAGTTTATACTCACCTCCACAATGATCATGCGGGATGCGCTCTTCTTTTTCCAGAAGCTAAAACCTACTTTCAGAAGGATGAGTATTTGAATTTACTGAATCCTCTTCCTACACAGAAGATTAGAGAAGATTTTGATGCCCGTACTCCAGGGGATTTGGCACAGCTTAAGGACATCTATGTCTTGGATGGAGACATGATTCTTCCTAATGGATTAGAGCTATATAAAGTCCCAGGTCATACTTCAGGCTCTATGGCAATAGTGGTTCCAACTGCTGAAGGTCGATATGTCATTACTGGAGACATACCACATCTTGGTGTGAGCCTATTCCCTAAATTAAATAAAATGGAACTTCTCGGAGGAGAAATTGTTGATATAACTCCTGCTCCAGATAAAATGATGCCATATCTTTTCAATAGTGTCATTTATAACCATTATGCAGCCTATGACAGCTTTAATAAACTTAAGTCGCTCGCACAGGAATTTGAACCCAGATGGTATCTAACTGGACATGATTGCTGGGTAATAAATAAACATTCTTTCGGTTAAAGGAGAAATATTATTATGAAAATATATGATTTAAGCATAGCTCTAGAAGATGGATTGCCGAGTGATCCTCCTATACAGATACCGAAAATCCGATATTTCAACCATAAGGAAACAGCTGAACAGATGGCTAGTTTTTTTGGTAATGCGACTAAAGATGACCTGCCTGATGGAAATGGTTGGGCAATTGATTTCCTGGATGTCTGTACACATGCTGGAACTCATCTTGATGCACCATACCACTTTTATCCTACAATGAACGGAGGTGAACCTGCATGGACAATTGACCAGGTCCCACTAGAATGGTGTATTGGGAATGGCGTTAAGGTGGATTTTCGAGATAAGCCTGACGGATATAAAGTTATGGCAAAGGATTTTGAGGAATACTTCGAAAAAATAGGCTATACGCTAAAAGAAGGGGATATAGTTCTTCTGAATACCGGAGCATCTGCCAGATGGGGAAAGGCAGAATATCTTGTTGCTGGGTGCGGTGTAAGTAAAGAGGCAACACTATGGCTCATCGACCACGGAGTACATGTTGTAGGAACAGATGGATGGAGCTGGGATGTTCCACTTCCATTCATTGGGAAAGAGTTCGACGAGACAGGGAATAAGGATGTAATCTGGGAAGGGCACAGAGCTGGTGCTGAGAAGGCATACTGCCATCTTGAGAAACTTACTAATCTTGAAAGTCTGCCACTATTCGGGTTTCAGGTAAGCTGTCTGCCTATAAAAATTAAAGGAGCAAGTGCAGGCTGGTCTAGGGTTGTTGCTTTCCTGGAAGACTAAAAATCAAAGTGAAATCTTGAGTGATAATAATATCTTAGAGGGAGGAAAAAAATGACATCGACTGTTGTATTCTTAATTATGTTCATTATTTTTGCAGCGATTCTGGTAGGCATGGGAATCTATAGCAGAAAATGGGTTTCAGATTCATCAGATTATATCCTTGCTGGTCGTGAGATTTCAACTCCTGTTAACATGATGGGTATAGCTGCAATTGGATTTGCGGGGACATCTATTGCTCTTGCACCTGGCTTTACTGTTTTGAATGGATTTAAGGCCTCATTCCTGTGGAGTTTCATTTACACAGTATGTGGACTCCTGTTCTTTGCACTAATATATGCTAAGTTTATTCGTCGCTGTGGTTCGCAAACCTTACCTGAATATCTTGAAATGAGATATGACGGTACTGTACGTTCTGTTGTATCAATCACTAGTGTCATAGGTATGGCTGGAATTCTTGCTAATAACATCGTATCCTGCGCGAATACTATCTCGGGATATACTGGCTGGGATAGCACGATTGTTATAGGGGTAATATTTCTTATAATAATATCATTTACCTTTATATCAGGTCTCTGGGCAACTACACTTACCGACTTCTTTCAAGTTGTAATTGGTACAATAGCGATTCCGCTTCTAATTTTTCTCCTAATGAGAAAATATGGCGGATTTGAAGCTATCAATGCTAATTGGATGAATAATAATTTTGTCCAAAATGGAATATCAGGACTTGCAATAAAAGGAACTGCATTAACGTATCCTTCAATACTTAACTTCGTTATCCTTTTTGCAGCAGCACTAGTATGGGGCAATAACTATTACTGGATGAAGATTGCAAACTGCCGAAGCGAAAAGGTTGCTCGAAACTCATTCATCCTTGCAACAATAGTGCTTCTTGTCATATTCCTTGTTCCACTTGGATTAATAGGGGCATATGCTGGAGCATTCATGAAGGATAAATTTGTACTTGCAGGTCTTGGTGGAAAATTGATACATACCGGGGCATATGGTTTGATTGCATCCACTTTTGTTCCTATACTAGGATCATTCTTCGTTATAGGAGCAGTAGCGGCCTCAATATCAACTGCTTCAACAGCTGCATTGGGAGCCACAGCAGTTGGAACCCGTGATATTTACCAACGTTTGATCAATAAAAATGCTGATCCAAAGAAAACGCTTATTGCATCTAAAATCATTATGGTTCTTATTGGCATACTTACCTGGGTTATATGCTTGCTGCCGGGTGGACCTACTTACATCTTCGCTTTTGCAAATTGTTGGCTTGTACCTCCAGCTATTCTCCTTGGTCTTGGAGCGTTCTGGCCAAGATTCAATACCCGGGGTGCTCTTTGGGGAGCAGTGGCAGGAATGAGCAGCATGTTTGTGCTAACTCTTCTAGGCGACATACTAAAAATATTTATAATCAACAATTATATATACCTTGCTACTTTAGGATTCCTAATCACTCTGGTTGTAGCAGTTGGTGCAACACTTACTGAAAAACCTAAATATTATGGCGCTTCCAGCTGGGAGAGAATACCTACTGAAACAAACAGGGAGAAGATTGAGCTAAATGATTTTGACACTAAGATTCTTGAAATGATTCGCTTGGGGCATTGTTATATGTCTGACTTGACCGATGCAATGGGCGTTGACTCTAAAATCAGTGGAGCATCAATTGAAAGGCTTGATCGAGGGGGATATATTGTCCGCGAAGGTCTTAGTGGGAGCAAATTCTATTCATTCTCTATCACAGATAAGGGTATTGCTGTCCTTCCAAAACTTAGCGGAATGGATGAAACTCTAGCGAAAGTTAACCTCACTCCACTTTACGTTGAACTGCTCAAAGTTGCTGAAAAAGGTGCTGAAGAACAGGCTGCATTTGTAAAAAACAATGGTATTAAATCTATGCGTATGTCATCAATATGTTCACATCTTACTAGACAGGGGTACGTCATAGAACGAGGAATGTACAAGAGACGTCTGGAAGTAACTGAGAAAGGAAAACAGATAATTAAATCAACCCTCACAAATGAACAGGCGATTTAAAATTAATTAATACAGATTAATTAGCTGACAAACTCAAGAAATGTGATGTAAGGTATTGGATTCAAATCTTGTTATCTGATTTGCTTTTACCAATGATAGCAGAATCGTATTGGTGAAAATGTGGGTAACTTAAAAATGATATCCGGTACCTTACATTATTTATAAGAGTATAATCAATTGGTTTAAAGAATTGAGTCTATTATTTATTTCGATGAAAAATAGTAGGATTTTAGCGAGGAGGCAGGGTAATGAGGGATGTTGTAATTGTAATTGCTTCAAGGACACCGATAGGGAGCTTCATGGGTTCTTTTTCTGATGTGCAGGCAAAGACTCTTGGAGCAGTGAGCTTAAGGGAAACTATCAGAAGGGCTGGAATAGACCCGAGGATAATCGATGAGGTCATAATCGGGAATATCAGCGGAACTGACCCTAAGGGAAATCCTGCAAGGGAGGCGGCGCTTGATGCCGGTATACCAATAGAGGTGCCGGCCTTCACTGCAAACAAGAACTGCGCATCAAGCATAAAGAGCGTATCCCTTGCAGCAACTATGATAAAGGCCGGGGAGGCCGATATCATGCTTGCGGGGGGCATGGAGAACATGACAAGGATCCCCTACATAATAAGAAACGCCCGCAAAGGACTGAGGATGGGGAAGGACACTATTGATGACCTTCTGTCTGACCTTCTTGAGGGAATGGGGATGACAGCTGAAAGACTTGCTGAAAAATACGGTATCAGCCGTGATGAACAGGACAGGTTTGCCTATTCCAGCCAGATGAAGGCCGCTAAGGCTATGGAGCTCGGGGCGTTCGATGATGAGATAGTTCCGGTTGATGTGAGCACAAGGAAAGGAATTGTAACAATTTCGAAGGATGAGGGCGTGAAGCCGGGCACGACACTTGAAGGACTTGCAACCTGGATTCCCGAAAACT
>NZ_AXUN02000005.1 GCF_000495435.3 Youngiibacter fragilis 232.1 | reverse complement strand
ATGTTCCAGGGTACTAGTATCGTTGAATCAATGTACTTTTTTAGTCCTTCGATAATTTCCGGAGCATTTTTCAATTCCATATCTGCTACAGAAAATGGAACTATATCCTCACTCACATTTGGGTTCCATCCTTTCATCTGTTCGTACTTTGCTGAGCCTGTATTGGCTCTTTTTATTATTGTCTCGAAATCATATTTCATTTTTTACACTCCCTTGACTTTATTACGTGCCAGCTTTCCGTTTTATATTACGATGGCGGCACCTTCTGAGAAGCCCGATACAATAAGATATCATGGCTTCAATCTATTATTAGGTTCTTTCCCAAATCAGCTCCTTTTAGTTGGCATTATATGTGCCTACCAATCATTCCAACCATTACTTCTGTGAGTAATTCCAAACAAGTATTTTTGCCCATAAGTTACGTAGCAGTATAAAGATTAGCAAATATCTAGAATCATTGCTTTGAATATCTTTACTGGTTTTTCGTTAAAACACCCATGGAGCAGTCTACTGTATAACTATAGACCCCACTGAATAATGTATTACTAATAATCACACCTTTCATATACTCGATGTAAAATTATAATTGTAATCACTCTTAATTGTTTCAGCTTACTATTATTAAGCTGTTTAACTATTTAACTACTGAACTTATTCTACAATCCTTTACAATTGATGTCAACCGTTTCTCCAAACAATTTTTCGATGCGATTTAATCATTTTGTTAATGCGATACAATTAGCAGTATCTAAGTGTTTAGTTGAATCTAATCTATACAACTTGGCTAACTTCCACATATACAATTCCGCTTCATTCCATAAATACTTGTGCACCAGCATCTTAATGAGCGAATGCTCTTCACAATATTTTTTATGTATCTACTTAATTATCCAGTTGATAAATAAGATTGCATATAAATCTCACCACAACATTTGACGCATAAAAAAAGACCCTGACTAATCAGGATCTTGATCATGTTAGATATCAGCCTTCCAGAGTCCATGCAGATTACAGTACTCATATACAGTACCTGCAGCAGCATCTTCGAATTCAGCCTTTGGCTCCATTCCTGGCTTCAGATATGCGATCTGCAGCCTGTCTCCGGTATCCAGAGCGATCCACTCGATATAGTGGGCATCGAGCATTGGATGGATAGTGGAACCTACAGTTACCTTGATTTTGCCATCTTCCTTCACAACTACCGGAACATGCTTCTCTGTAGCTGCATCAGTCGAATTCGCTTCAAGCTTCTTCATGTCCTGTCCGCAGCATACAAGTGTACCTCCGCCATTCTTGATCAGAGCTACCATGTTTCCGCATACTTCACATCTGTAAAACACTACATTTGCCATTTTTTCAGCCCCTTTATTTTGATTGACCTGCCATGCAGGTCCCCTATGTACATTCTAAATCAATGGATTTGGAATGTATAGCGAGTTCAGAAACTGTTAACATAGTGGTAAGCCATTATGCAGATGGAAGTGATGATCATTGAAATGGATATCCAATCCCTTAAAGTCCTTACCCTGTATTCCCTGAAGCCTTCGGCAATCCTTCCCATACCTTCCACAGAATCGGTATCTTCCATTGCGGCTCTCTGGTTCAGCTGCTTCAGAAGCCATATGACCTTCTCTTCGGGATAGCCTTTCGTAAATGAGAAACAGTCAGCAAAGTTCATCTGCTCCAGCAGCATTGGACCCATGTTCCTTATGTAGGCCTCGGATGTTGATCCATCAAGCACATAAGTGACATTCTGTATCACCATGCCAGGAGGTAGCCCTATCTGGTAAAGGCTTGTAAGCGGCCACGTTCCGTTATATTCAAGAAGAACTTTCCTTTCCGGATATCTTTCAATAATATGCTCAAAAAATCTGGAATCAAGGTCCTCCATCGCCTCGATGCTTACAGTCTCATACTCATTGCCGTAATCCTCATCACCGTGCTCGCAGACAATTATCAACCATTCCTCAGGTTTTCCTGACCTCTTCAGTACTTCCCTTGCAAGAGTCGTCTTTCCTGAGTCCAGGAAGCCTGCCATCACGAATACCGGAGTCCTCATGAGTTCCCATCTTCCATGAATCTCAAGATATTGTCCCGCTTCAGATATTTCCCGATAAAGCATATCTCGCCAGTATCAGCTGAATCAATCATCTCAACCATGTTTTCATCTTCAATGCAGTCAACCTTAAGGGAATTGCAGTCCTTCTCCAGTAAGATGCCTTTCACTCTTACGATTTCACCATCAAGTGCCTTCATCAAAAGATTATCTTCCAAATCGGAGATGATATCAGCACCTGGAGTTATTGATGATATGTCAACCTCAACCAATCGGGTCCTGACTTCACCAGCTTCACCTGTCCTTGTAAGAAGTACCGTGCCCGCACTTGCTATCTGGTCTCTGTAGAATCCTCTGAAGTTTCTAAGCTGGCTGAAATACTTCCTGGTATCTATTACGGTTATTACACTGCCGGGTATTATCCCTGACCCTGATGTTTTGCATACGTCCACTATATCAGAAGCCCTGGCGACCCCTGATGGCTCAATTATTATGACCTCAGGTGAATACTGGTCAGCTATCTCCCTTAATGCAATCCTGAAGTCTCCTGACAGCGAGCAGCAGATACAGCCAGAGCTTATTTCCCTGACCCTGGTTCCGCTCCGCTTAAGTATCTCTCCGTCAATGCCAATCTCACCGAACTCATTCTCTATGATCGCAATGCTTTTATCCTTAAAAGGTCCTTCCATAAGATGCCTTATTAGCGTGGTCTTACCTGATCCGAGAAATCCGGATACCACATGTACTACTGCTCCCATGATACTCCAGTCCGCCGCTACTGGAAAAGGAACAGCCCGTAGCTGTAGAGTGAGCTTATGACAGCGAACGATATGAGGATCGGCATAGTGTGCCTGACCAGAGCAATGAACGAAGTCCCGAAATCCTCGGTTACTATGGCAAGGCATATATGGGTCGGGGATACCTGCATTGCGATGTAAGTCATGCACATGAGAAGGACCATGAGGGCAACTCCACCACCTGCTACAGAGGCGAATGCCAGAGGCATGGTCAGTGCTATTATGGCCTGAGAACCGGCAACCAGCGTACCAAAGAAGAATATCAGCGCGAATATTACAGGTGAAGGTATCGGGAAGCTGTTGAAATAACCTGGAAGGCGCTCAATCACACCGGTATAGGTTATGAGCTCCTTGAAGCTCATTATGAGTATGGTAGTGAATATGAGCTTCCTCTCAATGGCAGAAATGAACATCGGTCTGATTTCACTCCACGTGAACCTGTTTATGACTACAGAAAGTATGATGACAGGAATTACGGCAAGGTGCACAGCAGGCTTGAATATGAGGATGATGGCAATCGTTAGAACTATCGGCCAGAGGCTTATCATGAGGTTCCTGACATCAGATGATTTGTCACTTCC
Source organism: Youngiibacter fragilis 232.1 (assembly GCF_000495435.3). Classification (GTDB taxonomy): domain Bacteria; phylum Bacillota; class Clostridia; order Clostridiales; family Clostridiaceae; genus Youngiibacter; species Youngiibacter fragilis. Next base: position 38,222 of record NZ_AXUN02000005.1, on the reverse strand, counting down.
CTTATCAACTCCAGTTCCCTTCGGAATCTTCCTTACATATCTGAAGTAACCAAGCGTGAAGAGTGCAGCAACCATCGGAAGCATGGCAATTACGAATGCAGTCATGTCTACTCCTGAAAGGTTAAGGGCAAGAATTATCGATGAATAGGTTGGAAGGAATGATTCTGAAATATGCCTGAAGTAACTCGTCACAAAGGTCTTCTCCTCCCTTGTAAGGCTCTCGCCACCGGCATTGTCCACGATCGGTGATGCTATGAGCACTGCTCCGGCTGATGGCAGAAGGCCGATGACGAAAGGGGCGACCATCGCATTGACCCTCCTGCTGTTGAAGAGATTGCTAAGCGACCTCTCTGCTAGCAAGAGATGTCCTCTCTTCTCCATCATCCTTTGGAGGAATGTTATTGAGTAGAACGCGAGCACCATATTGATGGTGGGTGTGCTTATCGCCCCCTTCACGATCATCTGGACTGAAGTGAACGGATTGATGAGGTACAGGAGTATTACAGCAATCATACCTCCGACAATGGAGACATACAGCGGCTTTCCAAACCGCATAATGACGACGATGCAGGCAAAGGTTAACACGAGCTTTAAGATATCCATATGGCAACAATCCTTTCATTTCAGGTCCTTGTCTTAAATCATGATAATTCTGGTTGCAAAACGCCCGCCATCTGCACACGACTCTGTGCAGATGGCGGGTGAAGCTTTACCATGTACTGTTTTATCGACTTTGGACAGCGCAGCTATTCCTTGCTATGAGTCTCTTTTGCCTTCACGCTGTGGAGTATGTTCGAATATTCCTTCATCACGTTGAAGAATATCGCAAGCTCATCAGGATTGAATTTTCTCATCAGCCTCTTGTCGGTCTTTATAGTGTCAATGACATCATACTCCTTGTGGGCTATGTTGAATTCAAAAGCCTTCTGGGTAGGATAAAGCATGAATACCTTGGCATCCTCCTTGGAATTCACCCCGTAGATCATATCCCTGTTGATAAGCTTCCTCACTGTCTGGGAAAGCGCACTTGTAGTCTTTGACCAGAGCTTTGCAAGCTCAGTCACTGTGATTCCGGGATTGTCGACGATATCAGCAAGCACATGCGCTTCATTCATGGACATGTCATCGCCAGTCCCGTAATCCTTCTTTTTGCTCATAAAGTCACTGAATATCAGCACAAAATCATACAGGATGTTGGAATGCTCGTGGAACTTGTCGTAAAGCTCCACTATCTTGGCTTCATTACCGCCAGTCTTCTTCACATCCAGTGTAAGTATTTCCTTGAAAATATCATCATTCTTCACAACAATCGCTCCTTTAGTATACCGATTATAACACACTTTAATAATAAAGCAACTTAACATCATTACTTATGCCAGAATTTTTTTACTTTTACGTAAATAATCCTTGACCTTGATTATTAAAGCTCTACAATACTACATTAGCAATTATTTGAAGAAATTTCCACATCATCATGAAATAATCATTCATTACAATTTTGCAGAATATGAAAATTCCCTGCAGTTTTGAGCTGCAGGGAAATCCCTGTTCATGGGTCAGGCATTTTGCCTTATCACATTACAGACTTCATCCATATCCGGAATATCACTGAGGTCCTTCGCATACCTTGAGTAGATGACCTTCAGGTCCTTGTCCACTATGAATACTGCAGGAAGCTGAAGCTCCTCACCTTCGTATTCCCCATGTACAAATCCCCTGGCTTTGGATCTCTCGATCTTCTCCATCGTACTGCCACCAATCAGGACCTCGACAGATGGAGCGGCTGCTATCTCAAGCTCCTTGTAAAGAGCCATTGATGGGTCGCAGATTATGTCATAGGCAAAGTCCGCATCCTTAAGCTTCTCCGCAGGTGACTGGATCACCACCAGAGCCTTTGCTCCGGCTTCTAGAAGTTTCGAGTACTCCTCATGTATTGTGATCATATCCAGCTGACATAGCGTACAGCCAGCATATCTCAGAAAATATACCGCAGTCGGGGTTCCTCCGACTAGCTCTTTCATGCTTATATCGCCCTTGCAGATCATGCTGACTGCAAAATCAGGCATTGTATTACCAACTGAAAGTTTCATAAATCCCCCTGTTACCGGTATTACCTCTCGCATCCGCTTATACGCAGCTGTAGCCCTGCTGCGTAAGGCCTGAAGCATCTGTTTTAAGGCTATCCCTTTATTTTTGTCGTAATTTCATCCAGCTGATATCCATATCAGCATTTTCTTCAGATTGAACTTATTTTGTTATGGCGACAGCCTCGATCTCAACAAGAGCATCCTTAGGAAGCCTTGCCACCTCTACTGCAGCCCTTGCAGGGAATGGCTCTGTGAAGAATTCAGCATATACTGCATTCATCTTCGCAAATTCATTCATGTCCTTAAGGTAGACGTTTGTCTTCAGGACATTCTCCATTGATGATCCTGCCTCCTCAAGTATAGCCTTGAGATTAAGGAGAGACTGCCTTGTCTGTGCAGCGACATCTTCCGGCATTGTTCCTGTTGCAGGGTCGATCGGAAGCTGTCCTGATACATACACGGTCTTTGTCTCAGTTGAGACAACTCCCTGTGAGTATGGTCCGATAGCTGCAGGAGCTTTTGTTGTGCTTACTTGCTTTTTCATTTCTTTCCTCCCAAATTATCTTATTTCCAGAATCTCTTTCGAAATCCCATCGAAACTTTATTTTCGTTTATGCCTACATTGTAGTTTCTTATTAACCCTCAAGTCAATAATTTTTTATCACTTTAAAAATTTATTCTCATTTTTCCTCGTGTTTTATTGAGCTGGCTCCGAGACCATGGTATCCTTGAGTCATAAGGAACAGAGGTGAGAAAATGGCTGACATTATGAACGAGTACAGGAACCTTGTTGAATTTCTCGGAAAGGTCCTTCCCAAGAATTGTGAAGTAGCCCTGCAGGATGTAAGAGCCGGCAGGAACTGCATAACAGCAATAGCAAACGGGCATATCAGCGGCAGGAAGGAAGGTTCCCCCCTCACAAACCTCGCTGTCAAATTCATCAACGAGGGGACTTGGAAGGATAATGACTTCATTACTGACTATGTTGGCTGTACCAAAGAGAAGAAGCAGTTAAGGTCCTCCACCTACTTTATAAAGGAAAGTGGAAAGCTTCTTGGAATGCTATGCATCAACATTGATGATTCCAGCTACTTTGAGATAAGCAGGATGCTCTTTTCACTTGTTGGTATACCTCATGAATCAGCGGCCTCACAGGAAGCAGATATGGTTAAGGACTCAAGGAATATGGAACCGGAATCCTTCTACGAAGACATTGAGGACCTTACCGAACTTCTGATCAATGAATATTTTTCAGGGAAAAACCATGTCCCATCAGACCGTCTGAATCAAACGGAAAAAATGGACATAGTAAAACGTCTTGAAGAGAAGGGTGCGTTCATGGTAAAAGGTGCTGTAGGCAAGGTCGCCAAAAGGCTGTCCATGTCCGATGCCAGCATGTACCGATATCTTTCAAGGATTGAAAAGGAGAAGTCGAAGCAACCCTAAAGGACCGCTTCGACTTCTCCTATTTCATGAACCATTCGAGCATATGTACCGCATGGTTTACAATGACCCCACTTGAATTTCCTATGACCTCGATGGCTTCATGCCTGTCTCCTATTTTTGCATCAAAAGAAGCGAACCTTTCCTCTGATCCGGATGGTCCGTTCTTCTCAAATTCCATTCCCTTTGATTCAAACTCATCCTCGATAGCCTTTATAGTCTCGTCAAATCCCATGCTGCTCCTAACCACTATCACATAGCCCTTCCCGTTATCGAACAGGGCTTCCTTGCTTTCCACGACAATCCCGTCAGCTATGACCGCTTCCTTCGGCAGGTTCTCAGGCAGCTTCCCCTCCAAGTCCTTGGGCATCCAGATCCAAACAGATACAGCGGCAAACGCGACTATAAAAGCCAATAGGAGCTTCAGCGGTCTCATACCTAAACCTCCTCATATTTTCCCTGTTGTTCATGTTGCCTCATTGAAATACTCCCTGACCTTCCCGACATAGTATAGAGAACCGAAGGAACAGATAATCCCGTCACTGCCTGCAAGCAGCATGGCAAGCCTTATCCCGGCATGCACATCATGGGCGGCTATTGCCTCAATGTCCATTTCCTCAATGATATCAGCAAGCTCCTCACTCGGAAGGGCCCTCTTGTTGTCGACATCCACTGTAATGAACCTCTGGGCGATTGGTGCAATTTCACTTATCATCTCAGAATAGTCCTTGTCAGCAAGTACCCCCATTATGAAGGTAATCTTCCTGTCCGGGAAAAGCTGTTCAAGGTTTTCCCTTAGGATTTTTACGCCTTGTGAATTATGGGCTCCATCAGCTATGAATATGGGCTCCTCACTTAGGAGCTCAAACCTTCCCGGCCATCTTGCTGACTCAAGCCCTCTCCTTATTGCATCCTCATCTATTGCCCATCCCTTCTCCTTAAGGAGCATCGCTGCTTCAATCGCGACTGAGGCATTCCTTGTCTGGTGCAAACCTGCCAGTCTTATGGTAAGACCTGATAAATCCTTGTAGTTAAAGGACTGGCTGAATATATCTGAAGATATTACATGTATAAAATCAAAGTCTGCCTTCCTGACCCTTGCTCCAAGGCTTTCAGCCTTCGAGAGTATTACCTCTTCCGCCTCCTCATCCTGAGGATATAGTACTACATCGGATCCAGGCTTTATTATCCCTGCCTTTTCAGAAGCTATCTGGGACAGGGTGTTCCCCAATATTTCCATATGGTCGTAATCGATGGTAGTGATCACGCATACTTCTGGTGACTCTATGACATTCGTCGAATCGAGCCTTCCCCCTAGCCCAACCTCAAGGACAACCATGTCGCATGCTTTATCAACAAAATACTGGAAGGCAAGAGCTGTGGTGATCTCGAATTCAGTGGGATTCTCAAGCCCTTCAGACTCCATGCTCTCAATATGATCACTGATATCTGATGTTATCCTGGCAAGGGCTTCATTTTCGATATCCTCACCATTTACCCTTATCCTCTCATTGAATCTCTCTATGCTTGGTGATGTGTATGTACCTACCCTGTAACCGGCTGACATGAGGATCGAACTTATGAAGGCTACTGTTGAGCCCTTTCCGTTTGTTCCGGCAACATGCACATATTTAAGCTTCCTGTGGGGATTGTCCATCCTTTCGAGAAGTCCTTCAATCCTTTCAAGTCCGAGGATGCTTCCAAACTTCAATGATTCCCTTATATATTCCAATGCTTCTATATGGTCCAAATTATGCAGCTCCTTTCTGTGACACATGGCTTCCTCATCATTATACCTTCACTGGCCGAATCTGAACACCAAGGACTATTAGGTGTGCTGCCATCAATGCTTAAAAATCGGTTTTATTACATTCAAAATCCTTACAAACCCAAATGTTAAACCAATGTTTCCCGATTGTTCAAAAAAAAGTTTGAGGCATCTCAGTATAATGTGGTAACGTTATGTTAAGCCATACAAGGGGGTGCTTTTATGTTTACAGACAGGATGGCAGCAGGAAAGCTGCTTGTGCCAAGGATACTTGATCTGAAACTTACCGACCCGGTCATCATTGCCATACCGAGAGGCGGTGCTGAGGTTGCTGCTCCCATAGCGATAGCCCTGGATAGGGAGCTCTATGTGGTGCTTGCAAGGAAGCTCACTGTTCCGGCAAGCCCTGACCATTCCTTCGGTGCTGTATCCCCAAACGGTGAATACGAGCTCGATGAGAAAGCTGCAAAGGAACTGGGACTTGAGGAAAGGGACATCCTGAACATCGTGGATGAAGCCAAGGCAGAGGTCCATAGGAGAAGCGCCATATATGAGGAATTCTCGGTACTGCCGGACCTTGCAGGAAAGGATGTGGTCCTGGTTGATGATGGAATTGCCAAAGGCTATACGACAAAGGTCGTCGTCAGGTACCTTCGTTCCCTGAATCCCGGAACGATAACCCTGGCTGTCCCTGCACTTCCGAAGGATTCAGTAGAGCTGTTCTCAAGGTTAGCGGACAGACTCGTATATATCGATACCCCAAAGAAGGTAAAGTCAGTAGGGGAAAATTATTCAAGCTTCCATCAGGTGGACCACGGCGATGTCCTTAAGGCACTGCAGATGGTAAAGATAAGCATTGCTGACTGCTGATTTCCCTATACAATGCAGCCTGGAGGACATTTCACTTGAAGCTTAACGACTTGGATTTTAGAAGACACATACTTGAAAATGAAAAGGTCATGTACCTTATTGTCGGAGTACTGACAACTCTCGTTAACTATATACTCTATTTCCTGTGCAGAACCTATTTGGGACCTGACAGGGTGATGCTGAATACAGCCATATCCTGGTTCGGGGCAGTGCTCTTCGCATTCGTGACCAACAGGAGGTTTGTGTTCAGGAGCCATGGAGGAAATTTTCGTGACCTGCTCCGTCAGGCGGTCCAGTTCTATGCTTCAAGGGGAGCATCCGGTGTCCTTGAGCTTGCGATCATGTACATCTTTGTCGAACTTGCAGGATTGAGCGACGTACTGGTGAAGGTCGCTGCAAGCATAATAATCGTGATCCTGAACTATTTCCTGTCCAAGGCGATATTCAGGAAGCGCAAAGAATCATCCGGCATATGAATATTGATAGCAGAAGGGTGGCAGCCAATTAATGACTGCCACCCTTATCTTATACAGCCGCACCCCGTGCGGCTGTTATTGTTAGCCTGTTCTCCTTGAACTTCATGATGCCGCCCTCAAGGCGGATCGACTTCTTAACCCCGTTTTCCGAGTATGTGAAATCAGTGTCCTTGAGTATGGCTATTATCGGGCTGTGGTCGGGAAGTATCTGGAAGGAGCCTTCGGTGGTATATCCGCTGAAGCTCTCCACATCAGTCTTCACGAGCCTTCCTCTGGAGGTTACTATCCTGAGCTTGAATGTCTTCATGGTTACCTCCTTTTAAGCCTTCATGTTCTCGGCATTGGCTATGACATCCTCGATGGATCCCGCGAAAAGGAACGCGGATTCCGGAAGATTGTCATACTTGCCTTCAAGTATCTCCCTGAAGCTTCTTATTGTGTCCTTTACCTTTACGAACTTTCCCTTCATTCCCGTGAACTGTTCAGCTACGGTAAACGGCTGCGAGAGGAATCTCTGGATCCTTCTTGCCCTGTTTACCACGGCCTTGTCCTCGTCCGCGAGCTCATCCATACCGAGTATGGCTATGATGTCCTGAAGCTCCTTGTATCTCTGGAGTATCCTCACTACCTCTGTAGCGACCTCATAGTGCTCCTGGCCTACTATCCTCGGGTCAAGTATCCTTGAGCTTGAGGTAAGCGGGTCAACAGCAGGATATATTCCTAGCTCCACTATGTTCCTTGATAGGACTGTAGTCGCGTCAAGGTGAGTGAACGTTGTTGCAGGTGCAGGGTCAGTAAGGTCGTCCGCAGGTACGTATACTGCCTGGACTGAAGTTATGGCAGCTCTCTTGGTGGAGGTTATCCTCTCCTGAAGGGCGCCCATTTCAGTCGCAAGTGTCGGCTGGTATCCAACCGCTGACGGTATCCTTCCAAGCAGGGCCGAAACCTCGGAGCCCGCCTGGGTGTATCTGAATATGTTGTCTATGAACAGAAGCACATCCTGGCCCTGGTCCCTGAAGTACTCAGCCATTGTAAGTCCGGTTAAGGCAACCCTCATCCTCGCTCCGGGCGGCTCGTTCATCTGTCCGAATACAAGAACGGTATTGTCTATGACACCTGATTCCTGCATTTCCCTGTAAAGGTCGTTTCCTTCCCTGCTTCTCTCCCCAACGCCAGTGAATACGGAAAGTCCACCGGATTCTTTGGCTATGTTGTTGATGAGTTCCTGTATCAGGACTGTCTTTCCTACTCCGGCTCCGCCGAAGAGTCCTATCTTACCGCCCTTCTGGTATGGTGCGAGAAGGTCTATCACCTTTATTCCGGTCTCGAACATCTCCGTATCAAGGCTCTGCTGCTCGAATGTTGGAGCAGGCCTGTGTATCGGGTAATATTTCTCAGCGAAGACCTCACCCTTGTTGTCTATCGGATGACCAAGGACGTTGAATAGTCGTCCAAGGACTTCCTTGCCCACAGGCACGGTGATTGGCGCACCGATGTCGTATACCTCCATGCCTCTCTTGAGGCCTTCAGTCGGCTCCATGGCTATGGCTCTGACTATGTCATCGCCTGCATGCTGCTCGACCTCGCAGTATACGAGCCTTCCATCTTCCGCCTTTATCTCAAGGGCATTGTTTATCCTCGGAAGATGGTCATATTTGAACTGAATGTCGATGACAGGTCCGATGACCCTCACGATTTTTCCAATATTGTCAGCCATTTGATCCTCCTATATTTGAGCCTCGGCTCCACCGATGATCTCAGTAAGCTCCTGGGTTATGGTCTGCTGCCTCATCCTGTTGTACTGCTTTTCAACTTTGACCAGAAGCTCATCAGCATTCTTTCTCGCAGTATCCATTGCACCCATCCTCATCGAGTGTTCAGTCACCTTGGCGTGCACAAGCACATTATAGAACTTTTCCCTTAAGTAAAGGGAATAGACCTTATCCTTAAGCTCCTCGATGCCAGGCTCGAACTCGAACTCAGTATCCCTCAGCTCCCAGCCCTCTTCCCTTCCTTCGAACGGAAGCACTCTCTCTATTGAAACCTCATTTTTGACCTGCGACATGTATCTGGTATACACCAGGCAGACCTCATTGACCTCGCCTTTTGCATAAATCTCAAGTATCCTGTCAGCAAATCTCTGGGCTTCTTCAGGGTCAGGTACATCCTTGGTGCTGATAGTGTCTATTTCAAGTTCCATGTTCAGCTTCTTAAGGATAGACAGCCCTTTACCACCAGTCGTGAGGATCATGGGATGGTCCCCTCTTTCTCTAAGCCTGTCTATAAGTGCAAAGAACATGTTGTTGTTGTAACCTCCGCAAAGGCCCTTGGTTGAGTTCAGCACGACGTACAGAGTCCTCTCATTGCCGCCGTTGCCAAGGAATATGCCGCCCTCGGACTTGTCTGCCCTGGCCACATCGTCCTTGATTCCGCTGATTGCTGCAAACTGCTTGTCGCTTGCGAAAAGATATACCTTGCACTTCTGGAATTTGGAGGTGGCGACAAGTCCCATAGCCTTTGTCATCTTCTTTATGTTCCTTACTGACTTTGCCCTTTTCAGCAAGGAGATCATGTTAGCACCGGCCATTCTTATCCCTCCAGTCTACTTGAAATAGCTTGCTTTGAAGTCTTCTATGGCCTCATCAAGTGAAGCCATGACATCGCTCCTGAGGTCTCCGGTTTTTCTTATTGAATCTGCAATGTCCCTGTGGTATGTATCCATATATTCAAAGAATTCAATCTCAAACTGCTTGATGTCCTTTACCGCGATATCATTCAGCTTGTCGTTGATCGCAGCATAAAGAATCAGAACTTCCTTCTCATACTTGAGAGGGCTGTACTGCGGCTGCTTGAGGATCTCATACAGCCTTTCACCCTTTGCAAGCCTTCCGGAAGCTTCTCTGTCGAGCTCGATTCCGAACTGCGAGAATGAAAGGAGCTCCCTGTACTGTGCAAGTTCAAGCCTGAGCCTTCCTGATACTTTCTTCATTGCCTTCGTCTGGGCAGATCCACCGACCCTTGATACCGATATACCCGGATTTATTGCAGGCCTTATACCGTTATAGAAAAGGTCTGATTCAAGGAATATCTGTCCATCCGTTATGGAGATGACATTTGTCGGTATGTATGATGTAACGTCCCCGCCAAGGGTCTCGATTATCGGAAGCGCTGTAATGGATCCTCCTCCAAGCTCGTCAGAAAGCCTTGCAGCCCTCTCAAGGAGCCTTGAGTGGATATAGAATACGTCACCAGGATAAGCCTCTCTTCCGGGTGGTCTTCGAAGAAGCAGCGACATTGCCCTGTAGGCTACCGCATGTTTCGACAGGTCATCATATACGATAAGCACATCCTTGCCCTTGTTCATGAAATACTCTGCCATGGTGCAGCCCGCATATGGAGCTATGTACTGCAGCGGAGCGGAATCTGAAGCGGAGGATGATACTATTATGGAGTAGTCCATTGCGCCGGCCTTGGTCAGCATGCTGTAGATGCTGGCTACGGTTGACTGCTTCTGTCCAATTGCGACGTAAACACATATGACATTCTTGCCCTTCTGGTTAAGGATCGTATCGACAGCGATTGCAGTCTTTCCTGTCTGCCTGTCGCCTATGATGAGCTCCCTCTGTCCGCGTCCTATCGGAACCATTGAATCTATGGCCTTGATCCCTGTCTCCATGGGAACAGTAACAGACTTCCTGTCTATTACTCCGGGAGCCTGGACTTCAATAGGCATGAATGCCTTGGCTATGATCTCGCCCTTTCCGTCTATGGGCTCTCCAAGTGAATTGACGACCCTGCCAATAAGGTTCTCTCCAACAGGGACCTCAACTATCTTGTCTGTCTTCCTTACAATATCGCCTTCCTTGATGTCTTCATAGGCTCCCAGGAGAACGCATCCGACATTGTCAAAGTCGAGGTTAAGGGCCATTCCCTTGACTCCACCCGGAAACTCAAGGAGTTCACCCTCCATGCAGTCTTCAAGTCCGTATACCCTGGCAATTCCGTCACCTACCTGAACTATCGTTCCGGAGTTAACTGTCTCCATCTTCTTTTCAAACCGTTCAATTTCCTGACGTATAATGGAGGCTACCTCTTCCGGCTTTATCTTCATGTCATCACCTCAACCTTTTAAGGAGAGCTGACTTGACTTCTTCCATCTTTTTCCTTATGGAACCGTCCATCAGACTGTCTCCTATCCTTATGACCATGCCGCCGATTATTGATTCGTCGACTATCTCATCAAGGATTATCTTAACATTGTACTTGTTCTCAAGCTTCTCCGTGAGCTCAGCCCTCTGCCTTTTGGTGATCGGCTTAGCCACTGTTATCGTAGCTATCTTTATGTTCTTGTTCTCAAGGTCTATCTTCTTTAATTCCCTGATCTTCTCCTTCAGGAACAGTATCCTGTCCTTCTCGATGAGAAGCAGAATAAAGGTAAGGAGATCCTCATCAACCTTTCCCTTAAGGATGTTTATGAAGAACTTCTTCTTCTCCTTTGTGGGTATCTCCGGATGCTTGACTACTCCCTCAATATCAGGGTTGCTGTGTATCATCTCGTCAATCTCTTCAAGGTCCTTAATGTATTTGTCTACGGAGTCCTTCTGCCTGGCCACATCATATAGGGCCTGGGCATATCGTCTGTCAAGGTATTCGTACATTCCTATACACCTACCTTCTGTATGACTTCATCCACGAGCCTCTCGTGGACCTCCTCCGTGATCTCCTCTCCGAGGACCTTCTTTGAAAGGATGGTTGCGAGGCCAACGACCTCTTCCCTCATTTCCTTCCTTGCATTCTCAAGCTCCCTGTCGGCATCCATTTCAGCTCTCTTGACGATGAGCTTTCCTTCCTGCCTGGCCTCATCAACTATCTCGTCATAGAGTGTCTCAGCCTTTGTCTTGAAGTCCTTGATTATGCCCTTTCCAGTTTCCTTGGCTTTTTCAGCCTCGATCTTTGCTATCTCAAATGTCTTTGCAGCCTCAAGCTTGTCGGCTTCCGCCTGGTCGAGGCTTTTCCTTATCATGTTGTTTCTCTCGGTAATGACAGCTTCCAGCTTCTTGAAAAAGAACTTCTTCATGAAGAAGTAGAATATCACAAGATTGATAACTGCCGCGATTACCTCAGACAAGTGTATGCTCATTTAATCGCCTCCCGTTAAGCTCCTTATGCTACGCCACTCCTATGAATATGAGAAGTATCGACACAAGCAGTCCGTATATGGCAGTCGCCTCCGCGAAGGCGTTACCTATGACGAGTACCGATATGATTTTCGAGCTTGCTTCAGGCTGCCTTGATACGGCTTCAACGGCCTTACCTGTTGAAAGTCCTGTCGAGACTCCTGCTCCAAGTCCTGCAAGTACCGCGATTGCGGCTCCGAGTGCTGACATTGCCAATGCTAAATTTTCCATACTTAATGATTCCTCCAATCAATTATTCGTGATGACCTGATGCTTCATCGCTCACTATCTTAATCTGTACCATAGTGAGGAATGTGAATATGACTGCCTGTATCAGGCCGTCGAAAATATCAAAGTACATGTGGAACGGTATCGGTATGATCAGCTGAGCCACAAAATTAAGCTCATGCAGCGCTCCATAGATCAGGGACATTACTGTCGTTGCAGCTACCACATTACCGAAAAGCCTTAGGCTCAGAGATACTGGAAGCAGCAGCCTGTCCAGCAGTGTTATCGGGAACAGGAACGGGTAAGGCTTGAAGTATGACTTTATATAGTTTCCAAGTCCTCCGTTCCTGATGGCAGTAGCCTGCACGACAACAAATGACGTAAGTCCCAGTCCCAGCGTTGTCGAGAAGCTTGTGGTCGGCGGCTGTATTCCTATGAGCCCGATGAAGTTGACAAGTATAAGGAACATGATTATCGAGCCGATGAAAGGCACGAAGGACATGAACTTCTCACCCATGTTGTCGCTTACGAGTCCGTATATGAAGTTGTAGGCGGTTTCCATTATCACCTGCTTCTTCTTTTCTGGTATGACCTTAAGGTCACGTGTTAGAAAATACACGACCACCATGGAAACAAGCACAATAGCCGTAGTAACAAGCATCGGCTGCGTTATGACCAAGCCAATACCTGCCAGATCGAACTCCAGAATCGGTTCCGCGGTCAAGAATTCAACCATTGATTCACTCCCTTTCATCCTTTATTTTTAACGAGTAGATGATCAGCGCGACAAAGTTCATGATAAAACCGCCCATGTATGCAAGTACATACATCCTGTCCAGCCTGAACAGGAGACCTCCAACAAGAGCCACAGCAAGAATCCTTGCAAATGTCGACAGGCCGCCCCATAGCCCGGATATCCTTCCCGTTACGGAAAAGCTGGCGACGAATGCTGACAGGCTGAAGTTAACTGAAGACACTATGCCTCCAATTAAAAAAACCAGCCCCATCCGGTATCCGGCAAAAAAGCCAATGATGATTGCTAACACGGAGGACACTGCCATATTGATCCACAATACTCTCAAAGCCATTGATTTCAACGATTTGTCCATATAGACTCCTTTGTCATTTGTAAATTATATTCCTGTCAATCGAAGATATCAAGTTGCCCAATAATTATACAACGTTTACAAATCTGACTTTTAACAAAAAACTTGAATGTAGTTTGAAATACCATGTTTTAAATCCCGGAAAGTCCTGCAAAATCAATATTTTTCCCGAATAAAACTCCTCCTTTTATTGTAAACTTAACCTATTTCACAAAAAATAATAAATTGTTAACTTTTAAGCATATTCATGGCAGCCAAAGTCCGAAAAGCTCCATAAAGATACAGATATACCCTTAAAAAACAGACTCCAAATATCATATCAACATGAAAAAAATGGCAGAGCAGGTATTGATATACCGGCAGTGCCATTTCACTCATTTAGTTTCGTTAAGCTTGTAGCAGAGATACTTGCCGCTGCCCTCCCTGACAATCAGGCCCTTGTCGGTCATCTCGCGGAGAAGGAGGATCGCGGTAGCCTGTGATACAAGGAGGGCTTCCTGGACATCCTTTCGCACTACATATTCCGTTTCATCAAGCATCCTTAAAACTGCAGATTCTCGCTTTTCAAGTACCGTTGGGACTCTCTTGATCTCAACACTCTGCCCGATTTCATTACTCTCTCTAATGTTTGTATTTGGCAGCATTATCTTGAACGCGTTGTCTGACACAGAAATCTTGGGTTTGGCTGAACTCTGTCCATAACTGTCATTGATCTTCAATATCCCTGTCCCGTAAGCCTCTATAAGCTTTAACAGGTCGAAGATACCTGCAAGATGCTCATTTCTTGGGACCGAGACACCCAGCATGATGTCCTCTATCGTTATCCCGTTGACCAGACCTCCGATTGTAACAAACTCAATTCTGTTATCGAAAATACTGATAAGTATTGATCCTCTGTAAGAATATTCCCTGTGCACTATGGCATTGAGCAGCGCTTCCCTAATGGCCTCAGGAGGATAATCCCTCATGTCAATACGTTCAAGTCCCTGAAACTCAGCTCTGGTGCGGTTATACCGTTCTATGAAGGAATAAGCCTCCTCAAGCTGACCAAGGAGCGAACCGGTAAGCTCTATCCTGTCCCTGAACACATTTTTGGTGCCGCCTTCAAATACTGCAATTTTTGTTGTATGCGTGCACTGTTGCGATAGGAGAAGACCCAAATTGGTATAGGTCCCATCTTCACCGATAATGCCAAGCGTACGCTTTTGAGCATCCCTGAATTCAAGTCCCCTCTTCTTAAAAAGACACTTGCCTTTTCGAATGTAAGCAGCTGATTAAGGGATCTGGCATTCTCGTAGCAGTCGCCACTTGTCTCCCTGATCATCCCGAGTATGGCTGTTTCAGATGCAGGCACCGTAGAGGTACCCTGCCTTATATACACACCTTCAGGACGGATTCCTTTCCCGGCAAGATAATATGGCCTTGATGTTCCGCGCTGAATATCTAATGACACTAATGTTTTCCCTTCAACTGTTAGAAAGCTGCAGGCAGTAAAAAGAGTCACATCCGGCTTAATTGAATCCCGAATTGCACTTGTAAGTTTCTGCATTGTGCCATCAGGATCATCTACTCCGCATGGAGTACCGTCATCCTCGACACCAATGATAAGCCTCCCCCCGTCAGTGTTTGCAAAGGCAATTACTGTCTTCCTTGTATTGTCTGTAAATTCTCGTTTGAACTCGGTGGTTTGGTTTTCAACGAACATTTAGGCACCTCCTGAACTTCCTTCCAATTTTATAATCATCTACTAATGATTATAATCAATTTGATTACCAGAGGAATTGGTATATCTATCCAAAAGTGATTTCAGCCTAACCTGCTGTTCGAACAATTACACCAGGCAAGGAAATATCCTGCATGGATTAATCTTCAAGGAAACAGCATCGATATGGATCCGCTTTGTGATAAAGTGAATCAAAAATTGAAAAGACAGCCCGGCTAAGCCGCGCTGTCAAATATCCAGATTATGCTGTTAAATACTACTTGAATATCCCGAAAGGCTTTCCTACAGGAAGGACCAGCTTGCCAAAATGTACGTTGAGTACCGCAGCTGCTGCTCCGTAGAATGAAAGCAGGGCTATTCCAAGCTCTGACCATGCAGCAAGCCCATGTGTGAACTCGTGCATGATTCCGAATGACGAGAGTGTAAGTCCTATGAAAAGGAGGTCTATGAGACAGAATATGGTGAACAGTACCTTGTGGGTCTCCATGGCACCTACTGTCATGAATACAGAGAAAATGAGATAGCCAAGGAATGCTACACCAAGCTGCCTTGGATCTGCTGCTGCCTTCAGTGCCTCACCGAAGAAACCTGCCTGAACGAGCCAGGTCATCGCCACTCCAAGCCAGAAGAATGCATATCCTCCGAACGCCGTCATGCCGAATGTGTTGTTGTGCTTGCCATCCATGATGCTTGCGTAAAGCTGTGCGCATGCGCCAAGGAATATCGCCCAGGGAATCACAAGCGATGTGCCATGTGTAAGTCCAAGCTTCTGCGATGACGCCACCAATGTTACCATGGCAAGGCCGAAAAGTCCCAATGCCGACGGATCTGCAACTACCACTTTTACCTTCTGAATCCTGTCTTCCATAAATCCTCCGAATATACTATTATTGCGCTGCGGTCCAATGATTTTGACCGCAACTACTAGTATATTTTTTAACATGTCAGGTGTCAATAGACTTTCAGCCAAACATGAAAATTATGTCATATGGCTGAATTGGCTAAAGTAAAACCGATCCCGAACAAAAACCTGACACAATAACTGTTTAATAAGATAAACAAATCCCACAAAATCATCCACATATTATATAGCTGTACTCATTTTACAGCACAACATATACCTCATATTCGACCAAAAGCGTACCTGGTAAACCTATAAATATATATGATTGATAAAAAAGTCCACAACGAAAAACGGAGCATTAACGAGTATGGGCAAGTTTGAGGAAGCATCAGATACCCACGTGCGCGTTATCAGATTTTTCAGTTAATTCATCATTTGCCCAAAAAACCCCCATATCATATAATACATACAAGAAGAAGTTCTAATACAATTCGAGAATAGAACATTTTGAAAATGGCTGGCATTGAAAAACCTGCGGTAAACCAAACCAAGACAAACCAACTACCAAGATGATCAAGACCATCAAACCAAGATGACTAAACCACTATTACAAGATGACCAAAAACCATCGAGAAAGTGACATTTAACCATCAAGACAAGATGACCAAAACCATCAAAGACCAAAACCCAAACCGCACGTGTTAGACATATAGGCCTTGAAAAAGCAGATATGTTGCAAATGCACAGAAGATTCAAGATACTGTAGCAGGACATCTTCAATGGTTAACCAAAACTGCATATCCTGAGATAACAAAAGGCACAAGTTGCCATAGGTGTTGAACGCTCAGAGTCTGCAACAGAGGTAACCGAAAAGAAAGGAGTGTACATTGATTAGTACACTAAACACCATACCAAGGCTGGGATGAATTCCTACTATCAGGACCGATGTGGTTATGATAAGCATAAAGAATTCATCTCAGCTGTTTTTATGGGGAAGATCAAATGACCATTGATATTGGCATTAAAATAAAATATCCTTAACCCATAGGGAATCACTCGCCCAAAGGGCAAAAGGAGGATCTCATGGCTAAGAAGACAAGCAGGGTTCCTGATATCAGGGGATACCTGGTCAAGGTACTCAATGGAATGGCCCTCGGGCTCTTTTCATCACTTCTCATAGGACTCATAGTCTCCCAGATCGGAAAGATACTTGGGATACCCTTCATGGTAAACTTCGGTACCATCGCACAGGACCTGATGGGTCCGGCAATAGGTGTGGCAGTTGCCTACAGCGTTGGAGCGCCTCCTCTTGGGATCTTCGCCTCAGCTGTTACAGGTGCCATAGGTGCAGGAACCGTGCGGTTCGTAGATGGCGCAGCCCTTATCAGGATCGGGGAGCCTGTGGGTGCATTCGTTGCCGCCCTTGCCGGAGCGGAGCTGTCGAAGAGGATTGCAGGAAAGACAAATGTTGACATAGTCCTTGTACCTTTGTCAGTCATAGTTGCCGGCGGACTGATAGGAAACTACATAGCACCCTACATCGCATCATTCATGACATTTGTAGGCAACCTCGTGAACCTTGCTACGGAGCTCCAGCCCATACCGATGGGAATACTGGTATCGACCATAATGGGAATAGTCCTTACACTGCCAATCAGCTCAGCAGCACTTGCGGTTTCCCTGGGCCTTTCAGGCATTGCTGCAGGAGCAAGCACAGTAGGCTGTGCCTGCCAGATGGTGGGATTCGCTGTAGCTTCATTCAGGGAGAACGGATTTGGCGGCCTAATATCCCAGGGGCTGGGCACTTCTATGCTGCAGATCCCGAACATCATAAGGAATCCCAAGATATGGATACCCCCTACCCTGTCAGCCGCAATACTCGGACCGGTGGCAAGCTACGTCTTCAGGATGGAGGGTACGAAGCTAGGTGCTGGAATGGGGACCTCAGGACTCGTCGGGCAGTTCGCAACAATCGACGCAATGGGGTCAAGTTCAAGGACCCTCCTGCTTATAGCCCTCATGCATTTCATACTGCCGGCGGTTCTTACACTCATATTTTCCGAGATCATGAGGAAGAAGGGACATATCAAGTTCGGAGACATGAAGCTTGGATAATTTACAGGAGCCCATGGCACATGCCATGGGCTCCTTTCATTTTTTCATGCTTTTGTTCTTCTTTCCAACCCTGTCTCTGTATCTTACCAGATAATCCGTCACGGTCTGGATGTTGCAGTTATTTTCCGGTATCGCCGGCTTGATCCTTCCGATATTTTCACTTGCTGTCAGCACGTAATCATAGAGCGGAGCGATGTAAAGTCCGGTCAGGATTAGGAAGTTCTTCATGGCATTCTGCAGATGCACCCCTTCATTTTGAATCCTTCCAGCCGCGTCATCCACAATTCTCCTTATCTCATCAAGGTCAAAGGCATCGTCAGGCATAAAGGAGAACATTGTGGATAGCGTCCCGTACCCTGCACAGGCAGTCATCTCGTCATCGCTTACTATCCACTTCCTTGCAGCCTCAAGGCCAAATGGTGACTTTGCCGCAACCAGTGAAACACACCTTTCTGACAGCATGTTCCAGTATGCCTTTCCAACCCAAATATCCAGGGTCTCCATATCCATCCTCGAAGCATCAGCTATCTGCCCGGCCAGGTACATGGCGTCCGAATTGCCCGAACCATATAGCTCGAGTGCAAGCTCATGGTCCTTATTTACCTTCCTGACGATTTCCTTCAGGTCTCCTGTCTTGACTCCAAACAATGGCTCCTTCGCCCCATGGGAAATATATATCTTCTTCGTGGCATCATTCCCCTTTGACTTAAGGTATTCCATGACTTCAAAAAGTTCCATCATTATCTCCTATATCAACTGCGCCGCATAACCAATAAGGCCGCCTGCCAGTATCAGCCATGCTGAATTAAGCTTTGTCTTCATGAGCACCGCAAATGACGCTGCAAAAAGTACTATCGTCAGCGGATCCACTATTGATTCCATTCCAAGCTTAATAGTAACTGAAGCCATCAGGCCCATAGAAGCTATGTTCACCCCGTCAAGGATGGCAGAAAATACCTTAGATGACCTGAGCTTCGGTATCACAGGGTTCAGCAGCCATACAAGAAGGAACGAAGGCAGGAATATACCTATTGTGCCGGCTATGGCGCCTGGGATACCCTGGATAAGGTAGCCGACGAATGTTGCCGTGGTAAACACCGGGCCTGGAGTGAACTGTCCTACAGCAACCGCGTCAAGCAGCTGCTGGCTGGTTATCACTCCAAAATTGTCAACGAACTCAGACCTCAGGAATGCGATAAGCACATATCCGCTTCCATAAAGGACCGAGCCTATCTTAAGGAAGGTGAGGAATATACCGGACACCTCCATATTTCCCTGTGGCTTTGGAATTGCAGCTGTGATGCTCGCCAGCGGCATGTACCACAGTGAGAACAGCTTACCCTTCACGAGGCCGCTGTTTCTTATGACAAGCATTGCGATACCGGCCATCAGAAGGAGAGGAATCTCCTTCACCCCGTAAAGTGAAAGTCCAACAACCACGACCGCGAAGGCAGCAGCGAGCCAGCCCTTTATGACTGACTTGCCAAGCCTGTAAAGGGCCTGGAGTATTATTGCCATGATTACCGCCTTGATACCATACAGTGCTCCGGTAAGCTCAGGAAGAGAACCGAATGACACATACATCCAGGCGAAAAAGAGTACAATAACCATGGCTGGAAGTATGAAGGATATGCCCGCTATGAAAAGCCCTGCAAGTCCTCCCCTGTCAAAACCAAGATGAATCGCGAGTTCAGTGGAGTTAGGTCCCGGTATAAGATTCGTGGCTCCAATGAGGTCCATGAATTTCTCGCGTGACAGCCACTTCCTCTTCTTCACCACTTCCTCATCCATCATTGCAGTGTGAGCCGCCGGTCCTCCGAATGCAGTTACACCAAGCTTAATGAACACCTTGAATATTTCTTTCAGTCTCTCCCTTTTCTCATCAGGGGGAAGATCCCTGTATCTCATCTCATTGATATTGTTTTCCATGATTACCTCCAAATCCTGCAACATTTACTGTTCTTTCCATTATACATAGACCATGTCCAATATGGTATTGAATACCATATTGTTTTCCAAAAATTAACGAACAGGCCACTAAAATTAACGTTGCAAGCATACCTGCTGCCATGCTAATATTTCTACATGGGAATGAACGTCTCCCTTGGCTTTGCCAGAACCGCATTTTATGCTGATGACTTCTGCGATCTCTGATCCAGAACCATCGGCTTTTTTATTTGAAGGAGGGCACTATGCTTACATCAATCGCACTTATATTACTTATCGGCTTCACCCTTAGCGGCATCCTCGGAAAGCTCGGACTTCCTGGAATGCTGGGAATGATCGCTACAGGAATAATCCTTGGCCCCTACGGACTGAATCAGATTTCCCCTGAAATCCTGGACATATCGGCTGAATTAAGGCAGATTGCCCTCATAGTGATACTTGCAAGGGCAGGGCTCTCACTTGACCTTAAGGACCTGAAGAAGGTCGGGCGCCCTGCATTCCTGTTATGCTTCGTTCCTGCAACCTTCGAGCTCTTGACAGTTACTCTACTGGCACCTTCTCTCCTTGGTATCACGAGGCTTGAAGCGGCGATACTCGGTGCTGTACTTGCAGCAGTGTCTCCGGCAGTAGTGGTGCCAAGGATGCTCCATCTGATGGAATCAGGATATGGAAGGGATAAGAAGATACCTCAGATGATAATGGCGGGGGCATCTGTCGATGATGTCTATGTCATTGTCCTCTTTACAGCATTCCTTGGAATGCATGGAGGTACAGGGTTCGATGCGGCAAGCCTGATTAAGGTTCCTGTATCGGTGATTGCAGGAATCGCAGCAGGAATAATAGCAGGGTACATTCTCGTAAGGATATTCAAGATGTTCCACATGAGGGATACCATCAAGGTCCTGATCATTCTGAGCGTATCAATGCTGATGGTTACTTTGGAAGAACTCATGAAGCCATGGTTCCCTTTGTCAGGACTTCTTGCTGTAATGGCAATTGGCGGTACCATACTAAAGACATATGAGCTGCTTGCAAAGAGGATAATGGGTAAGTTCTCCAAAATCTGGGTAGGTTCTGAGATCCTGCTCTTCGTTCTTGTCGGTGCAGCTGTAAACATAACAGTACTCGGCGGTACAGGAGTAAAGGCACTTATACTTATCTTCTCGGCGCTATTTGTCCGTATGATAGGAGTTGCCGTCAGTGTTTCCGGCACTCCACTTACGCTTAAGGAAAGGCTTTTCTGCGCCATGGCTTATCTTCCCAAAGCAACTGTCCAGGCAGCCATAGGCTCAATACCTCTCGCAATGGGCGTCCCGGCAGGAGGAGCAATACTTTCAATCGCAGTCCTCGCAATTATGGTTACAGCACCTCTTGGAGCGATAGGGATAGACAGGACCTACAGGTTGTTCCTGAGTCCATCCGCTGAACACCATAATAACTGATACGAATCTTACATGATACTAAGACAGCCGAAATCCAAGGCAAAAATTGACTCAGGTTTCGGCTGTTTTTCTGTTCATTTTTTTCTGAATCGGATCAACCGTCTTTACCAGGTAAATATACTGACCTTATCGCGTCTATCATTAGCTGCGCCTGCCTGCTCATGATCGAGCGGGTCTTGTGGGCAATTCCCAGCTCCCAGGCAAGCGGAGGATTATCAACCTTGAAGAATACAAGAGACCCTGGCCTTTCCTTGTACTTCAATATCGCCTCCGGAACAAATGTGACTCCCAAGCCTGACGAGACGAGATTAAGCGCAGTGACTACATTTGAGGTTTCAAGCACGGGTGAAGATACTATTTCGTACTTGTTCAATAGGTTCTGTGTGAGCTGGCGAAGCTGGTTTTCCTCCTTCATAAGCACAAATGGCTCTCTCTTGAAAAGAAGAAACTCATCCTGTGTAAGTGCAGCCACATCCCCATCAAGGTCATAGTCTATATTCTCAAGTATTGGATTGCTTTTGTTAACAGCAAAAAGGATATGCTCATAGGCAAGGTGTTCGAACGTCACGCTGCTTTGTGTATTTGGCAGCTGCATCATGCAAAAATCAGCCTTACCCTGTTCCAGAAGTGAAAGCAGGTATTGCTGGGAGCCTTCCTTGAGCTCGATTGTAACATTCGGATACTTTTTCATGAAATCAGGAAAAATCAAAGGCATCAATATTGATGACCTCCACAGCGTTATTCCTATAGTAACCTTTCCAGATATTGTGCTGGAGATATACAGGATATCCTGGTCGAACTTCTTGGTTATTCTGATGACATCCTTGACGTACTCCATATACAGTTCCCCTGCCGGAGTCAGCTTTAACGGATGTGACTCACGGGAGAACAGTGTTGCGCCAACATTCTCCTCCAGCTTCTTAAGATACTTCGTGAGCGAAGGCTGTGAGATATATAGCCTTGCGGCAGCCTTGGAGATGCTCTTCTCCTCTGCAATAGCCAAAAAATACTCATAATTCTGGTCAATCATACAACCATCTCCCTTCAACTACCCTCCTTCAACTATATTCCCTCCAGGCTATAAATACAATGCGTTTATTGGTATTAGATTAGCTGTAAACATTAACATATAATGAATTTACAAATTAGCAAGAGAATTTCAAGATAGTTAGCAATTTAACAAGCTCTATGATGAAGTATTGCTAATCAATATTCATGGAGGTGCATATGATGTGGAATGCCGTTATAGTCGATAGTGACTACGGAAGCGTAAGCAAAGAGAAGCAAAATTATCTGAAGGCAGAATATGAGAAAAGGAATATCTCGTTAAGGATCGAGCATTTCAATACGCCTGAGGAGATAATCGCAGGCTGCCAGGATGCTGATGCGATACTAGGGACAGGAAATCCGCCAATAAGAAGAAAGGTTTTGGAAAGCCTGCCGAAGCTCAAGGTCATCCAGAGATTCGGGATAGGAGTGAACTCCATTGACCTTGAAGCAGCCAAAGAGACCGGGGTTCTTGCACTGTATATGCCTGGGTTCTGCGTAGATGAGCTGGCCATACATGCTTCAGCGCTCATATTGAATCTCTTGAGAAATGTCTCCTACTATGACAGAGGAATAAGGCAGGGTGAATGGAGGAAGGCTCAGGGTGTAGTTCCGAGAAATCCGAAGGACCTGACTCTTGGACTTTACGGATTCGGCGGTTCAGCTAAGCCTCTCTATAACATATTCAGGCAGGGTTTCGGAACCAAAGTGATTGCAGCCGATCCTTATGTCAAAAAAGAACTGTTCCCGGACTATGATGTGGATTTCGTTTCATTTGACGAACTGCTTGAGAAATCAGACATCATATCAATCCATGCACCGCTTACGCCGGAAACCAGATACATCTTCAATAAGGAAGCATTTAAGAAGATGAAAAAGAGCAGCATGATCATAAACATCTCAAGAGGAGAGCTTATTGACCAGAACGCTCTGGTGGAAGCACTGGAAGAAGGTGAAATCCAGTTCGCAGGCCTTGATGTATTCGAGAAGGAGCCACTTCCGGTAGAAAGCCCCCTCGTTGGGAATGACCAGACAGTCCTCACCTGCCATAGTGCGTTCTATGGCGACAATGCCCAGAATAACCAGCTGACCCTGGCACTTGAACTTGTGGACTCTGTATTGAACCACAAGATGGTTGTAGATAAGTACATAGCCAATAGTGGCGTTACAAGCAAAATTGAGAATCTAGAAGTAGTTTGAGGACGGAGGAGACAAATGAATATCGGATGTCGAATAGTAGAGGATTTTGAAAGACCAGCCAAAGAGATCGTGGAACTCTTCAGGGAGTTTCCGGTGGCAAACATCGATGACTGCATGAACAGGACAGCTGCCATACATCAGGATATCAGGCCGATGAACAGCGCAAAGCTGCTCGGCCCGGCCTTTACAGTAAAGGTACCTGAAGGCGACAACCTGATGTTCCATAAGGCTATGGACATGGCAAAGGAAGGCGATGTCATTGTAATAGATGCAGGCGGAATGACGAGCAGAGCAATATTCGGCGAGCTGATGCTGACATACTGCAAAAGCCGTGGAATTGCAGGAGTGATTGTTGACGGAAGCATACGCGATAAGGATACCATTTCAAAGATGGATATCCCAGTGTATGCTCGCGGAATAACACCTAACGGACCTTATAAGAACGGACCCGGAGAAATAAACACGGTCATATCCTTCGGCGGGCAGGTTGTAAGACCTGGAGACCTGATCATCGGTGATGAGGATGGTGTCGTTGTGGTAAAACCTGAGGAAGCCAAGGAGCTGGCTGAAAAGGTAAAAGCAGTATCAGCCAAGGAAATGGACATCATGGACAAGATACTGAATGAAGGGACCTATATAAGACCCTGGGTAAATGAAAAGCTTGCAGAGATAGGCTGCGACTATCTGCCAAGGTAGAAGGGTTTCATATCAAATACAAAACAAATACCGGGAAACAAATGATTACCGATAGGATTCACGAAATAGCTTTTATCCAAACGTTACAAGGGGCTCAAAAATAATAAAACGGGAGTGATTAGAATGAAAAAAAGACTAAGTGTCCTACTTCTTGCCGTATCAATGGTACTCATGATTGTCAGCGGATGTGCATCAAAATCAGAAACACCTGCAGCCACAACCGGCACATCGGCTCCTTCTGCAGAAACGAAGTACCCGACCAAACCAATTACAATAATGGTCGGCTATTCTGCAGGCGGATCCTCAGATGTAATGGTGAGAATACTTGCAAACAAGCTTGAAAAGTACATCGGACAGCCAATCGTTGTTGTCAACAAGACAGGAGCAGGCGGATGGGTAGCCTGGGAAGAGCTGATTAAGAGCACAACCCCTGACGGATACACCATTTCACTTATCAACACCCCTAACATCACACTCGGTGCATTCGACACTGTGAATCCCAGGGCTTACACAATCGATGATGTTGACCTGCTCGCAAACCAGGTCACAGACTTCAATGTCATAGCGATCAGGAATGATGAGAAGAGATACACCGACCTTGCTTCCCTTGTTGAATATGCAAAGACGAATACAGTGCTTTCAGCAAGCTCAGCAACCGGAATCATCTCTGACGATGCCACAGTCGTGGAGTACTTCAACATGAACTACAAAACTGACTTCGAAATAATCCAGACTGCCGGAGCCAAGGATAATGAGACAATGTTCATTTCTGGAAACAGCGATGTACTCGTAGCAAACATTGCTGATGTACTTTCCGCGACAAAGAATGGAAGCTACAAGGTAATTGCAATATTCTCCCCTGAAAGGTCAAAGCTTTTGCCAGATGTCCCTACAGTCAAGGAACTGGGTTTTGGTGATGCATATATGTTCTCTGCAAGAGGATATGCTCTTCCAAAGGGCGTCGATCCTGCAATCAAGGAAAAGATCATGACAGCACTTGAAAGTGCGATAAATGATCCTGAGGTTGTGAACAAGCTGAATGAAATGGGCGCCCAGACTGACTTCATGAAGGGCCAGGAGTATTACGACTTCCTTAAGAACAATGTGAATCTCTCAAAGGGAATATACGGAATAAAGTAAGTCATATGGAATTCAGGGAGTACGCATGACGTACTCCCCTATCCATTTACAAGGAGGATAAGCCAATTGAATTCAAAATCGATACACCAGGATGTCTATATAAGTGCGGCGCTTTTCATGATTCTGGCGCTTCTTTTTACAATAACACTTAAGCTTCCGGAATCATCCTCGATCTTCCCTTACATGCTTATCGGAGGAATCGGAATACTGAATATGTTCGTAATGGTGAAGGCTATAAGCAAAACCAAGGCGATGAGGTCTTCAGAATCAAATGTCACAAATCCGATAAACTGGGAGTCAATAAAGATCCCACTGCTGATTTTTCTAATGACCGTTGTTTATATCGTTCTTTTCCGATTTACAAATTTCTTTGTTTCTTCAACCATTTTCCTCATAACACTGATGAAATTCTACAAGGTCACATCATGGAAGGTCATTCTCCTGACTACTGTCGTATTTGATATCGTAATATATGTCGGTTTTGTCAGATTCCTGAATGTCCCGTTGATTTAGCATGATGAAAGGAGATTTAAATGGATTTTGGTTCTATACTCAGCAATATCTTCACCTTTGAAGTCATGGGAGCACTGTTCCTTGGAACAACAGTTGCCATCATCATGGGAGCCCTTCCTGGGCTTAGTGCAAGCATGGCAGTTGCTCTTCTCATACCTGTCACCTTCGGAATGAATCCGATCGCAGGACTTGTAATGCTTACAGGCGTATATACTGCCGCTGTCTATGGCGGTTCAATCACTGCCATACTTCTGCACACACCCGGAACACCAGCCTCAGCCGCTACTGCGATCGATGGCTACGAACTGGCAAAAAAAGGGCAGGGCTTCAAGGCAATAGGTGTAGCTACAATATCTTCTGTCATCGGTGGCGTTATCTCAGCAATGGCTTTAATGTTCCTAAGTCCCCCACTGGCACTTATTTCACTGAAGTTCGGACCTCTTGAGTACTTTCTTCTGGCAGTATTTGGATTAACTATAATCGGAAGTCTTGCTGGCGACTCAATGGCTAAAGGAATGATAAGCGGACTTATAGGACTTTTCATCGGAATAGTTGGACTTGATATGATGAATGGTGTCCCAAGGTTCACCTTCGGACTTCTTCCACTCGAAAGCGGTATCTCGATGGTTCCCGCTATGATAGGAATGTTCTCGATATCACAGGTCATGATCATGACTGAAGATATCATAAAAGGAAAATCTAACCTTACAGAAGGATCGGAAAACCTTCTTACCGGAAGATTCCTCCCAACATGGAAAGAATTCAAGGCTTTAGTCCCCACAGTACTCAAGTCATCAATTATTGGTGTATTCATCGGTATATTACCTGGGGCAGGTGCTGATATCGGCTCCTGGGTCGCATACAATGAAGCAAAAAGGTCCTCAAAGCATCCCGATAGATTCGGAAAGGGAGAACTACTCGGAATCGCAGCTTCAGAGTCCGCAAACAACGCTGTAACCGGTGGAGCTCTCATACCGCTGCTCACACTTGGCATCCCAGGAAGCTCTGTTGCAGCCATACTGCTTGGCGGTCTTATGATCCAGGGGCTTGTTCCAGGTCATGAGCTGTTCGATGTATATGCAGAGATCACTTATTCCGTTATGTTTGGGTTCCTCATAGCTAACCTCATGATGGGATTCGTTGGTTATGTCATAGCTAAGCAGGCTGTGAAGCTCTCAAGGGTACCGATGTCTGTTCTCGCACCGATCATAGTTGCGTTGTCAGTTGTAGGCTCATTCGCAATCGCCAACAGCATGTTTGACGTATATATCATGGGTGCATTCGGACTCATTGCCTACTTCATGAGAAAATCAGGATTCGGTACTGCGCCGACAATACTTGGAGTAATCCTTGGAGCAATGCTGGAAGCCAACTGGAGAAGGGCACTCGTCCTTTCAAAGGGCAGCATGTTCAATTACTTCTTAAACCGCCCGATTGCCCTTGTTATCCTTTTCCTGATACTTGGTTCCCTCTTTGTTCCAGTCATCATGAGCAGGGTAAAGCGAAAGATGAACAGCGACCTTAAAGTTGAGGCTGATGACAAATCATACGAATCTGCGGATGTCGATTAGAAAGGACACTTAAATTTCATTAATATTTGTTTTCGCCATCCGAATTTCCACGGATGGCTTTTTTCATATCACAACTGCAGTCAGAGAAGATTCGCCGAGTAACTTCCAATCACAGTGTGGCAAATCCTGCCATACTATTGTATGATAAGTCAGTAGAAATCGATTAAAACCAGCATTTGGCCAATCCAACAGAAGGGACAATATATATGCAGCAATCGACAATAACCTTAACCGTACTATTGATAATGGCTTTCCTGTTCATCACTGAAAAGTTTCCCCTTGCACTTACATCAATGTCAGGAGCAGCAGTTCTTGTCCTGGCGGGCGTAATAGAAGTACCCACAATGTTTTCAGCATTTTCAGGTTCAACAGTCGTACTGCTTGTATCGATGATGATAATCGGGGCATCTCTGTTCCATACAGGTATTGCCGGAAAGATGAGCGATAGAATTATTCAGCTCACTGGAACTTCAGAAAAAGGGATCATGATAGGTACCCTTGTATCGACTGCTGTATTGTCATCAATATGCAGCGGCGTAGCTGTAGTTGCCATGATGCTTCCCATTGTCATAGGCATAAGTACAAAAGCCAGGGTTTCAGTCTCAAGGCAGCTGATCCCGCTTTGCTTCGCAGCCAGTTTTGCCGGCAATCTTACTCTGGTTGGTGCTGCAAGCAATGTGATAGTATCCGGACAGATGAAGATTCTTGGGGTTCGGCCCCTGTCATTCCTTGAGCTCGGAAAGGTTGGCCTTCCGATAACTATACTTGGCATCCTTTATTTCATCATTGCAGGAAAGGCATTCCTGACTCCGGGAGATTCATCCGATAAGGATTATCTGGATTTATTCATGGGAAAGGCCATCAACCAGGACGAAGCAGGCAGCCTGAAGGGAGTCCTCAACCTTGTGATCCTCGGCGCTGTTCTTGCAGCAATGGCTTTGGATAATGATGCGTTTCCGATGCACCTTGTAGCAGCACTTGGAGCAATGGTCATGGTATTGACGGGCTGCATAAAGGAAAATGATGCCTATAAGGCAGTTGATTGGTCTACAATATTCATTGTCGCAGGGATGAGCGCAGTTTCCAAAGCCATGGATTCCAGTGGTGCAGCAAAGCTTCTCAGTACTTCAGTCGCAAACCTTATCGGGACTGATTCAAGCAAGCTTCTTGTCCTCTTTGTCATAATCATTTTCACCATGTTTCTCACCAATTTCATGATGAATACCACTGCAGCTATCCTGCTAACGCCTTTGTTCATACCACTTGCCACAGGACTTCAAATCAATCCCGTTGCTGTAGGAGTGGGAATCTGCGTAGCTGCATCAAGCCCCTTCCTTACACCGGTAGGATCAGGGACCAACACCCTTGTTGTTAAGCCAGGAAACCTTAAATTCATGGATTTCTTCAGGCCAGGTCTGGGTATTTCAGCTATTATCCTGGTATGCTGCATGGTATTCATCCCACTGTTCTGGCCTTTATGAGTCTCAGCTGATTTCATTTTGATATTAAATGAGAAGTACCTGCATTTCCAAAGCCACTCTCATGCCTTTGCATAACCTAACTGATTTAGACGCAAATTTACATTTGCAAAAATCGGGTTCAAAGCATAATGCCTTGATCCTGATTTTTCATTTACATCTTCTTAAGCTTTAAGATCTGTCTTGCCTCATCCGGCGTTGCCACTTCCATTCCAAGCTCACGGATTATCCTTACGATCCTTTCAACCATCTGGGCGTTGCTTTTTGCAAGTTCGCCCCTGTTGTAATAAACATTGTCTTCAAAGCCCACTCGGACGTTTCCACCTTTCAGCAGTGTCTGGACAGCTCCGGTCAAGTGTGTCTTTGCACCAATTGATATAGTGCTGAAGTTTACATTCTGGTACTTCGGGAGCTTTGAAATCATGAAGTCTAGGTTCTGTTCAGAATATGATATTGCACCCTGACTTATTTTGTTCATTCCCATCACGAAAGAGAGGGAAATCGGGTCATCAAGTATACCAGCCGGCTGGTATATGTCGAATACGTCCTCAAGAGTCTCTATATTGAATATCTCAAGCTCAGGTTTGATATTCAGCTCCCGCATTCTCTTTGCAGTCTTCATTATCCAGTCTCTGGTCCACATGTATATCCAGGTCAGGTCACCCCACGATGTTGTTATCAGTGAACAATCAAGGGAGCACATTTCAGGACGTACATCAGGACTCAGATTTAATGCAGCAAGGCCTTCGTCTGCCACTGAACCAGGCTTAGTAGGGGGAGCAGTTGAGTTCTGGAGTATTATGTTGCATTTTGACCTGATCTTGCTGTTTATCTCAGCGAATGTATTTGTGTCGCAGCTTGAGCGGTCATCCTTATCCCTTGTATGTATATGTACTATCGATGCACCTGCATTGTAGCAATCGTAGGCTGAAGCTGCAATTTCATCAGGTTGTGTAGGAATGTTCGGATTCAGCTCCTTACCGTGAAATGCTCCGGTCTGGGCAACAGTTATTATTACTTTTTTCATGTTAAACCTTCTTTTCTTAATTTGCAGCCGGGTGTAATCCGATTAGCATCAGATTGACTCTTTCGCTAAGGATGCAACCCTTGCGACTTCCTCCATTTCCGCGATATATTCTTTGGTTCCTTCGTCATACATGGAACCATATTTGTCCCTGTATGCCTGTGTCCTGAAGTAAGCCGGGTTCTTATCAATCAGCGTAACTGCAACCAATGCGATTATTGTAACGATAAGCATAAACCATACAGGATGGAGGAATGTCTTTGCCAGAACCTTTGAGTTCAGTACCCAGACAACCATAGCTACATATGATGTTATCATCAAAACCATAGCAGTCTTTGATTTTGCTAATTTGGGCAGGTATATGGTTGTCAGTATTATTATCCCGAATGGAACACTAAGAGCAAGCCCTGCACCAACGAAACTCAAGAGAACCTTAACGAAGAATGCCGCAAAGCAGCTGACCGCAGTAAATACCACTATACCTGTAATACCCGCTCTAAGCTCCGCCTGTGCGCTGAGCTTCTTTCCTCTCCTCGCAGCCGCCGGCTTCAGTATGTCATTTACGAACATTGTCGAAGCTGAAATCGAGAGGTTGGTTGCAGTTGATACGCTTGCTGCCCAAAGACCAGCCAGCGAAAGTCCTGCAAGGACGCCAGGCATACTTACTATGAACATAGGCATCGCCATTGCACTGTTTGGAAGGTTAGGATAAAGCTTGAGTGCTCCCATTCCAATTATGGCACAAAGGTAACCTATAGGAGCCACAAGCAGACCACCTATGATGAATCCATACTTTGCTGTCTTCTCATCCTTTGCAGTTGTTATACACTGTACCTGTGACTGATGTCCTGCTACGTTGAAGAACATAAGCACCGGGTAGACAAGCCAGATGGACCATCCAATTCCTGAAACTGGGCTGAGATACTTGGCTCTGTCAGGAAGGTTGTTGACTATACCTGTCCATCCACCTATATCAGGGTTTGAAAAAACTGTATATATGCCCAGCCCTACCGCCAGATAGCACATGACCATGTTTAGTATGTTGGTGGCTCCGCAGGACATCCAGCCTCCGAATACGGCGATAAGCAGGAATATTATCGCTGAAAGTATCATTCCCGACTGCACTGTGAAATACTGTGGCAGAAGCGTTGCAAGAATCGTACCTCCAGCTATGAACTGCGATACCATTATGACGAAGTTCATGAATATCTGTCCAACTGTTGCAACCATTCTGGTAGTCTCGCCGTATGCGTCTCCATACAGCTGTGACACAGTAAGCATTCTCATTCTTCTGTATTTCGATGCCAGAAGAAGACCAACTAGAGTGACTGACAATCCAAGCCAGAGCGGATGGGTTCCAGCTGCGAATCCGTAGAGATATCCGCCCTGTGCTGCTCCTGTTGTAGCATTCGCTCCGATGGCAACACCCATTATCGTTGTCATTACCAGAGGAAGCCCCATCGAACGGCTGGCCATCAGGAATCCTTCTGCCCCTTCCTTATTGAGTTTCTTAGCCCTTGCTGCCTGGATCTTGTTTGCGATAGCTGCTATGACGAACAGTCCGATGAAATACGTGACTACGATGATTAGTGCGATCAGGTTCTTGTCCATTCTTCAATTTCCCCCTTGAGTTTCTTTCATTGAGTACAGCTATGATTTAATTCTATTACAGTTTCATTTATCAGTACCCTGTGAAGCTGCACAGCCTAATGCAGCTACACATAGCACCTTTGACTCTATTTCGCCCTTGGGTTCTCCAACAGTACTGCAATGCCCTGTCCGCCGCCTATGCATGCAGATCCTATTGCGTACTTCTTGTCAGGATTGTTCAGGAACTCATAGCACAAGCTTGTGAGTATCCTCGCTCCCGACATTCCCAGAGGATGTCCCAGTGCCACAGCTCCTCCATGGACATTGAACCTTTCATAAAGAGGAGTTCCTATATAGTTCCCAAGCTCCTTCAGGCAAGCCAGTGTCTGTCCGGCAAATGCTTCATTGATCTCAAGGATATCGATGTCCTCAAGTGTAAGGTTGTTGTTTTCAAGCACCTTTCGGATTGCAGGAACAGGTCCTATTCCCATCTCGCTCGGTTCAACTCCTACGACCGCATAATCAGCCATTATCGCAAGGACATCTAGTCCCTTTTCCCTGGCAACTGATTCCAGAGTAAATATTTCGTATGCTGCACCGTCATTGAGTCCGGATGCGTTTCCAGCTGTGACAGTTCCCTTTCCATCTCTTCTAAAGGCTGGCTTAAGCTTTGCGAGAGCCTCGAGGTTGGTATTTGGCTTAGGATGCCCATCCTTGTCCACTACAGTGACATTTCCCTTCTTATCCTTTATCTCAACAGGGATAATCTCCTGTGCGAATCTTCCGTTTTCCATTGCTGCCTTAGCCTTCATCTGGCTGTCATACGCGAACTTGTCCTGGTCTTCTCTAGGTATAGCGTACTTCTCAACAAGTATTTCAGCAGTATCTCCCATATGATTGATCAGCGGATACAGGCTTCTTGGCTGTGCACAGCGATGACCCTCAAGGTTCGCATCAAGCACCTTGAAATCACCTGATGTGAACCCCTTCCAACGAGCTTCAAGAGGAAGGAAATATTCAGCGCGCGATAGGCTCTCAGCTCCTCCCGCTGCTACAAATTTTGCATCTGAAAGCACCAGGTCCTGATATGCGCTTATCGCTGACTGGAATCCTGAACCACAGATCCTGTTTACAGTCATAGCTGTTGATTCGATCTTGCAGCCTGCCAGCAGGGATATGACCCTTGACAGGTTGTTGTGTACCTGTGTACCATTTACGTGACCTGTTACAACCTCGTCTATATCTGTTATGTCTACCTTTGCCCTTCTGCAGGCTTCCTTCAGGGCTATGGCACCAAGCTCCTCAGTCGGAACGGTCTTCAGGTCTCCAAGGTATGCGCCGACAGGTGTTCTTGCTGCTCCAACTATTACTACCGGGTCTGCCAATCTCTTTTTCAAAGTTATCTCCTCTTTCCTTTTTTTCTTATAGGTTATCGAAATAATGTGCGGGAACTGGCTTTGTATCATCTCCAACAATCAAGCTGGCTTCTGTTGCTGCCTGGATTTCCTCAATTGTATATTCAGGATTGTACTCCCTGATCTTTATCCCTTCAGGAATTACATCGAATACCCCCATCTCAGTGTATATCGAAGTTACAACATTCTTTGCTGTCAGTGGAAGGGTACATTTCTTAAGGATCTTCGGTGCGTTTCCAGCTGTGTGGTATGTTGCAACGAGCACTTTCCTTGCACCTACGCACAGGTCCATGGCTCCTCCCATTCCGGCAACCTTCTTTCCTGGAATCATGTAGTTGGCAATGTTGCCCTTCTCATCCACTTCCATTGTTCCAAGCACTGTAGCATCAACATGTCCGCCTCTTATGATTCCAAATGAAGTTGTGCTGTCAAAGAAGGATGCTCCTCTAGAGATACCTGTCTTCGCCGCTCCAGCGTTGATAACGAGGTCTTCCTGCTCAGTCAGCTTCTTGTCCTTTCCCTCTGTCTTCTTTATCACATCAAAAGCAGTGGATCCAAGTCCTATGACTCCGTTCTCCCCATGCATCAAAACATCCATTTCTTCGGTGACAAAATCTGCTACCATAGTCGGCAGTCCGACCCCCAGGTTCACAAGGGATCCTGGCTTCAAATCACCTGATATCCTTTTTGCTATAAATCTTGCAGCCTTATCCTTATCCATCATTTGCCTCCTTTCACAACAACCGTGTCAATCAATACCTGCTGTGTATCAATATCCTGGGGATCCAATTCACCCAGTTCAACAAGCTGTCCGACTTCCAGTATCGTATGTTCTGCTGCTGCTGCCATACTTGGTGAATGGGCATGTGCAGAGCCGAAATATCTGCAATTGCCTGCGGAGTCACCAACGGAAGCGTATATCAGGGCAAATTCAGCTTTAAGTGGTTCTTCGACGAGATACTCCTCACCCTTTATCGTGACCTTCTGCTTCCCCGCTTCTACCAATGTACCGAGACCAGCCTTGGTGATCACTCCTCCAAGCCCGTATCCTCCTGCCCTTATCATCTCTGCAAGGCTTCCCTGAGGGTACAGTTCAACTTCCAGGGTTCCTTCAGCATGCTGCTTGACAGATTCAGGATTAGGCCCGATTATTGAGCAGATGACCTTTTTGACCTGCTTATTTGTAAACAGTCTGCCTGCTCCAAAGTCCTTTGTTCCTGAATCATTGCAGATCAGGGTAAGGTCTCTGACATTTTTCCTGACCAGAGCGTCTATAACGGTATGAGGTGCGCCATTACCTCCAAATCCGCCAATCATGATCGTAGCTCCATCTTGGATCTTTTCAATAGCCTCATCAACACTAACAACTTTGTTCAAATCAATTCCTCCTTGATTGTTATACATGTATCAAAATAACAAAAATCCGGAAAACGCTTACAAGTACATGTAAACATTTTCTATTCTTATAGTCTACTTCCCATAATTCATAAAACCATAACCTAAGGTTATGGGATATCCTGAGGTTATGGTTCCAAAAAAAATCATAACTATCTTTAAACCATTACCAGAAGCCAATTCCCGCGGTTAAACATATCATCATGTGTCGCATTCATACATACGCAACATGAATTACCATTTCCTATTTCATGGTAATTCTTTAACTATCAAGACATATTCTGATAAAATAAGAACAAAGTCAATTGAAAAAATCAGACCCTTTGATTTGTCCCATGACTCAAGACCTGCAGACTAACCAGGCTTACCTGGAAATCGCATTTCATGAAGGATCAGCAATTGGATTATACACAAGTCTCTATTTACTATATAATCAAGGGGATAGTGTCAAATTGACGGAATACGTGAGGTGCTTTGAAAACATGAATATACTTCAGCTTAAATATATAGTCGCAGTAGTTGAGAATGACTTCAACATCACACAAGCATCAAAGGAGCTCTTCATTTCACAGCCTGCACTGAGCAAGTGCATAACACAAATCGAGAAAGACGTGAACCTTATGATTTTTGAACGCCATAAGGGAAGGCTCTCTGGATTGACCCCGGACGGTCAGCTGATTTTTGAACATGCAAAGAAGATCATAACGGATTTTGACGATATGATGAGATTGATAGAACAACGATCAAAGGTTGAGGAGGGTGAAGTTGTAATCGGGATCCCACCTCTTGTGATAACGGCACTGTTTGCGGATTTCCTTAATTTCGTCATGGAAAAGAATCCCCGGGTCAGGATCAAGGTACTGGAGTATGGTGGGCACATCC
Source organism: Youngiibacter fragilis 232.1 (assembly GCF_000495435.3). GTDB lineage: Bacteria > Bacillota > Clostridia > Clostridiales > Clostridiaceae > Youngiibacter > Youngiibacter fragilis. The sequence goes on along the minus strand of NZ_AXUN02000005.1, from coordinate 3,045 downwards.
TGGATGAAATGATGGGTAATGAAAAGCTTGACTTCTCAGTCCTCGTAGATACTGAAAAGGTCAACGACCCCAGATTTGTCACATTCCCGGTACACATAGGTCAATTTGCAATGTACATGGGTGTGAACAACCAACTTGCCAGCAAGAAGTCACTTAGGTGGTCTGACCTTAATGGAGCAAGCGTCGGAATTGTGGATGAGTCTTATACGACCTACCACCTGTTCCATAAATATATCAAAGATAACTGCATCAGGCTGAATACGGTCTATACCGCATACTCATCGGATTATCTCTTCGCAACAATCAGGAATGATAGGAACATGACCCTGATGCCTGAAGACATAAATGGGATATTCGATATGAAAGGTATAGTGGCAGTACCCTTCGAGATTCCTGTAAAATGGGAAGTCTCTTTCATTTACCGGAAAAAGAACAGCTATTCAACTGCTGAAAAGTACCTTATAGATTCATTCAGGTCATATTTTATATAGTATGAAGGCTGCCGCATAACTTTGCGGCAGCCTTCTTTGATTCCCTATTTCTTTATTATCTCAGCGATTTCCTTTGCTGTAAGGACCTTCCCTGATGAAACCACCTTGCCATCCACAACAAGTCCTGGTGTCCTCATGACTCCATAGCTTGCGATTTCCTTGAAGTCAGTTACCTTGATTATTTCTCCGTTTACTCCGAGATTATCCAGAGCTTCCTTTGCATTGGCAGCGAGGTTTACGCAGTTCTTGCAGCCTGACCCGAGTATCTTGATTTCCATTCCTTTTCCTCCTGTTTTTTCGCCATCATATGAAGAGATGGCCGAATGCGTTGAATGTGTAGCCTACTATTATTATCCCTATTGTTACTATGCCGACGAATATTATGAGAAGCTTCTTCCTTATCACGTTCTTCAGCATTATTATCGAAGGCAGTGAAAGGGTTGTAACTCCCATCATGAATGCGAGTACGGTTCCAAGTCCTACTCCCTTGGCAAGAAGAGCTTCAGCTATGGGTAATGTCCCGAATATGTCAGCATATATCGGAACACCAACAAATGTAGCCACTATCACCGAATACCATTTGTCAGCACCCAGCACCACTGCGATGGCTTCCTGGGGTATCCAGTTGTGTATCATAGCTCCTATTCCGACACCAATAAGCACATACTTCCAGACCTTTGCTATTATTGCCTTGACCTGGTCTTTTCCGAAGTCTACCCTTTCCTTTACTGTCAGAACCTCTTCCTCCGCTTCAGTCATGGCTGAATTGAATACGAAGGGCTCCACCTGGTCTTCGAGCTTAAGTGCGCTAATGAGAGAACCCCCTGCAACCGCTATGATAAGCCCGACTATTACATATGCCAGGGCAATCCCCCAGTTGAAAATGCTCGCAAGTAGTATTACTGATGCCAGGTCCACCATCGGGGACGAAATGAGGAAAGAGAATGTGACACCTATAGGCAATCCTGCATTCGTAAATCCTATGAACAGAGGTATCGAAGAGCATGAGCAGAACGGCGTGACTGTTCCAAGCAAGGCGCCTAGGATGTTTGCCGTGATCCCGCTGTATCCTCCAAGTATCCTTCTCGTCCTTTCAGGAGGAAAGAAGCTCTGTATGTAGGAAATGCAGAATATGAGCACTGAAAGAAGGATGAATATCTTGATTACGTCGTATATGAAGAAGTGGATGCTGGCACCGATCCTCGTGTCAACAGGCAATCCTGCAGCTTCGACAATGAACTTCACAAGGTCAGAAAGCCATTCCATCCTGAGAAGCTGGTCGTTCATCCATGAGAAGATCTCCATCAGACACACCTCGCTTCAGTGCACCTGTCATCTGAAGTCACCAGGCTTTCAGACACAGATTCCATGAGACCGGTTATCTTGAGCACCGCATCACGATTTATCGTATACCTTGTCCAAATTCCCGATTTTCGGGAGCTTACAAGCCCTGAAGAGCACAGGATCCTCATATGGTATGAGAGTGTAGGCTGAGTAATGTCGAATTCTTCCAGTATCTTGCAGGCGCAAAGCTCACCTTGGGAAAGCATCAGGAATATCCTGAGCCTTGTCTCATCGCCAAGGGCCTTAAGCATACCCGCCTGGCTTACAAGTTCCGATTCCAAATCAAAGACCTCCTTCGGCCTGAACACATAGACGTTTATCTATCTTTAATTATGGCAACATATAGACAAATGTCAATATGTCTGATAAATTCCAGCCAATATTATGGTGGTTTTTTCTTCTCTGTTTGCACCGAATTTTCGGAGATTTGAAACTTAATACGAGGTATAACAGGATAAAGGAGATGATGCATATGGAAAATATCCTGGTTGCCCTGGTCATAGCAGCGCTGCTTGCCGCATCGACTCTGGCCCGTGATTATGCTGCATAGCAGAGAGAAAGCCCTGGAAGCAAAAACTGATATGCTCCCAGGGCTCTTTTTAGAGTTCAAGCACAACCTTTATCGTATTATCATCCTCGCCGCCGATCCTGAACCCCTTTGCAATGTACATCTCCAGGAAACCATGGTAATTGTGCTCCATCACCTTCGGGCTCTTCATCGGATAGGCTTCGATCGTAGCCGCACCAGATTCCTTCATCATCTTCACTGCCTCATCAAGGAGAAGCGTCGCAAGCCCCTTTCTCCTAATGTCCGGCGCAACGACATAGCACAGGATTATCGCATCCCTGTCACCTGCTTCGCTCTTATATGCAGCCACTTCCTTCTTGAAGTTCACATGGCACCAGCCCACAGGCTTGCCCTCATGATAGGCGAGAAGTCCTTTCATGCTGCCATCCATTATGCGTCTCTCAGCATTTGTCCGGTTTCCCTCAGCTGTCCCGTTCCATTCCAGCCCTTCCCGTTCATCCAAATAGAACTGGCAGTAGCACCCGTCCCACTCAGGATTGTCAGTAAACGCATCCTTGTCGAAAAATTTCAGGAAATCATCCTTAGTCTCCGTACCAAGTCTCCTGATTTCAAAATCCATTGTGACCCTCCCCCTTGCCTTCTGGTGATTGATTGTATATTTAATAACTCAAACTTCGCAGT
>NZ_AXUN02000006.1 GCF_000495435.3 Youngiibacter fragilis 232.1 | reverse complement strand
TAAACTGCGAAGTTTGAGTTAACTAGATTTTTTGTTCAATATCGTCTCATATAAACTCTGCTGGTAAAATACTCAATAAAAGTTGAAAATTTGAATCCCCATCATTAAAGATTTAAAATACTACTAACAGGAGTATGTAAATCACCATTTAAGTCTGTCTATTACCCCAATATCATATGGGAGATGATACCATGGAACGATTTTACTCTAACCCAATAGGTGTAATATGGTCTGGTGTTGCAGGAATAGTAACATTCACTTTCGGTGCACTGGTTGTCTCACTCTTTGGGAACACCATTGAAGATGGTTTCCTTCTATTTGCTGTGAGCGGTGGAATCGGCGGTCTCCTGCTTTCAATAATGACTGGTCTATGGAAGAAGATTCCGGTTGTGACACTAGTCTGCTTCATAGGACTACCTTTAGGTGTGCTGGTTTCTTTCGGTATAGCAGGCCTCTTCGACCTGGTTCCTGTCCTTCCCGAATCCTTCAGCTCATCCGGGATGCCTGACGCATTTGCGATTGCCATCGTAGGTGCTGTATGCGGTGCTATCCTCGGAGGTGTATTATTCGGGAGGCATGCAGTGGTCTTTTCCGCATTGATTTCCGGACTTGCAGCTTTCCCATTCGGATTGCTGGTCAGTGCATTTAACAAGGATTATCCTATCCGCAGCCTTTTCATGGAGTTGATTTCTCCTTTCCATGCCCAGGACCCCAATTATGTTGCCATTGTAATGGGAGTAGGAATCGGTATGTCTCTTTCACTTGGACTATACAGAAGGAATCATCCAATCCCCTCAAAGCAATAAGCTGCTTAACTTTATCTTGATATTTTGGTACTGAGCGCCGCTTCACGAGTGCGGCGCTCAGTTTTCTACGGAACTAATTGAGTATTTCCAATCCCAAAAACACCTGCGGAGATGATTTGAATATGGATATAAATTGTGATTGTGATGACTTACTCGTGTAACCTATAACAAAAGGCGACAGCCTGTTCCACCATCGCCTCTCAATCAAATCCTTTATTAACCTTGTCTGTCTTATTAGTTCTTCCTTGTCTTCTTCCTGTACTCCGCGAATGTCAGCTTCATTCCGCTTTCCTCGTCAGTGTCGTCGATGCTCTCAACAAGCTCGAAGCTGTCGAGCATCTCAATCGGGAATACGGTGTCGCCTTCAAAATCGTTGTGTACCCAGGTTATGTATAGTGTTGAGCAGTGGAGGATCAGCTTCCTGTATATCTCTCCGCCGCCAATGACAAATACTTCCTCATCAAGCTTAGAGTACTCAAGTGCCTCCTCCATTCCATGGATGAGCTTTACCCCTTCAGGCACATCATAGGATTCATCCCTTGTGAGAACAATATGTTCTCTTCCTGGCAGTGGCTTCCTGAAGCTTTCAAATGTGGTCCTTCCCATGATCATCTTCTTGCCCATGGTCTTTTCCCTGAAATGCTTCAGATCTTTCTTGATTGTCCATATCAGGGTCCCCTCGTTTCCGATTATACCCTTGTCCGTGACTGCCGCAATAAGGCTCAGCATCAGACAGCCACCTCCATTTCAATCTTTCCAAGATGCTTGTAGTCGACAAGCTTTATGTCGTCTATTGTAAAGTCGTAGAAGTCCTTTATCGCAGGGTTGATCCATAGCTTCGGCGATTCTGGTGCTTCACCCCTTGAGAGCTGTTCCTTCATACCTGGTATCTGGTTCTCATAAACATGGGCGTTGTTGATCACATGAGTGAACAGTCCAGGCTTAAGACCTGTAACCTGAGCTATCAGATGGACAAGCACAGCGTACTGGGCCATGTTGAATGGCACACCAAGGGGCATGTCCGCAGACCTCTGCACCAGCATGCAGTTAAGCCTGTCACCTGAAACATCCCACATAGTCATGAACGCGCAAGGATAGAGGGATCCGCCTTCAAGATGAGGAATCTGCCAAAGGCTCATTATCATCCTCCTGTCCTGTGGATTGGTCTTCAGCTGCTCTATCAGCTTGTCAATCTGCCTGTATTCTTTGACCACCCATCCGTAGGAGGTTCCTATTGTGCCATCTTCCTTCATCCATTCGTCCCAGATGTGCACATTCTCCTCCTGGAGCTTCAGCACCGAGTTGGACTGGTCCCTGTAGATCCAGAGCATCTCCTTCACAGCTGTCTTGAAGCCAACGAATTTTGATGTAAGTATTGGAAATTCCTTGCCAAGGTCGAACTGCATGACCTTATGGGGAAGCTTATATGTCTTTATACCTGTCCTGTTCTGGTCGTACCAGCCATGGTCCAGGATATCCCTGACTATTTCCAGATATTGCCTGTCAGCGTTGTTCAAAGCTACTACCTCCTGCCAATTTCATATACAATCAATTATAACCTCACTTTCCCTTCAAATCAAAAAAATCGGATATCCATGCATTGCAAAGGAATGCCCCAGGCTTTTTGCCTGGGGCTATAACTTTATTTCTTCTTCATTGCGGCTTTTGCAAGCTCTATGTCATCGTCCTTGACCGTATCCGGGAATTTTTCCTTAAGTTCCTTGAGCAGGCTGATGAACTTCTCACTTTTCAGGCGGCCTGAGATATCCTCGAAAATCTCGCTGAGATAGTAAACCTCATCCTCTGTGGCTTCCTTCATGATCTCGAATCCCTGCTCTTCATTGCTGGTGATCATGTCTGTCAGTGTCCTCCAGTAGTCCTTAAGTGGTTCTTCTTCGGTTACGCTTTTTCTCCATTTCAAAAGCTTTGTGATTTCTGATTTCATGCGCTCACCTCTCTCTTATTCATTCAGCTGTATCTGTATTTCTGTAGATACTATGATACAGCGAAAACATAAATTTCATGTGAGTAAAGCATTAACAATATGTATCCAAAGCATTTATTATATTATTCTGAAAGGAGTCTCTTCTCGCCGGTCAGGTCCCTTATGCTCTTTACGTTCTGTGTCACCTCAAGGGTTCCCATGTACTTGCCATGCTCATCCCTTATCGCATAATAGGTTATGAACACGAACATGCCCTTCATGTCGATCCAGAAACTTTCCTGGTCCTTCTTCCCTGCCTTGAAGTCTGAGAGGAGCTTCTCGACAGTAGCTACGCTCTGGGGCGGATGGCAGTTCTGGACAGTACGTCCGATGACTGACTTGGTCCTCGGGAATATCCTTTCCTTGGCAAGGTTGAAGTACTTTACCGTATCCTTTTCGTCTATGAAGGTAATGTCGACCGGAAGAGTATTAAGGACCGTCTCAAGCTCCTTCAGAGAAAGGAATCCGATTCCAAACCTTATGTTCCCATCTGCAGGAAGGCTCTTTGTCTCCGGCTTCATCAGGAAGGATACCCTGTCCGGAACCCACTTGCCCTTTGGTTCAACAATGCAGTAGCCTATCTCTTCGCTGTCAGCTGCAATCTCGAGCCACTCGTCCTCCGTGAACTTCTCAAGGATCATCGGGATGAGTATCTGCTCTTCCTTGAATATCATCTCCTTGACCCTGTCGAGGGCAGCATATGCCTTGTCCCTTGCCTTTTCCCTGTCGTCAGCTGTTATGAGGGACTTGACCTCCTTGAGGTCTGCCCTTATCTCATCGTCAACTCCCCACATTACCTTAGGGGGTGCTGTTATGCCGTATCTCTCCATGAATGGGAATATGACATTTTCCTTCCTCGAATAATGCTTGTCAATGTCCATGAGCAGGTTCAGGTCAGCGATCAGCAGGTGCTTAATCGGAGCTTCAGGATGGTTGAAATATGCATCAAGCTTCGGCATTATCTCATCATCGATAAGCCTTTCCAGCGCGAAGTTCTCTTCCCTTAAAACCCTTACAGGATGTCCGATGCTCTCCTCTTCCTTTGACTTAGTATGGACTTCCTCAACGGAGCCCTTGAATATGTCGGCGTGGACCTCGCAGAGCCTCTGGATCTCCTCGACAGCCATTCCTTCACTAATAAGACTCTGCTCCATCTGGGAAATCTCGTAGGATGACACTCCTGAAAACTTCTCCTTGAATTCCTTCTTTACTTCAGCTGGGTCCACCCCGTCATGTAGCTTCAGGATCATGCTTCTCAGCATCTCCTGTCTCTTTTCATCGTTTGTCTGGAACTTTTCCCTGTTGTTGATAAGGTCGCTCATCAAATCTCCTCCACTTCGTATCCTTTATTCTTGAATTCCTCTATTATCCTTTCCATAGGTATCTTCCTCATGGCTGATGCCTTTGGTATTGTCATGAACCTTCCAGCTGTCTGGAGCATCCCTGGCTCCGTTATGGATGTGAAGCCAAGGTCCTTGAGTATCCCGGCAGCCTCGGGTTCAGCAGTGCAGATCTCGTATACTGTCTTCCTAAGGTCTATCCTCTTCAAATCCAGCTCTCCTTCAGTCATAGTCTCACAATTAGATTCTACCTCTTTATATATATGGAATCTTTGACTTAAGTCAAAATTCATTAAAATGCAACATTGTCACGTTCAGATTCTGTTCATTTTGGAGAGTTAATGGTGTTAAGAAAATTTAACGAAAATAATTCAGAATTTTACAATAAATGTCTGTATTTTCGGTCTGATATCAGATATAATAAAATTAATAAAAGAATATTCAGTTAATTTACTTTAGGAGTTGATTGGATGTCTCGAGTAGTTTATTACCATAAGAACTTCAAGGTTCTGAAGGTTGGATTCACTGACTATGTGGTCGTAAGGAAGCATCAGTCAAGCTATTCCCAGCACTCACACCTGAAGTCCCTGCATGGGGCGATAAACCTGATAAAGCTTATAGACAGCGGACGCCTTCCGGAGTCCGACTATCTTAAGGAATCAGCCAGAAGGATACTCAAGGAAAAGGAATTCTACAGCCTGAAGCCTGCATAGGGTTTCTACTGATCAAACCATAGGATCATCTAAACTTTACTTACTGGAAACCTGGGCTAAATCCAGGTTCATCAAAATACTGGCAGAGTACATTATCACCGCGTCTTGCTACGTTTAGGGCACCGGCGTTTATGTTGTCAGCTGCAAAAGAACGAACTATCCGTGTATGATCTGTGATGTGTTCACCGTTTGCTAATATTTCAATTCGGTTTTTCAGCGTGCAAGTATACTTGCGTTAACTGCTGCTGCGGCAAGGGTTGGAGAATAGGAGCAAGCTACTGCGGTTAAACGAGTTTCACTTTCGGTATATATAAGTAAATAAGGGAATTCTAAAACCCTTCCCCAGTGTAATTGCGACTGGTGAAGGGTTCTTTTTCAAGTCAACGGATTTCCACAGTGAGGACAGAACCTGTAGCTATTTTCCACCCTGGCACCACAGCTTACACAAGTCACCAAGGAGCTCTTCCCATTTCGTCCGAGGCTTCTCAAGTCTCCCTGAGATATCGCGCCCGATTTTCCTTCTTCAAACTCCTTGCCTGCCTCGACATTCAGCTCGAAAGCCTGGCCACAGCAAAGCGACTTTGCAAAATACCTTACATTCCATCTGAATACAGGTATGAAGAATATATGGAAGTATGTGCTTTGCCTGACCACCGAAAGCCTTGTAAGATGTCCGCATTCAGGACAGATCACATTGTTCTCGGTACCCAATTCCTTCTGTCCCTGCTTAACACCAAATATGCCAATGAAAAACACTCGCAGCACCTCGTTTCTACAACATTCAGAGTTCCATTCTACATCATTTCCTGAAAAGTTCATATAGTTTCAGGCCCGGGCAATAACCTAAAGCTGAGATTGTCTTGAAGACTGCAAAGAATCCTGTCATGTACCAGCCAACTCCTGCTGGACCGAAGTAAAGAAGCCCAAGACAAACGAGGCAGAGAAAACTGCCAAGGGCATTTGCAAACCTGAGCCCATCCTCGTCTATGCCGACCTGCTTCGATGGAATAAGCTTCCCGATTGTCCTATCATAGAAGACTACCAGGGGTGACCTTCTGAGCTTCAGCGCTACCGCCAGGAGAAGGAATACGAGGACGATCAGGAGGAGTTCCTTTTGCTTCAGAAGAAGGCTCATCCATATCAGCACAGCCAGAAAGTATCTGCTGAAGGCATATCCACCCTTTGAAATCAGCACTTTGACATTTCCCATATGAATCTCCCCCCTTATCCACTTACTTAAGCCTTGTTCCGTATGCGAAGCCTCCAGTATGTTTCTATGGCTGCTACCGATATTATTGTAAGGATTCCTGAAATTCCCAGTATCCTATAGCCAGGAAAGTCCAGGGCGAAAAAGGTCCTCATGAACGGAACGACAAAAATCATCACCATTAGGATATTCATTGAAGATACAAGAAGTATCCTCAGCTTTATCAGAGGCCTTGCAAGTATGATGAGCACCCACATGCTCGAAAGGAGCAGGGTAAGCGTTGCTGCTGTCCTCGATTCTTCCAGTGAAGCTCCGCCGTTAAGCGCCATGTAGAAGGAAGCCATCGTGAATATTGCAGCGATTGAACCTGTAGGAATAACGAAATGAAGTATCCTCCCGACAAAGCCCGGCTTGTATCGCCTGATGTTAGGTGCCAGCGCCAGGAAGAATGCCGGTATGCCGATGGTTATTTCGCTTACCAACGACAGATGCCTCGGAAGGAAGGGAAATGGCATCCCCGTAACCGAGGTGACAAGGTCAATCAGCATTACGCACACTGTCTTCACTAGAAAGAGGTTTGCGACAAGCTCTATGTTGGCGATTAACCTCCTGCCTTCAGCTACTATCCTCGGCAGTGTCGCAAATTTCCCATCAAGAAGCACTATCCTTGCAACCGACTTTGTCGCTGCCACACCAGAACCTACAGCCATCCCAAGGTCTGCGTCCTTTAGGGCAAGCACATCGTTTACACCGTCTCCCGTCATGGCGACAACGTGCCCCTTTGACTGCAATGCCTTCACCATCTTCTGCTTCTGGTATGGTGTTACCCTTCCAAAAACGTCAAAGGATTCCATTATTTCAGCCACTTCCCTTTCATCCTCCGGAAGGAAACGCACGTCATAGGATCCTCCACCGTTTACTATCCCTGCCCTTCTTGCGACACTTAGCGCTGTAGACGGATTGTCACCTGAAATGACCTTTATCGCAACGCCCTGCTCCCTGAAGAACTTCATTGCCGCTGCCACGTCCTGCCTTACCCTTTCAGCTATGAGTACAAGGGCTACAGGAAGAATGGATTCCGGAAGGACGATTCCAGCAGGAGCGGAGTCACTCTTTGCCAGCATCAGTACACGATACCCTTTTTTCGCATACGATTCATAAGTTTCCGATATCCTGTCTGAATGTACCTTCCCTTCCATGAGCATCTCAGGAGCTCCCAGCAGCCAGTGGCCATGCTCCCCAAAGCCTGCATAGCTCCACTTTCGCTCCGATGAAAACGGGACTGAACCTGTCAGTTGCCAGTGGGGATCAGGGTAATTCACCTCGATTGCGGCAATTGTAGGATTCTTATGGACTGAAGCGCTGCAGATCGCCCCGAGTATGCTGCTCATGTCAAAGCCTTCTTCAAGTTCAACCGCCTCGCAGGTCTGGAGGGTTCCGTCCGTCAGCGTTCCGGTCTTGTCCACGCAGAGCACATCAACCCTCGCGAGAACCTCGACAGCTGGCAGCTCCTGTACCAGAACCCTTTGCCTGCCGAGCGTTATGACGCTGATAGCGAAGGCTATGCTTGTCAGAAGGACCAGACCCTGCGGTATGATTCCGACGATTCCCGCAACAGTCCCGATGAAGGTATCGTGTATTGAAAGGCCTGCCCTTACCTGGCTGTAGAAAAGAAGCACGGCGACAGGCACTATGCTCCAGAATATCCACTTAAGCAGCCTGTCGATACCTTCACGCAGTTCAGATTTTGAAAGGCTGAACTTTCTCGCCTTGTCAGCAAGTTCCTGTGCATATGCCTCTCTTCCTACCTTGACCGCCACATATCTTCCAGTTCCAGCAACTGTGTGGCTTCCGGAGAGCAGCCCCTCGCCAATTCCCTTGCTTACCGGCAGAGACTCCCCAGTAAGCATTGACTCATCTATCTCAAGTCCTTCGGATGAAACAACAGTACCGTCTACCACAACCTGGTCTCCAGGGTGGAGCACAAGAAGGTCATCAACAACCACCTGGCCATAGGGGATCTCAGTCTGACTTCCGTCCCTTATGACCTTTGCCTTCGGAGCGCTGATCAGTGAAAGTGCGTCCAGTGTCTTTTTCGCCCTTATCTCCTGTATTATCCCGATAAGGCTGTTAAGGATGAGTACCATCCCAAAAAGCGCATCGTTAATCGAGCCTAATATGATGACAACAAGAAACAGGCCTCCGAGCACTGCATTGAACCTGGTCAGGACATTTGACCTTATGATCTCAGAATACGTCCTGCTGGCCTTCTGGACATATGCGTTGACTCTCCCGTCCTCAATCCTCTCTCTTACCTCAGCCCCGGTCAGACCGCTTGTTTCATGACGAGTGTTCTCTTCCATCTCCAGCACCGTCCTCTGTCCCCTTAGGCAAATGCTTCCCTTAACTGAATTATACCAATCTTTGGCATACGCCTGATGTTATATTTTGGTGAATGCATGCAACAAAAAAAGACTGCTTTAAACGCAGTCTCGCCCTGGTTCTATTTCTCGTTTTTACCTGAAATCCTGCCAAGCTGCCTGATTATTATCCAGTTCTGCTCAACCAGCATCTCAAGGTATGCCACTATCGCCTTGTACTCATCATTTGCTGAGTATGGAACGAATCTCGGGCTTATTAGGAACTGGGATATTACCTTCTTGAGCATGGCATTCTCTTCAGGCAGGTCGTCAATCTTGTAGTTTGACATGTAGTCCTCGATTGCCCTGTTCTTCGTCTCCATCATATCCTGGATCTCTTTATCGGTGAAAAGTCCCATATGGCTTTCCTCCTGTTGTTTTGACAACAGAGTATCATAGAAATGCATACAACATATTTATAACTGTGAAATCATTGTAGCCCAATGCAATCGGAATAATCCAGGCAATAATGAAGAGAAGCTTTACGCTCCTCCCTGATCATCTGTATACAATTACCGCATTGCCTGCACTTATGTTGTTGAAGACTGCCTTAGCCAGGCTGTATGGTGCGTTTACGCAGCCATGCGAACCGTTCTTTAGATAAATGTCCCCTCCGAACTTTGACCTCCAAGGAGCATCATGGAATCCTACATCCCCATTGAATGGCATCCAGTAGCTGACATCCGACTCATAATCTTCCCCTCTGAGTGTCGCATCCTTGTCCTTGTACTTCAGCCTGTATATGCCTGTTGGAGTGGTTGTGCCATTCTCTACGTCTCCGGTCACTACGTCGCCATGGGCGATGAGCACCCCGTCCTTGTAGAACCATGCATGCTGCGCTGAAAGGCTTATCTCAAGGTATGTGCTGCCATAGTCCACCGCTCCGTGGGAAGCTGCCTTCTGGAGATACTCCGGTTCCCTGACAATCTTCTGTCCATCAGTTACCGCCTTAAGGATCGCATCCTTCTCAGCCTGTGTATTTATCCTCCACCCATAGTCGCCCCGGCTGATAGTTACCGTCGTCCCGAGTGATGTCTTGAAGTTTCTCGGAGTCTTGTACGTGTTGTATTTGACCGCCAGCTCATCTACGAACTGGGTGACCTTAGCATCGTCTATCGAAACATTGAAGTCCTCATCTATTGTCACCCACTGGCTGACGACAGCTGCGTCTGCTGTGATGTCATCTCCTGAACCTTCATAGGTAATGCTTGTAGATGCATACTTATCAGCCAGCTCAAGCGCCGCCTTGACTTCAGGTGATTCTGATGTGTATTCCGGAACTTCATAAAGTCCTTTCTCATCAAGGTCCAGTGATCTCTCTTCTTTGATGATCGCTTCACTTATGGCCTTTTTCAGCTTATCTTCATCCAGCCTGTTTCCGTTGACTTCAGGAAAAACCTTGAAAGCTCCGCCTTCAAATGCGACATATGCGCTTTTCGGCTCAGTGACATTGTCCGGATCAAGGCACCCTAGATCCGCAATCTTCTTTTGAAGCTTCGCCTCGTCATAGATTACCACATCATCAAGGTTGAGGTGCTGTGCACTGAAGAGTGACAGAAGCCATGATGTTGTATTCTGCTCATCCTTAAGCGCTTGCAGCTTGTTATCGCTCTTCAGCTCAAGACCGGAATCTGCAGCGTTAATTGTTTCAATTTCAACGTCTCTTCCCTTGATTTCAAGTACGTAGTTCTCAACCTTCGACTTAATCAGTGCTTCCGATTCAGCAAGTGTCCTGAATGAAACATCGACTCCGTTGATGTGGGTACCGTAATAATATCGGTCTGCAAAGTAATACTGGATGCCAAAATAAGCAAGCAGCAGCACAGCCAGTGCTATCCCGGCAATCTTTATCCGCTTGTTCCTGATACTGCCCATAAGTTCATTCCTTTCGATAAAAACTGATAACAAATATCGCATTTATGATAGAACCAAATCTAAACTAACAACACAATTATATCATATAACCATTTACAATTTCGTTACATTTGACAATATTTGCGGACATCCTTTCACATTTTGAAATGCGGAGCATACAAAACCTAAACGTTATGTTTCCCTTCTTATTTCACACCTGAACTTATAATACTTATTCATATTTAGGTGATATTTTTATAATGAACAAACTGTGTTGTTTCTTAATTTTAATTGTATTCTCATTGCACATTGTGTAAACTCAAACCTTATCAAAAATTTAAGGATTATAATGATGGTATAGACATCCGAATTGATCTGATTAGCTGAAATTCAGCACAGATTTCGGGTATTCTCTGGTGTCCATAGCTATTATGCTTGGACATCAATTCAGATAAATACACTGTTAGGAGGTTTCGGAAATGAAAAAGATGCTTGTTCCTATCGATGGTTCTGACGCTTCAAAGAAAGCGGCAGCAAGGGCAATTGAGATTGCCAAACAGTATGGCAGTGAGATCACATTCCTTACAGTAGCTAAAGCTCCGGATCTGTCTCAGTATGGTATGTCAGATGTAACAGATTTCAATGAGATTGTCACAGGTGTTGGCTCAACTAGCGTAAAGAGTGCAGAATTCCAAGACAACTCAGAATTCCATATCGAGAAGGCTGCACTTTTCCATGGAATGAAAGGAAAACAGGCACAGATGCTCGATGACTTCCTAGCTAAGATGGACACTTCAGGTGTCACATTCAACAAGGTAGTACTGGAAGGTGAACCATCTGTCGAGATCCTAAAGTTTGCTGAAAGTGAGAAATTCGACCTCATACTGATGGGTCGAAGAGGCTTCTCAAAGCTCAGACGTCTCTTCATAGGTTCAGTAACACAGAGAGTCATCGCAGATGCTCCTTGCCCTGTTTACATCATGCATGAGGAAGATACCGTCTGAAAAGAGACAACCAAATAACAAATGATATAGAGTAATAAACAACCTCAGCCTGGATCGGGCTGAGGTTGTTTGTATGTTTCGATAACAATGCTATTCGCCTTTAAGAAATTCAAATAACATATAAGTTCTGATTCAGAACCGATGTATACTGATACGTCCATGACTTCAGAAATCCTGATATTGATTGAAAACCTGATATATGGAATTAATTCTGTTCTAAGATGACTTAAGGATTAATCTGTGAATTTTCTATAGTAAATATGTGAAACTTTTATATTAATGTTGAAGTCTTTTCAGATTATGTATATAATTTTAATATAAACATAAACTTGAACGAGGTGTGCTATGAAAGCGACTGATAAGACAAAGATACTGCTTACTATTCCTGAGGATCTTAAGGAAGAACTCGTTAAGGAAGCCGATGCTGTAAACCGCAGCCTGAACAACTATATACTGACAGTGCTTCTCAAGAGAGAGAAATAAGAGCCTCAGGGCTCTTTTTTCATGTTCATTTATCTAGGAAGCCAATATGCACTTAAACAAAATCGCTACTTATTTGTTTACACGAAAGTATTGAATTGAGTCTAATGGAATGATAAAAGGATTAGTTTCCTAATCCTTACCGTAATCATTATCGATTTACTCCCAAATGCTTCTTAAGGGCAGCCTGAAGTAAATGAGAAAAGTTCACGTTGTTTTGTTCAGCTACATCATTCAACCATTTAGGTATAGTTAATGTCTTTTTTACCGCCTTATTAGATTCTTGATCTCTTACCAGTGGCATCCACACATCAACCAAAACAACAACTTCATTATCTAATCTTTCGATGTCCTTAATCTTCGAAGGTTCTGGAATTTCGTCATTATCGCTTTCAAGCACATATAAATAACCTTCAAGAGCTTCTTTAGCATTGAACATTGCTTCTGCTTCATTATTCCCAAATGTCAAACAACCTGGAAGATCAGGAAAAGAAACGTTTATGTCATTTCCTTCATACTCGAACAACGCTGGGAAAACATACCTGTCTTTCATGTTTATCTCCTCCTATTGTTAAAGGAACCAGGGCTATTTAGCCCCATTTGCTCTTAAATTTTGTCTACAATGCCAATAGCATATGGCATAATGCTTCCGTGTATCCGTAATAATTCCCATCCATTATACTTAAGTAATTTCATCAGTTCCATTTCATTATATACGTGTAGTTCACACGTGTAAATCATAGCTTGATTATTGTGAACATCCATACACCAGCAGCAATATGTTAACCATTTACTGATTCATAATCAAATGTCAAAAAAGCCTCCGAATCACCGTTTAAGGTGACTGGAAGGCTTTTCTGTTGCCACAGGCATCGCTGCCTGTGTGGTACCCCATATGCGACTCGAACGCATGACCGCTGGTTTCGAAGACCATCACTCTATCCAACTGAGCTAATGGGGCATGTTATGAAAAAAGACCTGCAAAGCAGGTCTTTCCCTAATGGAGCGGGTGAAGGGAATCGAACCCTCACGACCAGCTTGGAAGGCTGGAATTCTACCATTGAACTACACCCGCATGGAGCGGAAGACGAGATTCGAACTCGCGACATTCACCTTGGCAAGGTGACGCTCTACCTCTGAGCCACTCCCGCTGAAAGAGGTATTGTGGTGCAGATGAAGGGACTTGAACCCCCATGCCTCTCGGCGCTAGATCCTAAGTCTAGTGCGTCTGCCAATTTCGCCACATCTGCATATTTGGTTGGGATAGCTGGATTCGAACCAACGATGCCAGAGTCAGAGTCTGGAGCCTTACCACTTGGCCATATCCCAAAGATAAAATGGGGTGAACGATGGGACTCGAACCCACGACAACCAGTGCCACAAACTGGCGCTCTGCCAACTGAACTACGTTCACCATATGGTGCGTCTTAAGAGATTCGAACTCCCGGCCCACGCCTTAGAAGGGCGTTGCTCTATCCAACTGAGCTAAAGACGCATATTATTGGAGCGGAAGACGAGATTCGAACTCGCGACATTCACCTTGGCAAGGTGACGCTCTACCTCTGAGCCACTCCCGCATATTGAGGCTAAGGTTAAAATGGTCGGGGTGACAGGGATCGAACCTGCGACCTCATGCTCCCAAAGCACGCGCGCTCCCAGCTGCGCTACACCCCGAAGTGTAATAAAGGGACTAATGGAGCGGGTGAAGGGAATCGAACCCTCACGACCAGCTTGGAAGGCTGGAATTCTACCATTGAACTACACCCGCATATTGTATTGGTGGCTCGCCGGGGAATCGAACCCCGGACACCGTGATTAAAAGTCACGTGCTCTACCGACTGAGCTAGCGAACCAAATTTAATTGGTTGGGATAGCTGGATTCGAACCAACGAATACCAGAGTCAAAGTCTGGTGCCTTACCGCTTGGCTATATCCCAGTATCAAGGCATTACAGGACTTATCCCGGCCTTCATCTGAACAGCTTCGCTTAAATGCTCATCCTCAGCTCATCTGGCCCACGTGCTAAGCGTACTTGGTCGGGGTGACAGGGATCGAACCTGCGACCTCGTGCTCCCGAAGCACGCACGCTCCCATCTGCGCTACACCCCGATAAACGTCGTCACCTTTCAGCGACAAAATTTATTCTATACTAAAATCCATGAAGCGTCAATACCAAAATGAGAAGAATTTGCTTTCTGAATTTTTCAGCTGAATTGATAAAGTAAA
>NZ_AXUN02000007.1 GCF_000495435.3 Youngiibacter fragilis 232.1 | reverse complement strand
CAGAAAGCCTGAGCCCTGAAGAATAAAGCAATGCGACACAGGCCTTGAGCCTCAGGTCTTGGACTGAACCGATGAATTCCATAGTTTCTTCCAGAGTCATGACTTCGGGAAGATAGGTGTTTTTCTTCATGGAAGGTACTTCGTACTTGTCCCAGGACTGCTTCAATATATACAGCCTGAAGAACCTTATTTGAGACAGATGAGCATTGATGCTGTGGTTGGAAAGCTTCCTTGTATTCTTTAGGAAGAGGATATATGTCCTTATGTCAGCGAAAGATGAGTCAGCGGGGCTGATATCCATAGAGTCAAGCCACTCGAGATATGACTTGAGGAATGACTGATAGTTCTTTCTGGTATTTTTAGAGAGGTCTCTGATCTCAAGGTAATAGTCCAATTGGGTGAGATAGTTTTCATGAATATTCTTGTCCATTTGGGAACTCCTTTCAAAAAGCACAATGATGGATGGAGCAGCAGTGCTTTAGGAGGGGCCCTTAAAAATAAGCTTAAAATAGAATTGTAATGTTGTTGAAATGGCGCAAATATGATAACATAGGCGTACAATAGTAGTTGTTCTCCTTGGTTATTTGTGGTGTGTGGTAACTCAACAATAAACCATCAAGGGAGATACATCTACTATTTTTTTCACGTAAAAAAGCCTCTGTCAATTCAAGAGGCATAAGTATAGAATTTAGACAAGGAACTATCGCGTAGCGATTTTGTTCAATAATCTTATAAGAACGCTATTTCAGGCCCGGTTAAGGCCTGAAGACACAAAAATTAAGAAATATGAAATATACTGGCATCAATATACATCGGAGGTTCAATATGGACAAACAGACAATTCTAATAGTAGACGATGAAAAGGAGATCAGGGAGCTCATCGAGATCTATCTCGCAAACGAGGGCTACAACACTCTTAAAGCCACAAATGGTGAAGAGGCGCTTGAGATGATCGCGAATCATCATGTGGACCTTATCATCCTGGACATCATAATGCCCAAGAAGGATGGAATCCAGGCTACAATGGAGCTCAGGAAGACAAAGAACATGCCGGTCATAATGCTTTCGGCTAAGACCCAGGACATGGACAAGATCCATGGCCTCACTTCGGGAGCAGACGATTACCTTACCAAACCCTTCAATCCCCTTGAGCTGATCGCTAGAGTCAAGAGCCAGCTAAGGAGATACTATGTCCTTAACAGTGAAAAGCCAAGAAACGAGAATGTCCTTACCCTTGATGACATAACGATCAACATAGGCACCAGGGAGGTAAAGAAAGGAGACAAGGACATCAAGCTCACAAAGACCGAATTCGACATGCTTGAGTACATGACCAGGAACGTTGGGATCGTGCTTTCCGTAGAGAAGATATATGAGAACGTCTGGAAAGAGGAATTCCTTGAGTCTGAAAACACAGTTATGGTGCACATCAGGAAGCTCAGGGAGAAGATCGAGGACGACCCAAGGAATCCAAGGTACATCAAGACAGTCTGGGGAGTAGGATACAAGGTTGAGAAATAAGCAGAATAAGGTTCCTGCAAACAAAAAGGCATCGAGGTCCGACAGGTTCTTCAGCCTCATAGATGGTATAATCCGGGACAGGATTTCCAGCAACATCCAGCTTGAGCTTATTTTCGCTGTTGCTATTTGTCTTGTGGCAGCCTTCATCGGCTACAATGTCACCTACAAGATGACTGTAAAAACCGTGGAAACCTCCTATATCTCCTACAACCGCGGCATAGAGAGCATCCGGGACTCGGCATACGATATCGCTGAAAGGATGATCAATGACCTGAGATACAAGGAAGAGACCGAAATAACCGATGAGATGAGAAGAAACGTCAGGTATCCTTCTGAGAACAATCCCCTTGCCAAGCAGTTCAACCTGGATCAGGCAATGAAGAATCTCATTGAGGACTTCTCGAGGGTAGGTAACCTGAAGGTTATGGTTACGGACCTCAATGGAAATATCCAGTTCAAGACCGAGGGAGTCTCAGAGGAAAAACTGGATATATTTGATGTGCTCAAGAACAGCTTTGATGTGTCATATTCAGGCTCCACGACCGTATACCATAGCCCAGGTACCCCTCAGGATCCCGCGCAGGAAATGACCCTTGTCTACCCGATGAATTTCCTAAAGGAGGACAGGTATCTGATAGTAAAGGCGGCTCCCGCTGCAGTGGTTGATACCAGACTAAGCTATATATACAATACATCCCTGTCCCTTTTTGCGGCGCTTGTGCTATTTGTTGCAATGTTCCTCATAATAACGAGGAGAAAGATGGACTACATACAGCAGCTTTCAGATACTGTTAAGGTCATTTCTACCGGAAATTTCAAATATAAGGCTCCTGTAAAAGGAAATGATGAGCTTACCAACCTGGCAAAGAGCATCAATTCCATGGCAATGGACATAGATGTCAGGATCGAGGAGGAAAGGAAGCTCGAGCAGATGAAGAACGACCTTATAACTAATGTATCCCATGACCTGAGGACTCCTTTGACCTCCATTATCGGATACATTGAGCTCGCCAAATCAGACAGCATATCACCTGAGAAAAGGAAGGAATACATCGAGATAGCAAGCTCCAAGTCACTGAGGCTCAAGGAACTAATAGAGTCACTGTTTGAATACTCAAAGCTGGAGAGCCCTGAACACAAGCTGAACATAATGAACGTAAGCCTCCGGGAGCTCATAGAGCAGCTTGTGGAGGAAATGATACCGCTCGCTGAAGAATATGGACATACATTGGAGAAGTTCATGCCAAGGGTGGATGTCATTGTGGAAGCTGATGTGCAGCAGATTGTCAGGCTTTTTGAGAACCTCATAACCAACGCAATCAAGTACTCTGCAGAAAAGGTACCAATAAAGGTATCTCTATCACTTGAAGAAGGAGCTGCCATAGCGAGGGTATCCGTGGAAAACTCAGTTGGTGATATCGATGAATCAGAGATTCCCAAGATGTTCGAGCGTTTCTACCGACTTGACAAGTCAAGGTTTTCCGGAAACGGAGGCAGCGGCCTGGGGCTTGCAATATCAGAAAACATAGTCAAGATGCACTCAGGCAGGATATATGCAAAAAAGACGGATCGCAGCACACTGATCATAACTGTCGACCTTCCGGTAAGGTTCTATCCGGGCCCTGGTGCGACCCTCTAGTGAAAGCACTGTGGCTATGAATTATTTGAATTATGCATTATAATTGTAATAGATTACAAAAACAGAGTGATAAGGGGGAAAGCAATGAAGATAAGGAAAGTGCTTAATGTGAAATACATCTTCATATATCTGTTCCTCATCCTGATCGCAGTATTCACTAACGAGTATTTCAAGAGCGGTAAAAAGGCAGAGCTTGGTTACTCGATAGTATTTCTTCTGATGGGACTTACCATAGCGGCATTCTACATTGTGAAGGACATGATATACAACCCGTCAAGGATGAACTACAGGAACATAATAATGGAAAAGGCACTGTTCAACCACAGAGGAAAGATATTGAAGGAAGTCGACTCAGTTCCACTGCACAAGGACTTCATAGCACTATATCTGGGAAGGAACAGCGAAGACCCTTATGGAGCAACAGTTTCAAGCCTTCAGGCGGTAAGGTACAAGGGAACGAGGATGGTTGATTCACTATTTGTCCCAATTGAATCCAGGGACCCTCTGTATGAGAGGTACAGTCTGTCTATCGGAGAAGCATTCGCGAAGTTCATAAAGTTTGCTGATACCATGCCTGTTGTCACCTATAACCAGCCATTCATGCATACCTACATCAACATCAAGCTTGACAAGGACATACAGCTGACATACCTCGATGCGATGAAGATGAGCAAGGATATCTACAACATGTACAATGAGCCCATCAAGAAGCTGACAAGGCACCTGAGGCTTATAAACCTTGATAAGGACAGGCTTGCTGGAGCCAAGACAGTTGGTGCGATCTATCTTGACTACATGTATACTCTGACCGTGTTCAAGGCAAAGGAGAAGAAACGCCTGCAGAAGCTCATGAGAGAGAAATCCAAAGGCAGCTCCAGCCTTTTCCAGATTCCGGAAAAGGCAAGGAAAAGTCTTCCTGAAACCAAGGAACACATTGCAGAAACGGAACGCGCATCAGGAAACTGACCAAGGATGTGATTGATTTGAAGAGACTCTTCATCATCTACCAGGGAAGGGTCCAGGGAGTCGGCTTCAGGTACTTCGTCTACAGGGCCGCTTATATCATGAAGCTGACGGGCCATGTCAGGAACATGGACAACGGAAATGTTGAGGTTGAAGTCCAGGGTCCCGATGACCATATCTCTGTCTTTCTTGACACAGTAAAGGGTGGAAACGGCTATTCCAGGATCGAGAATTATTCGATGAAGGAAATACCCGTGAAACCTAATGAGAAATCTTTTGACATAACCTATTGAACTGGAGGGTCTTCATAAAAGGAGACCCCCGTTTTATTTTTCACAAAGTTTTTTCACGATGTGACTCAAGCGAATACGCGCTTCGTGATGTATTGAACAAAATCGCTAC
>NZ_AXUN02000008.1 GCF_000495435.3 Youngiibacter fragilis 232.1 | reverse complement strand
TGGATATTCCACTTAAAAAATGCATGCTTTCCAGAGATTCAGAGCACCCTAATCCGGAAGGACAGAACATATCATTCCGGATAGAGTGCAGGGGTTTGGATAGAGGCTAATATTGTGAGGAGACAGTTCTACCTTTAGCTGTGTTCAATAAGTGCTTCACATACTCATCAGATTCCATCGGATTCTCATTGGAATGCATCAGCGCTAAGTATATTCCATATGCAGGATACTCATAGTAACTGCTGGCCAAGTCTGACAATATTTCATTACGTACATTCTCATCGTGTGGCGGAGTAAGATGCTGACTTAGCTTGTAACGGGCTTTCACAGTCTCTGTTTCCAGATGCTGGATATCCTGGATGAGACATTCGATAAGTTCGCAGAACTCATAAGCTACGTTGCAACAACTGCAAGAACTATTCAATGCTGCCACCTCGCTTTAATGAGGACTTCAAGCCATGCCGCTCACGCATAGATAGCTTGCCTTCAATCATAATATCGAAGGAGTCGTGGATAATCCGGTCAATTACAGACTCTGAAATAGTTGCATCGCATTCATTTCCAATACGACCATACCAGTCACTAGGTTCGAACTGGGTGCAGAAAATTATTGAGCCCTTTACAGTACGCGCTTCAATGATTTCAAAAAGCTCTCTAGCCTGATTGCTTGATACCGGAGTCAGTAGGAATTCATCCAGAATCAAAAGATCTACTTTCTGATAAGCCTTTATAACCTTCTCGAATGTTCCCTCCCCATATGCTATGGTAAGCTCATTGAGGAGGTCAGGAAGCCTTATGTATCGTACCTTGATGAAATTTCTGCATGCTGCGATACCAAGTGCTGAAGCAATGAAAGTTTTCCCGCTTCCAGCAGCACCTTTCAGTATGACGTGGTGGTTATCAGCAATGTATTTGCAAGTTGACAGGTCCAATAACTGAGATTTATCAAGCTTCCTGTCGGCATGATATTCTATGTCTTCCATACATGCATTAGGATATCTGAAGTTTGCGACTTGAATCATTTTTTGAAGTTTATTGTTTTTACGCTTGACCCACTCCCTATCTACCAGCATTCCGAATCGGTCTTCAAATGACAATTGTTGGAATGCTCTATCATTGGATTGAGCTTCGAAGGCATCTGACATAGCTGAGAGCTTCAGTTCATGAAGTTTATCAATGGTTGACTGCCGAATCATTAACGTCCACCTCCCTTGAAGTAAGAAGCACCCCGGGTGATTCCTCTTGATGCAGCTTTACTCAAAGTTGTGGTTGTGGAAGTTACTTTATCCTGGCCGTTCTTCAGGATCGTTGTTATGTTTTTAAG
>NZ_AXUN02000009.1 GCF_000495435.3 Youngiibacter fragilis 232.1 | reverse complement strand
GGATACTGCGATATTGTTGTTGGTGAATTGTGTAGTGTAGCTTTGCTTAGGGCTCTTTTTGCTCTTGAACCGGGGATGCTCATTCTGTCCTTTGAAAAAGCGGGAGAAGGCATCCGACAGGTTACGGAGCGAATTCTGAAGGGAGAACTTATCCACTTCACAAAGCCATACTGTTTCCGGGTCCCTCTTCATCCTGGTCAGAAGTTTGGAGCATGCGGAATAAGTAAGACCTTTTCCGGTCTCCTCGTATTCCTTGTTCCAAAGTTCCAGGAAATGGTTGTATACGAACCTTGAACTGCCTATCGTCCTTGCAATCAGCGTTTCCTGTTTATTATCCGGATAGATGTGGTATTCGTAGGCCTTATGCTGCAGCAATGCACTCACCTCCACCATTGTCAAAGCTTGAACTGTCTTATTTCTTTTCTTCCTATGTATGTACCTGCGGATCTGTTCCTCAGTGCTTTCGATCTGCAGATGCACATAATCATTATGCGTTTCAACATCCAAAATATACTAAGCATTTTTATCAGTAATCAGAATTAACAAATCGTTCACATAATGGATTTTAGACATAAGAATACCCCAGGTACATATAACATTTAGAAATGCAAAACTATTATTCAAGTACTTGATGATATTTATTACTTTGTATGTGTTATTCTTCAATCTATTGATTATTTCTTGACTTTGCTTGCTAACTCACGACTGAAGTCACGAGTTTGCGCAAGCTATTTCATCAAAAAAGAGAACTTCCGTCATCGATTGATGAGGAGGCTCTCTTAATTCAAGCTCTAAATCACTTCTGTTATAGTTCCGCCGCCAAGCACAAGGTTACCATCATAGAATACGACCGACTGACCCAAAGTTATGGCTCTCTGCTTTTCCTTGAATATGACTCTCACATTATCTCCTTCAGGGTAAACACTGCATTCAGCAGGCTTTGAAGAGTATCTTATCTTCGCTCTTACAGTAATCGGGCTTTCAAGCTTTTCTATAGTTATGAAATTAAGGTCTGATGCGATGAGGGTATCCTTGAACAGATCCTCTTCGTCACCAAGTATGACTTCATTCTTGTCCTTGTCGATGCCTGATACGAATACAGGTCTTCCAAGCGACAATCCCAGCCCTTTCCTCTGGCCTATGGTGTAATAGGCGATTCCCTTGTGTCTACCGAGAACCTTTCCGTTCCTGTCTACGAAGTTGCCTTCCACCCTGGCTTCAGGCTTCTTTTCATAGATATACCTGCCGTGGTCGTTGTCGTCAATGAAGCATATCTCCTGTGAATCACGCTTGGAATGGACTCCAAGATCCATCTCCTTCGCAATCTCCCTTATACTCTTCTTTGTATATTCACCGCATGGCATCAGGGTCTTTCTCAGCTGCTCCTGAGTCAGGTTGTAGAGGGCATACGTCTGGTCCTTGGTGTCGTCATCAGCCTTTTCCAGGACCATCCTTCCATCCTTCTCGTATATCTTGGCATAGTGTCCTGTGGCTACATAGGATGCACCCAGGGCTTCCGCCCTCTCCAGCAACTCTTCAAACTTGATGTGCCTGTTGCAGGCAACGCATGGATTGGGTGTCTTCCCATCAAGGTACTCGTCTATGAAGTAGTCTATTACCTTTTCCTTGAAAACTTCCTTGAAGTTCATCACATAGAAGGGAATCCCCAATGTGTCCGCAACCATCCTGGCGTCATCAACCGCTGACAGCGAACAGCATCCGCCTTCCCTTTCCTTGAAGCCCTCGTCATCCTGCCAGACCTGCATGGTCACGCCTATGACCTCATAGCCCTGCTGCTTCAGGAGATACGCAGCAACGGAGGAGTCCACTCCTCCGCTCATTCCAAGCACTACCTTGTTGTTCATAAAATAAAATCACCTGTATCCTTAGTCACTTGTTTCCTATCAGTTACCTGTTTCTGCCGTTCCTCAGGGCTCTCTGCCTTGATATGGTTTCATCAATGATCCTTATTGCCTTCTCAACATCTTCATCAGTATTTTCTCTGCCAAGAGTCAGCCTAAGGCTGCCTCTTGAAAGCTCCTTGTCATTTCCTATGGCCATAAGGACATGGGATGGGTCCAGGGCTCCTGATGTGCACGCACTTCCTGATGATGCCATAAGGCCTGCTATGTCCAGGGACACCAGAAGTTCCTCTCCTTCAATGCCATCGAAGGAGACATTGACATTGTTTGGAAGCCTCATTGCTCCGGAAGGTCCGTTTAGCTTTGTGAACGGAAGCTGCAGCAATCCATCAGAAAGCTTGTCACGAAGCCTTGATATCCTAAGGTTTTCCTCATCGCCGAGCTCAAGTGCAATCTCAAGCGCTTTAGCCATTCCTGCTATTCCTGCAACATTCTCAGTTCCAGCTCTCCTGCCCTTTTCCTGTGAACCTCCGTCAAGGAGGTTATCAATAAGTATGCCGCCTCTGACAAAGAGGGCTCCTGTGCCCTTGGGGCCATAGAACTTATGGGCTGAGATTGACAGGGCATCTATGCACATATCCTCAACATCAAGATTTATGGCTCCGACAGCCTGCACTGCGTCAGTATGGAAATAGACTCCCTTTTCCCTGCATATCCTGCCTATCTCTCCTACAGGCTGCAGCGTACCTATCTCATTGTTCGCTGTCATGATCGTAACAAGGACAGTATCCGGCCTTATCTTCTGCATCAGGTCCATAGTAGAGATTAGACCCTCGTTGTCAACATTAAGGAGGGTGATTTCGAATCCTTCCTTCTTAAGGCTTTCAAGGGCGCTTAATACGGCATGATGCTCCGTCTTCTGGGATATTATGTGCTTTCCCTTTGACTGGTTTGCCCTGGCTATGCCCTTGATGGCCCAGTTGTTAGCCTCTGTCCCGCCTGAAGTGAAATATACCTCGAAGCTCCTGGCGTTTATCGCCCTGGCCACTATGTCCCTTGCTTTCCTTACAGCCGCTTTTGGATTCCTGGATATGGAATAGATGGATGAAGGGTTTCCATAATCCTCTGTCAGGAAAGGCACCATTGCTTCAAACGCCCTGCTGTCGATCTTTGTTGTAGCCGCATGGTCCATATAAATAAGGTTTGTCATTTTTTGATCATCACCTCTTTTATCGGCGTCCCCTTGAAGTTCTCATAATCATCGAGCATGTCCTGCAGTGTCACTGATTCCATGACCGTATCTATTGAATCCTTGATCTTCTTCCACAGAACCCTTGTGGCACATACATCCATGTTGGTACAGCCATCCTCGAGGCAATCAGAGATATCAACAGGCCCTTCAAGGATGTTCATGATATCGAGTACGGTTATGTCCTTCGGTTCCTTGGCAAGCACGTATCCTCCCTGCGCTCCCCTTATGCTTGTTATGAGCTTGGCTCTCCTCAATGGGGCGAAAAGCTGCTCCAGATAGTATTCTGAAATACCCTGCCTCTGGGATATGCTCTTAATGGAAACGGGAGTTACACCATTGTGGACCGCAAGGTCCATCATGGCTTTGACTCCGTATTTACCTTTTGTCGACAATTTCATGGGACACCCCTCCATACTTCATTACCTTGAATTCTACTAAATCCGACTGTTTCTGTCAACTTTACTCTTCACCCTTGACCTTGTCCCAATACACTTTAGCAGCCTGCTCAGCCTTGTTATCGCCATACCTGTAGAACTTCTTTCCCTTCAAACTCTCCGGCATGTACTCCTGCTTCACGTAGTTATTCGGATGACCATGGGGATACACATATTTCTGCATCCTTCCCATAGCCTTTGCTCCCTCATAATGCCCGTCACGCAGATGCAGCGGCAGCTCCAAAACAGCATTCTTATCAAGCGCCTCCATGGCAGAGTCAATAGCTACTATGGCAGAATTCGACTTTGGTGCGGTTGCAAGAAGTATCACAGCCTGAGCAAGAGGGATCCTTGCCTCAGGAAATCCCAGTGCCAGTGCAGCATCCGTACAGGCCTTTACTATGGTGATTGCCTGTGGATAAGCTAGTCCGATATCCTCAGCTGAGATCACAAGCAGCCTCCTGATTATCGAAATCAGGTCCTCACCCTTGATAAGCATGGCAAGGTAGGCAAGTGCTGCATCCGGGTCACTGCCTCTAATCGACTTCTGGAAGGCTGACAGCAGGTCATAATGTACATCCCCATCTGAGTCAAAGTTCATTACCTTCCTCTGCAGCACCCTCTCAACATCGGCAACAGTTACACTTATATCTTCAACACCCGTCCTGTCCTTGGAAACAAGCACCAGCTCAAGGTTGTTCAGCGCCTTCCTCATATCTCCGTCTGACATTGAAGCCATGGATTCCAGACACCCCTTCTCAAGGACAATGCTGTTCTTACCCGCTTCTTCTTTGTAGAATTCAACCCCTCTCTCCAGTCCATCCAGGACATCCCTGAATGAAAGTGGTTTGAATTCTACAATTATAGCCCTTGAAACAAGCGCCTTGAAGACAGCGAAGTGAGGATTCTCAGTGGTGCTTCCAATAAGCACAATTCGACCTTTTTCCATATAATCAAGGAGTACTTGTTGATTGCGTTTATTGAACATGTGGATCTCATCTATGTATAGGACTATCCCCTTGTATCCTGTAAGCATATTAAGTTCTTCCAAGGCAGACTTGACATCCTTCAGGGAATCTACCGACGCATTGAGGCTTATGAACCTCATTTCAGTAAGGTCGGCAAGTAGCCTGGCGACAGTTGTCTTTCCTGTCCCGGGAGGTCCATAGAATATCATATTCATGAGGGACTTACCCTCTATCATTGAAGTAAGTAGACGACCTTCCCCTATTATGTGCTTCTGTCCCAATACATCCTTAAGACTTCTCGGTCTTATCCTGCTGGCAAGCGGTTCCATTAACAACACCTCTGAGGTTATTATACCAAAAACAAGGTACCATTAGTTCCTTTGCCTTTATAAACAAGTTCAAACAATTGAATTACCAATGTCAATGCATTCATCAAAATGGGGATAAATCAATAGGTACTTAATAGCTGCTTTACAAAAAATAGGCGGGATGATTTCCCGCCAAGGTTGATTTTCTAAAATTATTATTAAGTAGTCTGGGGCGGACAATATGGCCTTATGCCATATTATCCGCTTATTCCAGCCTTTCAAGCCGTTATTGAACAATCACAGTGCTGCTGTAAGTAAATCTCATGTCAGGTCTGCCATAGATTGTAGCCCATGCTGTGCCCTTGAGTGATGCACCCTTCACCAGAACTTTATCTGCAAATGTGCACTCATACTCAATGATAATCTCTTCATCAAAGATGTAAGGTACACCAGGTATGATTTGTTCTGGTACATCCAGATCCACCTTTTCCTTCGATACTACCCAGAATGTGCAGCCAGTTGCTTCAATATCAGTAAATACCTTTGCCTTCTTAGCCTTAGTTGTCCAGTCCAAACCAAAGTCCTTCAGCACTATTAGAGCACCATCAGGTACCTTTGCTGCTGTACTCTGGTCTGTAATCCTGAAGCTACCGCTGGCAATATCGCTTTCTGAACTTGCTGAAATCATCAGATACTCTATCTGAATGCTCGGCTGCCCTTTTCCTATTCCATAGTAGTTAGCATCATCCGTGTCAGTGTCAATTTCAACATTACCTGCCCCATCAGTGAAGCTTCCACTCGCCGTAGCTGTATTCGTATGCTGTCCGATCACTGCTAATGTTGATATAGTTCCTTCAAATGATGCACCAGGTGCTAGACTTGCAGGTATTGTTATTCCAGTAACATCATATACACTGTCAGTAAGTGAGATGTTATATAATGTGACTGGTGAACTATTTATTACTGTAAACCTAAATTCAACAGAGTATCCCTCTACTACTATTGGTCCAGTAGGATCATCTGCATCAGCCCAATCACTCCATGATTCACCACCATATGATACTCTGACTTCCTTTTCAACATCGATAACTGCGGTTACATCAGTAAAGCTAATTGTTAAGGTGTCCGTATCTGATGCAGGGTTACCTTCATTGTCTACCGCACTTGCTGTAACTGTATTCTCATGCTGTGTTCCACTCTCAAAGTCTCCACTAATAATCGCGCCATTGTGGTGGAATGTAATCGAACCGCCTGGATCTAACCAAATTTCCGGCATTGGGTACTCCCACTTGTAAATTACCCCAAAGTCACTATCGTTTACTTCTGTTATCATAACCTTCTCAACGCTATTATTTGTAACTTCAAACGTGAAATTTACTACTCCACCAGTCTCAGGTACGCTTTCCTTATCAGCAGTCTTTACCACTGCAATTACCGGAAGAACATCCGTTACGTATACTGTCTCCGTTGCCTGTTCTGTGTCTTCGTTACCTTCATTGTCCTTAGCTACTGCCGTAACAGTGTTTTCGTATATTCCTGCCTCCGTATGCGGTATTGTGATCTGGAATTCAACCATTCCACCAGCTGCTATTGTCTGCTTCTCCACTGGTATTGTGATTGCTCCATATACGCTGTCTACAAGGCTCATAAGTGTGACCGACTCAACTCCGTTGTTGGTTACTTGGATTGTGAAGACGAAGTCTCCGCCCGGCTCAAGCATTGTCTTTGGATCTGCCACTTTAGTTACCGCAATGTCTGGAAGTGCATCTGTTACTGTTACTGTCTCTGTAGCTTCAGCTGTGTCTTCGTTTCCTTCATTGTCCTTAGCTACTGCCGTAACAGTGTTTTCGTATATTCCTGCTTCCGTATGCGGTATTGTGATCTGGAATTCAACCATTCCACCAGCTGCTATTGTCTGCTTCTCCACTGGTATTGTGATTGCTCCATATACGCTGTCTACAAGGCTCATAAGTGTGACCGACTCAACTCCGTTGTTGGTTACTTGGATTGTGAATGTGAAGTCTCCGCCTGGCTCCGGCAATGTATCTAGAACAGCTACCTTAGTTACCGTGATGTCTGGAAGAACATCATCAAATGTTACAGTCTCGCTATCATCATCTTTAGTTTCCTTTCCATAATCATCAGTAGCGGTTGCCGTTACTACATTAGTATGAGCCGTTAAGGTATCCGACGAAAGCCAAATTGTGAATGAGCCGGAATAAAATCCTCCTGAAAGTATAGTTTGTGGTATAACTATATCTCCCTTTCCATTAAGATCTCCAAATACATCATCAACTAAACTGTTGAGAATTACAGTCTGAGGTCCGATATTCTCAACCAGGAATGTAAATGTCACATTCCCACCAGTCTCTGGAACATGTGTAGGGCTTGCAGTCTTGGTAACTCTAATTGCTGGCGGAACATTAAAGGTGTTAACAATACTTAGTGTTGCCAGTCCCTTTGGCGGTACTATAGCTGACATACCCCCTGGATATGAGCTGCTAAATTCAGGAATGGTAACTTCTGAAATAGTGTATGTGCCTGGTACTAATCCAGCTTTTATTATCGTTCCATTACCAGTTGAATCTATTGGTATGTTTAATGTGAACGTCGGGTAATAGTCACTAATTACATCAACATCTACATAAGCTGGTAAAACATATCCCATAGGAATATCTGCAAAACTCTTA
Source organism: Youngiibacter fragilis 232.1 (assembly GCF_000495435.3). GTDB lineage: Bacteria > Bacillota > Clostridia > Clostridiales > Clostridiaceae > Youngiibacter > Youngiibacter fragilis. Next base: position 1,224 of record NZ_AXUN02000009.1, on the reverse strand, counting down.
TTAATCTGCAAACTACCATAAGCAAGGAAATCTGAAGGCTTCAATAGTGGTACAGTCTGAGCTGATTTAGTAATCACCTCTCCTGAAGCGGTGTCAGCTCTGACAAAACTAGAATCATTGTTACCAGCTATCTTGTTTGGCAAGGTTTCCTGCAAAACCACCCAAATCTCAACAGAGATTATATCACCATTGTCAAGTCCTTCAACAGTTATGACACTTGTGAAATCAGCAGTATTTGGTTTATTATCAATTTTAGTGACCCTAGCATTTTCCAAAGGATCAGTTGAATGGGTAATGTCAACGAAAGCAGCATAAACCATGTACTTACCATCATAACCAAAGTCACTGCCGCTAGTAGTCTTGGTTGACCAGAACATCTCCATTGAGATTTTGCCATTCTCTGGTTGTGTTGAACCATTTACAGTTATGTAGGCCTCGAACGGTACTATCTGTCCTAATACAAGATCCTCCGGGGCTAATGATTCTCTAGTATTCGAATGAAGGGTGGTTCCCAACTAATCTTCATGTCGTCCAATGGTCGTCTCAGGTAAAGGAGCGTAGTACTTTGGGAAATACTTTTCGTAAGTGTCTGGATTGTAACTGGAGAAGTCAATCGAATATGCTCCTCCTGCGTCAGTGAATGACGTATTTACGATTGTATTCGTATCTGCACCTGTTACTGCGACCTCATAATTCGGGGAATAATAATCAGCAATATTGAACAATATTGCGAACATTCCCTTTGAATCAACTTCAGCTACAGTCTCATATCTCCAGGTACCGTATACTTCTTTAACTTCTATTGATACTGACCTGTCAAGTATCCATCCGCTACCCTTCATATTTACTTTCCCGCCCGGTTTATAGTCCTCTTTATTGACAATTACTACCGGAGCGGTCAAATATGTTAAAGGTGCTTCAGGAACTATTTCTTCTACAATTGGCTCTGCAATTGCCGGTTCTTCTGCGATTGGCACTTCAACAATCGGTTCTTCTACCACCGGCTCCTCTATCACCGGTTCTTCTACCACTGGTTCTTCTACCACTGGTTCTTCTACCACCGGCTCCTCTACCACCGGTTCTTCTACTACTGGTTCTTCAACCACTGGTTCTTCTACCACCGGTTCTTCTACCACCGGCTCCTCTACTATTTGTTGCTCAATTCCAATTGTTTCCTTCGGAAGCTTTTCTTTAGGATCAGCGAACTGTTAGAGCCGTAAAATT
>NZ_AXUN02000010.1 GCF_000495435.3 Youngiibacter fragilis 232.1 | reverse complement strand
TTTTTCATTACAGGAATGCTCATGACTAAAATCACGAGATTCTTGGGAACAGAGCATACTTACCGGCTTATTTCTTTGCCGACAGAAGTTTCTCTTGTTTACCAAGCTATCCCCGCAATTCCTGCGGTTTCTGTTTGCTTCTGTATTACTAAGACCCTGGAGTCAGAGCTCTTATCCTGAGTCCTTCAGCCAGTATATTTCTTGCTGCATTGACATCACGGTCATGATGGGTATGGCAAACAGGACAGGTCCACTCCCTTACATGGAGTGGTTTCTTCCCGTCCTTGTGGCCGCACTCTGAGCATATCTGACTTGACGGAAACCATCTGCCTATCCTGATGACTTCTTTCCCATACCAGGCACCATTGTACTGCAGTTTCGATACAAGGCTCGTCCACGATACATCAGAAATGCTTTTTGCCAGTTTGTGGTTACGTATCATGCCCTTCACGTTTAGGTCCTCGATACAGATGATATCGTGTTTTTTGACTATCTCTGTACTGAGTTTATTCAGAAATTCATTTCGCTGGTTCGCAACCTTTTCATAGAGCCTGGCTACCTTTCGCCTTTGCTTCTGATAGTTCCTGGCTTCAGACAGGGGAATTCCTCTTTTCTCTGCAGCAAGTGCACGCATTGCAAGCTTTCGCTGCTCACGTCTCAGCCTCTCTTCCATTTGTCTTGTGAAATGGTTGTTGTCATTCCTGCTGCCATCTGACATAATCGCAAAGTCAATGATTCCGAGGTCAATTCCGACTGCGGAGTCAGTCTTAGGCAATTCAAAGATATCCTCTTCGCATAGGATCGATACGAAGAATTTCCCACTCGGTTTCCTTCGTACTGTGGCATTCAGAATACGCCCTTTCATCTCCCTACTTTCTGCAAACTTGACGAGGCCCAGCTTAGGCAGTTTCAGACAATTTCCGGATACTGCGATGTTGTTGTTCGTATATTGTGTCGTATAGCTTTGCCTCGGGTTTTTCTTACTCTTGAACTGGGGATGCTCATTCTGTCCTTTGAAAAAGCGGGTGAAGGCGTCCGACAGGTTATGAAGCGAATTCTGGAGCGAGAACTTATCCACTTCACAAAGCCATATTGTTTCCGGGTCTCTCTTCATCTTGGTCAGAAGTTTGGAGCATGCGAAATAAGTCAGACCTTTTCCAGTCTCCTCATATTCCTTGTTCCAAAGTTCCAGGAAATGGTTGTATACATACCTTGAACTGCCGATTGTCTTTGCAATAAGCGTTTCCTGTTTTTTATCTGGATAGATACGGTATTCATAGGCCTTATGCTGCATCAATGCACTCACCTCCACCATTGTCAAAGCTTGAACTGTCTCATTTCTTTTTCTGACTCCGTATGTACCTGCGGATTTACTCCTTGGTGTTTTCAATCTGCAGATGCACATAATCATTATGCGTTTCCATCTACAGAATATACAAAGCATTGTCATCAGTAATCAGAATTAACAAATCCTTCACATATATATTCATCTGTATGATCCGGATATCGTGCTGGTATTTTACGTACCAGACCAAATGATTCTGGATTGTATATACATATCCGTGTCCATAATGTATTTGATACATAAAACACTTCTGCTCCATTTTAATATATGTGTAAAGCTAAAGCCGTTCTGATAGGTGCTTTATGGTAATTATCACTTATTATATACTCAAACTTCGCAGTTTAG
>NZ_AXUN02000011.1 GCF_000495435.3 Youngiibacter fragilis 232.1 | reverse complement strand
AGAGTTCTTATCCTGAGTCCTTCAGCCAGTATATTTTTTGCTGCATTGACGTCGCGGTCATGCTGGGAATGGCAAACTGGACAGGTCCACTCCCTTACATGGAGTTGCTTCTTCCCGTCCTTGTGGCCGCACTCTGAGCATATCTGACTTGACGGAAACCATCTGCCTATCCTGATGACTTCTTTTCCATACCAGGCAGCCTTGTACTGCAGTTTCGATACAAGGCTCGTCCATGATACATCAGAAATGCTTTTTGCCAGCTTGTGGTTGCGCATCATACCCTTCACATTAAGGTCCTCGATACAGATGATGTCGTGGTTTTTGACTATCTCTGTACTGAGTTTGTTCAGAAATTCATTTCTCTGGTTCGCAACCCTTTCATGGAGCCTTGCTACCTTCCGTCTCTGCTTCTGATAGTTCCTGGCTTCAGACAGGAGGATTCCCCTTTTTTCTGCAGCAAGTGCACGCCTTGCAAGCTTTCGCTACTCCCGTCTCAGCCTCTCTTCCATTTGCCTGGTGAAGTGGTTGTTGCCATTCCTGCTGCCGTCTGACAGGACTGCAAAGTCAGTGATTCCGAGGTCAATTCCGACAGCTGAGTCAGTCTTTGGCAATTCACGTATTTCCTCTTCACAAAGGATTGATACGAAGAATTTCCCACTCGGTTTCCTTCGTACTGTGGCATTCAGTATACGCCCTTTCATATCCCTGCTGTCTGCAAACCTGACAAGGCCGAGCTTAGGCAGCTTCAGGCAGTTCCCGGATACTGCGATATTGTTGTTAGTGAATTGTGTAGTGTAGCTTTGCTTAGGGCTCTTTTTGCTCTTGAACTGGGGATGCTCATTCTGTCCTTTGAAAAAGCGGGAGAAGGCATCCGACAGGTTACGGAGCGAATTCTGAAGGGAGAACTTATCCACTTCACAAAGCCATACTGTTTCCGGGTCCCTCTTCATCTTGGCAGAAGTTTGGAGCATGCGGAATAAGTAAGGCATTTGCCAGTCTCCTCATATTCCTTGTTCCAAAGTTCCAGGAAATGGTTGTATACGAACCTTGAACTGCCTATCGTCTTTGCAATCAGCGTTTCCTGCTTCTTATCATGATAGATACGGTATTCATAGGACTTATGCTGCAGCACTGCACTCACCTCCACCACTATAAAAGCTTGAACTGTCTTATTTCTTTCCTTCCTCTGTATGTACCTGCGGATTTGTTCCTCGGTGCTTTCGATCTGCAGATGCACATAATCATTATGCGTTTCAACATCCAAAATATACAAATCATTGTTAGTAGCAATCAGATTTAACAAATCCTTCACATATCTATCTATCTGACCTATAAGGCTGTCGTACCGTTATTTTACGCACCAGATTAGATGGTGTTGAATCGTATGGACATATCCGCATCTATAATGTATTTTAGACATAAGAATACCTTAGGTCCGTATAACATTTGTATAATGAAAACTACTGGTCAAGGTATTTTGTGGTAATCATTACATGATATATGCTAATGTCTTAAGTACTGCCTATTTTTTCACTTCGCTTGCTAACTCACAACTGAAGTCACGAGTTTGCGCAAGCATTTTCATCAATAATCTGGAGGGTACCGTTTCTAATATTTTCGGTAACCATCTTTTTGAATTTTTCATTCATGAAAAGTCCTACTGTCTGCTCTGCAGCATTGCTCTTCACCCTGTAGTTCTTGTCAAATTCAGGGTTACCGATCTAAATGTCCTGGCCACCGAAAATCTTCATTGCTTTTGTTATTCCACTTTCCCTGTAAATGGTAAGATTATAATCATTCTTTTTGACAAATGACGCAACTATCCTTGTATAGTGTGTAGTTGTGCTGTGACTATGGTTATCATGGCCAGCAGGTCTGTTATTGTGAGTCTCACTATACATGTCCATTTCAATTTCCCAGTTCTTGTAGGTAGCAACGACCTTAGGACCACCCTTAAGCATCCCTCTGTCAATGAATTGATCACCTATTTCCTCGCTTAGAAGCTTCCAGCTTTCTGCCCTGTCCTTACCAGTCAGTTTACTGAACAGACCCATGATTCCACTACCCTATTCATCTCCATTATATACCCTTAATAACACAATACTTCACCCTATGATCCCTTCACGGAAAATTTACAGCATGCTGATTTGGTCAAAAGAAACCCCGGCAATTAAGCCGGGGTCCCTTTTGCCGGTCCTATATGACAAGCCTGCTATCGCTTAATACGTCGTTGCATTGAATATCTTGTTCATTTCCTGCCACGGTACCCAGACAACGCAATGTGCGGCAACATATACAGGAGCTTTAAGCTTGTCTATGGTAATTGACCATTCTGTCTTTCCGTCAACATCCTTAGGATTAATCGGGAACAAGCCAGGCGAATCAACTACTACAGTAGTCTTACCCCTCTCCTTTGTAGGAAGCGGGTCTTTGCCTACTGTTAAAGATTTCTAGTT
>NZ_AXUN02000012.1 GCF_000495435.3 Youngiibacter fragilis 232.1 | reverse complement strand
TACACATATGGGATATGATAATTTTGGACTGAAGATTGGCGTTGAAGGGGAAAAGGAATTCAAGAACGCACTTCGGGAAATCAACAGAGATTTCAAAGTGCTAGGCTCTGAGATGAAACTGGTCACATCCCAGTTTGATAAACAGGATAAATCGTTGCAGGCAGTGACGGCAAGAAATGAAGTCCTGAATAAAGAAATCGATGCCCAGAAAAACAAAATCGGCACCCTGGAATCTGCCCTTAAGAATGCCGCCGAATCCTTTGGTGAGAATGATAAGAGAACCAAGGCCTGGCAGATTCAACTGAACAACGCCAATGCAGATCTTAATAAGATGGAGCGAGAGCTTGATGAAAACAATAAAGCTCTTGATGAAGCCAGTGATGGATTCGGAGATGCAGGTAAAGAAGCCGACAAGTTTGGAGATGAGATAAAAGAGTCTGCTAAGGTAGCAGATGATTCCGGTGGAAAATTTGAAAAATTAGGATCTGTCATGAAAGGTGTAGCCGCCGGTATTGGTGTGGCCATGGCAGCCATAGGTACTGCGGCAGTCGGCGCAGGAAAAAATTATATGACATGGCAAATGATGCAGCCGCTGCAGGAGATGAAGTGGATAAAGCCAGTCAGAGAATTGGACTTTCGAGACAAGGCTATCAGGAATGGGAGTATGTACTCTCACAAAACGGGGCCAGCATTTCATCTTTAGAAAACGGGATGAAAAAGCTGAATAACACTGTGGATGATGCCGTGAGTGGAAGTGCTTCTGCAACAGAGAAGTTCAAGAGACTGGGCATTTCCATGGAGGACCTTAAAGGCAAATCCCGAGAAGAAGTCTTTGAGATGACCGTTAAAGGACTACAGGGTATTGCAGATGAAGGAGAAAAAGCAGCTATTGCAAATGACCTTCTCGGCACGTCTTCCGTTGAACTTGGAGCGCTCTTAAACCAAACGGCAGAAAGCACGGATGCTCTAAAGAATAAAGCCAGTGAACTGGGCCTGGTGATGAGTGATGAATCTATAGATGCGGCTGTTAATTACACCGATGCCATGGACAATCTCACTCGCTCCTTTGCAGGGGTGAAAAACAATATCACCTCACAGCTCCTACCTGGTTTCACCATGGTGTTAGATGGACTAACAGGACTAATCACCGGCCAAGAGGGAGCAGCAGAACAGTTAAAAGAAGGGGCCAGACAAACAGTAGATCAGATTGCAGTTATCCTTCCACAGATTTTAGATGTGGTGACTGGACTCATAGCTGCCATTGCTGAGGTGGCACCGGATTTAGTTCTCGCTCTTGTAAGTGGTATTTTAGATAACTTACCAACTCTCATTGAAGCCGCCACAAATATTATCATGACTATTGTTGGTGGACTCATTGAAGCCCTACCACAGATTACAGAGGGGGCACTTCAACTGGTACTGACTTTAGTTGATGGCATTATAGCTAATCTACCAGCACTTGTAGAAGCAGCCCTTGTAATGATTGTTACCCTTGCTACGGGGCTTGGTGAAGCGCTACCGGAGCTGATTCCATCCATTGTTGAAGCAGTTATTCTTATTGCCCAGACGCTGATCAATAATCTGGATTTGGTACTGGATGCAGCCTTTCAGATCATAAGCGGACTCGCTCAAGGTCTACTTAATTCACTGCCGAAGCTAATAGATGTTCTGCCCCAAATCATCAATAGTATTATTGCCTTCATCACAAATAATCTACCTAAGATCATTGAGATGGGTTTACAACTGACCATTCAACTGGCAGCAGGACTGATCAGAGCCATTCCGCAGCTTGTCGGTCAGCTCCCACAAATAATCACTGCCATCGTGACAGGCCTGGGGAGGGCTATCCCATCCATGATGGATGTGGGACGAAATATCGCAAGAGGTCTATGGGATGGTATTTCATCCATGATAGGGTGGTTGAAAGGAAAAGTCGACAGCATGGTTAGTTGCATTGTTAAAGGGGTTAAAGGCGTTCTTGGAATTCGCTCCCCTTCTAAAGTGTTCGCAGGGATTGGTGCGAATATGAGTGAAGGTATCGGAGAAGGTTTCACTGAGGCCATGAGCGGGGTTGAAAAAGACATTCAGGGAGCTATCCCTACAGACTTTGATTTGGATCTGAACTCTCAAGTTTCTGGAAGTTTGGGAGGCTCAGAAGGTGCAGTCTTTGATGTGACTATCCCACTTACCATCGATGGGAACATATTAACCCGTGTCATAGCCCAGCTACAGTGGAATCAAAATACGGTCACCGTCAGAAACCTTGGAGTGGCTGGATCATAAAACTGAGAGGAGGGATGAGCCTTGATTGAAATCTATGCGGGTAGTACTTTACTTCAAAGCATCAAAAAAGTTATGAGTGCTAATGTCAGAGAAACACTGGAAGGAGAATATACCCTTTCATTCACGGTGCTTGCAAAATCAGCACTGGCACTTAAGGTTAAACAGATCGCAAAGCTTGATGATCAGTATTTTGAAATAGTACAGATATCAAAGAGCCTTCAGGGCAGCCTTCCTATCTGCTCAGTGATCTGCGAGCACGTCTCTTATATCCTGAACCACGAGATGTATAACATTACGGAGTTTGATTTCACTGGAGATCCGGTTGCAGGGCTTGCCCAGGTTCTTTCAGGTACACCATTTAATGCGGGGATTGTAGATTTCACAAAGAGCGTCACCATGAAGATCAATCAAGAAGTATCAAGGAGGGCAGCCCTTATGCAGTACATTGCCATCCTTGGTGGCGAGATTGAGTACAATGGTTACAACATCAACATTCGAAGTCATAGGGGAAGCACTGACTATATCCCGGTGATGGATTCAAAGAATGTAACCAACGTAGCGGTATCCCATGATTCCAGGGAGAATGCTTCATCCTATGACATCTCATTCTTTAAGCTTTTGAACCTTGCTGTAGGAGATAATGTACAGATTGTTTTTAACCTAAATCCCCGAAAAATTA
>NZ_AXUN02000013.1 GCF_000495435.3 Youngiibacter fragilis 232.1 | reverse complement strand
GGTACTTTTTCAGTGCCCTCCTTCGTCCCAGCAGCCTTTAAAACAGCTTTCGTATCAATGCCCATCTTATTAAAAATGATAGAAAGCTCATTCATAAATGCAATATTAATATCTCTTTGTGAATTCTCAATAACCTTTGCAGCTTCAGCCACTTTTATGGATTCAGCTCTATGCACTCCAGCATCAACCACAAGCTCGTACACTTTTGCAATAATATCAAGAGACTCTTCATCCATACCGGATACAACTTTTACAATAGTCTCAAGTCTATGTACTTTATCACCAGGATTGATTCTCTCAGGGGAGTATCCTACTTTGAAATCTTCGCCACATTTCATTCCAGATTCCCTCTCAAGAATTGGAATGCATATTTCTTCTGTCACGCCCGGATAAACAGTAGATTCAAATACAACAATAGAACCTTTAGTAAGATTCCTCCCAACTGTTCTACTTGCTGATTCTACTGGTCTTAGATCGGGTGTGTGATCTGCATTAACCGGAGTAGGTACAGCAACAATATGAAACTTAGCTTCTTTAAGTTTGCTCTCATTAGCTGTAAACTCTACAGTTGTTGACTTAATTACATCATCTCCAACCTCTTTAGTTGGATCAATTCCTTTCTTATATAACTCAACTTTCTCTTCACTAATATCAAATCCAATGACATTAACCTTTTTAGCAAAAGAAACCGCTATTGGCATACCAACATAACCAAGACCAACAAGTGAAATTTTTTCTTCTCTCTTTTTAATCTTTTCATATAAACTCATATCAATTAACTCCTTTATATTAATCCCATAGTTTTCATAATAGATTTATTGACAATATTTACATCATATTTCTCTTTAGCAAGTTTCAAACTGCGTTCTGCCATAATCCTATTTGTTTCTTGATCTTCTATTAGAATTCTCATCTTATCAACTAAACCATTTACGTCTTTAACAGACACGAGGAACCCATTGTATCCATCTGTAACAGTTTCTCTACATCCGGGAGCATCACTGGTTATAATTGATCGCCCTATTGCCATTGCTTCAAGGACAGTCTTAGGTGTTCCCTCATGATAAGAAGGTAATATATAAGTACTGCATTGTTTTAAATATGGTCTAACGTCGGTCTGCTCTCCAAAATACTCAATAATTCCTTCATCTATGAAAGGCTGCAACTCTTCTGGCTGTAATGCAGATGGATTGCTATCATAAGGCCCCACAAGTAAACATCTTACTTCAGGATATTCAGCCTTAATTCTCTTACAAGCTTCCAAATACTCCATTACACCTTTATCTTTAATTAATCTGCCAATAAACAAAAATGCCGGTGTATCAGGCAATGGTTCAGGCCTAAACTTCTCAAGGTTCACACCTGATCCATTAATAATCACAATTTTTTCATCTTCAATTAGTCCGTTATTTACAAATTCATTTTTATCATCATTATTTTGGAAAAACACCTTCTTGCTTGCGTTACATGCTAAACGATACTCAGTCTTCATTATTGTCTTAATTATTTTATTCTTAAGTCCTTCGCCTCTAAAAATTGAACCAAGTCCTGCTATTAACGGATATACTTCAGTAATGCCATTTGCTTTTGCTGCAAGACTTCCGTAAACTACAGTTTTTGCTTGGTATGCAAATATTTTGTCTGGCCTCTCTTCTTTCATAAATTGCTTAAGCTCTCGATAAGTCTTTATATCACTAAACGGATTAATACCATTTCGTTCTACATAGAGCTGCTTATACTGAACACCATATTCCTCAAACTTACCTTTCCAATTTGATTCAGGTTCTTGTCCTAAAGCTATGACAGAATGTCCATGTTTTATAAAATCTTTCATCATATCCATACGAAACCAAAATAGTGATGACGTATGGCTTGAAAGTACAGCTATTTTCATATTGTCAATCCTACTTTCATCACTTAGTTACTTCTTTAAATACTGATTCACTTCAAGTTGAATGCCCTCTTCAAAACTCATCGGATTATAATTGAAATCCTTCTTTGCTTCGGCATGAGGATAACTTCTATCTTCACCCATACGTTGAACTCTTTCTATATAATTTATTTTTCCAACAGTCAGTACCTTCGCAATTTTGGCAAGTACAACCCCAAATCCTAAAGGAACACTGACAAAAGTTGTTTTCTTATTGAGGCTATCGCTTATCATCTTAAAAACTTCTATCATCTGTAGAGGCTTTTCACCTGAAAAGTCATATGCTTTTCCAGCTGTCTTTTCAGGAGACATGAGAACTGTATAAAATGCTTTGCCTAAATCTCTTGCATTTACTGGTTGTATTAGACTTCTCCCACCGTTGATAACCGGCATGACTCTAAATTTATCTATCATCTTAATAAACTTACTCATATTGCTATCACAAAGATCGCCATAAATCATCGTTGGTCTAAGAATGGTGACTTTTGTAGGGCAGTTAGAATCTGCAGTCATTTCTGTGACTTTCTTCTCCACATCCTTATATCCTTGAGAAGCATCTTTGAAATTTGAATAAATACCCGTAGTATGTACTAAGATTGCTCGCTTAACATTGTTCTCGATAGCCGCTTCCACAATCATCGGCGAATGATGGATGTTGTAGATGTGCATGATATAGTCTACTCCATTGACAGTTTTTCTTACGAATTCCTTATTATTGAGATCTCCATAAACCTTCTCAATATTTAATCCGCTGTTATCTAACATTGAAGTGTCTGATGTCTCCCTAACGATGCAGCGGATTGGTCCTTCGTATTTATGATCAATAAGTTCCTGTAAAAAGTATCTACCTGTATGTCCTGTAATCCCTGTCACTAATAACATCTACTCACCCCTAATGTTTCACTGACTCTTTCTCAGCTTTCTTCGTTCCAGTCCCACCTTCAACAACACCATCACTTCTAAGAACACTAAATATTGTCCCAAAGAAGCATCTAACATCCATCAAAAATCCAATCTTCTCGACATACTCTCCATCAAGTCTCGCCTTAACATCAATCTCAAGTTCATCTCTGCCATTAATCTGCGCCCATCCAGTGAGTCCAACCGGCACATCATTTGCACCATACTTATCTCTTTCTTCAATCAAGTCATACTGATTCCAGAGCGCTGGACGAGGGCCGATGATGCTCATCTCACCCTTAAAGATATTGATGATCTGTGGCAGCTCATCTAGAGATGTTTTGCGTAGGAACTTACCTACCTTAGTAATCCACTGATCTGGGTTCTCTAATAGATGCGTTGGCGTATCCTTTGGCGTATCAATTCTCATGGTCCTAAACTTCAATATATGAAAATGACTCTTATGGATCCCGACTCTCTTCTGTTTAAAGAGAACAGGTCCAGGGGAGTCAATCTTGATTGCTATAATGAGTACTAAAAAAACAGGAGATAAAATAATAAGTCCTAATGATGAAAGTATGATATCTATTAATCTTTTGATTTTTAAGTAAACCATGTTAGTTCCTCCTGCTCTTTGTTAATGTATATTGGTGGTGTGTAGAACACCTTATTTTCTTGATCTATATGTAGTATTTCGTACAGCTTTGAACACTATATCTTGCATAATTCTGTGTTCTGATTGAATGAGACTACGTGTAATGCTTCTGTAACATTAGTACATTTAGTGATTATGTTGAAATCCTTGATATCACTGCCTTACAGCCTCTTTATCCTTTCACCATACTCACGTCGCACGAATCAACCAATCTGCACTGTGTTCCAAAGATAAGGAACTTCACTCTGATTATCAGTTGGGGATGAGTGTATGCTACAATAAAGTTTCCCATCAGTAAATGTTATAACACCACCACTTGGACAAGCAACTAAATTAGTACCAGTTGTACTGTTAATCGCTTGAGCACGGTTTAACTCGCAAGCAACCCTTGCATATAACTCCTTATTGTGGATCGAGAAAGCGAGAAGGATTGAAGCAATGCACACGAAAAGCATCAGCAATAATGCGTATTCCACTAAGGCAGATCCTTTTGATTTCCTAACAATGGGTTTTACGGCTTCAACGAATTTATTCATACATTACCACTCCTTAGTTTTGTAATGCATTAACGGCACTGAACAAATGCCGATTTTTCGGCGATAACCAGAAGTCATGAAAATCCGAAATAAAAGAGCGAAAAAATCATGGCAAATCTTCTTCAGATTCACCACGAGGATGGACAATGCGAGGACGCTTTCGGTAGTTTCAGCCAACCGGGTGTAAATTTTACCCAAGTCACATTTAAGTTTGGCCAGACTGAATTTCCTTTCGACTTCAACTCGCTCACAGTTATCCTTGTAGTCCTGTTTACGATCAGGTTTCTCGTTCTTTTTTGGTCTACCGAGAGCTGGACCTGACAACCGGATTCCATGTTCCTTGCAGTAGGTTAAGTTGTCCCTGTTCCTGTAGATTTTATCAGCCAGGACTCGTTCAGGGTATTTGCCTGTTCTCTCAAAATAACGTTCAATGGCCGACTTAAGCAGATTTGCCTCATTGTAGGAATCAAAGGATTGATTTTCCAGACGGGTGAACCCGTCACAGACGCTGATATCAAGCTTAGCCCCGAATTCTAAAGGAGCCTTTACCTTCCCTCTGACGATTGGTCTAAGATATGGCTGAGACAAGCTTACAATACGATCAGTTACGCTATGTGTTCGATTGTCAAACATATACCTCTGTTGTTCAACGAGGGTACGGATGGTTCTGAGCCTTTTCTGCCATTTTGGGCTAAGGGTTTTCCCGCCCTCAAGCATGGTATCGATGGATTTGAGGTTTCTCTCCAAGTATTGAAGCTGTTTTCGGATTCCCATTCGGATTTCAATCTGGGACTTTTTCTTCTTCCTAACCATGGTGAGGTAGTCTTTGCGGGCCTGCTTCTTGTAGGTTCTCGGTTTCCTGCCATCCTTAGGATCATGAAGCTCTGTGATCATTTCCTCGGTGTTCTCGCGAGCCTGGTTCAGGAGTTCTATGTCCTGGGGGTATTTGATATAGGATGGTGCACAAGTGGCGTCGACAATCAGCGTACCTTCGTTCTCTGTAGAGATTCTTGGTCCGTGGCTGCTGTCATCATCATCATCCTTCGACTCTTCTTTGATGGCGTGTTTGATGATCATTTCATTGATTTCTCCCACAATGGCCGGAGTAAGCCTCTTCCTGAAGTGGACCATCAGTGAGGGATCAAATGGAAGCTTGTACTCATACTTGGCAAAGCCGCAGAAATACTGGAGATATGGGTTTTCCTGGATCATCAGAGCCGTTTCTTCATCAGAGAATCCATATTCAAGCTGGATGATTAAAGCCCCCAACGCGAGGTGCAGTGGCTTGGCCACATTGCCTTTGCGGTTTGCAAACAGTCTTGCATACTTCAGTTCAATTTCAGCCCAGGGTATAGAATCGGCTTTAATGATCCAACGGTTTTCTGGATTCATTTCCATTCCAACTGGTTGGCCAAAATCGGAAAAACTGATCTGTTTGCTCTTGAACTTATACATCGCCCATCCCCCAGTGCAAGCTTTTTTGTTTAAATCAGATGTTTGTCATACACCAATTATAAGGCAAACATGCTCGAAATGCACTGTTTGCAAGGGTTCCCACATTATTCAATAACCATTAACTAGAACTTGTTATTTCTGTGGCCGATCGTACAATTACATGCAACAACAGGGAAAGAATAGAAACATACATGATATCCAATAAAATGGTTATCAACTAATAAAAAATGATAGTAAATCAATCTTGTAGTCAGCCTGGTTTCAGCACACCAAGCCCAAGCTTAAGCACCTTATTATTCAAGACTGCAGACTCATCGCCTTCATGCTTAAGGAAGGCGATAACCAGACAATGAAAGCACAGGTACTGGGAGTCGCTCCACAGTGTCCAGGGGGATATGTACTGAAATACTTCAACGAGACATCTCAGACAATATCCGATAATCGCTAAGCTAATGTTGAAAAAAACTGAATCCTGATCTTGCCTATAATACGAATCGAAAACCAGGAGTACCAATGATAGCTCACAGCCGTATCTTAGCAAAGAGAATCGATGAAATCCCCGCAGCTATAAATGACATGTACGAATATCGACACTGGAAGAATAACTGCGTATTGCTCAATATGACCAAGGAAGGGGCCTGCTCATTAATTGCGATGGTCAACAGGCAGTACAAAATCAGGATCCTGGAAAGCAAGTCAGCTTCACACGCAACCTTGCTATGGCTTCGATATAATATGAATAGGTTAATCATCTGAGCGGATATTTAAGACCCTTACTGCTGAAAATGTCTCTGAGTTTGCGAAACTTTCGTCCTGTATGGATCATATGAGTCCTGATGTCTGCTATGCCCATCCATACTTAACAAGGGAGAGAGACTAACAAGCGGAACACCAGAATTAAATGATGATTCATACCCAAGGGTTTGACCCAGCTCAAGTCACAGAGGCACTGGTAAAAAGTGGAGACCTGGCTTAATCGCTATCACATGAAGAACTTCGGTCATCAGTCCTACACGAACATAACAGTAATCATGTTGCCTAATCACCCCATATTCCCGCTGCCCGTCCTTCATAATGGATTATACTCGGATTCAATCCTTGCTGCACTTAAATTTGACATAAGTCTATCATTTTTCAATCTGGAATACCTTCAAAAACAAGTAGGGATATTAAGCAACCCCTACTATGCAAACTATGATCCCTTATTAACTTGCAGTAAAAACTTCATAATCTGCTCCTTATGATAATCTGTTGTTTGAAAATTATTTGAATTCCAGCAGCAAATCATCAGCTATAATTGTTTTAGCTCCGGGAGCCATTCCAGGCTCCCGGAATCTCCACTTGTTTCAATTCTTCATTCGTTAGATTTTGGGAATTGCTTATCTTATGAGCTTTGTTCAGTTTAGATATTCAGTCGGCTTGCAATCCATTAGATTGAATTCGCGCTTGAATATCTTCCTGCCACATCTGCAAACTCCGTAGTAATCTCTGAACATCGTCCTGTCCAGGAGATACATCTCGTAGTCCTTGATAAGTTTTTTCTTTCCACATTCGCATTTTACAACGATCATCTGCCAACCCCGCCTGTACTAACAGATTAAGTAGTCTCATCAACATATGAGCCATTATCTATGATATACAGTTGGATACCTCTAATCAATGTATAGATTACTAATTAATATTTTAACTATTCAATTTTGTTGTTGACTTGATTGCCCTTATCCACTTGTCCATGTAAGCGGATAGTTCTGTGCTCCTCCAGATTATCTCCTCCATGTCATTTGGCGCCTTAATGGCCAGGAGAGCCATTTTGAGCTGTCTGGGTGACTTGCGTCCCCTGGTGCCTTCACTGTCGAATATTAGCCTTATCTCTTCTTCAGTAACCGGCAGTCCGTAGTGCTCAGCAGCCTTCATTATATCAATGAGCTTCAGAGGTCTCATTGATTTGGATACAGGCAGTCCCCTGTCTGACTTGTAGTAACCCACAAGCTTCCTTGCTGTTGCCTCGCAGTCGGTGTACTTGGAAGTGAAGATGAGGAGGTTCTCATTGGTCTCAATCTTGTACCTGTCATTCAGCAGCTTCATGATTTCTTTTCTTCTGGGTTCCGTAAGATGAACCGAGCCTGTGCTGTAAACCATGCTGTCCACGTCTCCTATTGCTTAGCTTAGCATCTTTTCTCCGTCCAGGTATTTGGAGTCATCATACGTTGTAACCACTTCAGAGATCTTGTGGGCTATATCAGCCTTGCTTTGGTTGTCGAGGATAAACCTGAGCTCTTCAAGTTTTCCCCTAAGTTCATCCATGACGATGTGGCTTGCCTTGCCTATGAATATCTTGTCGTGGGTGGTCTTCCTTAGGCCCTCCTCATCCATGAGTAGCTCCTCATAGAGCTTTTCACCGGGTCTTAGGCCTGTAATCTTTATCTCGATGTCCTTGCCTGGAGTTAGTCCAGAAAGCTTTATAAGGTCCAGTGCCAGGTCGTATATCCTTACAGGCTTGCCCATGTCAAGAACGAAAACCTCTCCACCTGATGCATAGGCACCAGCCTGGATGACAAGCTGAGCTGCCTCAGGTATGGTCATGAAGAACCTTGTTATTTCCTTGTGAGTAAGGGTTATCGGGCCACCCCTTTCAATCTGCTTCATGAAGAGAGGAATCACCGATCCGTTGCTTCCAAGTACGTTACCGAACCTTACAGCGACAAACTCAGTCTTGCTTATGGCATCCATGCCCTGCACCACCATCTCGCACATCCTCTTGCTGGCACCCATGATGTTCGTTGGGTTTACAGCCTTGTCAGTTGAGATGAGTACGAACCTGTTCACACCATACTTGTCAGCTGTCTCAGCAGTATTGAGAGTACCGAACACGTTGTTCTTTATCGCCTCAGACGGGCTGTACTCCATAAGGGGCACATGTTTGTGCGCTGCTGCGTGGAACACCACGTCAGGCCTGAATTCCTTGAATATGCCGTCAAGCCTCTTCTTATCCCTTACTGATGCAATGATCACCTTGAGGTCAAGTTCAGGAAAGTCATACTTCAGTTCATTCTGCAGGTCATATGCGTTGTTCTCGTAAATGTCGATAATTACAAGCCTGCTTGGCTTGAACCTTGCGATCTGCCTGCATAGTTCAGACCCTATTGATCCTCCGCCACCTGTCACAAGGACAGTCCTGTCCTCAAGGTAGTCGGATATGCCCTGGGTCTCCAGCTTTATAGGATCTCTCCCCAGAAGGTCCTCCACATCCACATCCCTGATCTTTGAAAGCACGCTCTCATTGTCATGGAAGTCCATGATTCCAGGAATGATCTTGATCCTGCACTCGGTCCGCTTGCATATGTCAAGTATCTCAGCCTTGTCCTTATGGTCAAGGCTCGGTATTGCAATGATTATGAC
Source organism: Youngiibacter fragilis 232.1 (assembly GCF_000495435.3). Lineage (GTDB taxonomy): Bacteria > Bacillota > Clostridia > Clostridiales > Clostridiaceae > Youngiibacter > Youngiibacter fragilis. The sequence continues at coordinate 18,028 of NZ_AXUN02000013.1, read as the reverse complement.
ATCAGCGTCCTGGGTCCTTGCAGTCTCCTCGATCCTGTACCTGTTACCAAATACCTTTACGCCAAGGATGCTTGTACCTGTCTTGTACCTGTCATCATCAATGATGCCAACTGGCATATATTCACCTGACTTGGACTTCTTCATTTCCTTGATGACAATCGCTCCGGCCTGTCCGCCACCTATCACAAGTGCCCTGACATGGCTTGTCGAGTGCCTTCCGGCGATGATCTGCATCCTTCTGAGAACCCTGAACGAGATCCTGAATCCGCAGGTAAGTATTATGACGAATATTCCGGCAAGAAGCTCAATTGAGTAAGGTATTGAAGAACCGCTGAATTCAGCCAGTACAGTGCTTGCATAATGACCTGCGATACCGCCTCCGATGGCAAGTACGAACTCGTCAGTCCCCGCATAGGTCCAGAGGCTCTTGTACATACCGAAGATATAGAAGATGGCTATATAAGTCCCGATGATGACAAGGATGTTTTCCTTCAGATCAACAAGATGGATATGCGGTATGGCCAGGGAAAATCTGAATGCAAGAGCAAGGCTGAATGACATGAGTATGAGAAGAGCATCGATCAGTGCTAAAAACTGGGCTCTCCATTTTTTAAGATTGTCCAAATAAACATTCCCCCTTGCAGGCTGAAAGGAAATCCTTCCGCCAAAGTTATTATGTCTAAAAATTGGATCATTCATACCAGGACCAAAGAAGTAATTCAAGAAAGCAGGATGTCCCGGAGGATATGAACAAATGATGAATTGATTTTGTTTCAAATTGAGAAAACATACACGGGATCAGTTCAATGCGATACTGCAGCAATCCATATGGACATTTGCTGCATCGGATCCCCATAGATACTGATTATCAAAGGAAAACTATTATCCAGTGAGATAAATCCGTTAATAGCGTGATTGACCTCTGTATATCAGGTGATTCACTCTACATTAACTATTATACTACATGTTATGAAAATCTGTTAATCAATTCTTCATAATTAACGAAATAATAACTGAAAACGTTCTACAAGAATCCAAATTCAAACATGTAACAAAATTACACCGAACCCGTTTATTATATCACAATCGACATGATTATATGTACCTCATATTTCGATTCTCGAAGGATATTTCAACATAGCTCCGGATTACTCAGGAATGCTCCGCATACCTATTCAAAATGAGAATGTGAATTTACTTTGAACATGAACAGTATATCAGGATTATCATGTTATCATATTGCCAAGGAAGGAGGTGCAGCATTGAACGCACTGAAGTCAAAATTCACCGAAGTGACCTACTCGGTGCTTCCGGTAACACTTATAGTCACAATCCTCAACTTTACCCTGACACCCCTTGGTACGACGATATTCATAAGGTTCATAATAGGTGCAATGCTAATCATAGCAGGACTTGGCATATTCCTCCTTGGCGTTGACATCGGAGTGACACCGATCGGGAACCTCATGGGCTCAGCGATAACAAAGAGCGGAAAGCTTCTTATCGTAGTGGTCTCAGGACTGGTTCTGGGCTTCCTCATATCTGTAGCTGAGCCGGACCTCCATATACTCGCAGCACAGGTGGAGGCAGTAAGCGGAAACATGATAGGGAAGCTGATGCTGGTAGCGGTGGTCTCCATAGGAATAGCTGCCATGGTTGCAGTCGGCCTCATGAGGATAACCTACAACATACCCCTGTACCTCATCCTTGCAGCGGCCTACGGACTCATACTCCTTCTGTCGCTCTTCGTATCCCCTGAATTCCTCGCCATATCCTTCGACGCCTCAGGGGCGACGACAGGGGCTATGACAGTCCCCTTCCTGCTTGCACTTGCAATAGGCGTATCAAAGCTCAAGAAGGACAGCAAGGCATCAGAGAAGGACAGCTTCGGACTTGTAGCCATAGCATCAGCAGGAGCGATAATAGCTGTAATGGCCATGAGCATTGTCTCAGGCTCAAGGGAGCTCCAGGGCTCCCTTGAGCTAGAGGTATCAGTAAGCACATCAATCATCACGCCATTTCTTGATGCTGCACCTCACATCATGTACGAGGTGCTCATAGCGCTGCTGCCCCTGGCAGGGATGTTCATGTTCGCGCATTTTCGGCACTTCAAGCTTGAGAAGAGGACCTACAGGAGGATAATCGCAGGGCTTGCCTACTCGTATATAGGCCTTGTCATATTCCTCACTGGAGTGAATTCAGGCTTCATGGATGCAGGCATGAGGATAGGCTACACCCTTGCAGAGCGAGGAAGCACTACAATACTTGTTGCAATTGGCTTCCTTCTCGGCTTCACCACCATCCTGGCAGAGCCTGCGGTACACGTTCTTACCAGGCAGATAGAGGATGTCACGGCAGGCTATGTCAAGTCGAAGCTTGTGTTCATAACCCTCTCCATAGGAGTGGGACTTGCAGTAGCCCTGTCCATGGCAAGGATAGTGACGCCCGGGCTCGAGCTCTGGCACTTCCTGCTTCCGGGCTACATTGCTGCAATAGCCATGATGTTCTTCTCACCGAAGCTGTTCGTAGGAATAGCCTTCGACTCGGGAGGAGTCGCATCAGGACCCATGACAGCCACCTTCATACTGGCTTTCGCGCAGGGCGCTGCAGAAGCAACAGCACACGCAAGCGTACTGAAGGACGGCTTCGGGGTGATAGCCATGGTAGCGATGACACCTCTGATAGCGCTGCAGACATTAGGTCTGGTATTCAAGATAAGGTCACGTAAAGGAGGAGTGAAGGAAGATGCAGCATAGGTCAACAACCTGTCTTGAGCTCATATGCGTGATAGTCGACGCAGGCTGCGCAAGCCGCGTGCTCACCATATCCAGGGAGCTGGGAGTTACAGGAGGAACCATATTCTACGGAAGCGGAACAGCAAGAAGCAGGCTTCTTGACTTCCTTGAGCTCTCCTCGGTAAGGAGAGAGATAGTCCTCATGGCCGCAAGGGAAGAAGTGGCGAAAGAGGTCCTTGATACCCTGGGGAAAAAGCTCAACCTGCACAAAAAATACCACGGCATAGCCTTCACCATGCCCATAAGGGCCATGTACGGCTCAGTAAGCTGCAGGGTGCCGGAAGATGAGGAAGGAGAAGAGGAAACCATGACACACAGCGCCATATATACGATAGTTGACAAGGGAAAGGCGGAAGCCGTTATTGAAGCAGCCGCCAAGGCCGGAGCAAGAGGCGGGACAATTATAAACGCCAGGGGCTCAGGAATACATGAGACAGAGAGGCTGTTCCACATGGAGATAGAACCGGAAAAGGAAATAGCCCTCATAGTCGCTAAAAACGAGAACCTTGACCCCATAATAGAAAGCATAAGGAAAGAGCTTGCTTTAGACGAACCCGGCAACGGGATACTGTTCGTACAGGACGTGAAAAGGACATATGGACTAAGATGAGAAGGGACGGCAGACGCCGTCCCTTCATTTTTTTATCCTTTACTCTCACATCACTGTCTTCCATGCAGGAAATACCTTACCTGCCAGTCATTTTAAGAAGAGACCCGATCGAACCTTAAGTCAGGAAGAGCAGCATATCCCTACAGCTACCCCTTCTTGACCTTCCTCATATCCGTCCTCCTGCAGTGGAACCTGAAGTCACAAGCAAGGCAGACTTCCCTGTCAGAGGACAAAGCTGAAAATTCCCCATCTTTTATGCCATATACCGCCTTCTCTATACCCTTTAGTCCGCAAAGCTCCAGTTCTTCATCAGAGTCAAAGGCTGCATAAGGGTCCTTCCTGTCCTCACCTGCAAAGAACAGGTTAAGCCTTGAGATCCAATCACCGATCCGCTCCTCATGAAGGGATGCGATGGCCTGCAGAAGCTCCGCCTTCCTGTTGACCTCATCAGCTCCAGGCAGCTTTCCAGGAAAGACAGCCAGAGCCTCAAGCTCCCCCATCGGGTCTTCAATGAGCGTAAAGGATCCGGAAGCTGAGAACTTATCCGATTCAAGCCTTTCTGTTGAATCATGCTCAAGGACAGCAGAATCCAGACCCTGCCCCTTCAGGTACTTCATCAGCTGTCTTGCCGCGAACGTTTCAGCCTTTTCAGCATATGACTCACTTATCCCAAAGTCTTTCATGACATAGGACAGAAGGTCTGAAATGATGTCCTTGGAAACAGGGAAACTACCGGAATCATCAGCGATCTCATTGATAGTCCTAATTGACCTTATGACAAGCTCCTCCCTCAGGAGTCCTCCTGACCTAGAAGGCCTGAATCCCATTACGCTCCGCAGCCAGTATTTCTTCTGGCAGCTCCCATACAGGTCAATGTCCCCGAATATGGAATATACGGCATCAGGAACCTTCTCTTCAAATGAGACAGTCCTCCCGATTCCATACATACCGACGGAGCCCTTCATTATACCTTCATAGCCGGTTCCATACCCTGCCGTCCCCTTCCTGTAGAGTTCTGGGACAAGGACATCAAGCAGCTCCCTGACATGTCCGTCATACGACTCAGGTTCAAGGGAAAGGATCCTCCTGTCGTCTTCAAAAGCGCACAGTATCCTTGAAAAAACAGCCATATCCCTTACTTCCCTGCAGTCACCCCTGTTCATCCAGGAAGTGAAGGGTTCGAACTCAAGCAGCCTGTAAAAGAGGCCGCTGAAGGAATATTCAGTAGCCATATATAGCCTGTGGTGGACCTTGGAGAACTTCTCAATAAACTTCCTTAGAGGAACTCCAAACGCACCTCTCATGGCTTCATCCGCAAAGTCGATGCAGGTCCCATAGTAAGATTTGAGACAGTCATCACAGTCACTAAGCTCAATATCGTAGTCAGGGAACAGCCTTATCATGCATCCTATGAGAAGCATGACCTCTTCCCTTTCAAAGAAGACCACAGATCCCGGCACATGGACTTCAATGCCCCGGTCTTCAAGATATCTGACAAGTTCAATCGCTTCACTTGAATTGACATCAGGGACAATGATGCTTATCCTGCTCCTGTCAGGAACACTTCCTGACAGGAGCAGGTCCCTTATGGTATCAAGCACCAGCTCCCCTATCTTCTCACTCCTGACATCAGGTCCGGACCCTTCCTTGACTAATGCACTGCTGTCAAAGACATCACCCTTGATACCCGCGAAGCTTATACTTATCTCAATGCCTCTTCGAGATTCAGCTGCCTCAAGCTCATGGCCATCTGAAGCAATCATCCTGTATTGTTTAAGTTCTCCGTTCCCACCAAGCCTCATATGAATCCACCTCTAGCAGTAAATATTGACCGGATTGCATGTCCCTGCACTTGAATGCAATCCCTTATCATGTCTTATCTTTTAACTCCTGATATACATTGCCGTTTGGTATAAGGCACCAATGACCACCTTATGCAACGTTTCCTGTTTCCTTGAAATGAGTCTTTAGTCATGCCCATGTTCCTCAAGCTTATCCTGATTTTTATGAAGCTTGAAGAATCAGGGATTGTCCGATACCCTGTCAAGGACCTGAGGTGCCTTGCCAGGTAGAGGAAATGAGATGGTTATCCTGTCAAAGGATGCAGCCTCATATAGCGAGAAACCTATTGAGGTTTTGGTTTCCACATGGTAAAGCCTCATATCGGTGGCAGCATCATACCTGCATTCACCGAAATCGTACCAGGTGAAGGTATATGTGTATTCTGAGCCATTCGGAGGATCCTGAAGTACGTCAAGGTACCTGTCTGACAGCTCCACCAGGACAGTCCTGCCGTCACCCTTGAATGTAAACCTTGCGTCCTCGCTCACATAAGTGCCCGTATGGGCCTTTGGGAGCGGAGTGTCAAGCCTTGGAGGCTTGTCGTCGCTTTTGGAGCAGCCCATAGGAAGAATCAGGGTGAACAAGACCATCACCGCCATAATAACTCTTGTCAGATGATGCCTTTTTGACCTGAAATCAGTATCCATATCACTTGCTTCCCGTTACCCTTACATTCTTTGGACAGCGCTTTAAGATATGGTCCAGCACGAAATCAAAGTCCTCGTTTTCAACATAGATCTGGTTCCTTGTCATCGACTCGTTGACATAGATGGTATTCCTGGACCTTACCGCCTTCACTGACTTCACCTTCCTGAAGCTGGTGTAGAGGCTCTGTTTGGTTGCAGCCATGATCCCGGCACCGCCGGCAGACAGGTTTCCGCCTGAAAGGCCAATCAATGCAGTAAGGAAACCGAGAGCCTGCGCCTTCTTGAACTGTCTGTCCAGCTGCATGTGGTTGACACCCTTGTCATCCATCTTGAACAGCACAAAATACTTCCCGCCGTTGATGAATCCTACCAGAGGGTAGGCGATGGCAAGAAGCCCTGCCAGAAGAACAATCCCATATCCGAGGATCATACCGGTTATCCCGATGGCTTCTCCAAAACCGTCACCAAGTGTGATGAAGAACATGAAGAGCGCAGGGACAAGCAGCGAAATAAGAAGGACCTTCGCTGTTGTAATAAGTACCGCAGGATTCCTCCAGAAGGAGAACTCATACATCCACTGCATGTCAGTCCCGTTCACCGTAATGTTCCCCATCCTTTCAACAGATGGCGCTGTCTCAGTCGATGGTACTTCAGAAACTGGTTCAGTCCTGTTTATAGATACCTCTGCCCTTTCAGGTTCATCGGCAATATCTCTAGCCACATTTCCAACGGGACTCTCCGGAGTCCCGAAAGGCTTTCCGCAGCCTTCGCAGAAGGCAGCAGCCCCTATTCTCTCGTATCCGCAATTTTCACAAAACATCCTGGACCTCCTCGCACATTCGGATTGACACATTGGCAACTTGCCGCTTGAATTTCATTAATGATTCCAGCCTTTCATTTTCTCCATAATCTTCTAATGGAGATAAGGATTGTATATAATTATGGGGTGGGGAAAAGGTAAGGATGATAACCCCTTAGGAGAAACAGTATGGCATTTGACAGGACATTCTTCTGCACCCAGTGCGGGAACAGACTTTCAGGGAAAAACAAGGTCTGCAGAAGCTGCGGCTTTGACATTGCAGCAGACAAACCCTATGGCGACAGGCCAGCAATCGGAGCAGGAGGCAAAGGCTGGTCCGACGCGGTGAATGACTGCAGGTTCGCAGGGTACCAGGGAAACAGGAGGACCTATATCACCATATTCACCCTTATCCTGGTCATATCGATACCGACCTTCCTGCTTCTGTCCGGCGACCTTTCACTTGACAGCGAAGGCATCACAGTCATGGCAGTGCTCTCGGCAATGTTCCTGGTAATAGCCCTTTACTCCATGAAAAACACAAGGAGGAAAGGACTGGAGTGGACAGGGACCATTGAAGACAAGAGAGAATACTGCAGCAGCAAAAACAGCCATCAGAGCAATGTTATCATGGTAAGGGCCGAAAACGGCAGGATGATCGAACTGCCAATGGGTGACAACATTGTCCTGTACGAATACTTCAAGGTCGGTGACAGGCTCAGGAAACACAACAAACCAAATCTCCGTGCCATTGAAAAGTATGACAAGAGCAGGGATGATATCCTGTTCTGCCCATCCTGCGGTACTCTGTGCGACACAAGGGACAATTACTGCAAGGCCTGCGGCTCACCGCTGCTTAAGGGAAGATAATTTCACCTTATCAGCTGGAAGTGTACCATAACCTCAGTGTCTCCCCTGCCATCATCAATCACAAGGACCGCCAGTCCATCCACCATATGCCCGGAAGGATATACCTTGACGGCACATATCAGTTTCGGGTGAGGCTCCTCAGCGGACTTCATGATTCCATCCTGAAGATGGAACACAATTCCTTCTCCAGACCTGAATTGCTTTCCATCCATCTCCCAGTAAAGAGTCAATGCATTGCCCTCTACCGAGCCTGTACAGTCGTAGGACCCATCGCTGTACAGGCTTTCATTGTGTTCCTCGAACCATATCTTACCCGCGTAGTCACCCTGAAGCTCGGTGAGAGTCACCGAGGTCTTGATCCCCTGGTCCCCGATTATGTCAAAGGCAGGCTCCAGAAGAACGGGATCCTTACTATCTCCACCAAACGAGCATCCTGATGCCAGAATAAGCGCCATAGCAATAGTTATTACCTTTGTCATGCCCTTCATGCATACCCCTCCCCTGCGCCGTAACATCCTGAACATATCCTCCGGGAATCTTGTCATCTTACGAACAGCAGCACATTGACAAGGTCAGCGATTCCATCCTTGTCCCAGTCAGAGTATATGTGGCTCTGCCCGTACTCCTTGCCGTCCTTCTCCCAGAAAATGACCTCAGCAAGCCTGTCATCCCCGAGTGCCATGGACAGGTATCCATCCTCAAAGTTTGCATGGAGAAGGTCCCTGGCATCATCCCCTTCAAACTCACTCTTCTCTCCATCAAACTCCACGTAGTGGTGAGTGAATTCCACAGCAGTGTCAAGTGTCTTACCCTCGCCTGCTGAAGAGTTCTCCTTGATGACTGCAGTGGAGAAGAATGTCTCCTCAGGCTCTGACACATGGTTTACAGCCATTACCTTCCACTCTCCCAGGATATCCTTGTATGGCAGAGCAGTTCCACCCTGCGGCACCTCGTCATAGGAGGCTGGAATATACCAGGAGAAGTCATCCTTGCTTATCTCCCTGCCGCCATCTTCCTTTCCAAGTATGATCCCAGGAATATCCGGGATGCCAATATCCCCTCCAAAAGACTTTACAGCCCAATATCCGCCTGCAGCAATCAAAGCAGTAAGGATAACAGGCAGAACCCTTATCCTGGCCCTTTTCCTGCCGTAGGAGCCATAACCGCTGCCCCTCCTTTTGGATGCCTTGTTTTTTCCATTAAGGTCTTCATTAACCTCTTCAGCAGCATAACTGACCATACCTTCAACGGAATCGTCATATGAGCCTTCGTTCGATCCATCCTTCACAGGATTCCCGCAAAACTCGCAGAACCTGCTGTCATCAGGTATCTGCTTACCGCATGATTCACAATACATAGTCTCCCCCTTAACTTCAGCTGTCTTCATTCATGTTCTTTTCTTTGTCCTTTACCTTTCCATGGCCTGATCTCAATGAAGCTGATTACAGCAAGGAAAACCAGCATGCCTGCTGTTATCATCCCTGCCTTTATGCCTTCATTGTCACCGGAAGCCCTCGCATAGATCAGGAACCCGGTAAAGGAGAGGACTGCCATAATGGCTAGCACTAAGGCAGCCTTCCTCCCACCCCTCATATCTTCACTGCCCTGGACCTGACCTCAGATTGTCCAAGGATACCGTCCTTTATCCTGTAGGTTGACCTCATGGTGACGGTGAACTCATCGATCTTCGGATAATGGTAATCAGAATCGTCGAAGGCTCCGCCATCCAGCTCAACCTCCAGCTCATCTATCTTTCCTGACTTAATGCCCTTCACATCGAATATGACCTTAAGCTTGAGCGTTCCAGGCTCCCACCTTGGATTAGACATCCGTTTGAACTCATAATCAGGGTGACTGAAGTCCATATTGTTGACAAGTCCCAGGAACGCCGTAGTCGCCTTGAAGGACCATATGCCGCCGCTGAACATTCCAGAGGTCTCCCTGAACTTGGATCCAAGGCTTCCCTTACCCTGTACATTTCCAGGGTAGTAGTTCTCCCTGAAGGTCTTAGCTATCTCAGATTTCAGCCCATCCGGTACTGTGTCCCCGGCGTACATGTCAAAGTTGGCGTAGCGCTCGAACAACCTGTGCTGTGTCAGATAGGTCACCCCAAACCAGGAGAAGGTCTGAGGTTCATTATTATGCTCGTCAAAGAACACATTGTAGTAAGCCTGTATCACGTCCTTCGCCCCAAGTGCAGGTGACACCAATCCCCTCTCCATGTCAGACAGGTTCTTCACCACATCCGTCAGGTGCTGAATGAAGTAGGCATGCCTTTCCTGAAGCTTCTTGTCCTGTGATACATCACCATGCTGATGCTCAATGGCATGGCACAGCTCATGGTGAAGGGACTGGATCTGTGTCCAGTCGCCTATGGCTTTGGGCATTGAGGCATCCTGGAGGTAGACATAGTTCTTCCTTGAAACATCAAGGTACCCGTCCTCATAGTGGTTCTGCTTGGTAGTAGGTGTATAAGGCATATGGCTCTCGCAGTATACCCTGTTCTCAATGAATTCCAGTGCGCTGAAGTACGTCTCAAGCTTCCCTATCTTTATGTACCTGTCCACGAAGGTCCCCTGACCGTATTCTATGAACCACTTGAGCATCGCCCTGTAGTCGGTCTGGGGCTTCAGTATACCCTTGAGCTCAAGAGGCTTGAATTCACCGCCTGAAAGTGATGCCTCTACAATGACCTCAACCTCCGGTGCTACCGACACTGCACTCTTTCCAGGGTACAGCTTGAACACTGCTGGCTTCTTCTTGAGGTCGACCTTCTCCTTGCTTGGTCCGGACTCAGGTATGACCTGTATGTCCGCATCAGCTATCGCCTTCTTTGCCTCATCAGCTTTCATTATCTTTGAAGCCTTGTCAGGAGTGAAGCTTAACTTCAGCCCCTCACAAGCCTTGAGGTCAGGAACAAGCTCCCTTGTCTTCGCATCCCATCTCATTACAGCTAGCGGCAGTATGTATGCGTTCTGTTCCCTCTTCTCCTTCTCTCCGTCAGTGAAGCAGGCAAGAAGGACCTTATCCCTTGATTCACTGTTCTTCAGGTCAGAGTATGCTGTCCCTATACCCTCATAGCAGAGCTCCACTATGAACTTCTCTTCGACCTTATCCTTCCTGGTGGTGGCTGTGATCATGCACTGGTACCTGTGCATGAATCTCTGGAAATTCATCCTTCCGGCCTTTTCTGTGGCACATGCAACAAGTATGTCCTTCCCTGCCTTATCCTTGCCAAGCTTAAGCTCGAACAGGTCAGACTTGTATTCAACAGCAAGGTCCGGCTTTTCCCCAAAGCCAGTTACCTTCACAGGTACCTCAAAGGTTTCTGCAGAAGTGCCGAGTATGCTGATCCTGTCCCTTATTTCGACCTTGGGTTTTCCTCCCATCCTGAAGGTCAGGTTGTTCTGGAAATAGGTGTCAGGACCCTGGTACTTGAAGCTTATGACACAGGTCTCAGGCGGGTTCTCATTCTGAAGCTCAACGCTTGCACCCCTGCCTTTTGCTCCTCCCGGTATCGTCGTGAGCTTTAGTCCTTCTACGGCAGTCGATGTGAATATCGTTACCTGGCCGTCAAAGGATGGATCATGCACCCAGCTGCCATCAGGCAATTTCTTCTCTATCCTCGCGAATACCTCCTGGTCAGTCCTGCCGTTCTCTATGACACTTCCGAAGGTCTTATTCACTATCATCCTGTAGTCGCCCTTCTTCTTGAGCTCCTCTTCCTTCTCCTTCCTTGTAAGCTTACCTGAAGCGGCAGCGCCGCCGGCAGCTCCTGCCGATGCGGCTGCAGCCGCAAGGGCTGAGGCAGCTCCGACAACCACTGCAGTCTTCATCGAGACTGGAACGCTGTCACCTGAATTACCCGAAGCGTTTCCATCTACTATCTCAGGTCCGTTGATCACTGGATCCTCATCCTCACCGCCAGGACCTGCCGCTCCGCCAAATACTCCATCCGAATCCCACTCGTAGAAGTAGTCCATGAAAACTTCCTCGTAGCTCGGACCAACACCATTTACAGCCACCCTTATCGTCATCCTGTCGCCATCAGTCCCCTTATCAGGCATGACTCCGTATACAGCTGCTGTCGTCGGCTTTGACGTGTCCATGGAAGCCACAGCAACAGCTCCGTATCTCGCGTCATATATGCTGTAAAGCCCCATGTTTGTCGCATATGTCCTGTTTGCATAGGTACCTGACTCATACAGGAACTGGACAGTACCGAAGCATATCTCCCTGAACTCCATGTTGTCTGACCCGAGAAGTGTCGCCCTGAGTTCCATATCAACCCTCTCACCCGGCTTAAGGTCCCTCTTAGGTGCAGGAGTCCACGTTACCCTTCCTGAGATAGCATCCCCCGTGTTATAGCCATACCCGCCTATGACAACCACGCTTCCGATCTCAACGCTTCCCTCAATATAGTCCACATGCTGCTCGAAACTTCCATTGGCAGGATCTCCGCCTTCACCGAACACATGGGGAGTGTAGCTGATGTTTGAACCTAGGTACTTCCATGCTCCCTTCTCCCCCTGGACTTCGCCTGTCCTGCTCACCATGGTAATTGCTCCGCAGTTGTCACAGTAAAGTACCTGCCCGTTTACCTCCTCCTCGGTGAAGGTATTGGTAAACCCGCAGCTGGCGCATTTTGAAGAATAGACACTGCCTGCTTCAGCTGCAATAGGTGCACCCTGAATGACCATGAAGACAAGCAGGGCTGCCGCTGCAAGCCTTTTTGCCTTTGAAACGGAAAGCACCATTCCCATGACCACAAGTAATAACCCAGCTCCATATCCCATGCCCGGGATTGAAGCATATGCCATCGGCACCGCCGCCAGGAACCCGGATACCACCCCGTTGGAAAGGGACCTTGCATTCTGGACAACAGCATTCCTGTTCCTTGAAAAGACATTTGAAACCGACAGGAACATGCGCCTGACAAATCCGTTTTCCTGTCCCATGGCCTTTAGGGTTCCTATCGCGGCAACTATTCCAATGACACTTTGGTCGAAGGAATTGTCGCCGGTGAAGAAATTGAACAGTATGAGAGAAAGGCCGAGGCCTATTAGGAAGAATCCAGCTCCTCCGGAGTCCTTTACCCTTGGAAGCCTCTCTTTCGCACCACCCCTTCTGAAGAGTCCTGTGAGAGTCCCTGCAAAGAAGCCCTTTCCTATTATCCCCCCAACCATCACAAGCGGCTCCTCACTGAGTCCGCCCTTGACGAAAGTCGCCCAGTTGACGATTTCCCCGTAAGGCAATGAAATATCCAGCTCTGGAAGCATGGAAAGCACAAACCAGAAGATACCGAGAAGCATGCCCGGAAGCAATCGCCTGGGTGAGGCCAGAGACTTGAAGAAGCCCCCTGTGAGGCTTGTAAGCCATGAGAACATCACCGATACCGGATTTGATGCCGCTTCCCTCTGGGTCACAGCTGTTTCAGCCTTCATAGGCTCAATGCTGAATACCACATCCCCCGGAGAATCATATGCAGGTAATTGAGCAGCTTCAGACTTAACCTTAGCTGGCTTCACCTCTGTCCTTGCTTTCTCCTTGACTCTTTTAGCAGAATCCCTGACCAAAACTTTTTCAGCTGTATTTTTCTCAGAAGCTTCAATAGCTCCTCCGCACTTCCTGCAGAACCTGGTACCTGATTTAGCCTCCGTACCGCATGACCTGCATATGACAGTATCCTTCTTATCTTCCTCTACCGCTGCCACTTTTCCGCAATACCTGCAGAACTTGGCATCGTCCGATATTTCCTTGCTGCAGCCTGAACAAATCCGAGCCATAATACCATTCCTTCCAAAAAAACGCTATTTGGCATAATTTTATCATAGGTCAGGCATAAAACATATTGATACTTTTGCCAATAATTAAGATATCAGGATATTAAATTAACAGTACATCAACGTATTACCCAATTCACCTTACTATTTGTAATATCAAGGTATATTTTCAAATACCATTCCATGTCATAAGCCATCATCAGAATATTCATAAAGAGCAGCAAATATCACTTTTATTTAAGTTATTCATCGAAAGCTTCAATAAAAAATGCAGCCCCTTCGGGCTGCAAGTAAATCCATGCGGTAATGGAAATCAAGTAAGACTTTTTTTAGTCACCTTATGAAGTGTATCTTTTCTTCAAGGCTCTTTCTCCTGGTTGCACCGGGAGGTACAGCCGGATATCCAAGGCAGACTATTGCTACGGGATCCTTGCCAACTCCAAATATTGCTTTGGCGGTATCCTTCTCATAAAGAGTGTACCACAGGGTTCCAAGACCCATGGTGTAGGCTGCAAGGCAGATGTTCTGGATTGCTGCGCTGCACGCATCCACATAGCATTTGCCTGGTACGTTCAGGTACTGCTCTGCCCCGTTTTTGGATGGGTCTCCAGTCACAACAATAAGCACCGGAGCCTGTGTGACAAAATCCAGGTTAAAGGATTCAAGCCACTTCCAACCACTGCGGCTTGCGAGATACTCCTTGGTCCTTTCGGACTCTTCCTTAAGCCTTTTTCCGTACTCCCTGTCAAGGACCACTGTAAACTCCCATGGTTGCTTGTTCGCAGGTGACGGAGCATAGGTAGCACATTCAAGGATCTTGATGACCTTATCCTCCTCAACCTCCCGGTCCGAAAATGAGCGGCAGCTCCTTCTGCTCATTATAGCTTCAATACAATCCATATCTTACCTCCTTCAAGGTTTAGAATTCAAATCCAGGGCTTCCTGTCTAAGCGCCTCACAAAGAAGCTGCAAAGCAATCAGCCCCGGACCTTCATTGGTTACTACAATATCAGTCGACTCTAATCAGCATGGCATCACCCTGGGCTGCACCGCTGCATATGGCAGCAACTCCAGTTCCGCCGCCTCTTGCCCTAAGGGATTCAACCAGATGCATCACTATCCTGGTACCGGAAGCTCCTATCGGATGACCGTAGGCAATGGCTCCACCGTCTATGTTGACCTTTGAAAGGTTCCAGCCGGCAATCCTCGTACTTACGAGAGCCACTGCCGCGAAAGCCTCGTTCACCTCAAAGAGGTCAACCTTGGAGACATCAAGCCCATGCCTGTCAAGCAGCTTGACTGTGGCTAGTCCTGGTACGGTAGCTATGTACTTCGCATCAGTACTTACCTCCTCGTGACCGAGTATGGTTGCGAGTATTGGAAGTCCCAAAACTTCTGCCTTCTCCCTTGACATTATCGCCATGGCGCATGCCCCATCGTTGACGCCTGGTGCATTGCCGGCGGTAACAGAACCGTCTTTGGTGAACACAGGAGGGAGCTTTGAGAGGGAATCTATGGTGGTCTCGGACCTTGGTGATTCGTCGGTGTCGATTATTGTGACCCCCTTCCTCCCCGCTATCTCAACAGGGACTATCTCATCCTTGAGCCTTCCGTTCTTCATGGCATCCGCAGCCTTCATCTGGCTCATGAATGCGAACTCATCCTGTTCCTCCCTGCTTATGCCGTACTCCCTGCTAACTTCACTTCCATGTACAGCCATATGTCTGTCATAGAAAGGGCACCAGAGTCCGTCGTTCATCATGAGGTCCTTAGCCTGGCTGTCTCCCATCCTCATTCCCCATCTTGAGGATTTCAGGATATATGGAGCATTTGACATGCTCTCCATTCCACCTGCGATAACCCCGTCAACATCCCCTGATAGTATAGCCCTCCTTGCAAGGGCAATCGATATCATACCTGATGAGCATACCTTGTTGACGGTTATTGAGGGAAGCTCCCATGGAAGACCTGCGTTCCTTGTCGCCTGTCTCGACGGTACCTGGCCGCATCCTCCCTGGAGGACCTGGCCCATGTATGCATATTCTATGGTGGAGTCTTCAAACCCTCCCCTTTTCACAGCCTCCCTGATGGCTATCCCACCAAGCTCAGTTGCAGTTTGCGGTGATAGGCCTCCCCCGAATTTCCCGAACGGTGTCCTTGCATAGCTTACTATAACTGCTTCTCTCATTTGATTCCCCCCTTTATCAGAGCTCGAGCCCCATTATCGCATCGGTGAATATCTTCGGATTCATTACCTTAAGGTCTTCTGCAATCTTCGGAGTGAACTCCATCTTTCCGAGGATATCCTTCTCCACATCCACTCCAGGTGCAACCTCGATAAGCGTCACTCCGTCCCCGGTAAGCTTGAACAGCGCCCTCTCAGTGATGTAGTATACGTTCTGTCCGATCTCCCTTGCATAGTCTCCGGAGAAGGTTATCTGCTCCACTTCATCAACGAACTTCACCTTGTCACCGTCAGTCACGATATCAAGCTTTCCGTCTCCTACCCTTATGTCATACTTTCCAGCAGTCATGCTGCCGCAGAAGAATACTGACTTTGCGTTCTGTGTTATGTTGATGAAACCTCCGGGACCTACCACCCTGCCGCCGAACTTGGACACGTTGACGTTTCCCACCCTGTCCACCTGGGCGCAACCAAGGTATGCCAGGTCTATTCCGCCACCATCATAGATATCGAAGTTGCTGCACTGGGAAATAAGAGCATCCGGGTTGATTGCAGCGCCTATGCCAAGGCCTCCAACAGGGACTCCACCAACGGCTCCAGACTCGATTGAAAGTACTATCCTGTGGTTTATCCCTTCCTCAGCGGCAACTGCAGCCACAGCTTCAGCAACACCTATTCCAAGGTTCACGAGGGCACCTTCCTTAAGGAAGCTGGCACCTATCCTTCCGCATACCTTCCTCTCATCAAGTGGAATTGGCTTTATTGCAGACAGTGGAATCCTTGCCTCCCCGTTAAGCTCTGGCATATATGTGCCTGAATGGAATCCTTGAGGGTTCCTGGAGAAATCTGGAGCAAGTACTATGTAGTCAATAAGAAATGACGGGACTTTAACCTGTCTCGGGTCTAATGTTCCTGTCTTCACTATCTTCTCGACCTGGACAATTACAGTTCCTCCGGAATTTCTGGTTGCTGTAGCCATCTCAAGCTGGTCGACATACACCGCCTCCTTGTGGAGGGTGACATTTCCAGCCTCATCAGCATAGGTGCCCTTTATGAAGCACACATCCAGCGGGACTGTGTCATACAGCAGATATTCCTTTTCCTTTATCTCCATAAGGCTCACTATCTCGAAGCCTGAGTCCCTTGACAGCTGATTTACCTTGCAGGCTTCAACCCTTGGATCTGCAAAGGTCTTAAGCCCCACATGTGTTAGGACTCCAGGCTTCTTTCCACCAGTTGCACGGAGCATGTGGCTGGCGACCCCCTGAGGTACCAGGAAAGCTTCCATCTTATTCTCGACAATCAGCTTCGACATCTTGGGTTCAAGACCAAGATGGGCACAGATTATCCTCCTTACCAAGCCTTCATGAGCAAGGTGGTTTCCTCCCCTGTCCTTGCCGTCACCAGTACCTGCGCCATGGAACACCGTTATGTTCAAAGGCTTGCCTGCAGTTACGAACCTTTCCTCCAGGGCCATAAGAAGCTCCTCCGGAGCTCCGAATCCTACGAATCCTCCGATACCTAAAGTGTCACTGTCTTTGACGATTCCTGCCGCGATATCAGCTGTGATAACCTTTCCCATGAATAATCCCCCCTGTTATGTTTACTTGCTATATACATAGCAATAAGCATGCCACGGGGGGGGTATTCTCAAACCGTCTCTGCCGCAGCGGTTTCAGGTAAAATCAGATTCAGGTCATGTCTAGTGTAATCGACATGTCAATTTAACTTGTCATTTTCTACCTGCCTTCAAGGCTTGACATGTACAGCCTGTGGGCCCTGTGCCTCACGTTAAGCTCATCGTTATCCTCAGGTTCATCGAGTGTGACACCATGCAGAGCAGGCTTCCCCCTTTCATCCAGGCTCACGAAGGTGATGAAGCCCTCCGCTGTAACAGCCCCGTCATTTCCGGTAACCCTGCAGTAGACTACGATGCTGGACTTCCCTGCCCTTGCCACCCTGCACGAGAAATCCACAAGAGAGCCGTTGTGCGTGGGCCTCCTGACCATGAAATCCAGTATCTCCAGGCAGACCAGCCTTTCTGGCAACCCTGTAGCTTTGGCGGCGCAGATGAAGCAGCTTTCAACGAACCATTCGGAAAGCCTCCCCGCAAAAAGTGTGTTGTGGTGGTTAAGGTCCTCGTACCTTACAAGCCTTGTCGTGGTCTGAGACTTCATGATGATCATCCTCCCTTGAAAGTAAGTGTATATCAATATCGACATGTCTAGCATTGTATACAGGCTAGAACATTCAAATCTGACTTAATGAGCCTTAAGACCTGCAGTCCCAGCCAATTGTTAAAATATCCCAATGTGGCATGGAACTTGCTATAACAATAATACATTATTGCGCATGAGTGGACCGGGTCAATTTTATTATGACAAAAAGTGGAATCTTTTTGAAGCAGGCGTCAATCACCCTGTCCTTCAATAATTCTTAAGTGCGTTGTGAAGATAATTATCTTCCCTCAACTTGAAGTATAATTTATTAGGAAAGA
>NZ_AXUN02000014.1 GCF_000495435.3 Youngiibacter fragilis 232.1 | reverse complement strand
ACTTAAAACAGCGAAGCGCCCCTTTTATTTTCCAAACAGGTCGCTGTTAGAACCTGTACGTGTTGTGTCAAAATCAGGACATCTTCAGAAATTCTGCAGGCCAGCAGCCAATCAGGCTGAATTTGGCATTCCGGAATCCTGCCCAGCCACCAGAAAAAGCGTGGTCCTTGTTCTTTTCAGGTAGTGACTCTCCAATTGACAATAGTGTAATTACCTCGCAGATGAGTTTAGTGTTGAGACCGCGCTTTATAGCCAACTTATAGTCCCTTTTGAACTGTGTCGTCAATTTGACTGTGTACCTTGTCTTCCTCATTTCTTAAGGTCCTTGAAAAGCTCGTCCAAATCATCGTATCCTTTGACCGATGGGTCTTTCACAATTCTCTCGGATTCGAGCATGGCGGAAATAGTCTCCTTGTTTGGCTGATTTATTGAAATTTAAAATGGTATACCACCTTCACGGATTGCCTGTCTGACGAAAATGTTGAATGCCGTAGAGATATTCATACCAAATTCAGCAAACAAGGCATCAGCCTGAGTATTCGGCTCTGAGTCCATACGCATGCTTATGTTTGTTGAGGAACTTGCCATCCAATCATCCCCTTCGCTCTTACTTATTAATTCAATTATTAACAATCTGCACGAAAAAATAATTACATTGCATGAATAATGTTATTAATTGAGATGCAGGAACTATTATTAACAACCTCAATGGCTATGCGAGGACAGTTTCCTGAATTGTGGAGAACCTGGTGAATTATTGATTTTTCTGTTCGGGACTGAGAAATAGAGATGTAAGGTTAAGTAAAAGCAATTAGTTCTGATTTTTCTCTCATGGTCAAAAAATACTAAATGTACGCTGCTGGAGTATGGAAACTAACCTTCAAACGATGTATATTCAATATGAATACATTTCGCGGAGGTTGCAATTGGGAGCAAATGACAGAAGCATAAAGGGAATAATCAAGGACTACATTCTGATAACCATAGGCATTCTAATGACGGCTGCGTCTATAGTATATGTCTTCAATCCTAACAGGCTGGCAGCCGGAGGTGTCCAGGGAATAGCACTGGCTCTTGGAAGCTTCACAGGAATACCTACAGGAATACTCATGATAGCAATCAATGCATTACTTCTTCTTGCAGCATTTCTGCTCATGGGCAAGGGCTTCGGGGAGAAGACGCTTTATTCGTCGCTCGGACTGTCTGTTGCAGTCTATTTTCTCGAATCAAGGCTATACCATGGCCCGCTTACGGATGACCTTCTTCTTGGATCCATTTTCGGAAGCGCTCTCATGGGGGTCGGTGTCGGGATCATCCTTAACAGGGGAGCTTCAATCGGCGGAACAAGCCTTATCGGGACCATCATCAACAGGTATCTTCATTTCGAACAGGTAGGGTCCATTGTTGCAGTCGATTGTCTGGTCACACTGTTCTCCCTGTTTACCTTCGGAGTTGAGATAGGACTCTACCAGCTTCTGTCAGTATATCTTTGCGGAGCCGTCATCAACAAGGTAATCGATGGTTTCTCTTCAAGGAAGGAGGTCATGGTGATCGCCAATGAGAAGCGAAGCATCATGGAATTCATTATGAAGGACCTCAACAGAGGGGCAACCCTTATCAAGGGTCGTGGTGCATATACTGGCATAGACAACGAGATAATATACTCGATACTTACAAGAAGGGAGTTCATAAGGCTAAAGCTGTTCATAGAGCAGCATGACAAGGGGGCCTTCCTGTCAGTAAATACCGTTACTGAGGTTTCCGGAGAAGGATTTTCCAGAAGAGGCTGATTTCACGAAATTCTTGCAAAATTTGGTGAAATTTTGTATTTATAGACAAAACTGCTGCCGCTGTATGTATAATGGGATTAAATGATGATTTTCGGAAGGAGGTCCTTTCATGGCTGGAGAACATCGTGTCGTAGGTCTTGATATAGGCACTCATTATATAAAGGCGTCACTCCTGTCGACAAAAGATGAGAACACCCTCTTTGGGGCTGTGGCTGAATCAAGCGGAGTGACAAGGGACGGCATAACTGACGCAAAGGCTGTCGGCGAATCGATCAAGAAAGCGATAAGGATCTTGGAGGACAAGGCATCCAGCGACCTAAGCTCCGTCTACATAAACATCCCTTCAGAGTACTGCAGGCTTGCGGATTCAACAGGAGAAAGCGCGATCAAGAACGGAAGTGTCGACGAATCGGATATTGACAGGGCAATCGATATGGCACAGATAATCCCGCTTCAGCCTGAAGAGGAGATAGTCGACATCATAATCCCGAAGTATTACATAGATGATATTCCGTACAGGAATCCGATCGGGGTGAAGGGGTCCCTTCTCGAGATAAGGGCTCAGGTTGTGATTGCAGGCAGAGAATATGTGGAGTCGGTATACGAGGCATGTGCATATGCAAGGACAAGGGTGATCGGTACAGGTCTTTCATCTGAATCAGCTGCCAGCCTGCTCCTTGGCAGAAGTGACAAGGAGAACGGAGTGTTCCTCGTGGATACGGGGGCAAATTCAACAAGAGTGGTCCTTTACAAGGGAGACAGGCTTTCCGTACCGAAGATAATACCGCTCGGGGGAAGGAACATAACCAAAGACCTTTCTATAGTTATGGGAATGTCCCTGCTTGAGGCTGAGGAATTCAAGAAATCCATTGGTTCCGGAAAGCTTGACCGGTCCGATGACCGAACGGCGCTTGCTGTTGAAGTTGTCAAGGCAAGGGTGAACGAGATGATCTCACTTGCAAAGAAGGAAATGGATACCTACGAAGGCGGAGAACAGGTCGAAAAGGTGGTGTTCTACGGCGGAGGTCTGTGCGGATTTGATGACATCAAAAATTTGTCTGAAATAAAAGCAAAGAAGTCCACAAATTTTATTACATCTGATATAATTAAAAATAACGGAATTTTAACAGTCCAGGCCAGCGGGATCGCCTATAACGTACTGAACACCATCCATTACAGGAAGTTACTGGATAATGAGTCAGCAGGTGATGAAAACCAGCTTTCAAGGACTTCAGGTGAATACCTGACCGATGAGGAATTTTTCGAGCGACACAAGCATGACTTCAAGAAGACCTCAGGATATGTAAAGACCCGTGAGGAAGAACCTCCGAAGGTAAATGAGGAATTCGACCATGACGAATATGAAGAAGAAAAAGTGTCCATTTTCAATAAGATCAGAAATATTTTTGGAAGATAGCAAGGGGGAAAATCAGTGTTAGACTTTGATTTCGAAGTTTCAGGACCAGCTAACATAAAAGTAGTGGGATGCGGTGGCGGCGGCAACAACGCTGTCAACAGGATGATCATAGAGGGACTCGGCAATGTTGATTTCATATCGATAAATACCGACAAGCAGACGTTGCTTTCATCGAATGCCACACACAAGATACAGATAGGCGAAAAGCTTACCAGAGGACTTGGAGCAGGAGCCAATCCTGAAATCGGTGAGAAGGCGGCGGAGGAATCCAAGGACGAGATTGCATCAGCGCTCAAGGGAGCTGACATGGTGTTCATAACAGCAGGAATGGGCGGCGGTACAGGTACCGGTGCTGCACCTGTCGTAGCTGACATTGCAAGGAGCATGGGAATACTCACTGTCGGAGTCGTAACAAAGCCATTCATGTTTGAAGGCAAGACAAGGATGAAGAACGCAGAGGTAGGAATCGAGAAGCTCAAGGACAGGGTAGACAGCCTTGTCACCATTCCTAATGAAAGGCTGCTCATGATAGTAGACAAGAGGACAACCTTCAAGGAAGCCTTCAAGAAAGCTGACGATGTCCTCAGGCAGGGCGTTCAGGGTATTACTGACCTCATAACCGACAACGGTCTGGTCAACCTTGACTTCAACGACGTAAGGACAATAATGCTCAACAAGGGACTTGCCCACATGGGAGTAGGATACGGAAAAGGCGAGAAGAAGGCGGTGGATGCTGTGACAGCAGCTATATCCTCACCACTTCTTGAGACAAAGATAGATGGAGCAACAGGTATACTTATCAATGTTACTGGCGGAGATGACCTGTCACTCATGGAGGTCAACGAAGCTGCAGAGGTTGTAAAGGAA
This sequence comes from Youngiibacter fragilis 232.1, assembly GCF_000495435.3. GTDB lineage: Bacteria > Bacillota > Clostridia > Clostridiales > Clostridiaceae > Youngiibacter > Youngiibacter fragilis. The sequence continues at coordinate 33,609 of NZ_AXUN02000014.1, read as the reverse complement.
GCCGCAGACCCTGAGGCGAACATAATATTCGGTGCAGTGATCGACCCGAGCCTTAAGGATGAGATCAAGATAACAGTCATCGCCACAGGCTTTGATGAAGTCAGGGTATATAGCAAGGAAGAGGAAAAGGTCCAGTTAAAGGCAGCTGAAGAGAAGAAGACAGAAGAGGCAGTCTTTGCAGATGTTTCAGAGGACCAGCTTGAAATACCTCCATTCCTCAGAAACAGATACAAGTAAAGTGGGTGAGATAGTTTGAAGTGCCCTTTCTGCGCTTTTTCAGAGAGCAAGGTCATCGATTCAAGGTCTATCGAGGACAATTCAGCCATCAGGAGAAGAAGGGAATGCCTCTCCTGCGGCAAGAGATACACAACCTATGAAAAGGTGGAGGATATCCCTATCCTTGTGATAAAGAAGGATGAAAGCAGGGAGAACTTCGACAAGAACAAGATCATAACAGGTCTTATCAGGGCTTGCCAGAAACGTCCCGTATCAAGGGCCCAGATTGAAGCTATAGCCACTGACATTGAGAGGACCGTATCCAACAGGATGATCTCTGAGATTTCCAGCTCGGAAATCGGCGAGATGGTAATGTCTCATCTGAAGGACATCGATGAAGTCGCCTATGTGAGGTTCGCTTCAGTGTACCGGCAGTTCAAGGATATCAACACATTCCTTGAGGAGATCAAGAGCCTCATGGGCTCGGGTGAAGGTTTAAGGAACGGGAAAAACGGAAAGAACGGAAACCACAGGTAGTGTAAGGCGGACTGAGAGATCAGGCCGCCTCTTTTAGTGGGTTTCAGGTTAATTTTAGGTAAACCGGGCTTGTTGCATTGGTAAAAAAACACTTACTGTGGTTAAATTGAAGTAAAGATTCGTTATGGAGGTTTTAAGATGGCATCAGACAGGATACTAGTAATAGATGATGAAGAGCATATAGTGGAGCTCATAAAATACAACCTTGATACTGCAGGCTACATTACCGATGTGGTTTATAACGGACTTGATGGTCTTGCCAAGGCCAAAGAGACCAAGCCTTCACTCATTGTGCTGGACCTTATGCTTCCTCAGATGGATGGACTTGAAGTCTGCAAGAACATAAGGAGGGATGAGGAGCTTAAGAATACCCCTATCATCATGCTTACTGCAAAGTCCGAAGAGATTGACAAGATCCTTGGACTTGAGCTCGGAGCGGACGACTACATGACCAAACCATTTTCGGTAAGGGAACTGATGGCAAGGATAAAGGCCCTCCTGAGGCGTGTGGTGCCTGCCGAGGACAACAGCAGTACGTTTACCTTCTCAAATGTAACAATCGACTACAACAAGCATATGGTGACCAAGGGAGATGAGAAGGTGGAGCTAACGCTGAAGGAATATGAGCTGCTTGATACGCTGATCAAGAACAGAGGCAAGGTGATGAAAAGGGACCTGCTCCTCGACAAGATCTGGGGATACGAATATGCAGGGGAAACTAGGACTGTAGATGTTCACATAAGACATCTTCGACAGAAGCTGGAGAATGATGACAAGAATCCGGTGTACATCGAGACTGTCAGAGGAATAGGCTACAGGTTCAATGACATCGAAGGATGAGAAGGCGGACGGTCACATCATTCATCATTGCCATCGCATTCATTGTTCTGTTCATGACAGCGGCATTCCTGCTAATAGCGGACCTGCAGAATACAGACCACATCAAGGATAAGCTTGCTGAGACCAACCGGATACTTGCCAGCTACATCGAATCAGGAGATCCGGACCTTGTAAGGATATTCAGGTCGGTTCCTGAGGGTACCAGGATCACATACATTTCAAGCTCCGGGGATATTCTGTATGACAGCCTGAAGGATGATATTTCTGAAAACCATCTTTACAGGAAGGAGATCATTGAGGCGTCAAAAGGTGCGGTAGGTACTGACATCAGGATGTCTGCAAGCATCGGGATAAGGATGGTCTATTCTGCACTGATGCTTCAAGACGGAAGCTACATACGTTCAGCCTACCCATTCAGCAACTTCGACTTAAGCAGCAATTATATCAAGTACCTCGCAACTGCACTTTTCCTGGTGATCCTTGCATCATCAATAATAATTCTAAGGCTGTCAGGCTTCCTTCTTGAGCCTGTTGAGGAACTGTCCTTTGCCACAGACAGGATTGCAAGGGGAGAGCTGTCACGGAGGGTCGAGCTGAAGCAGGATGAGGACCTTGCAAGGCTTTCAAGGAACTTCAACAACATGGCCGAAAGGCTGGAGACGACCATAGTGGAATCCCTGGAGAAACAGAACAGGCTTGAAGCGATCCTGAAAAGCATGGATTCAGGTGTAATAGCCCTGGACAACAACGGAAACATTATAATGATGAACCCATTTTCCAAGCAGCTGTTCAGTGTCAGGGGAGATACGCTGGGAATGAATATCGGAAGCATACAGAACCTTGCAACCGTATATGAATATCTGGGATCGGATGAGGAAGTGGCTTCCATAAGGACTCTTGAAGGCAAAGACCTCAAGATCAAGAAGGCGGACATACTTGGAGAAAGGATGAACAAGGTCGGGGTAGTCATAGTCATACAGGACCTTACTGACATAAAGAGGCTTGAGAACCTCAGAAGCCAGTTTGTAGCAAACGTATCCCATGAGCTCAAGACACCTCTGACATCAATAAAGGGATTCTCAGAGACACTGAGGTTTGTCAATGATGAAAAGACAAGGATAAAGTTCCTTGACATCATCAATGAAGAAGCTGAAAGGCTTACAAGGCTTATAAATGACATATTGTCGCTTTCATCTCTGGAGCAGAACAGGGAGCTTAAGACAGAGGAGATCGACACTGTCGAGGAAACGAGAAGGATCTGCGACATGCTGCATCAGATGGCTGTAGCCAAGAGCATAGAGCTGACGCTTACAGCATCGGGTACACCAATCCTCATGGGTGACAGGGACAACTTCAATCAGATGGTCATAAACCTGGTGGACAATGCGATAAAGTACACTGAGCCCAACGGCAAGGTGAAGGTCCGCATCGAGAAGTCAGGTGGAAAGCTGGTACTGTCTGTGAAGGATACCGGCGTAGGAATACCGGAGGAGCATCTTCCAAGGCTCTTCGAACGGTTCTACAGGGTCGACAAGTCAAGGGACAGGGCTAAAGGCGGAACTGGTCTGGGACTTGCAATCGTCAAGCATATAGTATTGTCAATGAAGGGCGAGATAAAGGTAGAATCAGAAGTTGGAAAAGGCACCACATTCACTGTATCATTGCCAATGGATTAGTCCGCAATGCCTGGGAAAACCGGGTATTGCGGATTTTCCATTTTCAACAATTTACAAATACCTAACACACGTCAAACATGGATTCAACATCAATTGTGTAATATTGGATATGTGACTGAAAGGAAACTAAAGCCCGGTAGGTCCTTTGAAAGACATAAATCTGGAAAACCGGGATACCTAGCAATTATGGGTGTTTGCCGGTTTGGTCCATTTTTCATGATAACGGGAGGAATGCATATTGTCATACAGGACATTGGAGTCTGGAATAGCAGGCATAAACAGGAAGCTCATGGCAATGGAAGCTGAGGTTGAGAGTCAGGTGGAGCTCGCTGTAAGGTCGCTTCTTGAAAGGGACATAGAAATGGCTGAAGAGGTAAAGTCAAGGGATGGGATCGTGGATGCCCTCATGAGGCAGGTCGAGGATGAAGCCGTGAGGATAATCGCCACGCTTCAGCCAGTGGCTTCTGACCTCAGGATCCTGTTTACCACAGTCAAGGTGGTTACCGACCTTGAAAGGGCTGGCGACCATGCTGTTGACATAGCCAGGGTTTCCACCAATTTGGGAGATGAAGAAGTATCCTTCCTGGCCGGTGAGATAAGGGCGATGAAGGACACCTGCATCAGGATGATAAGGGAAGGTCTGGATTCCTTCGTAAGCCTGGACAGCGAAAAGGCATATGAGGTTACCAAGCTTGATGATTTCATAGACGACAATTATGTGGCCTCAGTCAGGAAACTGTATGCATTTGTAAAGGAAGAACCTCAATTCGCAAGGACTGCAGCGCAGCTGAATTTTGCCATGAAGTATCTTGAACGTATCGGAGACCACATGACAAACGTATGCGAATGGACAATATACATAAAGACAGGAGAACATGTGGAGCTCAACCTATGAAAAATGATTATTGCCGATCCCTCTTATGTCAGTAGGAAAGCTATCCTATCTGATACTAGAGGGTATCTTTTTTTGCCGTTTCATCAGAAAGTAGGGGTCTGGTTGGTTTACACCCTTATTTTATGTAAAATTTGTCCGCAATATGCCAAAGATCGCGTTTGACTCTTGAAACTGCATAGCGTATCATAGTTAATTGGATACAAATGCAATCAATTTTTCGAGGTGATATAAATGGCAAAACCGATAGTGGCCATAGTTGGCCGCCCTAACGTGGGCAAATCGACACTTTTCAACAGACTTGCCGGGCATAGGATTGCCATAGTGGAAGACACTCCGGGAGTCACTAGGGACAGGATATACGCAGATGCAGACTGGCTGAGACATAACTTCAAGTTAATAGATACAGGCGGAATAGAGCCCAAATCAGATGACATCATTCTTGCCCAGATGAGAAGGCAGGCACAGGTGGCAATGGAAACAGCTGATGTCATAATTTTCATTGTGGATGGAAAGACTGGACTAACAGATTCTGACCATGAAGTAGCAGGAATGCTCAGAAGAAGCGGAAAGCCTATTGTTCTCGCAGTAAACAAGATAGACAGCTTCAAGGATGAGGACAACGCATATGAATTCTTTAACCTCGGCCTTGGGGATCCGATAACCATTTCTGCTTCACAGGGCCTTGGACTTGGTGAGCTTCTTGATGAGGTCGTAAGTCATTTCCCTGACTATGATGTGGAAGAGGACCAGGATGTGGTAAGGGTAGCCTTTGTAGGAAGACCTAACGTGGGCAAATCATCCCTTATAAACAAGCTCCTCGGTGAAGAAAGGGCAATTGTCTCGGACATTCCAGGAACAACAAGGGATGCACTTGACAGCTACATAGAGACTGAAGAGGGCAAGTTCATTCTTGTCGATACCGCAGGCCTTAGGCGCAAGTCCAAGGTCAAGGAGGAAATCGAAAGGTACTCTGTGGTAAGGACCCTTACAGCAATTGAAAGGGCTGATGTTGTTGTTCTTATGATCGATGCTGTGGACGGCATAGCCGACCAGGATGAGAAGATCATAGGATACGCACATGAGATGAGAAAGGCAATAATGGTAATAGTCAACAAGTGGGACCTCATCGAGAAGGATGACAAGACCATGGACAAGTACCTGAAGAATCTGAAGTCTGAACTGAACTTCCTCGCTTACGCACCGTTCCTGTTCATATCAGCCTTAACAGGCCAGAGGACACATAAGGTCCTTGCAATGGCACAGGAATGCTACAGCAACTATACCAAGAAGATCGGCACAGGAGTGCTTAACGATGTCATCGGCAAGGCCCTCATGATGAAGGAGCCGCCGGTCATAGGCACAAAGAGGCTCAAGATATACTACGGCACTCAGACCGGAGTAAAGCCTCCCACCTTCGTGTTTTTTGTCAATGACCCGGAGTGTCTCCATTTCTCATATGCAAGATATATCGAGAACCAGCTAAGGGAGAACTTTGATTTCAAGGGAACCGGAATAAAGATAGAGTACAGGGAGAGGAAGAGCTCATGAGAATAGGGATCATAGGCGCCGGGAGCTTCGGTACGGCCCTCGGATTCAATCTTGGAAAAAGGGACAACCAGGTGGTGCTCTGGGACAGGAAGCAAGAGATCGTAGATGAGATCAATACCTTACGAACCAACGCAAGATATACGCCTGACTGCCTGCTTGAGGGTGACATAAGGGCTACGACTGACCTCCATGAGGCAGCTTCAGGCAAGGATTTTGTCCTGCTTGCTGTCCCGTCCCACGTCGTACGGGAGATGTGCGAAAAGGTCAGGAAATTTCTTGATAAGGAGACCATCGTGATCAGCATAGCCAAGGGGCTGGATCCACAGACCCATGGCAGGCTCTCAGTCACGATGGAGGAGATAATTGAGAATCCGGTGGTGATACTTTCCGGCCCAAGCCATGCTGAAGAGGTTGCAAAGTCAATGCCCACGACCCTTGTGGCATCCTCCAGGAACATGGCAGCAGCAGAAAAGGTGCAGGACCTGTTCTTCTCAGATACAATCAGGGTATATACCAATGACGACCTCATAGGGGTTGAAATCGGCGGAGCAGTAAAGAATATAATTGCTCTTGCGGCTGGAATCCTCGATGGAGTAGGCTATGGCGACAATGCAAAGGCAGCCCTCATGACAAGAGGGATGACTGAGATCATAAGGGCCGGGGAAGCCGTCGGCGCAAACCGTGATACCTTTTATGGGCTCACAGGTATGGGTGACCTTATAGTCACCTGCACATCAATGCACTCGAGGAACAGAAGAGCTGGAATACTTATTGGCCAGGGATTCACTATGGATGAAGCGGCCGAGAAGATAGGAATGGTGGTTGAAGGCATAAAGGCGACCAAGGCATTCTATGAGCTCAAGGAAATGATGGGCATAGAGATGCCCATAACAGACCAGATCTACAAGGTGCTCTTCCTTGGAAAAGACCTTAAGGAAGCAATAAAGACACTTATGCTCAGGGACAGGAAATCAGAATAGGCATAAAGAGCAGCCATTACCAAAAAAGTGATGGCTGCTCTTTATCAATTTGTGGATCCCGAAGATTACGATGAATGGCACCAAAAAAAGGACCAGCAATAAAGTTTCCTGAATTGTAACCGAATAATAACCTGTTTAACTCCATATTGAAACAATTCCTTATGATTTTATTGTTATCATTTCATCATAGAGAGATGGGGTTTTTTGTCGTTCCATACAGGCTTTCACTTTTCTCATTACGAGGGGGTAATGACATGAAACTTAGAAGGAGAAGAACCATACTATCGATCATCATGGTATTTACACTTTTGTTTTCTGGATTCGGATTCAATAAGCTCAAGGTATCCGCAGTTGACGACATAAGAGTGACGACTGCCAATCTGAACCTTAGAACAGGTCCTGGAATATCCTATCCGATAATTGCAGTGATTCCGCAAGGTACTTCTGTAACTGTGCAGTCAACAGTTGACAACTGGGCAAAGGTAACATATTCAGGAAAGACCGGGTACTGTTCGATGACCTACCTGTCGGCGCCAACAACTTCAAGCGTTCAGCTCATGACTACAGCAGACCTTAACATAAGGACAGGACCTGGTACCGTGTATCCTGTGATAGGTGTCATTCCCAAAGGGGCTACAGTGACAGCAGCATCAATCGTCAACAACTGGGCTAACGTAACCTACCTGGGAAAGACAGGCTATTCATCCATGTCGTATCTCGTACCTGTTTCTACAACTGTCAATGATTTCAGGATAACTACAGCAAACCTGAATTTCAGGTCAGGTCCGGGGACCACATATCCGATACTGGCAGTAATACCGAAAGGGACTACAGTAAATGTGATTTCTGAATCCGCTGGTTGGGCAAAATTCGTGTATTCAGGTAAGACAGGCTATTCAAGCACATACTACCTTCAGAAGGTATCATCTGAGGACCCCGTAATCTATACAAGATACACGACAGAGGAACTTAACCTCAGAAGCGGACCCGGAACATCATATCCGATATTGAGGGTGATGCCTAAGGGTTCAATTGTGTCAGTCCACTCGGTATCCGGTTACTGGGCGTATGTGACCTATGACGGAACCAAAGGCTGGTGCCACACTGCATATCTTTCTACCTCTGTCAGCTCGATAGCCACAAACAAGGGACTCATTGACAGGGCAGGACTGGACATAGCTCTGACCTTTGACGCAGGATGGCTTTTTGACCAGACCATACCTATACTTGATGTTCTTGATGACTATGGCATAAAGGCAACGTTCTTCCTCAGGGCATACTGGGTACAGGACCATCAGGACCTTGCCAAGGAGATAAAGGCAAGAGGACACAGCATACAGAACCATAGCCTGACACATCCTCATATGAATGAGATGACCGAGGCTGAAATCAGGTATGAGTTTACCGAGAGCACCAAGATATACTCCAACATACTTGGAATCAGGCCGACACTGTTCAGGCCTCCGTTCGGAGAATACAACAGCACAGTCCTCAAGGTAGCAGGCGAACAGGGATATCCGTATACGGTGCTCTGGACAGTAGACACCCATGACTGGGCGGACAGCATTAATGGAGTTACCGTAACAACTGATTATATTGTGAACAGGGCGCTTACCTATGCTTCGGACAACGGAATCGTGCTCATGCATGTAGCTTATGCAAAGACTCCGGAAGCTCTTCCGAGGATCATACAGGGTCTGAAGGACAAGGGCTACAGCTTCAGGACTGTTGCCGAGATGCTTCCATGACAGTCAAATCCATTGGGCTGCAGCTTGAAATGCTGCAGCCCTTCCTTTTTGGTTCTCCCTTTTCAGCTATCGCTGATTGCTTTGCATTTATGATAGAATGGATGTTGAAGAAGAACTATATGGAAGGCGGAAGCACTTGAAGAGATTTAAGAGGATCTACATAGAAACAACCAACATCTGCAACCTTGACTGCAGCTTCTGCATTAAGACAGGAAGGGAGAAGCTGACAATGGATGAGAGGTCATTCAGGCACATTGCAGAAGAAGCATCTGAATTCACGGACCATGTATGCTTTCACCTCATGGGAGAACCGCTCCTGAATGGAAACATCGGAGGATTCCTTGCTGTCTGTTCCGAGCTGGATCTTAAGGTGAACATTGCGACAAACGGCACACTGATAGGCTCAAGGGGCGAAATCCTTCTGTCAGCACCTGCGCTTCGCAAGGTGAGCTTCTCTCTCCACAGCTATGAGGCGAACTCCATGGAGATCCCCCTTGAAGAATACCTTAAGGATACCATGGACTTTGCGGAGGAAGCCAAAGGACGGGCGATAGTTGAGCTCAGGCTTTGGAACCTGTCCAGAGAGCTGGCAGATGGACTGAATACGGAAAACGACAAAGTCGTATCATATATTCTTAAAAGGCTTGGGCTTGAGAGGGATATCCTGACTGAAGGGATGGGCAAGAACGGGATCAGACTCAGGGAAGGACTATACCTGGGCTTCCAGGAACGGTTCATCTGGCCTGAGAAGGGTTCAGGAGAGATTGTGGAGAATGGCTTCTGCCACGGTATGAGGGACCACATAGGGATACTTGCAGATGGGACGGTAGTACCATGCTGCCTCGACAGCCAGGGCTCGATACCACTCGGGAACGTTTTTGAAGTCCCTTTAAAGGAAATACTTGCAGGTGACAGGGCAACCGCCATATACGAGGGCTTCAACGGGAGAAGGCTTGTGGAAGACCTCTGCAAAGGATGCACGTATATCAGGAGATTTGACAGGAAGGGCAGGATTATACTATGAAAATCTGCCTTAAATGCGGGAAGAGGATCACCGTCAGGGAAAGGCTGTCTCCACTGCTTTGCCGAAGAGGGATTACTTGTTTTGGCTGCGGAACTGAATACAGGGAAATAATGGGCTTTTATTCGATACTCAGGAAGATAACCGCTGTCATCATCGGAATCACCATACTGATGTATCCTCTCGGAATGTTTGCCCTCAACGTGGCACTATTTGCATTATACATACCAGTCGCAGAAATCGTCATGTCACACTTCAACATTTATGTCCCTGTTTCAGGAGAGGACGAAAGGAAATAAGATATGAGGATACAATCCCGTTCATCAGACGTTAAGGAGCTATTTCTTACCATATACAGCGACGGCTTCAGTACTGTAAGTGAGACGAGGGTACTGGAAGGAGCGTCCGGAGAGCTGGAAATTGAGTATCTTGACGTTCCGGCGCTCCTTGAGCCAGACTCCCTGGTTGCAGGAGGGCTTGATGTATTGGAGTACAGCGTAGAATATGACCTCATCAGCCGGGAGAAGCTGATAAGCAGGTACAAGGGAAGGACAGTACACCTCAAGAACAGGGATACAGGGTCAGTTAAGCTGGTCAGGCTGCTCGAGGCTTCCGGAATGCCTGTCTTTCAGGACGTGGAAACCGGAGAACTCCATGTTGACAGCCATGACGAGCTAATACTTCCTGACCATCCGGATGGATTGAGGACAAGCCCCGGAATACTAATGAAGGGAGAAAATGCTGGCAAAGAGATATTCGCAACCTACATCACAGGCGGCCTGTCATTCACAATGGCATACAACGCGGTAGACAGTGATGGAAAGCTGAAGCTGACAGGATGGGCGAGGATAACGAACGGAAGCGGAAGGTCATATATGAATGCGGACATAAGCCTCATGGCAGGTGATGTCTCCAGGGTAAATGAAAGGCATGAGATGATGTTCATGGCCAAATCAATGGACACGAGTCCTGGCTTCGGAGCTGCAGAAAGGTCAGTTTCCGATTTCCACATGTATACACTTCCATCGCGGACTGACCTGCTGGATGGAGAATCAAGGCAGGTTCAGTTGTTTTCCGCAGGGGAGGTGCCCTTCACAAGGCATTATCTTGCGGGGAACACCATGGATGGAGCACACCCGGTCATTACATTCATGAACTTAAGAGGAAGCGGACTGGGTATGCCGATCCCCGCGGGCAAGGTCAGGCTGTACAGGTTTGACGGCAATCCGCTGAGGCTGACGGGTGAAGCATCCATTGGGCATACACCGGAAGGCGGCAAAGTGGAGCTGAAAACAGGAAGTGCATTTGATATATTGGTGGAAGGCGGCGAGACGTCCAGGAACCAGCGCAATGGTATAGACCATGTCAGATGGGAGGCCAAGGTCATGAACCATAGCGGTGAAGCTGCAGCGGTCCATTACGAGTACCATATACGGGAGAAGTTCGAAGTTAGAAATGCGAGCCTTCCATATGAGATGAAGGATGCCAGCACGCTTCTTTTCAAATTTACCGCAATGCCAGGTGAAGAAGTACTGATTAGGTGCGATTACTCATCAGACAAGAGGGTGCATGTTGCTGAAAGATGAAGTTTATGCAATTGTTCGTGTATCAAGTTGTAATTTCTGCGAATTGGATGTTCATTATGGTTATTATTTCATAAAAAATGAAATAAATAGGAATGAATCCTGCAATTGAATATTGAACATCCGTCTTTATCATGTTATTATTTGACTAATCATCGCCCGGCAGGAGGTCTGCCTGGCATCGGAGGACAAAGGAGGAACGAAATGGGACTTACGTTAGCTGAGAAAATAATCAAGGAACATCTGGTTACCGGTGAGATGAAGGCCGGATCCGAGGTGGGCATAAGGATAGACCAGACACTTACACAGGATTCCACAGGAACAATGGCATATCTCCAGTTTGAAGCAATGGGTGTGGACAAGGTCAGGACCAAGAGGTCAGTGGCCTATATAGACCATAACATGCTGCAGTCCGGTCCTGAGAATGCGGATGACCATCTGTATATCCAGACAGTTGCAAAGAAACATGGCATATATTTCTCGAAGCCGGGAAATGGAATCTGTCACCAGGTCCATCTTGAGAGGTTTTCTGTTCCAGGAGACACACTTCTTGGTTCGGACAGCCACACTCCCACCGGCGGCGGCATGGGAATGCTCGCGATCGGAGCAGGAGGACTTGACGTTGCCGTGGCCATGGCAGGCGGAGAATACAACATACCAATGCCTAAGATAGTGAACGTAGAGCTTAGGGGCAAGCTCAAGAGCTTTACCGCGGCAAAGGACATCATCCTTGAGGTGCTTAAGCATTTCACTGTAAAGGGCGGAGTCAACAAGATATTTGAATATACAGGTGACGGAGTCGCTCACCTTTCAGTTCCTGAAAGAGGAACCATAACCAACATGGGTGCAGAGCTAGGCGCGACTACCTCCATATTCCCATCGGATGAAAGGACTCTGGAGTTCCTTAAAGCCCAGGGCAGAGAGAAGGACTACAGGGAACTGAAGGCTGATGAAGATGCCGTATATTCGGAAAAGCTCGTCATAGACCTTGACACACTTGAACCAAACATAGCGCTTCCCCATTCACCTGATGCGGTTGTTCCTGTAAGCACAGTAAGAGGAAAGAAGCTCACCCAGGTTGCGATCGGAAGCTGCACGAATTCATCCTATGTCGACCTCATGAAGGTCGCAAGCATACTTGACGGTAAGACAGTGCATGAGGATGTCTCACTTGTAGTATCCCCGGGCTCCAAGCAGGTGCTGAGCATGCTTGCGCAAAATGGCGCCCTTGCGAAGATAATAGGGGCAGGCGCTAGGATACTGGAGTCAGGCTGCGGACCCTGCATAGGAATGGGTCAGGCTCCTAGCAACGACGGAGTTTCCTTAAGGACATTCAACAGGAACTTCAAGGGCAGATGCGGAACAGAGTCTGCGGACGTCTACCTTGCAAGCCCTGAGGTTGCAGCGTATTCGGCTGTAGCAGGGTTCATAGCGGGACCTGAGGATTTCGACATGAACGTGGACCTTGACATAGAGATGCCGAAGCTGTTCCTGGTGAACGACAACATGGTCGTAAAGCCGGCTGAAGACGGAAGTGCAGTCGAAGTCAAGAGAGGACCTAATATAAAGCCTTTCCCCAAGAACACGAAGATGAAGGATGAGGTTTCAGGAAAGGCCCTTATCAAGGTGATGGATGATGTAACTACAGACCACATCATGCCGTCGAACGCAAGCCTTCTGCCTTACAGGTCGAATGTACCTTACCTTTCAGAATTCTGCCTTACTCCTCTGGACAAGGACTTCCCGAGGAACGCAAAGGAGAATGGCGGCGGTTTCATAGTTGCCGGCAAGAACTACGGACAGGGTTCAAGCAGGGAGCATGCCGCACTTGCACCACTGTACCTTGGCATCAAGGGAGTTATCGCAAAGTCATTCGCAAGGATCCACAAGGCGAACCTCATCAACAATGGCATACTTCCTGTAACCTTCAAGGATGAGAATGACTATGACAGCATAGACAAGAACGATGTGCTCGAAATAGGCGGCCTCCTGGAGAACATTACAACTGGTACCCTGACTGTCAACAACGTAACCAAGGGTACAAGCTTTGAAGTGTCTGTTGCACTCTCGGAAAGGGAAGCAGAAGTCATGGCTGCCGGAGGTCTTCTTAACCTCATGAGCCTTAAGAACAAATAGATATTCCTGACTGCAGGGCTTTTATAGGCTCTGCAGTTTTTTTGCAGCTTAATGATCAATGAAGCAGCTGTTTTCACTGACGATGTAAACGAATGATGAAAATCCGGTTAAAAAAACGGCTTTTTTCACAGCTGTGGTATAATCAAGGCAGAGACCAGATTCAAGGAGGTTTGAAATGGGAATTATCAAGGCAATAGCAAGTGCAATCGGCGGATCACTGGCGGACCAGTGGCTTGAGGTAGTAGAGCCTGACGACATGGGCGACAACACCGTATTTACTTCAGGCAGGAAGGTTAGACGTGGTGACAGGAGGAACAGCAATGTAAAGGGTACTGAAAATACCGTTTCAAACGGTTCAGTGATCCATGTCTATCCTAATCAGTTCATGATGGTGGTTGATGGAGGAAAGGTCGTTGATTTCACAGCTGAAGAAGGCTACTACACTGTAAGCAACTCTTCACTTCCTTCGCTGTTCACTGGTAAATTCGGTGATGCCCTGAAGGAGACCTTCAACAGGGTCAAATATGGCGGAGTGACTCCAACTGCCCAGAAGGTATTCTATATCAATCTTCAGGAAATCAAGGGAATTAAGTTCGGGACTAAGAATCCCCTTAACTACTTTGACAACTTCTATAATTCGGAGCTTTTCCTCAGGACACATGGAAACTATTCGATAAAGATAACGGATCCACTGAAGTTCTATGCGGAGGCAGTTCCGAGGAATGCGGACAAGGTCGAGATAGGCGATATCAACGAACAGTATCTCTCGGAGTTCCTTGAAGCGCTGCAGTCAGCGATGAACAAGATGTCAGTTGACGGAATAAGGATATCCCATGTGGCTTCAAAGGGCACCGAGTTGTCGAAATACATGGCGGATGTGCTCGACAAGAGCTGGAACGACATGAGGGGATTCATAATCCAGGCTGTAGGTATAGCATCCATCTCCTACGACGACGAGTCGAAGGAACTCATAAACATGAGGAACAAGGGAGCCATGCTTGGCGATCCATCCGTAAGGGAAGGATATGTCCAGGGCTCGATAGCACGAGGACTTGAGGCGGCTGGATCCAATGAAGCCGGCAGCGCGGCAACCTTCATGGGAATGGGCATGGGGATGCAGGCAGGAGGAGGCTTCATGGGCACGGCTTCCCAATCGAATGTTGAGCAGATGAGGATGAAGGAACAGCAGGCCCAACAGGCACAGAAGTCACAGGCTGCAGGGGCTGTAGTCCAGTCAGGAGACTGGAAGTGCGGCAACTGCGGAACAGTGAACTCAGGGAAATTCTGCACTGAGTGCGGAGCAAGGAAGATTGAAGGCTGGAAGTGCGGAAACTGCGGACATGAAGTCAAGGGGGCAAAGCCAAGGTTCTGTCCTGAATGCGGAACACCTTCGAATTAAGACTTAAGGGTTGGATGTGATAAAATGGCTACAGCCACATACAAATGTCCCAATTGCGGCGGGGGACTGAAATTCGAGCCCGAAATCCAGAAGCTGAAGTGCGAGTTCTGTCTCAGTGAATTTACGAATGAAGAGATGGGAAAAGCCACAGACGCCATGGAAAGCAAGGCAGACAGGGAAAAAGTACATGAGGATGCCCATCTGAAGGGATACACCTGTGACAGCTGTGGGGCTGAGGTAGTGACTGAAGAGACTACCTCAGCCACATTCTGCTACTATTGCCACAATCCGGTGATCCTGTCAGACAGGCTTTCCGGAACCTTCAGGCCGGATAAGGTGATTCCGTTTGCCTACAGCAGGGAAAAGGCAGAGGAAACCTTCCTCAAATGGGCGAAGTCCAAGAGGTATGTACCCACGGAATTCTACTCAGGCTCCCAGCTTGAGAAGATCTCAGGTGTCTACATACCATATTGGTCAGCGGAGGCCGAGGCAAGGGTTGATTATTCAGGAAAGGGGATAAACAGGAGAGTATACCGGGCTGGAAATACTGAATATACGGAGGTCAAGGAGTTCGGTATCGAAAGGCACGGTAAGGTAGATGTCCAGAATATAAGGGAGGTCGCCCTGAAAAAGATAGACAAGGGGCTTCTCGACTCCATATCCCCTTATGATGACAGGAAGGCAGTCGAATTCGAACCATCATATCTAAGCGGATTTCTCGCTGAGAAATATGACATTGAAAAGGAATCGATACAGCCGACAGTACGGGAAAGGGCGGAAAGGTATGCCGAAAGCCTTGTCCAGGAATCAATTTCAGGTTTTGGGAGTGTTCAGCTTCACCGGAAGGAGCTTGATGTCTCAATAAAGGACTGGGACTATACTCTGCTGCCTGCATGGATATTAACGTATTTCTATGGTGGCAGGACATACATCTTTGCTGTGAACGGGCAGACAGGCAATTCCTATGGCGAGCTTCCGGTGGATAACAGGAAGCTCGGGCTATCATCAGCAGCCATAGGAATTGGGATCCTGGCGCTTGCGCTTTTGGGAGGTGCCCTGATATGGTAAGGAGGATTACGCTGGCAGCATTTGCGGTTGTTTTTCTGATTATGTCATGGACAACCGTTGAAGCGAAGGCTGATAAGCTGCTTGTAGTTGACTCGGCAGCAATATTCTCAACGTCTGAGGAATCTGACCTTGAGAGCAAGCTGAAAGGACTCTCAAACCAGTACTCAATGGACATTGTCATTGTGACGACAGATGATGCGGATGGGAAAAGTTCCAGGGAATATGCCGACGATTACTTTGACTACAATGACTATGGCATTGGAGCGGACAGGGATGGTATACTGCTACTGATGGACTTTGACAACAGGGAAGTGTATATCTCCACCTCCGGTAAGGGAATAAGGTACCTTACTGATGTAAGGATAGAGTCGATACTTGATGATGTCTTCGCTGCAGGCTTCGCTGACGGAGAATATTATAATGGTGCGGAGGCTTTCATAGCTTCAACCTCCTCTTTCCTTGCCCAGGGGATACCTGAGGGGCAGTACAATGAGGATGAGGGTTCCAACAGCATCTCCCTTTTCGATGGGCTTATCGGAGCCGCGGCATCAGGTGCTTCAGGACTTGGCTATTTCGCCACTACCAAAAGAAGGTACAAGGGGCATCCGGCACCGCTGGCATTCAACTTCAGGGACAGCAGCCTGGTTGAGTTTGGCATAGCATCAGACAACCTTATAAACGAATATACGACGTCAAGGATAATACCTGTGGCACCTGTGAGGAGCTCCGGTGGAGGTTCGATAGGAAGGAGCACAACACACAGGTCAGGAAGCGGAAGGACCCATGGCGGCGGAGGCAGGAAATTCTAGTATATTCAACAATTTTTTTTATAACGGAGGAGCTTTATGAGAATTGTAAGTTACAGGGAGAATGGCAGGGAATTCTGGGGTGTTGTCGACAGGTCAGGAAAATCGATAATTCCATCAGGCAGGATATTTGTAGAGGGGCCGGAGACGCTTCTTGCATTCATCCAGGAAAATGGGACCATTGATGCAAATGTGCTCGATATGGTGGGATCTGTCCCTATAGACGGAGTTGAGCTTCTGTCACCGATACCAAAGCCGCAGAGGAACATAATATGCATCGGTAAGAACTATGAGGAGCATGTGCAGGAGATCAAGAACCTGGACGACGATACGCTTAAGAGGGTAATGGAGAATCCTGTTTTCTTCACAAAGGCAACAAACGCCGCAAACGGTCCTTACAGCAAGGTTCCGATGCACGAAGGGGTCACGGATTTCGTGGATTACGAGGCTGAACTCGCCCTTATCATAGGCAAGAGATGCGTAAATGTCTCCGAAGAGGATGCGCTGGATGTGATATTCGGATATACATGCCTCAACGACATAACGGCACGAGACGTACAGAAGAACGGTACGCAGTGGTTCAGAGGCAAGAGCCTTGACGGTTATTGCCCGATGGGACCTTGGATCGTCACAAAGGATGAGCTTGGCCTTGCCGGAAACCTTGGCGTGAGGTCATTCGTGAACGGGGAGCCAAGGCAGAACGGAAACACAAGCATAATGATCAACCCAATACCCAGGCTTATAAATGTCCTGTCACAGGGACTTACACTTGAACCCGGAGACATAATTGCTACAGGAACCCCGAGCGGAGTGGGTGCAGGCTTCGAGCCTCCAAAACCTCTTAAGAAGGGTGATATTGTCAGGGTAGAGGTTGACGGAATAGGCTATATAGAGAACGAGATGGAATAAGAAGAACATCCTGCGAATTTTCTTTCGCAGGATGTTCTGTTATCATCATTTTTTTGCTATTCTTCAGCGATTCCTCTCAGGCTATCAGGTTAAGGTGCGTGAGGAGGATCCTGAGTCCTATGAATATCAGCACTGAACCTCCGAAGAGCTCTGACAGCTTCTGCATCCTTGAACCTAAGGCCGTACCTATCCTTACGCCAAAATATGAGAAAAGGAATGTGGTTATCCCTATTATCGTTACTGAAGGCAGGATCGATACCTCAAGGAAGGCGAAGGTCACTCCGACTGCCAGGGCATCTATGCTTGTCGCTACGGCAAGGAGCGTAAGGCTCCTCAGGCTGAATACCTCGTCGCAGTGGGACTCCTCGTCCTTATCCTCTCTTGACTCCCTTATCATCTTTGCCCCGATGATGGTGAGCAGGGCGAATGAGATCCAGTGGTCGAATGTTGTGATATATCCGCTGAAGCTTCTTGCGAGATAATATCCTGCAAGTGGCATGAAAGCCTGGAATCCTCCGAAGAAAATACCTGTTAGAAGTGAATGCTTGTTTTCAGCATCCCTTGCTGCCATTCCCTTGCATATCGCTGCAGCGAAGGCGTCCATCGAAACCCCCACAGCAAGGAACATTATTTCCCATAGCTCCATTCTCATACCTCCAAAAAACCAATGATAATATTATTGCACAGATCAAATTCATTGACAACCTTCAAAGGGCAGGCATTTGGTCACGGATAGTTAACAGAATAGTTGTAATTGCGCAAATTGTTAGATAGTTATATGTGTTAGAATTAAACTAGAATTTTGAGAGGAATGGGGGATTGTGACATGAATAGCTTGGAACTGGCATTAAAACTAGAGGATGAAGGCTTCAGATACTATACGGAACAGGCTGACAAGAACAAGGGCAACAGCCTTGGTGAAGTGTTCAGGATGCTTGCTGATGATGAGGAGACCCATAAGAGGATACTTGAGAACCAGAACGACATCGCAGGCTACAAGGTTGAGGACGGCACTAGCCTTGAAAAGGCTCAGGAACTTATAAAGAGGTTCACTGCAGGTCGGAAGGTCCTTGAGTCGATACCGGGTATGCCTGACCTCTACAGGGAAGCGATCGAGATCGAAACCAGGAGCATTGAGGTCTACCAGGCACTGCATGACAATGCCAGGGATGAGAATTCCAAGCTTGTCTACAAATCGCTGGTGCATCAGGAAAAGGACCACAAGGCCATAGTCGAGGAGATCGTACTGCATGTGAACAGACCTGGAGACTATGTTGAAAGTCCTGAGTTCGGTGAAACAAAGACGGAATATTAAGAAAGGCAAATGCCGCAGAGATAATTAATCTGCGGCATTTCCATTGTTTTCCGTGTAGTTTCTTGCAAGCCTTCCAAGCATACGCTCAAGAGGTTTGAAAAGCATGAGTACCACGATGAAGTTCGAAGCCCCATGTATTATGTCGAAGGGAATCCCCCTGACATAGTAGACAAATCCGTAGTTTAGCCCATACAGCATGGCTTCCACAAGTGCAAAGTAAATCCCGAAGGTCAGTCCGAAAGCACCTGCAAGGATTGCCCTTGAAAACTCACCCTTAAGGAAACGTGAAAGGGCGGCAGTCAGGAGTATCAGGAGAGGCCATATGATATAGTAGGTCATAAGCCAGGTATGTACACCCCACAGGAGTATTTCCGTAGTGGAGAAGATGACTGACACGAAGAGTGCCCTCCGCAAACCGAAAACCGCAGTGTAAACCATGAAAAGAAGAGTCACGATCTCTACATTGGGTATTGCTGAGAGCACCATCTTACCACCGGTTATTGATGCCGAAAGAATACCTATGAGAACTATGTCCTTTGCACTGAGTCTCTTCTTTTCGTATGGCAGTCTGTCCATTTTTTTCGCCTTTCGTATATGGTCATCTATTTCCATTTCTTGAGCTCGAGCTTATAGGTGTCCTTGTCTGTCACTGGGATTTCCTTTACTCCTACAGCTGCATCAGCACCGTTGACATATATATGATAGTATTCATCAGCTCCGGCCTCTACCGATTTCAGTTTGGTCAGCATGTCGCCGAAATCAAACTTTGTGAAGCCGGATCCAAGCTCCTCCTGTTTTTCAGTGAGCAGGTCATATAGGAACGCTGAATCTGTACTGTAGGTCTTCGACTCTGTAATCTTTTCCCTTTCGATTACGATCTCAATAGTCACTTCCTTGCTGCCTTCATTTGCCTTTGGCGACAGATAGGTCTTGTACAGGTAGAATGCCCCGAATGCAAGCACAATGGTGATGAGTATAGCGGTAAGCTTCTTCTTCATTTTCTTCCTCCTTTGGTCGAAAAGCGCGTGCGACGGTCTGGAGAAAAGATCATGCAGAGTCTGCACAAATCAAAAGGCATCCAAATGGATGCCCGGTATGGCGAAAGATCAGCCATATTGACAACACCTCATTCTCCGTGAAGTATAAGTTGATTCCATACGGGCAGGTCTTCCGGCTTGGTCATTAAGACCGCCAGCCTTCCCGGTTTCCCAGTGGCTATGTCGGCGATCAAGTACCATACGGCGGCGGGACCGCACAGGCTTATCCTGTTTCCCTCTTAGTGCAGATGTTCTGCAAACCCATATGTGTTATTTAGTTTTCAAATAGGATTATACCACTAAACCTGATTAATTGGAAATATCCGGAATTTTGCGAAAGCAAGCCTCATTCATCACCTGATGAAGCGGCACCGGTAATCCTCAAAGTTATACCGTCAAATGATATCTCGGAAGTGTCCTCGAATAACCTGTTATATTTCCTCGCGGCCATGATGTTAAGTCCTAGAGACGGAACTTGGATGACCTTGGCTCTGCTGCTGCCAGAAAGGCCTGTATGGAACTCAACCCTTGTCTCATCCTTGTGGAAGGTTGAAAGGTTTCCGTAGCAGTCCTCCAGGTAATCGAAGCCATCAGCCCTGAAGGCCTCATGGATATCTGCCTTCGGCATGCTGAAAGGCTTCTCGATAAGGAAAGGTATCTCCTTGAAGATACCTTGAAAATCAGTTTCCTTTCTCAGAAGCACAGCTGCAGGTTCTCCCGCAAGTATGAGGCGGTCAAGGATGCCAAGCCTGGCAAGGACGCTTAATGCAGATTTCAGAATTGCGATGCTCATATATGTCTCCGTTAGCCTGTGATTATCTCAGTGACTGTCGTCACCGGAACCTCATAGAATCCCAGTGATTCATAGAGGTTGACAGCATCCCTGTTTTCAAGTGTCACGAAAAGGTGGAGTGTCCTGTAGCCCTGTTTCAGAAGCTCTTCCTCCGCCTTGTTGATCAGAGCGGTTGCGTAACCCTTCCTCTTTGATGCTTTTCTGGTAAAGGTGTAGGTGATCGTCGGCTCATGCTTGAACAGGCAGACAAGGACCGATGCGGCGGCTTCTCCGTTTTCCCATATTGTATGGGAGGCTTCCTTGAGTACAGGGCCGTAGAGCCCTCTGAAGACACGTCCGAGTTCGTCCTCGGTCTGCTTCAGGTCTTCACCCTCATAGTCCACAGTATCTCTGTAGGCATCGAGCATTATGCCGGCAAGCTCAGGGATCGTCTCCTCGGTCACAGGGGTGATCTCAACGTTGTAGTTTCTGATCTTATCCTCAAGGTCAAGGCGCATTCTTATCCTTCTTGGCATGTACATACACCTCCTGTATTCATTGTACATTATTGCAGTCCACATTTCATTGTCTTGAATAAATTTCTGCTGTAAACTCATCTTATGGGAGCGTGATATACAGTGAAATTCATACATGCAGCGGATCTGCACATTGGCAGATATTTAAAGGACATATCACTTCTTGATGACCAAGAGGATGCTCTGAATCAGCTGATCCAGATAATTAATGAGGAGTCACCTGATGCCCTTGTCATTGCGGGAGATGTATATGACCGGTCAGTACCCAGGGAGGACGCGGTCAGGGTATATAACAGCTTCCTTACGAGGCTCGCCGAGCTCGGCGTCAATGTCTTTCTCATTACCGGCAACCACGATTCCTCCGAAAGGGTACAGGTTCTGAACAGCCTTCTTGAGACCCACGGTCTCCTTTTGCAGGGACATCCGGAGGACCCTCTCAAGAAAGTGGGCATAAGGGATGAGTTCGGAGAGGTCTCATTCTACTTTCTGCCATACAAGGACAGCTTCGCGCTTAGGGAGATATACGGCCTTAACGAATCAAAGGACGACAGCGTGCTCTATGATGAGATCATCAGGAGGTCAGCAGCTGGCGACGGAAACAGGAAAGTGCTCATTTTCCATGGCTTCGTGACCCCTGGAGTGAAGGAGGATATGGAGACAAGCGATTCCGAAAGGCTCCTGACAGTAGGCGGCACTGATTTCGTGATGGCTGAAGTCTTCGATATCTTCGATTATGTGGCCCTTGGCCATCTTCACAAGCCCCAGTGGGTAAGGAAGGGTAAGATAAGGTACAGCGGTTCGCTGATGAAATACTCGTTCTCAGAGGCAAATCACATGAAAAGCATCTCGGTGGTCGAGATGGACAAGGAAGGGATCGTAGAGGTAAGGGAGAGGCATATAACCCCCCTCAGGGACCTTGTCATACTCAAGGGAAGCTTCTCTGACCTCATGAACAGTCCAGGGGAAAACCATGCAAAGGATTTTGTAAGGGCTGTGATCACCGATACAGATGAAATCCAGGACCCCCTCGAAAGGCTGAGGGTAAGATACCCGAACATCATCGAGCTTCAGAGGGAGAGGGACATGCAGGAAGAGGGAGCGAGCTTCGCTGCCCTTGAAAAGATGGAAGCAAGGGACGTAAGGAGCCTGTTCCATGAGTTCTACCTTCTTGAGAACGGTGATGAGCCGAGTGATGAGATGGTCAGGATAATAGACGAGACAGTAAAGGAAATGGGGGTGACTTCCGATGAAACCTATAAGGCTTAGGATGAATGCGTTTTTGGGATTCAAGGATGAATGCTCCATAGATTTCACGAAGCTGTATGATGACAGGATATTCCTCATAACCGGAGCTACTGGTGCGGGGAAGACGTCCATTTTTGACGGGATCTGCTATGCCCTCTACGGCAAGGCATCGAGCAACGACAGGGACAAGGCTGATTGCTACAGGAGCCAGCTCGCCGGAGCCAAGGATGACATGGAGGTGGAGCTTGAGTTTTCGGTAAGAGGTGAGAAGTATAACATTAAACGTACTGAAACCGCCAAGGGGACCTCAAAGGTGCTGTTCTACAGGGAGAGCGACAGGCAGAACCCTCTTGTCAAGGCGAGGGAAGTGAACCAGGAGATTGAAACAATTCTGGGGCTTACACTTGAGCAGTTCAAGAAGATCGTCATGATACCGCAGGGTGAGTTCAGGGAATTCCTGGCATCAAGCACAAAGGACAAGTCCGATATCCTTAAGAAGCTGTTCTCGACTGAAGTGTACCAGGACTTCCAGGACAGGATAAAGGCCAAGTATGATGAATCAAAGAAGCTGGACTCGGAGCTAATCCTAAGGTTCAGGGAGGCGATGGCTGAGGCTGGGATCACTGACCAGGACATAGACATGGGTGAGGGTCCGCTAAAGGATAAGCTTGAGGCGACAGAAATCGAAAAGATCCGGATAGAGGCTGAAGCTTCAGAGAAGGAGGCTCTCCTTAAGGCATCTGAAGCTGAGATCCTTGCGGCCGAAGACAATAACAGGAGGCTTGCTGCGTTCAGGACAGCTGAAAAGCAGCTGAATGAGCTTTCCAGTGAAGAACCAAAGGTCATTTCGGATTCAAAGTTCCTGGACGGTATCATGAAGGCCAGGCTCATACTCCCGAAGGAGAAGGAACTGGTTTCCAAGACCAGGGACCTTGAAAAGGCAGGGAAAAGCCTTGAGACTGCATTAATGGAAACTGGGAAGAACGAGAAACTCAGGGAAAGCCTTCAAAAGGAAAAGGAAAGGTCTGACCGGGAATACTCCACACTCGACGCACTGAAGGCTGAAAAATCCATGAAGGCGGATCTCCTGGAAAAGTCCGCAAGTCTTGAGTCAGTGAGGAAGAAGGCAGAATCACTCCAGAAGGAAAGGGCGAGACTCGAAAAGGAAAAGGACACTCTGTCGGAAAGGCTCCGGAAGGCTGAATCGCTGGCTGCGGAGGAAGCTGCGCTAAAAGGAGATGAGGGCAGGCTGAGCCTTCAGGTTTCAGACCTGAAGATCGTGAAGCTCAGGCTTGAAGGTGAAAGAAAGCTCCTGCTCGATGCACACAGGCTGGTTAAAAAGCTTGAAGGTGAGAGGGAGAAGCTTGAAAAGGCAGGGACCGAGGAGAAGGGATGGAAAAGAAGGTCAGGTGAATGCATGCATGCTTTCCAGGCAGCTGAAGAGACCAGGAAAGCCAGTCTTGGGGCCATACTCAGGATGGACCTGGTCGAAGGGGAGCCTTGTCCGGTATGCGGTTCCTGCAGTCACCCTCTGACAGTGGCTGATGCGGGAGGCTTTGACGAAGAAAGCTATCTTTCTGCCCAGAAGGCTCTTGAGAACTCAAACAGGGAGCTTGCAAGATCGGAACAGAAGCTCGAAGGAATCAGGTCATCACTCTCGGAAATCGAAGCGGAGGTTAAGGAATTCTATGCCGCAAGCGGTCTCAATGAGACGACGATCGATGAGATAATAAGGGAAGGTACCGCGAAAAAGGACCTGATAACCAGGGCTGATGAGGAGATAGCCGCAGCTGAAGAAAAGAGGACCAAGGCTTCCAGGGAGCTTCAGAGGCTAAGGGGCGAGATTGAGGGGCTTGAAGGAGTGAAGGAAAGGCTTGACTCAATCAGTTCTTACCTGCAGAAGGCTTCAGAGGAGCTGGGAGCTGCAAGGGGCGAAGAAAGGACACTTGTGGAGCAGGGTGCGGATATTGACATAAAGGCAGTATCCCATGAAATTGAAGCACTTGGGCAGAGGATCGAAGCTATAGGCAAAGCCCATGAAAGCATAGCAGCGTCATTGAAGGAAACTGACCTGAAGCTGACGGCGCTGTCAGAGCGGTCAGGTACGCTGGCTGCGCTAAAGGAAGCATTGATAACGGAGACACTTGACCTTCGCAATGAGCTTGAGACGAGCATCGCATCGGAAGGCCTTTCAGTTGATGAATATGACCTTCTGAAGGGAAAGATACCTGAGATTCCTGTAAGGGAAAGGGAGATAAGGAACTTCTACGAGGGACTTAACAAGGCCCGTGGGGCATACTCACAGCTGGAGGGGGATTGCTCGGGAAGGGCAGAGATCCCGCTTCTGCCGCTCCATGAAAAGAAGGAAAATGCTGAGGCAAGGCTTGAGGAAGCGAGGAAGTCACTAAGCAGCGTGGACAAGGAGTGCTTCAAGCTTGCAGGTCTGCTTGTCAAGGCAGAGGAGACCGTGTCAAGGTACAAGGCCAACAGGGAAAGGTTCGGAGCACTCTCCAGGCTCCACAGCACCGCTTCAGTCGGCAGGTCCTTCGAAACCTTCGTCCAGTCGTACTATTTCGACGGGATACTCGGTATGGCAAACAAGAGGCTGTGGAAGATGTCAGAAGGGAGATTCCAGCTGAAAAGGAAAGAGGACCAGGCCAGCAGAAGGGAGAAGATAGGACTTGACCTTAACATAAATGACGCGTATACGGGGCGTGAAAGGGACGTGCTTTCGCTGTCAGGCGGAGAGAGCTTCAAGGCATCACTCGCATTGGCCCTTGGGCTTTCAGACTTCCTCGAGAGCAGCAGGGGGAGCGTGAACCTTGAAACCATATTCATAGACGAGGGCTTCGGCTCACTCGACCAGGATTCCCTTGAGAACGCACTCGGATGCCTGATGGACCTGAATGTATCAGGAAGGATAGTCGGGATAATATCGCATGTCTCTGAACTGAAGGAAAGGATACCGAGAAAAATAACCGTGAAGTCAAAGCCCGGTGCCGGAAGCTTTGCGGAAATTAGTTGAGGTGCATATGGAGCTTATAGGATACAGCAAATGCGGAACCTGCCAGAAGGCAAGGAAATATCTTAGTGCAAGGGATATCCGGTATGTTTGGAGAGAAATAACCGAGAAACCGCCAACCATGGAAGAACTTAGAGGTATCCTGTATTCGGGTGTGGAGCTTAAGAGGCTTCTCAATACAAGCGGACAGGTATACCGGGAGCTCAATATAAAGGAGATGCTGGTAAGCATGGATGTTGAAGAGGTGCTGAGGCTCCTGTCGAAAAACCCGATGCTTGTAAAGAGGCCGATCCTAATGACTTGCGATGGAAATACCCTTGTCGGATTCAATGAGGAAGAGTGGAACAAGACCATCAAATGAAAACAAGCTGTCCTGAAGCTAACAGGACAGCTTGTCTCATTTATGAAGTTATCACAGGTTTGCCTTCTGTTCCTATCTGAACACGTGGATAACCTTCTCGTCGTTCAGCTTCTTGATGATCGTCATCGCTATGGGGATAAGGAATATCCCAAGCACTCCGAAGAGCCTGCCTCCGATGAATATGCATAGGAGTATGACTATAGGGTGAAGGCCGATCTGGTCTCCGACAATCTTCGGTTCCAGGGATTGCCTCACAACTGTTATGACGAGATACAGGAGAAGGATCCCAAGCCCGAGGCCTGTCCTGCCGATAGCTATGGCGATAAGTCCCCAAGGGATGAGGACACCACCTGTTCCGAGTATTGGCAGTATGTCTATTATTGCGATGATGAACGCAAGAGGTATCGCATTCCTGATCCTAAGCAGTGAGAGTCCTGCCGAAAGCTCCACGAAAGTGAGTGAAATCAGCATCAGATATGCTTTCGTATAGCTTGAGAGGACATTCTTGAGGTTCTCCTTGGCTCTTGTTATTATGTTCTTCATGTTTTCAGACATCTGCCTGAGTATGAACGAGTAAATCTTCTCATTGTCGAAAATGAAGAAGAAGCTTGAGATTATCATGAACAGGAACTTGATGAAGAACAGTGACACTCTTGCAGCAACTGAGCTTAACATGTTGAGTGCATTGCTCGAGATGAACCTTACTATCTCTCCGAGGGAGTTGGCAAGTCCTTCGATGAAATCCCTGATCACCGGCTCTACTGCGGGGAATGAAGCTACCAGGCGGTCGACTGTCCCGATGAGCCCTGGTTCAATCTCGTTCTTGTAGAGGTCAGGAAGCCTGTAGGCAAGTTCCCTTGTCTCGAAGAAAAGGGATACGCCAAGGTATGCGAGTACGGTAAAAAGGATTATGTAAAAAAGGATGAGAATAAGGGCAGAAAGGAATTTTCTGCTTATCCCGGTCTTTCGGTGAATCTTCATGATCAGCGGCTTAAGCAGCAGCGCTATTGTCAGTCCGAGAAAGAACGGTGCGAGTACTGGCAATATGTATTTTAATACCGCATAACCAAATCCTGCTAGTATTCCGTAGTACATGAAATTTATGATGAATTTCTTTCTCTTTTCCAACTGTGAACCTCCTGAAGCATAGCTCATAAGCCAATTCTACACTATTCTCCGAACTTAGGCCCGAACATATATGAAAAATCGGATTAATTTAAACGAATTTTAACAGATGACGCCTTTATCGGCTGCAATCTCCTATCTGGAAGTGAAATAACAGGGAAACCGATAGTGTCAGGCCTGGCATTGATCCAGCCCAAACAAATGGAAGGGCATCCCTGCCCTTCCAGTATGGAGGAAAAGTCATTTGTAATTGTCCATGTACCAGCTGACATTGCCATCATCCCTGACATGAGGAGGTATATCGTTAAAAAGCCTTTCAAGGTCCATGTCCCTTGGTTCAGCATATTCAAGCACTGAAGTGAAGTGTTCATGTGTGGTAAGTTCCTCGTTGACATTAGGTACGACCCAAACCTTGCGTACTCTTCTGCTTAACTCATTTGCGCTTTTCCTTGACGCCATGTGCCTCTCGAGCCACTGCATTATAGAAGAGCCTTCGCCTCTTCCGGTCTTTCCCGGACTGGTTACTGCTGTCATTTTGAATTCCTCCTTTGACAGCTTGATGATACCATAAATCAGACCAGGAAATGTGGAGGGATTGTTAATATTTAACAAACCAGCGGTGAAATATGGACCTTGACTGATTTAAGCAAGGTCCAATACCAAAATCCGCATCAAACCTGCACAAAACAACAAATATGTACGCGCTGGAGAAGCTAGATCATGTACTCCCGGTTATCGATGTACCAGTCTACGCGGCTGTCGTCCCTTACGTGTACATGCAACTCATAAAGCAGCCTTATAAGTTCATGGTATCGTGATTCACCAAAATCCATTAGCGGTTCAAATCTCTCATGTATCAGCTGCTCTTCCCCTATTTCAGGGAACATCCAGACGTTCTTCAATCTTTCCCTGAGCTCAGTGCAATTTTCCTTTTCTGCAATGCATGTTAAAAAAAGCGTCGGAAGCGTCGATGCCTGTTTCTTCTGCTTCCAGTTGTCTTTCATTGTATCGCCCCCTACACCGATTATATGCTACCACACCTGTGTGAAGAAACATGCCTTATATGATTAAATTTTAACGAATTTTCGATTAACAAAAAGCGTGAAAAAAGCCCCGATGAGTTGCTCATCGGGACTACTGCCTACTCCAGCCTGTCAAGCCTTGATGGCTCAGGATCCACATACAGTGTCTTGTTGGTGGAATATGTGACCATTCCGGGCTTAGCGCCATTTGGCTTCTTCACGTTCTTTACCCTGGTATAGTCTACAGGGACCTTCGAGGATGTACCGGCCTTGCTGTACCATGCGGCAAGGTTTGCTGCTTCGAGAAGTGTATCATCGGAGAACTTCTCAGCCTTTATAATGACGTGGGAGCCTGGAATATCCTTTGTATGGAGCCAGGTGTCGTTCTTTCCTGCAAACTTCGTGGTGAGGTAGTCATTCTGAGTGTTGTTCTTGCCCACATAGATGTCTATCCCTTCGGTTGATTTGAAATGGAACGGCTTCGATGGCTTCTCCTTACCGGCAGGTACCTTCCTGAACCTCAGGTAGCCTGCCACCATCAGCTCCTGCCTTATGTCATCAACTTCGCGCTGGTTTTCGGAGTTCTGGAGGCTCAGCATTATTGAATTAAGGTAATTGAGCTCCTCCTCAGCCAGCAGCTTCTGCGAGGCTGCCATTTCCTCGGCCCTTTTCTTCTTGTTGTACCTGTGGTAGTAATGCTGGATGTTCTGGCTGATGGTCTTGTGCTCGTTAAGCCTGATGACAGCCTCGGTACCGTCGTAATAGTTCAAAAGCCTTGCCTCGCTCATTCCGTCCTTCAGGCTGTGTATGTTGGAGGTGAGCAGCTCGCCCTTGAGCCTGTCCTCGTTCTTGTCCATTGATTCCCTTATGGATTCATCCAGGATGTTTATCTTCTTCAGGACCCTCTCGATGTTGGTATGGATCATCTTCTGCATGTCTGCGCTTTTTCCGCGCATCCTGTCCTTCTGGTCCCTCTCGCTTACGAAATCCTCAAGTGCCTTGGAAGCGCTGTCATAGGGGACAAGTTCCCCCTTGAATGGATAGGACACCACATCCTTGTATTCACCGTTCTCCTTCATGATGTAGAATGAGGTTCCCCTTCCGGTTGACTCAAGGATTTTCCTTATGAAGACAAGGGGCTCGGTGCCGTCATACAGCTCATGGATCAGGCCTGATGTCCTCTTGGACACACCTGAGAAAATCCTTGAGAAGAATTCGGTGTCGATATTGTCAGGGTCACCTGCCAGCAGAAGCTCCTCATCAGTGTAGGAAAGCGGGTCCAGCTTGTTGCTGGGTGGAGGCGGCATGTAGGACTTTCCGGGCAGAAGTACCCTGTAGGTGTTCCTGTCGGCGCTTACATGCTTGATGCACTCGATTATCTTCATGTCCCTTTCCCTGATGAGGATTATGTTTGAATGCCTCCCCATCATCTCCACGGATAGTATGAACTTCTGGTCGAATCCCATCTCATCCTTACCTGAGAAGCTGAGGTTCACAAGACGGTCACCGTCGAGCTGGCTTATGCCATCAAAGAACGCGCCCTGAAGATGCTTCCTGAGCACCATAAGGAACAGGGGTGCCTGAAGCGGATTCTGCCTCTGCATCTCTGTGAAGTGAAGCCTTGAAAAACTGCTGTTGGAGGTTATGAGAAGCTTCCTGTTGCCGCTTCTCCCCCTGAACGTCAGTATTATGACATCGCTTTCGGGCTGGTTGACCTTGTCTACCCTGGAGCCTTCAAGTCCCGTGCTTATTTCCTTTACTATGTTGCTGAAATATATGCCATCAAGTGCCATGATCATTCTCCTTGTCGTATCTCTCAATATACTATACCACAAAACGGGGAGTGTATGATTTTCCATGTATAGGGACTGCAGATGAAGGCATAATGATTCTGGTGATTATATGGAACTGGAAGAAATCGTAAAGGCTGGGATAGGCATCAATGCATCCGACATACACTTCATACCTGGGTCCGATAAAGCAGGTGTGTTCTTCAGACAGGGTGAAAGGCTGGAGTCGCACTGCAGCCTCGACATGGCCCGGCACAACCTTTATCTGCAGAGAGTCAAGGCGAATTCAGGCATGAACATATCAGAGAAGAGGCTGCCTCAGGATGGGGTGTTCAGGATGTCCGGAATGACCATACGCGTAAGCACCATGAAGTCAGTAAACGGAGAGTCACTCGTCATGAGGCTTTTCGACAGGCGGGATGTGGGCATAAGGCAACTTGGGATGAAAGATGATGATGTTTCGATGCTTCTTGGGCACCTCACTGAAGGCAGCGGAATAACAATGATCGCAGGAGAAACCGGCATGGGCAAGAGCACTACCCTGTATGGAATCATGAACGAACTGAAGGACATGAACCACAAGGTGCTGTCGATTGAGGATCCAGTTGAAAGGTCCATTGAGGGAGTGGTACAGTGCCAGATAAACGAGGCTGCAGGACTGACATATGAGAGGGCGATATTCGCATCACTCAGGCAGGACCCAGATTTCATTTGCATAGGGGAGATAAGGAACGAAGAGACCGCCAGGGCTCTTGTCAGGGCATCCCTTACAGGTCACAGGGTGATCTCGACGATACATGGAACTGGATACAGTAATGTGATACTCAGGCTTATGGATTTTGGGATCAGGGAAGAGCACATATCGGGTTCTGTGGGGCTTGTACTCACACAGAGGCTTTTATCACAGGAAGGAAGGAGGAAGCTTGATGTCAGGATGGAGTTCAGGGATAAGGCGGCGAAGACGATTCAACAAGGAGAGATTCTTCTATGAGAAGTCCATCTACCTTTCAAACGGCCTTGGTCTTGTGGAGTCTCTCAGTCTCTCGCAGGATGAGACTGAGATGCGGCTTGCAAGGCAGCTGCAGGGTGGAGCGAGCCTTACGGATTCCTTTGAAGGGTGTGGGGCGTTCACAAGGAGGGAGGTCTCAATCATCAGGCTCTCTGAGGAGACTGGGACCATAGGTGCAGCATTCAGAGGACTGTATGAAGACCTTAAGGAGGAGAGGGAGCTAAGCGGGAAGATCAGGACTGTGCTCATATACCCCGGAATCCTCATCTCAGCAACCATCATATTCCTTTTCTGCGCTGCATATTACCTGGTACCTCCGATACATGACATGATCAGCGGTATCTCAGGAAGAAATACTGTCCTTGAAACTGTCATGGCCTTCACTTCCGTTGTGCCTGCCAGGGTTTCGGGAGCTTTATGCCTTTTGGTAATGGCAGTTGCCTTCCGGTACCTGATGGACAGGGAAAAGATGTTTGCAATTGTGCTCGGCAGGAAGAAGGCACAATATGATGAGATGATGTTCATAAAGGAATTCAACAAGCTGATATCCGGAGGGATGGATGTGCTTAAGGCGGCAGAGCTCCTGGATGACGGGGTATTCCGGGGGCAGGGGCTTATGGAAAGGCTAATAAGCGGCGAGGGGCTTGAAGCTGCATTCAGGGAGGAAGGTTTTTCCGGGCTTCTTCTGAGCTACATCCACATGGCTGAGCAGACAGGAGACCTGCCTGCCGCACTTGGTTCATACGTAGCAAACAGAAGAAGCTGGTTCGAGGATTACCTGAAGAGGAAGACTGCCCTGGTGGAACCGTTGGCTGTCATCATCATGGGGCTAGCGGTATTTGCCTCAGCCTCGGTGATACTCCTTCCGATGCTTGACGCCTATGAGGCGTTATGAGGGAAGGCTCCTAATGGAGCTTCTAATAGCCATCGTTCTAATGGCACTCTTACTCCCATCCCCGAAAAGGACAGCCGCAGAAGGCTCGGTATCCTATAAGGAGGATGCTGCGATCATGTTCATGGGTACTGTGATCGGGGAGTTAAGGAAATCAGCTGAGACAAAGTCAATCAGAAGGATATACATTCCTGATGCAACCATAAGGATATACAAGGGTACTGTGCTTTTGAAGAAGATACAGCTGCCAAGCGGCTCAAAACTTACGATGACAGGTGTGACTACTCTTGAAATAGGGGCTGGTCCGAACTGGTATTATGACATAGCTGGAGTACCTTCAGCCAACGGGAGGGTATATTTTCACCTGGGAGGCGTGAAGCAATGCGAAATAATGATAAACTTCGGGACGCAGGCTATGGACATAAGGTAAGGGACGGATACATATCTGTACTTGCCGCAACGGCTGTCCTCTTTGTATTCATAGCGATACAGGCCATCATCACAGAGAGCATGGGCCAAAGGCTCAGGCTCACTAGGTACAGGGAACAGCTTGCTTTTGACTACAGGGTGGAAGCCTATTACCTTATGGTCAAGGAGGGGAATCTGGAGGTTCCTGAAGGGGAAGCCTACGGCTCACTTGTCTCATATTCACTTGATAATGAACCGCAGGGGGATACTTTCATAAGCATATCAAAATCGGGAGGTACAATAACCATAACGGGATACCTTGACGGGGCTAGGAGAATTTCATATGAAATCATCAAGTAGGAAGGGGTTCATCCTCCAGGAGATCCTCTGCTGCATAATCATAATGGCTCTGGTATTGGGGATCTCACTAAGGGCCTTCACGGGGGTGCTCAGGACATATCTCGAAGCGAGGGCCCAGCTTAAGACGATGGATTATGCATATATGGCCTTTGAAAGGATCAAGGAGGACCTGCACTCGAACACCGACAGCCTTGCGATTTCAGGAGGAGTCCTTTACATCCTCAAGGATGATTCGGTGAACGGGAGATACATAAAGATGTTCCAGTCAGCTGACAAGCTGAGGTATGCAGTCGGAAGCACCACATATGTGGATACTCCGGTACAGAACATCTGCGTTGGCCTGAAGTCCTCATCATTCAGGATGGAGAACGGAATTCTCATGATACGGCTGGTATTTGATGGGTTTGAGCTTGAAAGGGGGTTCCAGGTTGAGTACTAGGAGAGGCTCTGTCCAGCACCTTTTTCTGCTTCTTGTGCTCATGGCATCCCTTACCGCAAGGACATCCAGGCTCATACTGAGCCACACGTTCATCGAGGAGGGGGTCTATTCACTTGACCTGAGGTACTCTGAGCTTGAGAAGGACCTGCCTGGCCTTGAGGCTGAACTTGCTGCAAGGTTTCCAGGACCACTGGAGGCAAGGAGCTTCTTTTCATCGGGCAAAACCTTGTCATACGGGACCTGTACACTTTCACTGAAAGGGATATATAATAATCGTATGATGCTCTACATATCGGACACGAGACATGTCCTTAAGAGAGAGCTTGAACTCATATGGGCTTTGTATCCCATACTGAGGATAAGGAGCATATGAATGAGGATATTCATTGTGGGGATGCCCGGAAGCGGCAAGACGACACTAGGCAGGCTTCTGGCAGCAGCCACAGGCATGAGGGCTGTGGATACGGACAGGCTGATCACAGAGAAATACGGGAAGACACCAAGCCGGATCATAACCGAAGAGGGAGAAAAGACTTTCAGGGAGCTGGAACGTGAGACGCTTGACGAGGTTCTCAAAATGGATGACCTGATAATCTCAACCGGAGGAGGATTTCCGATCTTTGGCGGGAACATGGACAGGATGCTTGAAGATTCACATGTGATCTACATCAAGACCAGCATAGACGTACTCTGGAAGAGGCTGAAGCATGACAAGACAAGGCCCCTTTCCAACAGCCATGATAAACTTAGAAAGCTTTATTCTGAAAGGAAGCCCTTCTACGAGAGAGCAGGCATAATAATTGATGGCAGCCTTGATTCAAGGGCAAACCTGGCAAAGGCACTCGAAAAGGTAAGTGTATTGGGTATTGTTAAAAAATCCCAATGAAAACAACCTGGTTAATTGATAAAGTAAC
>NZ_AXUN02000015.1 GCF_000495435.3 Youngiibacter fragilis 232.1 | reverse complement strand
AGGGCTTCAGGTTCATTGTGGTACCTCTTTAGTCCGGTTCACGAGGCGATGGGTATGATTGAATCCCCATAGTCTCAGGCTTCTCCCGCGATTTTGTCCAATAGGAAAAATTGCATTCGGGTCATCGATGCTGTACTGCATCTGATGGCCTTTTCTTTTCCCCTCAACAATTCTTTCCTAATAAATTATACAATATAGCGGGATATAAGCCATTTTCAATAAGGCTTCAAAGGGAAAGTTCATCTTTTCTTAAGGTTTAAGCAAGATTGCTTCTGTAGTATGATATGTGTATGAATTCAAGAAGAGGATTGATATGGATTTTAAGAATAGAAAAAAGAAGAGATTTGACAGATACAACGCGCTGCTCATAGTAATGCTTGCAGTATTCAGTGTCATCATAGCAAGGCTGACTACGCTGCAGGTGATCATGGGCGAGGAGTACGCTGAGCGGGCCAATGACGAGTTCATCAAGAACCTTAGCGAGAAAGCCCCGAGGGGGGACATCATCGACAGTAAGGGGAATATCCTTGCCACATCGGTACAGAGCTACAAGCTTGTGTACGTGGATACCGCAGAGGCAAGGAAAGAGATTTACAATACCATAGACAAGGTAAACTCACTGCTCCAAAAGGCAGGTGAGTCTGCTTCTGATTCCTTCGAACTCAAGCTTCTGCCTTTCAGGTTCGAGTTTTCCTCTGAAACCCCGGAGGGGCTGAGGCGCCTAGAGCTCAGATGGAAGAAGGACAGGGGGATTGATTCCCTTATTTTCAACGAGTCGCTGAAAGAGTCAACAGGAAAGGGAAAGATCTCCGAGCTCAACGAATCGGAGACGGACCTGCTTGACGACATGGTGATGGCTTACGGAGCAGAGGACACATTCCATTATCTTATAAAGAAGTACAAGATCTATGAAGCCCTTGAAGATGGTTCAGAAAAGAACAAGGAGTATGCGAAGATGAGCGGCAATGAGCTTTATGCCCTTATGAGCACAAGGCTTTCAGATACTGCTATAAGGGATTACATAGAAATAAAGGACAGCATAACCATGGAGAGCTACCAGGGTTCAAGGGCTGTCACCATAGTAAACAACATGAAGGAGGACAGCGCTTTCACATTCATGCAGCAGCTGTCTGACCTTCCGGGAATACAGGTGGACACCGAACCCATAAGGCTTTATCCCTATGGGGAGATGGCGGCTCATGTGCTTGGGTATCTTTCACCGATAAACAGTGCCCAGAAGGACAGGTATGAGGAAAGGGGATATGATGTCTCGACCGATTACATTGGCGCATCAGGGATAGAGGCGGCTTACGAAGACAGGCTCAAGGGAAGCAAGGGAGGCAGCACGGTCGAGGTCGACAAGAATGGAAGGACCGTGAAGGAGCTCTTCAGGCTGGATGTCAATCCGGGAAATACAGTGCAGCTATCCATCGACATGGAGCTGCAGAACGTAGCTGAAAAGGGACTAAAGGAAATCTCTACGCAGCTCACTACAACAAACAGGATACATACGACAGGCGGATACATTTCCGATTCCTCTAATGCGACAAGGGGAGCTGTAGTGGCAATAGAGGTAAAGACTGGGAGAGTGCTGACTTTGGCGAACTTCCCGAGCTACGACCCCAATATTTTCGCTGTACCTGGAAGGCTTACTCCTGAGCTTTACAGGAAGTACTTCAATCCTGACTATGAAGCCTTCGGAAATGACCTCATACAAAGGCTGAACCTGAAAGACAAGGAAGGAAAGGCGATAAGCGTTGACTACCTTTTCCCACTTAATTCAGACGGTACGAGAAGGGATCCGTATGATCTTTATGCCAGGCCGTTCTTCAATTACGCAACGCAGGGAATAACACCACCAGGATCCACATTCAAGCCCATAACTGCTGTAGCGGCCCTTGAGGAAGGCGCTATAACGCCTTCGACAGTAATCTTCGATGGCGGATCGTTCACAAGCTCATCCCTGCGAGGTTACAGGGTTAGGAATGACGGAGGCTCTGCCTACGGTTCTCTTACACTGAACAAGGCGATGGCGAAGTCTTCAAACGTATACTTTGCAGACCTTGGATACCGGCTTTACCAGAACGGTGGATTGAACTCCATTTCGGAATGGGCATGGAAGCTTGGTCTGGGACACGATCCTTCTGAGCCTGCCCACAGCACTACAGGGATCGAGATAAGCGAGAATATTCAAAGCAATGTATACAACCATGACAGCAAGAGGCTTATAACCCAAAGGCTCATAAATTTCGGAGTGGTTGAATTCCTGAATGCTGGAAAGGCAAGGAACGGATCCTCGTTCAAACCGCTAAGCATTGGAATTGACAAGGCTGATTTGGATCCAATGGCCCAGGCAAAGCAGGCGATAAAGGATGCAGTGAAGGATGCCCTTGATATCAGCCTTGATGATGCAAACATCAGGAAAGGTCCGAAGCTTGAGGACCTCTCAAAGATACTGACACCGCTTTTCCAGGGCTTCATAGATACTCTGCCTGCAGGGTCTGATGTAGAGAAGGCAAGCTACTATGCGAACCAGATAGCTGAATATATAGTATACGACAAGGTCAATGAGATGTGGAGCCCGGTCAATGTGATCTCAGCATCACTGGGACAGGGAGATACCCAGATAAGCCTCCTTCAGATGGCAAACTCCATAGCGACGATAGCCAACGGCGGAACAAGATACAGGACCTCACTGGTGGACAGGGTGCTGGATGAGGAAGGCAACGTGATACTTGAAAACCAGCCTGAAGTGCTGGAGGAGACAGGGATAAGCGAAGCCACGCTGGAAGCTGTCAGGAACAGCATGAGGGCAGTAAATGAACTAGGTGGTACGGCCTACTCGACATTCAGGAACTTCCCCATAGCTACCGCAGGAAAGACAGGAACAGCCAGCGTACGGAGCAATGATTCAACATTCATAGGAAGGTCAGCTTACGGAGTGTATGTCACATACGCGCCTGCTGACGACCCTGAGATAGCGATTGCCATAGTCATATACGACAGCACCAGAGGATCGTATGTCGCCCCGATTGCACTTGCAATGTACGAGGAGTATTTCAAGGACGTTCTGGAGTCAGAGTATCCGGGCTACACCAGAAAATACAACTATAAGATTGATGACCCTTATGAAGCGGTAACAGGCGATTATGACGGAAATCCGATAGAGGATGAGACGACTGTAAGCCCGTAGGATCATGGAGGTACCATGGAGAGAGTGAAGGCACAATATGCGGCTATGGCATTTGCCGCTGCGGCACTGTATGCAGCAAGCGCTCCGGCATCGAAGCTTCTGCTTGCGGAGGCTACGCCCGTCTTCATGGCTTCTTTCCTTTATCTGGGAGCTGGAACGGGTATGTCCGTGGTTGCCCTTTTCCGTAAAGGCTTAAATAATGGACATAAGGAAATGAGGCTGGACAAGGGTGACCTGACCTTCGTGGTGCTTATGATCATCCTTGATATCATAGCGCCGATCCTGCTTATGGTTGGGCTAAGGATGACAACCGCTTCAAATGCATCGCTTCTTAACAACTTTGAGATAGCAGCCACATCGATAATAGCATTCATACTGTTCGGTGAGCCTGTATCGAAGAGACTATGGAAGGGTATAGCAGTAATCACTGCAGCCAGCATGCTCCTGTCACTTGGGGAAACTGGCAGCCTGGATTTTTCACTTGGTTCA
Organism: Youngiibacter fragilis 232.1; assembly: GCF_000495435.3. GTDB lineage: Bacteria > Bacillota > Clostridia > Clostridiales > Clostridiaceae > Youngiibacter > Youngiibacter fragilis. The sequence continues at coordinate 27,584 of NZ_AXUN02000015.1, read as the reverse complement.
GTCTTCGTGCTTTTAGCAGCAACAGCATGGGGCTTCGAGAATAACTGCACCAGGATGCTTTCACTGAAGGACCCGCTTCAGGTGGTTGTGATCAAAGGCCTTGGATCAGGCGCGGGGTCTCTCATTGTTGCTGTTTTGATTGGAGATGCACCTCCTGAGCTGGCTTTTGTACTATATGCGATGCTCCTGGGATTCTTCTCCTATGGAATGAGCATATGGCTCTATGTATATGCACAGCGAGGACTTGGTGCCGCAAGGACAAGCTCATATTATGCTGTTGCGCCGTTCATCGGGGCTGCCATATCGTATGCTGTATTCCGTGACCCATTGTCTCCGACCTTCCTGGCAGCCCTGCTGCTTATGATGATCGGAAGCTACTTGGCTGCCTTTGACGGAGTGCTTAGAAAAACGAAACGGAAAATCAGTTCCATCTGATTGTGAATTTTTAAGCAATTTTTAGTGTTGGTACTGTACCATAATCCTGTAAAATCTGCTATAATTTACAGGTTGATGAGTAATACCTTTTTAGGTGAAATAGGGAATGATATGAAAGTTAAGAAATGGGATATTATAATAATTGCATTATTCGTACTCCTGTCCTTTGTGCCTGTCGGCATATTCGCATTGACAGTTGCAGGAAATGAAGAGGCTGACGGCGTATATGCTGTCGTAACGGTTCAGGGAGAGGAATACAAGACTATAAAGCTCACGGGGCATACGGGAAGCGAAGAGCTGCTTGTCAGGACGGAACTTGGGATGAACCTCCTTAGGGTCGTTGATGGGAAGGTGATGATGTTCGAGGCCGATTGTCCCGACCAGGTGTGCGTATATCAGGGGGCTGCAAGCAAACCGGGTGACACCATAGTTTGTCTGCCACACAAGGTAGTGGTTGAAGTAAAGGGTACGGTTCCGGATAAAGACCAGACCGATATTACCACGAATTGAGGTGTATAGGATGAATAAGACAACCAGAATGGTCTTCATTGCGCTAATTGTAGCTCAGGCTCTTGTGCTGCATGTAGTGGAAGGAATGATACCTCTTCCTATTGGTGTTCCTGGTGCGAGGCTCGGACTTGCCAATATTTTCACGATAATATCCCTCTATACGTTGGGATTAAAGTCATCCCTGGTAGTGGTGCTTCTGAGGGTGTTCCTTGCGACCTTCTTCGGCGGCAACCTGTCATCTATGATGTATAGCCTGAGCGGCGGATTGCTTAGCCTTATCGTAATGGCAGCGGTGAAGAACCTTTTGAAGGATAAGGTCTCCATCATCGGTGTATCCGGCGCTGGAGCCATAAGCCACAACATAGGGCAGCTTCTGGTTGCATCCTATATAGTGCAGAACATAGCGGTAATGCTGTACCTCCCGGTATTGACCTTCATAGGTATCGGAACAGGAATATTCGTGGGTATCACTGCTAATTTCATCATGGCTCATTTGAGGAAGATACCTTCCTTGAAGAAGATCATGGCTGTAGTCGAATAAGAGGAGCATCATGCATGGCATGGTGCTTTTTTATTGCAGAAATAAAACTTGGATGCTTGAAAAAATATTTTACAAAAGTGAATGAATTGTTAACGAAGACTATTGACACTGTATACAGGCAGTGATAATATTAAAAGTTATAATTTGACAGAAAATCTTCTTTAGGTTATAATGGTACAGGAAGAAGGTGGTTTGATGGATAGGAACACCAGCGTAGAGAGCATTGAGGCCATACGCGAGGAGATCTCGAACAACGTAGGAAAAAACGTCAAATTGAAAGCCAATGTTGGCAGACGGAAGATTTACGAGAGCACCGGCATAATCGAACAGGCTTATTCCAGTATTTTTTTAGTGAGACTGGACAACGAAAGCAAAGGAACTGTTACATTCAGCTACTCAGACGTACTTACAAAGACAGTTCAGCTGTTATACAAGAACTGAAGGTATCCGGAGAACAATCCGGGTGCCTTCTTCTTTATTTTAGGATATAATTTAGGAGAATGAATCTGTGGGTTTTAATATCACCCCTGGGTGAGTAATCACCCTTACAGTAAGGAGATGCCTGAAATGAGGATCGAAGCACATGCGAAAATCAACCTGTCCCTTGATATCGTAGGTAAGAGGGAAGATGGATATCATCTGCTTGAAATGGTCATGCAGGAGATCGAACTGCATGACATAGTTGAGATAGAGAAGGCAGACAAGGGGATCACCTTGTCATGCAGCAAGGAGTACATCCCCTGCAATGCAAAAAATACAGCCTACAAGGCTGCTGAAATGATGATCGAGAGATGTGGCATTGACGGGGGCGTCAGGATATCCATCGAGAAGAACATACCTGTAGCTGCCGGACTTGCCGGAGGTTCCACAGATGCTGCTGCGGTAATCAAAGGGATGAATGAGGTTTATGAACTTGGGTTGTCCCTTGAAGAGATGATGGACCTTGGACTCAGGGTAGGTGCTGATGTACCATATTGCCTTGTGGGCGGTACAGCCCTCTGCAGCGGAATAGGGGAAATCGTGAAGCCTCTTAAGCCATTTAGTGGTGTTGATGTGCTGCTTGTAAAGCCTGCATTCGGGGTGTCGACCAAGGACGCATATATGGGATTCGAGCTGGACAAGGTGAAGAGGCATGTATCAACAAGAAGGCTGATCGCTGCAATGGATATTAGGAATCTTGACTTAGTCGCATACAACATGCGTAACCTGCTTGAGAATGTGACCCTGAGGAAGCACCCTATATTGAAGACCATCAAGGAGTCGCTTTCTGAACATGGAGCGATAGGTACCCTAATGAGCGGAAGCGGACCTACAGTCTACGGGATATTCAGTAGTTCCGAGGATGCCAGAAAAGCCGAAGGTTTCTTCAGGGACAAGTACAGGGAAGTCATACTTACGAGGACGCGATAAAGGACCCAAATTTTGGGTCCTTAGATTATTGCTTCATTTTTTTGTGCCAGGCTCTTAAGGAGCGCATACACATCATCTGATGCATTTTCTTTCGAATGCTCCATTGACCTTGCCTTCATCCTTGCGAGTCTAACCTCGTCCCTCATGAGGCTGCAGATGGCTTCCCTGCAATCAGTACCCGGGCCTATGTCGAGCGCCAGGTCATGTTTCAGGAGATATGCTGCATTCTGTGCTTCCTGTCCCGGAACGGCTGAGAAGATGGCCAGAGGGGTACCGGTCACGAAGCTTTCAGCAACTGTCAGACCCCCTGGCTTTGTCACCAGCAGGTCTGTGATCCTTAGGATATCGTCCATGTTGTCAACATATGCTAGGTTCAGGAATTTCTTCTCTGAATTTTCATTGAGCTCGACCATCTTTTCGTGCAGCTTGAGGTTACCGCCTGATATCACTATAATTTGCAGGTCGCAATCGATGGACAATAGCTCCCGCACTATGCTCTCGATGTTTCCAAGTCCAAGGCTTCCTCCCATCACTGTTATGGTCCTCTTGTCCATGAGTCCCAGTTCCTTGAGGGTCTCAGACCTTTCCGGATGCTGTGAGAACTTCCTTCCTGTTGGTATCCCGAATACATGGATGCTGCCTTCCTCGATGCCTCTTTCCTTCAGCTCACCAATCATGTCATCATTCGAGACTACATATGCTTCTATGTTGCTGTGTATCCAGAAGGAGTGCGCCCCGAAGTCAGTCATTACGACACAACCCGGCTTCATCAGGCTGTGGTTTTTCTTGAGCAGGGAAAGGATCTGTGATGTGAAGGGGTGGGTGGCGACAATGACATCAGGGTCGAATTCTTCTATGGTTGGAATCAGTCCTTTTGTCACATATTCATACCAGAGCCTCGTTACAGCTATGGAATCCCTTTTGTCCGCATACTTGTAAAGGTACTTGAAGAAAACCGGGTAGTACTTGATGCTTTTCAGGTACGTGCCGATGACCAGCTTGTCCAGCGCGGGGCTGATATATTTTATTGTATTGATAACCCTGACCTCTGAACCTGGTTCGTTCCTGAGGACAGCCTCCCTTATGGCTTCCGCTGCTTTATTATGGCCGCTGCCTGCGGATACAGTGAGTATCAATGCCCTCATGAGGAACACTCCTTTTGCCGTACACCTGTGTTGTTTTCTGTTATAATTATAGCATAGAGGATTTCGATATTCGGAAGCTTAATGAAATTATAAGATAAACCTAACAATATGCGGGGTGGCAGATGGGCAAGGCTACGATTTATATCATAAACAAGAAACCAGATGAAGAACCGATAGAGGTCGTGTACAAGGGTTCGTATTCTGAAGGCAAGGAACACTCGGTGGTTGAATACGATGAGAGCGACCTGACCGGCATGGAGGGCATAAGGACGAGGATAAACATCTATCCGGACCATATGGAGATAGTAAGGACCGGAAACCTAAATGCAAGGCTGAAATTCAAGGAAGGATACATTGACAGCATACTTTACAAGATGCAGTACGGAACCATAGCCATGGAGGTATCCACTGAGAAGCTTGACATCAGGAAGGTTGAAAACGGATATGACATCCTTGTCCGATATGACCTGGAAGTGAAGGGTGATTACAAGGACAAGAACGATATGTCCATAAGGATTGTAAAGAGCTGAAAAATAAAACCGAATAGAAAAAAATAATAGTAGCACACATGCAGAATGTGTGTTACTATTACTATTATTTATTTAATCAAATAATACGCCCATTGTAAATAGAGGGTAATTACTATTATACCAAATGCAATTATCCTGTCAACATCTTTTTTGGAGGTTTGTCATGAAAAACACTAAATTTATCTTTGTTACCGGAGGAGTCGTATCGTCGCTCGGGAAAGGGATCACTGCAGCATCACTTGGAAGGCTACTTAAGAACAGAGGACTGAAGGTGTCCATACAAAAGTTCGACCCTTACCTGAACGTAGACCCTGGAACAATGAGCCCATATCAGCATGGTGAGGTGTTTGTTACCGATGACGGAGCAGAGACGGACCTCGACCTTGGCCACTATGAAAGGTTCATAGATGAGAACCTTTCAATGAGCAGCAATGTAACTACAGGTAAAATCTATCACAGCGTAATCAGCAAGGAGAGGAAGGGAGAATATCTCGGAGGAACGGTTCAGGTAATTCCCCATATAACCAACGAAATCAAGGAAAGGGTCATAAGGGTCTCCACGGAGAAGGATGTCGATGTTGTAATCACTGAGATCGGCGGTACAGTAGGTGACATAGAGTCTCAGCCGTTCCTGGAGGCGATAAGGCAGATAAAGTATGATGCCGGAATGGATAATGTCCTGTTCATACACGTGACGCTTGTTCCTTTCCTGGGGAAAGCCGGAGAGCTCAAGACAAAACCTACCCAGCACTCCGTAAAGGAACTGAGGAGCATAGGAATCCAGCCTGACATCATCGTGGCAAGGTCTGAGAAGGAGCTCTCATCTGACCTAAAGAGCAAAATCGGCCTGTTCTGCAATATCGAGGGAAGGGCTGTCATACAGAACCTGGATGCTGAGAACCTCTATGAAGTACCTCTGATGCTCCATAAGGAAGGTCTCGACACACTTGTCTGCGAAAAGCTCGGACTGAACTGCGGTGCAATAGACAATTCAAAGTGGGAGAGCATGGTAGAGAAGCTGAAGAACCCAAAGAGGAGCACAAGGATTGCACTTGTAGGTAAGTATGTTGAGCTTCATGATGCATATCTTTCAGTGGTCGAAGCTCTGGGCCATGGTGGACTTAAGAATGATTCCTCAGTAGACATCAAGTGGGTGAACTCAAATGACCTCACAAGTGATAATGCAGCCGACTACCTTGATGATGTCGACGGCATACTGGTCCCTGGCGGCTTCGGATACAGGGGAGTCGAGGGTAAGATAGAGGCTGTAAGGTTTGCAAGGGAAAACAACGTGCCGTTTCTGGGGATATGTCTTGGAATGCAGACCGCAGTCATAGAGTTCGGCAGGAACGTGCTCGGCCTGGAATGCGCCAATACTTCTGAGATCGATCCTGATACCAAGTATCCTGTTATCGACCTTATGCCTGAACAGAAGGACATAAGCGATAAGGGAGGAACAATGAGACTCGGGCTTTATCCTGCGAGTATAAAGGAAAACACATTCACAAGGGCTGCATATGGTAAAGACCTTATCAATGAGAGGCACAGGCACAGATATGAGTTCAATAACATATACAGGGCAGATTTCGAGGCGAGTGGCATGGTGTTCGCAGGCCTGAGCCCTGATGAGAGGCTCGTTGAGATCATTGAGATACCGGACCGCAAGTGGTTCGTAGCTACCCAGTTCCACCCGGAGCTTAAGAGCAGACCGAACGACCCGCACCCGCTGTTCGTTGACTTCATCAAGGCATCGCTTGATAAATAGGAATTGGCAATGCCCGGGTCTTTGACAGCTCTTCGCAGGAATAATCAGGGATTCAGGCTGCAGTCAAACCTGAAAAGCTGGTATATTTGCATAGGCCCATTACAGTTTTGGGTCGATTCAAAGCATACTTTTGCCTGATGAATCCAGGAAGGCGGTGAAGCAAGGGATAATCCCTGCTGTCTCCAATCTCAGCTCCTGAAACATGCCAGATGATATTCTAATATCGGTTAGAATTTTCAAGGCATAAGACTCCAAATACATTACGCAGAAAACATCAGGACATTAAAGCCTGGGAAACGCATGATATAAGCGTTTCCCAGGCTTTTTCCGTACATAGGGTGTCATAGGCGGGATCTTGGTGTTAATAACGATTAGAGGATGTTGGTTAATTCACTTCAACCAAAGAAGTTGAGCAGTACTCCGGCAGCAACAGCTGATCCGATGACTCCGGCAACATTCGGTCCCATGGCATGCATCAGCAGGAAGTTTGTAGGATCCTCTTCCTGCCCGACCTTCTGAACTACCCTTGCTGCCATAGGCACGGCAGATACACCAGCTGCGCCAATCATTGGATTTATCTGACCTTTAGTGATTTTGCACATAAGTTTACCGAATAGTACCCCTCCAGCTGTACCGATAGAGAAGGCAAGAAGACCCAGTGCAATTATACCTAATGTCTTGGGATTGAGGAGTGTTGCAGCATCTGCCTTGGCACCTACAGTGAGCCCTATAAGGATAGTGACACCATACATAAGTGCATTCTTGGCAACTTCAACAAGGTTTGGCACCACGCCTGTCTCCTTTATGAGGTTTCCGAACATCAGCATTCCTACAAGTGGAGATGCACTTGGGACAAGAAGGACCACGACTATTGTAACTACAATAGGGAAAAGGATCTTTTCCAGTCTGGAGACAGGTCTCAGCTGTTTCATCTTTATCAGTCGTTCCTCCCTGGTGGTAAGTGCCCTGATAATTGGGGGCTGAATGACAGGAACAAGAGCCATATATGAATATGCTGCAAGTGCGATGGGACCAAGCATATGTTCAGCCAGCTTGCTGGTAAGGTAAATTGCAGTCGGACCGTCAGCACCGCCGATGATACCTATGGAAGAAGCCTCCAGCGCAGTATAGCCTAAAGCGAGTGCGCCAAGGAAAGCAATGAATATTCCAAGCTGAGCGGCTGCACCAAGAAGCATGCTCTTCGGGTTGGCGATGAGCGGACCGAAATCAGTTGCAGCTCCGACACCAAGGAAAATAAGCGGGGGATATATACCATACTCTATGCCCTTGTATAATGTCTTCAGCAGTCCTCCATCAGACATAAGTCCATTCAAGGGAAGGTTAACAAGAAGCATTCCGAAAGCGATAGGCAGCAGCAGGTAGGGTTCGTATTTCTTGTAGATTGCAAGATAAAGGAAGAAAAGTGATATACCTATCATGATGAGGTCCTGTCCTGTAATTGCGGCAATTCCGCTGGTAGACAGGAAATCCTTTAGAATATACAGCATCTCATCACCTACTTAGTTTCTATCGTCATGAGAAGGGTACCACTGTCAACTACCTGACCGTCTTTAACATGGACTGATGTGACTATTCCATCTGCGGGTGCTACGATCTCATTCTCAAGCTTCATCGCTTCAAGAATAAGAAGTACCTGACCTCTCTTGACCTGAGTGCCCACAGGTGTCCTAACGGTAAGTACATTACCTTGAAGAGGGGCTTCTATCCTTGTCGCAGATGCTCCAACAGGTGATGGAGCAGTCTGAGGAGTACTCGGCATGGTTCCCGCAGATACCTCTTCCACTTCCACAACATATTCTTTTCCATTGACCTTAATCTTATATGTTTTCATTCGTATTCTCCTTATCTGATTCTTTTTATGGATTTGACCCTGATATTTCCTTTAAATTCCTCTTTAGCCAGAATTGAAGCCATAAGCATGGCAACCATTTCATCCTCATCCTGAGATTCGATGGATGCGGGAGCTGATGCAACCGGATCCGAACTCTTCTTAAGGCCAAGGTCCCTGGGAAGGAACTTGAACGAATATATGATGAACTGAAGCAGAACAAGGATCAGAAATACCACCAGCATGGCAAAGATGGAAAGTCTGATGCCATCCATAAATGTGAAATTAGCTATATCCATGGTTTTCCTACCTTTCGATGAACATTTCGAATTCAATCACTGTATTTTCGTCAGAACCTGATTTTACCGGAATCTGGAGTCCCTTTTCGTCATCCAATACGGCAAATTGAGGAAACAGAATATATGAAAGCGCTTCTTCTTCAAGAGCTGTTCTTCCTAGTTTATCACTCAGCTCCTTTACTGCTTCTGCAAAAACAGGAGTCAGGGCTGTAATTGGGCGAGGCTTCATCTCGGGCTCGTCACCCAGTATTCTGATCCTTACATCGGGATCGATCGCTGCAGGAGCCTTTCCATAGCTTCCTCTGAGATATTCCTTTATTTCATTTGGAACCATTGCATAGCGTTCGCCTCTTAGAACATTAAGCATTGCCTGGGTTCCAACCATCTGGGAGAGGGGAGTGACCAGCGGGGGATATCCCATGTCCTTTCTGACGACCGGAATTTCCCTCATTACTTCATTCAGCTTGTGGAACATGTTCTGGTCCTGAAGCTGGCTCATAAGGTTTGAAAGCATGCCGCCTGGTACTTCATACTGCAGTATCTTCGGATTTACTACAAGTGCTCGTGCATTGTACTGGTTGCTGTCTATATATTTCTGGGCCACCTTATCAGCCAGCTCAAATGCATCATCAAGGCCTTCCTCGCTGTATGCAACCTGTCTTCCAATGTATTTGGCTGACGCTATTATTGTCTCGGCAGCTATGTGGCTTGTTCCGCCTGAAAACGGAGAGATAGCGGTGTCTACAATGTCAACGCCAGCTTCCATAGCCCTGAGCATCACGAGGTTAGTCAAACCCGCCGTTGTGTGGCTATGGATGTTGACAGGAAGATCAGTGACTGATTTTATTGCTTTCACAAGGCTGTAGGCAGCATCAGGCAGAAGTATGCCTGCCATGTCCTTGATGCAGATGGAATCCGCACCCAGTTTTGCCATTTGCTTCACCAGGTCAACAAAATATGACTCTGTGTGCACCGGACTTACAGTATAGCTGATGGCGCATTGACAGTGGCCGCCGTATTTCTTAATAAACCTTACAGAGTACTCAATGTTGTTCAGGTCGTTCAGAGCGTCAAAAACACGGATTATGTCGATGCCATTCTCAATCGAAAGTCTTATGAAACGTTCAAGTGTCTCGTTATCATATTGCCTGTAACCAACAAGGTTCTGGCCTCTAAGAAGCATTGAAAGCTTCGTGTTCTTTGCGGCTTTCCGGATCTCCCTGAGTATTTCCCAGGGGCTCTCCCTGAGGAACCTGAGTGCAGTGTCGAAGGTTGCGCCACCCCAGACCTCAAGAGCGTTGTAACCCACCTTGTCCAGCTTCTCCACAAGGCTGATTATATCTTCCTTCTCCATTCTTGTGGCCATGAGACTTTGATTACCGTCTCTAACCGTCAGGTCGTTGAGCAGTACTTTCGTCATCGTATATTTCCTCCTATGGGTTTTCCTGAAAAAAAGGTCCAGTCTTTTGACATGGACCTTTCAGCAGTTAATTATTTTATAAATCTGACTTCTTTGGCAATTTTTTCATATTGCTCTTCTTTTCTTCTGTTGAATTCAATCTTGTTCTCTTCAAAGATGTTGTTTCCCTTGGTGTCTATGGATACTATGAGTGGTCCAAACTCTTTAACCTGACACACCCAAAGGGACTCCGGCATTCCAAGATCGGTCCAATGGACCTCTTTGATGTATTCAACAGTGTTGGCTGCATATACTGCATTTCCTGCAGGATAAACAAGGTGGATGGCCTTGTGCTCCCTGCAGCCTTCTTCAGTATTCTTACCCATTCCGCCTTTTCCTACAATCAGCTTAACACCCGTCTGTCCTATGAATTCCTTTTCGAACTTTTCCATTCGCATGCTTGTAGTAGGCCCTATTGATATCATCTCATACTTGTTGTTCCCATGGTCCTTCACTATAGGGCCGGCATGGAATATGGCAAGACCGTTAAGGTCCACAGGAAGCTCTATATGTTCCTCGATAAGTCTTCGGTGTGCAACATCCCTGCAGGTCACAATAGTGCCTGTAAGGTATATGATGTCACCAATCTCCAGGTTCTCAAGGTCGTCATTCTTTATTGGAGTCGTGAGCACATTCTTCATAACTCTGCCCCCTCGTGTGTTGTGATTTTATAGTTAAGGTCCCTGTCAAATACGATCAGCCCCCTGCGGTGCGACCAGCAGCCTGTATTGACTGCAACACCGATAGTCGAAGGATGTCTCGCGGTATTCACCACATTTACTCCCATCACTGATTTCTTGCCCTTAAGTCCCTGGGGTCCGAGTCCGATAGCGTTGATACCATCTTCGAGAAGCCTTTCAAGCTTGGCTGCATTTGCATTGTCATTATGGCTTCCTACCGGCCTCATCAGAGCAAGCTTGGAATTCATTGCAGCTGTTTCAACAGATGTACCTACTCCGACTCCTACAAGAAGTGGAGGGCATGCGTTGAGCCCGTAGCTTGTCATCCTGTCAAGAACAAATTTCACTACACCTTCATAGCCTTCACCTGGCATGAGAACAGTGGCTACGCCTGGCAGAGAGCATCCGCCGCCTGCCATATATGTGTATATTTCAACGCTGTCGCTATCTTCCTCTATCTCCCAGAAGACACTGGGCGTACCTTTGCCGATGTTCTTCTTAGTATTGTATTCATCGAAGGTTTCAACAGAATTGTGCCTGAGAGGTGTCTCCATGGTTGACTTGTAGGTTGCGTCCCTAAGGATCTGGTTGAGCTGGCCTATCAACGGGAAGTTCTGGCCACACCTGACGAAAAATTGCAGTACACCGGTATCCTGGCATGAAGGTCTCTTGAATTCAAAGGCAAGCTTCTGGTTTTCTTCCATTGTAGCATAAATTATCTTCGCCAGTTCGTCTGTCTCTTCCTGCTTCAGTTCCTTCAGTTTATTCTCCACATCATCCGGCAGTTTGTAGCTTACCAGCGATATGAATTTTGACATAAGGTCTGTCAGTTTCTTGGCATCATCGACTTTACTCATAACAATCTCCTTTTGACTTTAGTTTGGATAGAAGGGGAACAGGATAGGCAGAAGAATCATGGAAACAACCAGGGATACTACAATCAAAGGAACTCCTGCCTTAACATAATCCCTGAATTTGTAGCCTCCGATTCCGTAAACCATGGTGTTTGCCGGCATTCCGATCGGTGTAGCATACGCCATTGACCCACCTATTACAGTAGCCATCAGGACAGCTCTGGGATCCGCACCCATTGCGTTTGCCAGTGAAAGGCTTATGGGAACCAGAAGTGCTGTGGTAGCCGTATTTGACATGAAGTTAGTCATGACTGAAGATAACAGCAGTACCACGAACAGTAAAACCAGAGGAGAAGGATTGCTTCCCAGGGTCTTGATGATAGTGTCAGCTATAAATCCACCTGCTCCTGATGTTTCGAGGGCCTTTGCCAAAGCAAGGGATCCTACAAAAAGCAGTATTGTGTTCATATCAATGGACTTCATGGCCTTCTTCTCAGTAAGGACTCCTGATGCTACGAGAACGAGGGCTCCGATCCAGGCTGATACATAAAGCTTGATCCCTATCTGCTCTTCAAATATCATTGCGATTACGGTAAGAACCAGAACGATCAGAGAAAAGTACTGTTTCCATACCGGGACATTACTATAATCATCATGTCTTGCAAAAACTGAATCCTTATCCAGTTCAGCATCCTTATGGTCTGGAAGCAGCTTATAGCCTACAAGTGCGAAGTAGATGATTCCAATTACAAGTATCGGAAGGCCGACCTTCGCATACTCGAAGAACCCGAACTTCATACCAAGACCTTCAAGTGCAGACTGTGCGATCATGTTTCCAGGCGCCCCTATCAGACTGAGGTTACCACCCATTGCAGCTGCCAACACAAGGGGTATCATCAGCTTTGACCTGGCAAAGCCGGATTTTGCAGAAATTCCGATGATGACAGGTATAAGCACCGCAGCGGTTCCTGTATTGGAAAGTATACCTGACATCAGTCCTGTGATGACCATGACAGCAACTATAAGCTGTCTTTCGGTCTTGGCGAATCTGGTTACGAGACCTCCAACCTTCTGAGCCATGCCTGTATCGAAGAAAGCCGCTCCAACGATGAACATTCCCATGAAGAGCAGCACATTGCTGTTGACGAATCCTGCGAAAGCATCAGCGGGCTTGAGTACTCCAGTCAGAGTCAGACCGATAGCTACGATCATGGCGGTAATCGATAATGGCAGTTTTTCCCATGCGAACATTACAATTGCAAATACAAGGAAAATAAGTGTGATGATCTGTGGACTCATTTGATTTCCCCCTTAAATATTATTCCGACGTCTTGATTGAATTCTAAACGACAGAAAGATGTTGCTCTATCCATATTTCACAATTTAATCGTCTGCAAAGCGGCCTTCAGTGAATCTTCAATCGCATTGCCATCAATAAATCCCATTAAAAAAAACCCAGGCTCATAGATGTGTAAACGTTCTAAAAGCCTGGGTTGACCCGATTTGGATAGTCTGCTGTATCGTCAGATACAGTCTAAAAAATCAGGTAGTACTGATTTTAGATTACAGTAATTTCGATTTTATCATTTTTATTTTGTCCAGGGTACTACGCAATTCCCTGGTGATTTCGTCTACCTCAGACTCGAGTATCTTCTTCGTTCTTGAAATGTTCTCGACTGATCCGATTTCAAAGTTCTGCTCTTTACGGTTGAGTTCATCTGTGACAATCTGCTGCAGCAGGACTGGATCGGTATAGATCTTGTCATCCTTGTTTTCAAGACCGCTCCGGTTAATTATCATTTTCCTGTATTCTGTGGGTGTCTTGCCGAACCGTTCCCTGAAGGCCGTGTTGAAAGCTTTGATATCCGAAAATCCATTTACGTATGCGATGTCCGATACCTTCTGATCCGTATTGGTAAGGGCAAAAATAGCCTCTCTCATTCTGACTCTGGTAAGGTATTCGTAATAGTTTATACCCAGCTTCTGCTTGATAATCTGTGAAATGTAGCTTTTGTTATAACCGGTGACAGAAGTAAGGTCATCAAGTGAGATTTTCTCCCTGAAATGATGGTTAAGATAATCAACTATACGTATTACATTTTCATTCTTTGACATATCGCTTGAGTCAAGCTGAGTGACCCACTCCACGGGAAAGTTCTGCATGATGTCTCCGAGAAGCTGATGGAACAGGGACTCATAAATCATTGTTTCAATATCAGTCTTTCGGTCAGAGTATGTAGCCATCTTAAGAACCGTCCTGTAAATGCGTCTGAAAATAGGCAGATTCTTTGTGCTGGAATCAGAAATGCATCTGATATGGATATTCTTGTAGTCTTTTATCCAAGTTGAAAAGTAAACAGGGTCGAAGTGGAGCACCATTGCGATGCAATCCGGCTTTCTCGCCATAGTTGCATGACCGATGTTCGAATTTATAAGGATGACATCTCCCTTTGACAAAATGTGGCTTTCACCGTTCTTGTTTACTTCAATCTCACCGTTGAGTAGAATCAGCAATTCAATATCCTTATGCCAGTTGTACTTATAATAAGTGACATAGTAAGAATATTGCTCCAGGTATAGGAAATTCCTTTTATTCTCATATCTTGTAAATGAATTCATGAAAACCTCCCATCTGCTTCCTCGAGGAAATATCGTTTTCAGTCATACAGTATTATTAGCACATACATTAACTCAAATCAAATAATTTTGTGTAACATATCTCAAACAATGACGCTAATTCAATTTGTTTTGGAGGATATTATCGCACTGCAGGTTTGCATAAAGACAAATATACATGATTGGTAACTAATTTGTGGCAGCTTATCTTGCATCACATGTGGTCATTTCAATCTTACGGCTTAAGGTGTCCCTTAAAGAATTAAGAAGGCATTAACAAGGCATTAACTTGAATATTCCATTTTTTACAGTAATACTGTATAATTATTTTTTCTTGGCCTATAATATATTGTAGGAAAGAAGTTATCCTATTAATTGGAAGGTTTCAAATCTAGATTCTATCGATCCATTACGGATTGTCATTTTAGGTGTCCAATCGTCTATCCATGTTCTCAAGTGGGAATCATAACAATAAGTTCCGAAATATAAAGGTGAAGGAGTGATGTATTTGCAGATTAATCTGGAAGAGCTTTCTCTCGTCGAACTAAGGGCGATAGCAAAGGAAAAAGGAATAAAGAACATCCAGAAATTCAGGAAGCATGAGCTTATGGATATCGTTAAGGGTTCAGGGGATATTGCTGATCAGACAGTGGCTTCAACGGTTGAAGGGACATCAGTTGTAGAAGCATCAATAACTGAAGTGCAGAAACCGGAAGTAATAGCTGCAGACAGTTCTGACGATGTAAAGGAAATTGAAGCTGCCCCAAAAGCTGCGGAGCCTTCTGTAACAGCTGAGCCTGCCAGGCCGGCTGCAGAAGTTGTAAGAAGGGTTCCTGAAAGGGACTACGACAGGCAGGACAATGAAAAGAGGCAGAAGTACTCGAATGAGACTGATGTTGTCGGTGTCCTGGAGATGCTTGAGATGAACAGCTTTGGTTTCCTGAGGGGTGAGAACTACCTCACAAGCCCGAGTGATGTCTATGTGTCACCCAGCCAGATAAGGAGATTCGACCTTAGGACAGGAGACCAGGTAAGGGGCTATGGAAGAAGCCCCAGGGAAGGTGAAAAGTTTTCTGCCCTTACCTTCATAGAGAAGATAAATGGTGAGGATCCTGAGAAGGCGGTTAGAAGACCTTATTTCGACAGGCTGACACCAATCTACCCTGAAAAGAAGATCAAGCTTGAAGTTGAAGGTGAAGGCGACCTGACCACAAGGATAATGGATATTCTCAGCCCTATCGGAAAGGGCCAGAGAGGACTGATTGTCGCGCCGCCTAAAGCCGGCAAGACTACGATAATGAAGAAGATAGCCCAGAACATTGTGGTCAACCATCCGGAAATAAAGCTGATTGTGCTTCTTATAGACGAGCGTCCTGAAGAGGTCACTGACATACAGAGGAGCGTCAAGGGAGAGGTCATCTACTCGACTTTTGACGAAGAACCGGACCACCATACCAAGGTTTCAAGGATGGTCCTTGAGAGGGCAAAGAGGATGGTCGAGCAGAAGCAGGATGTGGTTATCCTGATGGATTCCCTTACCAGGCTTGCAAGGGCATACAACCTTACAGTCAACCCTTCAGGAAGGACGCTTTCAGGCGGACTTGACCCGGCTGCACTAATCATGCCGAAGAAGTTCTTCGGAGCAGCAAGGAACATGGAGGAGGGCGGAAGCCTGACGATACTTGCAACTGCACTCGTTGATACCGGTTCAAGGATGGATGACATGATCTTCGAGGAGTTCAAGGGAACAGGAAACATGGAGGTCCATCTTGACAGGAGACTGCAGGAGAGAAGGATATTCCCTGCCATCGACATATACAAGTCTGGAACAAGAAAAGAGAAGGCTCTTCTCACAGAGGACGAGTACAACATCTCCCTTGGACTCAGGCGCCAGATGTACAGGGAGAGCAGCGTTGACAAGGTAACAGAGGACCTGATCAAGCTCCTTTCAACCACTAAGAACAACAGGGAGTTTGTCGAGACCATAAAGAAGACAGGAGTATTCGACAAATAGGAAAAGCCCGCAGTCTTCGGTGACTGCGGGCTTTGACCATACAAAAAAGGACCCGGAGGTCCTTTTTAAGTTGTGAAAATCTTATTCTTCACTCTTGAGGTTGAATTTCTTCTTGAATCTGTCAACCCTACCGCCGACATCAACAATCTTCTGCTTTCCAGTGAAGAATGGATGGCACTGGGAGCATATTTCCACCTTCAGCTCGTTCTTTACTGAACCAGTGGTGAAAGTGTTTCCACATGCGCACTTAACGACAACTTCAGAGTTGTACTTTGGATGTATGCCTTCTTTCAATTTTTTCACACCTTTCAATTACGGCCATAAACCTTTTTAACTATTCAATTTTAGCATTGTCAACTGGCAGAGTCAAGAATATTATGGAATAGGTCAGGCTCTCATGCTATAATAGATGACGAAATATGGCAGGAGGGGAATTTTTAATGGGGAAGCTTTATTTCAGGTATGGTGCCATGAATTCCGGAAAGTCGACCAGCCTCATGCAGGTCGCCCACAACTATGAGGAAAGAGGCATGAAGGTCAAGATATTCAAGCCCATGATGGATTCCAAGGGTGGAGAGAAGCTGGTTTCGAGGCTTGGAGTCACACGGGATGCAGATTATGCTGTCAGGGTTGATGATGACCTTTATGATATTACCGAAAGGTGGGTACAGGAGGAAGGGAAGATCCACTGCATCCTTGTGGATGAAGTGCAGTTCCTCAAGAAGGGTCAGATAGACCAGCTGCTCAAAATAGCGGTCATACTGAACATTCCCGTGATCTGCTACGGACTCAGGACTGATTTCCTGATGAACGGCTTTGAGGGAAGTGAAAGGCTTCTCCTTCTGGCACACAGCATAGAGGAAATGAAGACGATATGCACCTGTGGAAAGAAGGCTCTCCTGAATGGCCGAAAGGTCAACGGTGAGTTTGTGTTTGAAGGAGAGCAGGTTGCAATAGATATGGGAGGAGAGGTTGAGTACCAGTCTCTCTGTCCGGAGTGCTACTTCAAGCTAAGGAAGAAGTACGAGGAAAAGAAAAGGAAAAAGGAGATCGGATGAGAAATGTCACGGTTGGCGGACAAGCCGTCATAGAAGGCGTCATGATGAGGGGCGCAACTGGCATAGCGACAGCAGTAAGGACACCTGGAGGAGAGATCCTCGTTGAGAGGTCAAACAAGGTTCCACTGTCTAAAAAATACAGTTTCTTCAAGCTGCCAGTCATAAGAGGAGCAGTGGCGCTTGTGGATTCAATGGCAATAGGGATGGAGAGCCTTAATTTTTCGGCATCTGTATTCGGCCAGGATGAAGAGCCGACAAGGTTCGAAAGCTTCCTTAAGGACAGGTTCGGAGAAAAGGGTGAAAAGTTCCTGGAGTGGGTCACTATAGCTGTGAGCCTTGCAATAGGGATATTCATTTTTTTCATAGTACCTACGCTGGTCACAGGGCTTCTTAAGTCCAGAGGGCTTTCGAGCCTGGGACTTAATCTCGTCGAAGCGGTTCTGAGGATATCGATATTCATAGGATATATTGTTGGGATAAGCATGATGAAGGACATATACCGGGTATTCCAGTACCATGGTGCAGAGCACAAGGCCATCGCCTGCTATGAGCAGGAGCTGCCGCTGACCGTGGAAAATGTCAGGTCGTGCACCAGATATCATGAGAGATGCGGAACGAACTTCATGTTCCTAGTAATGGCTGTAAGCATATTCATATTCTCATTCACAGGCTGGACGACACCGCTGATGAGGATAGGGATGAGGCTGGCTCTCCTTCCGCTGGTTTCAGGGGTAACCTACGAGATAATAAGGTGGCTTGGAAAGGGAAGCGGTCCGCTAAGGGATATCATCGCCTATCCTGGGATGATGCTTCAGAGGCTGACGACCAAGGAGCCAACCGACGACATGATCGAAGTAGGGATAAGGGCCCTTATGGAAGCAGAGGGGCTGAACTGATATGGCAACAGTAGCTCAAATGATATCGTGGGCAGTTAAGGAGCTTGAATCATCAAGTGAAACACCCATGCTCGATGCGCGTGTGATACTCGCCCATGTAATTGGAAAGGACCCGGTCTATGTGATGACCGAGAGGGATGTCGTATTGCCAAGGGCCCATGAATGGGTATACAGGGAAGCGATAGAAAAAAGGAAGAATGGGAAGCCGATTGCCTATATAACCGGCATGAAGGAGTTCATGGGAATGGATTTCAGGGTCTCCGAATCGGTTCTTATCCCAAGGGCTGATACTGAGGTGCTGGTGGAAAAGGCAATTGAGATCCTTAAAGGCAGGAAGGAAGCAAAGGTTCTTGACCTATGCTGCGGTTCAGGAGCCATCGGACTTTCAATAGCCAGATTCATAAGTGGAGCACATGTGGTTCTTACTGATATAAGTAAGGATGCAATAGGCGTATGCAGGGAGAATGCCGTCTTGCTCGGACTTGAAGGCAGGACAGATTTCGTCGTTTCAGACCTGTTTGAAGGAATCAGCGGAAGCTTCGACCTGATTGCTTCAAATCCTCCGTACATTTCCGGAATGGATATGGGTAAGCTGCCGAAGGATGTGGCGGACTACGAGCCGCACGGTGCGCTTTACGGAGGCGAAGACGGCCTGGACTTCTACAGGAAGATTACGGAGAATGCGATTTCCCGTCTGAGCAAGGACGGGGTGCTGATATTTGAGATCGGATACGATCAGGGTGATGAGGTCATGGAAATAATGAAAAGGAACGGATTTAAAAATATTCAGCTTCTGAGGGACCTTTCGGGCAGACCGAGGGTTGTTTTCGGCGAGCTGGTTCCGGAAACGTAGCTGACCTTTCTTGAACATCTGAAAACAACAATAATGATAGGAGAGTAAGGATATGCTTGAAAGATTAAATTTTGTAGAAGGTAAATATGAGGAGCTGACGCTGAGGATAAGCGATCCTTCAGTCATGGCAAACCAGACTGAGTGGCAGAGGCTGGTAAAGGAACATGCGGAGCTGCAGGAAGTTGTTACCATGTACAGGGAGTACAAGAGTCTGGAGAAGGAACTCGCAATGAACCTTGACATGCTCGAGATAGAGGATGACCAGGAGATGCGTGAGATGATCCAGGAAGAGATAAAAAGCAACAGGGAAGGCATGCTGAAGATCGAGAGCGACCTTCAGATAATGCTTCTTCCGAAAGACCCGAATGATGACAAGAACGTATTTGTGGAGATCAGAGGCGGAGCCGGAGGAGACGAGGCTGCGCTGTTCTCCTACAACCTCTTCAGGATGTACTCAAAATATGCTGAATCCAGGAGATGGAAAGTCGAGGTGATGAGCCTCAATGAAACAGATATAGGCGGCTACAAGGAAGTGGTATTCCTTGTAAAGGGCCAGGGTGCATACTCGCAGCTCAAGTATGAATCAGGAGTTCACAGGGTTCAGAGGGTTCCTGACACTGAATCAAGCGGAAGGGTCCATACCTCCACTGCAACAGTGGCAGTGTTGCCTGAGGTCGATGAAGTGGATGTCCAGATCGACCCGAATGACCTGAGGATTGATGTATACAGGTCATCAGGAAACGGAGGACAGTCAGTCAATACCACAGACTCGGCAGTAAGGGTTACGCATATCCCATCCGGACTGGTGGTTGCCGTCCAGGATGAGAAGTCACAGCTCAAGAACAAGGACAAGGCTATAAGCATACTCAGGTCAAGACTCTTTGAGATAGCCGAGCAGGAACGTGCGAAGGGCATTGCAGACGAGAGGAAGAGCCAGGTAGGCACAGGTGACAGGTCGGAGAGGATAAGGACATACAACTATCCTCAGGGAAGGGTCACGGACCACAGGATCAACCTCACACTTTACAAACTCGATACCTTCATGAACGGGGACATCGATGAGATGATTAGCGCGCTGATAAACTATGACCAGGCTGAGAAGCTTAAGGCCATGGGGGACAGGGACAACTGATTGGACCCTGTCTGTGGAGATACTTATGGAAACAATTAAGGTCAGGATAACTGAAGACATGGAGCCTGCAGAAAGGGACAGGCTTCTTGATGCTGCCGCCGCGGTCCTGCGGCGGGGCGGCACTGTAGCATTCCCTACAGAGACTGTATACGGGCTCGGGGCAGACGCCCTCGACCCGGACGCGGTTGAAGGCATATTCAGGGCAAAGGGCAGGCCGCAGGACAATCCACTCATCATCCATGTCTCCGACAGGAACCTTGATGAGTATGCGGAGCATATTCCTGAGAAGGCCAGGGAGCTAATGGACAGATACTGGCCGGGCCCGCTGACTGTGATCCTCATGAAGAAGGACATTGTCCCTGAAAAGACAAGTGCAGGGCTTGATACCATAGGCATCAGGATGCCGGATGAGCCTTTGGCCATTGAAATAATACGAAGGCTCGGAAGGCCGGTTGCCGCACCGTCAGCCAACATATCGGGTCGTCCAAGCCCCACAACCTATGAGAGATGCATAGAGGACCTAGACGGCAAGGTAGACATGATAGTCGGTGGCGGCAGGAGCACGGTAGGGCTTGAGTCTACGATCGTGGATTACACTGTCGTACCGCCGAGGGTCCTGCGGCCTGGCGGAATAACCCTTGAGATGCTGAATGAGGTGGACCCTTCCATCGAATACATGGAATCCTTCACAAGGGCAGCCTCGGATGAAGGTCCCAAGGCTCCGGGAATGAAATACAGGCATTATTCACCCAAGGCTCCCATACTCATTGTCAAGGGTGAAAAGAACAAAGTTGTTGAAAAAATCCGGATGCTGGTGCAGAATTATATGAGGGAAGGGAAGAAGGTTGGAATACTTGCCCCATCCCAACGGTCATCTGATTATGTATTCGATGTCGGAAGTCCTGTATTCATTGGAATGGGCAGCGAAGACAAGCCGCATGAAAGTGCGAGGCTCCTTTTTGAGGCTCTGAGGTCCTTCGATGACCTGGGCTGTGACATGATCCTTTCTGAAGCTGTAAGGGAAGAAGGACTTGGGGCTGCCGTAATGAACAGGCTTTCAAAGGCAGCTGGATTCAACATTATTGAGGTGTAAAGCATATGAATGTACTCTTTGTATGTACCGGGAATACTTGCAGAAGTCCGATGGCTGAGGTGATCTTCAATGAAATGTACAAGGACCACCATGCTGAATCAAGAGGTCTCCATACACGGCATGGAGACATCATCGAGTCTAATGCGCTCAGTGTGCTGAGAAGGGAGTATGGCTTCGATGAAAAGAGGAAAGCCCTGCAGGTAACCTTATCAGACATCAATGACGCTGACCTTGTCATCGCGATGACTGAAGCCCACAAGCGGGAGCTGTCAGGCCTCTATGGGATGGACAAGGTGAGGACATTAAAGGAGCTCGCAGGGTCAAGGGGTGACATTCTGGATCCGTACGGTATGGACGAATATGTGTACCGGCGTGTATTCAGTGAAATAAGGGAATTGCTTGAGCGAATAAGACTATTCAGGGAGGAATGAAATGAAGATAGCAATTGGATCGGACCATGGTGGAGTAAACCTCAAGGCCAAGGTAGCCGACCATTTAAGGTCAAGGAATATTGATTTGGTTGATTTTGGTACGTTCAACCAGGATTCCATAGACTATCCTGATGTATCAGAAAAGGTAGGTGTAGCTGTAAGGAACGGTGAATTTGATTTCGGCATACTTATTTGCGGAACTGGCATCGGTATAGGCATAGCTGCAAATAAGATCTCTGGCATCAGGGCAGCGCTCTGCCACGATACATTCAGCGCGACTGCATCCAGGCAGCACAATGACGCCAACATCCTCTGCATGGGTGAAAGGGTCATAGGACCGGGACTTGCACTTGATATAGTCGATGCATTCCTCGCGGCTGAATTTCTGGGCGGAAGGCATGCGACAAGGGTAGACAAGATAAACGGCCTTGAGGGCAAATATTGAATACAAGGGAGAATGAAATGAGCAGAGTAACTGAGATAAAACATCCGCTGATACTTCACAAACTGGCAATAATAAGGGACAAGAACACAGGATCCAAGGACTTCAGGGAGCTTCTGGAAGAGATAGCTACTCTTATGGCCTATGAGGTCACAAGGGATATGGCAGTAGAGGACGTACAGGTAGAGACTCCGGTAGCCGTGGCAACCTGCAAGATGCTTGCAGGCAAGAAGCTGGCAATTGTTCCTATACTTAGGGCAGGAATGGGTATGGTGGATGGAATACTCAAGCTTATTCCAGCTGCTAAGGTAGGCCATATAGGACTCTACAGGAATGAGGAGACTCTTCAGCCAGTAGAGTACTTCTGCAAGCTTCCAAAGGACATCGAGGAAAGGGAAGTGATCGTAGTCGACCCTATGCTTGCGACAGGTGGTTCTGCAGCCGATGCCATTACCCTGCTCAAGAGAAGAGGCGCAACCAACATAAAGTTCGTCGGACTTGTGGCAGCACCGGAAGGCGTGGCCCATCTGACAAATGCACACCCTGATGTGGACATATATGTAGCTGCAATAGATGAGAAGCTTAATGAGAAGGGATATATTGTCCCTGGTCTTGGAGACGCAGGAGACAGGCTTTTCGGAACAAAATAGAACAAAGGATATACACTTCAAGGAGTGTATATTTTTTTAAAGGAGAAACCATGATAAGAGTCATGAGCGTATTCGGGACCAGGCCTGAAGCCATAAAGATGGCTCCACTCCTGCTTGAGATGAAGAAGCGAAGGGGATTTGAATCGATAGTTGCACTCACCGGACAGCACAGGGAGCTATTGAAGAACGTCCTGAATGATTTCAGTATCGGATGGGACTTTGACCTGGACCTGATGCAGGGGTCCCAGACACTCTCCCATATAACCACTTCTGTCCTTGAGGGCATGTCCGGGATAATCTCAAGCGTAAGGCCAGACATCGTCCTGGTCCATGGTGACACTACCACAAGCTTCGCAGGTGCACTGGCGGCATTCTATGAGAAGACACCGGTAGGCCACGTTGAAGCGGGGCTCCGTACATTTGACAAGTATGCCCCATATCCCGAGGAGATGAACAGGACGCTCACATCGAGGCTCGCTGACCTGCATTTCGCGCCGACAGACGGGGCGGAAGAGAACCTGCTCAAGGAAGGGATTAAAGTATCAAGTATATTCGTCACAGGAAATACTGTGATTGATGCCCTTAAGACCACTGCAAGCAGTGATTACAGGTTTGAAGACGAGTTCCTGAAGAAGGTGGACTTCAGCAAGGACATCATAATGGTGACAGCCCACAGGCGGGAGAACCTTGAGCACGGCATCCATGATATCTCGATGGCACTGAAAGTCCTCGCTGAAAGGGAGGATGTCGAGATCGTGTATCTTGTGCATCCTAATCCAAAGATCAGGCAGGAAGCTGAGAAAGTGCTGAAGGGTACGGCAAGGGTTCACCTTCTGGGAGCACTTGGAACCAGGGAGACCCACAATCTCATGGCAAGGGCAAAGATAATACTGACTGACTCGGGAGGCATACAGGAGGAGGCTCCGTATCTCGGTAAACCTGTGCTTGTCCTGAGGGATGTCACAGAGAGGCCTGAGGCGGTTGAAGCGGGAGTTGTGAGGCTTGTGGGCACTGATACACAGAGGATCATAACGGAAGCCTCAAGGCTCCTTGACGACCAGAAGGCCTATTCAGAAATGGCGAGGGGTGGAAGCCCCTATGGTGATGGCATGGCATCCGGAAGGATCCTTGATGCGATTTTAACTCATTTCGGAATCGAAACTTCCTTTGAAAGATTTACCTATAAAAAGTGAAGAGCACCAAGGAATTACGGCGGATTGAACTGATTTTCGCACTGATTTGCGCTGTTTTGTTCATTTTTTGCTTGAAATCTTTGTAAAAGCAAAGTATACTAATACTTGTCGGTTCTGAAGGGCTGACAAACAGGGAGGAGTTCCCGAGTGGCCAAAGGGGGCAGACTGTAAATCTGTTGCTTTCAGCTTCAGTGGTTCGAATCCACTCTCCTCCACCATAGAGTCAGCTCAGGTTGACAGGAAAACCACCCCGTTTCGGGGTGGTTTTTTGTCAGCAATATCATAAAATTTCAAATGAAAGCTTTGACACCTTAAAGAGGGAAAAGCTCCGGAGAACGGCATGGAAAGCCGCTTCCGGAGCTTTTGTAATTTCATCGGAATTGCGTAATGTGAGATGCATATCTTCATGCGCTTGAGTAGCGGTAAGTACGAAAGGCTTCTAGCTCCATGCAAAATCAAGCAGTGATACTGCTTCACTGATCTCCTCTTCGGAAAGGCTTGAATATCCAAGAAGCACGGTGCCCTGGGGTTTTGATAGGGAGTCCTGTGAAAAGTAGCCTGAGAGCCCTCTAAGCCTTACTCCGGCAGAGGCTGCGCTTTCAAGCAGCTGCATCTCGCTCATGCCATTTCCAGGTGACAGCAACAGGTGGAGACCTGCATTTTCCCCTATGATCTCAGCACTCTTTCCGAAGCTTGCTCTCCTTATCTCGTTCACCAGATTCTCTTTTCTTGATTTGTAGACCTTCCTCATCCTGTTAAGGTGCCTTTCGAAATGGCCATCCTTAATGAACCGGGCGAGTGTCTGCTGCTCGAACCTTGATACAGTGGAGGCATTGTACATGTACCTCTTCCTGTATTCTTCGATAAGTGAAGGCGGAAGCACCAGGTACCCTATCCTGATGGAAGGCGCAAGGCTCTTTGAAAAGGTCCCGATGTAGATTACCCGTTCCGAATTGTCCAGTCCCTGGAGAGAAGGTATGGGTCTTCCTCCGAATCTGAATTCACTGTCGTAGTCGTCTTCTATGATATACCTGTCCTTTTCCGCATAAGCCCAAGCTAAGAGCTGCATCCTCCTTCTGGCTGGCATTATCATACCCATGGGGAACTGATGGGAAGGGGTTATGTGCACGATTTTTGCACCTGATTCCTCCAGCTCCTTCACGTCAAGCCCGTCACGGTCAAGCCCCACGTGTACAACGTCTGATCCATTGCTCATTAAGAGCATTCCTGTCTTTACATAGCCGGGGTCCTCTACAGCGTATACCCTGTCTCGTCCAAGTAGCTGTACAAGCAGTCCGATGAGGTATTCGCTGCCAGCACCGATTATGACCTGCTCATGGGTGCACCGAACTCCCTTGTGTTCGTGCAGATGCCTGGCGATGCTCATCCTCAAAGAAACCTCCCCCTGCGGATGCGATGCCTTAAGGAGCTCCCTGTTTTCATCATGTATAACTTCCCTGGTTATCCGTGACCAGGTAGAAAATGGAAAGAACCTGGTATCAACCGTATTGGTCATGAAGTCGTAGGCAAAGCCTGAGGTGTCCTCTCTCGTTTCCTCCTCCTTGCCTGTTGATTCTGGACCTGTCGTGTCGGACGGGTAGACTTCGAAACGGGACACATAATACCCGCTTTTAGGTTTAGACCTTATGAATCCTTCGGCCAAAAGCTGCCCGTACGCTGTTTCCACAGTATTCTGGCTTATTCTGAGATGTGATGCCAGGCTTCTCTTAGAGGGCAGCCTGGCGCCATCCTCAAGAAGGCCTTCCCTGATTTCGTTCCGGATATGGTCATATAGCTGCATATACAGCGGTTTTCCTGAATTCTGGTCAATTGTGAGTGTAATGTTAGCCACTTTCTCCTCCAATCTGGCATCATTAAAATTATGCAATCTGGGTATTCTTATAATGCCAGAATACAGATACAATCATAATCAGCTTGCAGGCACATTGTCAATACAATGAGCAGGCACATTGTCAATACAATGAGCAGGCACATTGTCAATGCATTTGTAAATACATATTATAGGAGGCTGTACTGAATGATTGAGAACAGAAGCGAACTTAACAGGAACCTTGCCCAGATGCTGAAAGGCGGCGTCATAATGGATGTCACGAACGCTGAAGAGGCAAGGATTGCAGAGGAGGCAGGAGCCGTAGCGGTAATGGCCCTTGAGAGGGTGCCTTCAGACATAAGGAAACAGGGCGGCGTGGCAAGGATGAGCAATCCCGGGATGATAAGGGAGATCCAGGCTGCGGTCACGATACCTGTAATGGCTAAGGTAAGGATCGGACATATGGCTGAGGCCAGGATACTTGAACATCTCGAGATAGACTATATCGATGAGAGCGAAGTGCTGACACCGGCAGATGACATGTACCATCTGGACAAGAATGCTTACAGGGTGCCTTTCGTATGCGGAGCGCGAAACCTCGGTGAGGCCCTGAGGAGGATAGGGGAAGGCGCAGCCATGATAAGGACAAAGGGCGAAGCTGGCACAGGAAATGTTGTCGAAGCAGTAAGGCACATGAGGACAATGATGGCTGAAGTAAGGAAGCTTTCAGGAATGCCAAGGGAAGAGCTCATGTCATTCTCTAAGGAGATAGGTGCACCTTATGACCTTGTTGTATGGACTGCAGAGAACGGAAGGCTTCCAGTGGTGAATTTTGCTGCAGGCGGAATCGCTACACCTGCTGATGCGGCTCTCATGATGCAGCTTGGAAGCGAAGGCGTATTCGTTGGTTCAGGTATATTCAAGTCATCGGATCCCCTTAGGATGGCAAGGGCCATAGTAAAGGCGACCTCATTTTACGACGATCCTAAGGTCCTCGCTGAGGTAAGCGAAGACATCGGGGAACCGATGGCCGGGCTCGAGATAGGAAGCATTCCAGCTGACAGGCTTCTGGCATCAAGAGGCTGGTAATGGTAAGGATAGGGGTGCTGAGCATCCAGGGCTCAGTCTCTGAGCATATGACAAGGCTTTCTGAGCTCGAGGGAGTGATACCGGTTAGGGTAAGGGATGAAGAAGCCCTGTCTGAGGTGGACGGGCTCATAATCCCAGGGGGTGAGAGCACGGCCATAGGAAGGCTCCTGAATGAATTCAACCTAATGGGGCCGCTCAGGGAAAGGATAGAAAGGGGGATGCCTGTCTGGGGTACCTGCGCCGGGTTGATCCTCCTTGCGGGTGAAGTTGAGAATGAGAAGCCATGGATAGGAGCCATGGATATCGTCGCAAGAAGGAATGCCTTCGGGCGTCAGACTGAGAGCTTCAGGATGAAAAGGACGGTTCCTTCCGTTTCTGACAAACCCATTGAGCTTGTATTCATAAGGGCTCCGATAATCGTCAGGGCTGGAGAAGGCGTAGAAGTACTGGTAAAGACCGGTGATAAGATAGCGGCAGCAAGACAGGGGAGGATGCTCGCAACATCCTTTCATCCAGAACTGACATCAGGTAATGACTTCCATAATTATTTCGCATCCATCGTCAGGGAATGCATGAAGAGCTGATTTTCGTCCCGGAGATGTGCTGAAGCATCTTTGGGACGGCCAGGCTCCCTTAATACGATACTTTGTAAAAGGAGCATCAAATTGGCATCAAATTGGTTAATTGATAAAGTAACTTCCACTTTGCCAAACTCAATTCCACTCATTTAAGAATCGGTAATTTCTTTGATGAGTGGAATTGAGTTTGGCAAAGTGGAAGTTACTTTATCAATTAACCGAAAAAATAAC
>NZ_AXUN02000016.1 GCF_000495435.3 Youngiibacter fragilis 232.1 | reverse complement strand
CTTGTATATTGTAGTTGTCAGAGCCGTGGTGCAATGACAGCATTTACTGTTACTCCCTCATTCCACGTGGGATAATAGTATTGTGCAGTTGAGGGCGTCGCCGCCCCTCCTTGGGATTCGGTCCCGTTAACTAGAGTGACGCCTCAGCTTTATAGGTTGGATTCGAATTAGCTGGATGGGATCAAGACCCGAATCTCCAACAAGGTAGAATTCCTGTAAAGTCCCTGAGGATAACCTCCCTGCAACAATTACGAAAGGTAGGTGTGGTCTCATGTTCTACGTTGGCATTGACATCGCTAAAAGAGCCCA
This sequence comes from Youngiibacter fragilis 232.1, assembly GCF_000495435.3. GTDB lineage: Bacteria > Bacillota > Clostridia > Clostridiales > Clostridiaceae > Youngiibacter > Youngiibacter fragilis. The sequence goes on along the minus strand of NZ_AXUN02000016.1, from coordinate 1,308 downwards.
TGAAGTGTGTTTCTTAAGTAGTGATGGAGAAGTATTGGATGGGAACTCGTTCAAGATTCCAAATACCATCTCCGGTGTCGACAAGCTGCAAAGGATGCTAGACAAATATGGGCTAACTCCACAAAACTCTATTGTCGCTATGGAAGCAACCGGCCACTATTGGTTGGTCCTTTACTCCTGGTTGTTGGAGCGCGGCTTCGAGATTAAAGTCATCAATCCTATAGTCACCGATGCCTTTAGAAACATGCGTATACGAAAGGCAAAGAATGATCGGATAGATGCCGAAATCGTGGCAAGAGTCCTTATGTTTGGCGAGTACCAGGAAACCTCCGTTTCTAGTGATGAGACCCTTTCCTTGCGCCAGCTATGCCGTTACCGGCTTTGGCAGGTGCAGACTGTTAGTGACCTGAAACGAAAGATCATCGCTCTTCTGGATCAGGTGTTTCCGGAATACGAGAACCTGTTCACCGACATCTTTGGAATGAGCTCCAAAGAGCTCCTGAAGCTCTATACGACTCCCGAAGAGATCGCATCCGTCAATACCCTTAAACTAACTAATCTCCTCTCATCCCACTCCAAGGGCCATTTTGGCAAGGAGAAGGCGCTGGAGGTCAAGGCTGTGGCAAAAGGGTCCTTGGGTATCAAGATAGCGACAGACGCGTTTGCGTTCCAGATCCGCCAAATGTTGGAACAGTTGGAGTTCGTGGATGAGCAAATCGAGGGAATCGATGTGGAAATCAATGCCTATATGGATAAGCTCAATTCGCCTATCACCACAATTCCGGGAATAGGATCAGCCTACGGGGCAGTGATACTATCTGAATTGGGTGATATCCATCGTTTTCCCGGCGGGAAGCAGATAGTCTCCTATTCAGGCATAGATGCCAGTGTAAGCGAGTCAGGCGATTTCACAGGTGATCAATGCCACATATCCAAACGAGGCTCATCTTACCTGCGTCGCGCCATCTGGGGTGCTGCCTTCATTGCTTCTTGGTCAGATCCTGAGCTTTCTGCGTACTACCAAAGACTACGAAAACGTGGTAAGCCGCATCAAGTAGCTGTAGGAGCGGTAGCACGGAAACTGTGCCACATAATTTTTGCGGTACTGTCAGAAAATCGCACGTATGAGGCAAGGGTTTAACCAATTAAATTACAGCTTCACTCAGAGCATTTATCAAATGCTCTATTTGTGTTGTGGTTTTATAGATACTTCTATGGGCTGCCTGAATTACTAATTTCAACCATAGAGGGAGTTAATATTCTTAATTGAGTCTTGACATTTTATAGCTGGTCTAGTCCTTCGTGGCT
>NZ_AXUN02000017.1 GCF_000495435.3 Youngiibacter fragilis 232.1 | reverse complement strand
AAAAAACAGCGGGACTTCAGGCTATAAGTATAGCCGCAGTCGCAGGAAGGCTCGATGAAAGAATCCTTGTATACAGTGTCGCATTTGCTATCAGCTCAAGTCCTGCACCGAATACCATCAGCACCTGCTCTGAGTATCCAAGCAGCAGTACCAGAAACAGAACTGAAAACGCGATGGACAGCAGAATCCCCTGAACGGAAACCCTGGCAAGCTTCCTCATGTTACCTGCTCAATAACTCTGAGCAACGAGTATTGTCGTTCCTATGTATATGCCCTTGAAGGCGGCTCAGATAAGCCTGAATATGACATTACTTAGACCAATGGCTCCGACTGCCACAGCGCTGATACGGTCCACCATAGCCATGGACACCAGTCCTACAGTCATCTGAAGTATGTTCTCAGCGGTAATCGGAATGACCATGGAGAGTATCTTCTTCTTGATTTCCCTGTCGCTTATAACCCTTGCTTCCATAAATTCCCCCGACTTCGGTCAAGAACAAACTATCGAGCCAGCCTCTGGAGCCTGTGACAAGTGCATCTCGCAGCTCCGGACGCAGGCTCATCTTAAGTTGTCCTTAGTTATTCAGCATGTCACTCGGCTAGGAGCGAAACCGCATACTTTGCAGTTGACAGCACACCGAGCTTCTGTACGCTGTCATCCACATCGAACTTCTCATTGTGGTGCTCAGCTCCTGTACCGAGCTCCTCGTTCCTGATGCCAAGGAAAGCGAACACACCAGGGTATCTCTCAAGGTACATGCTATAGGATTCTGAAGCATACCGTTTTGGGCAGCTTGATACTGTACCTTCAGGAAGTATATCGTTCAGTGCTGCCGCTGCAAGCTCCGAGTAATGCGAATCATTGATTACAGGTTCTGACAGGATCTTCATCAAGTCAGAGAACTCGACTGTGCAATGGTGCATCCTGGCAGTAGCCTCGGGTATCTCCTTGACAATATCAACAGCCTTTGCACCTTCACCCATATTGAAGAACCTCAGGCTTACCCTGAACTTTGCGGTTTCAGGGATGACATTGCTTACATCTGTTCCTGAGTGGATATTTGCTATACCCAGGGTCACTGTCTCATTGGCATCTATCTGGTTGATCCAGGCTCTTTATAGTTACATAAAAGGGCTACTCCAATTATTCTCGGACCTTCATCAACATTTATTTTTCCAGCCTAAGTTTCGAATATAAATGGATTGCCCAATAAATAGGTACATTCTGGTTTAGAATTCTTAAACATTCGATTTATTTTCATTCGGATTACTTGCATACAGATTAGCGTAGAAAAAGAGGGTGAAATCTTTTCACCCTCTTTTTATTGTATTATAAATATATAATTTTTAGTTATACATATTTATTTATTATTTCTAGTTTTCTTCATAGCTTTCAAGTATTTCGACTTTTCCTGTACTGTACCTTGCTATTGAATAGATGAATGCGAAAGCTATTACAGCGATATTCCCTATCAGCAACGGGGTTGTCAGGTCAGATGCAAGCAGGAAGAACTGAAGAAGGTTGATTGTTATAGAAATTATCACTATAAATTTTACCATTCCATCAGACACCTTGAACCTGGACTTGTTCCAGAGTCCTGGCATTACCTTACTTACTCCTTGTATATTGTAGTTG
>NZ_AXUN02000018.1 GCF_000495435.3 Youngiibacter fragilis 232.1 | reverse complement strand
ACAGGTTTTGTGATTGACCCATTTTTCAATTAAGAGAAGGACAACTGTAACTAAATAGATTGGAAAGACCTGGATATCCATGCGAGCATGGAATCCAGGTCTTCAATTCTCTATCATTATGTTAAGTATCTCGGTATCGGTGTTCTTCATCCCCTGCCTGGCCATCCTGCCGATGTTCCTGACAGTTTCCTCTACATCCGATCCTACAAGGCCTTCACCCTGGTGGAAGGTCCTACCCTCCCTGCTCATGTTGATAGCCATGATCATGTTGTCCAGTGCCATGGCGATCTTTGAAGCGCAGGAGGGCTTTGCTCCGTCGCACACCATCCCCCCTGTGGTTGCGATGGTATTGGTCACAATGCTTGATATGGTCTTGTAGTCGTAGTCCATAAGATAGCCGACTCCGCTGCCTGCCGCAGCTGAAGCGCTTACCACTCCGCAGAAGGCCGAGAGCTTTCCTATGTACTTCTTCTGATGTATAGCCATCAGGTTTGATACTATAAGCGCCCTGTACAGCTTATCCATCGGAACCTCCATGGACCTTGCGAATTCTATTACCGGTATGGATACTGTCATGCCCTGGTTGCCGCTGCCTGAATTTATGACAACAGGCAGGCTTGAGCCGCCCATCCTTGCGTCAGAGCCTGCAGCGGCCCTGGCCTTGCTCCTGGTGCGCGGGTCCTTCGGGTCACCGCTCTCCATTATTGTCCTTCCCACCTCTGCTCCATACCTTCTGGAAAGGCCTTCGTCAGCTATCGCTGAGTTTAGGTTTATCTGCCTGTCCAGTACCTCAACCAGGTCCCAGTTCTCCATAAGGTCTACGCTGTCCGCATACTCGATTATGCTCTTCAGGGACAGGCAGGACTTGTCGGTATCCTCGGAAGCTCCATTCACTGCATCGCATTCATAGAGCTTCTTTCCATCCTTCTCTATGCTGTAGAACCTTGTATGGTCGTACTTGATCTCGACCATGGAGCTGCCATCCCCATTCTCAAGTCTTACAGCAAGGTACAGGTTCTCCTCGTCCTCGACGAGTACTATCCTTACGTCCTTGTCCCTTAATAGCCTTCTTGCCTCCAGCCTGTCCTCGTCGGTGATCCCTTCAAGGACCTGAAGGCCTTTCCCAGGATCACCTCCGCAAATTCCAAGCACCGCAGCTGCGGTTATGCCCTTCATCCCCCCGGAGTTGGGCACAGTGACACCCTTGACATTCTTAACGATATTGCCGCTGCAGCTGATGACTACCGAATCAGGCATCCCTCCCAGGACCTCCCTGGCCTTGGCCGCCGCCAGTGCAATGGCTATGGGTTCGGTGCAGCCAAGGGCCGGTATGAGCTCCTTCATAAGTATCTTCTTATAGATGTCCTCTGTCATGCCCGATCACCTCCTTTTTTGACCTGTCTATTGCAGTCCCTGCTTCTTGAGCTTCCTGTAAAGGGTAGCCCGGCTTATGCCCATCTTTTCAGCGATCGCTTCCTTGCTCATCTTGTCAGCCACCATCTGCCTTAGCAGCTGTTCCTCTATGATCTCAAGGTTGCAGCTCTTCTCCTCTTCCCTGAAGAAGCCGAAGGACATTATGTCATTTTCTTCAACTGTCTTGCCCTCGGCATTGAATATTATGGTCTCAAGGGTCTTGTCAAGCTCACTGAAGTTCCCGGGCCAGGTGTGTCCTGCAAGTACGTCCAGTGCGCCCTTCGAGAATCTGAGCTCGCTCTTGCCGTGCCTTATTGCAAGCTCCCTTATCCTTCCTTCTATGATGAAGGGGAGGTCCTTCTTCCTGGCCCTCAGAGGCGGAATCTCAAGGGAGTTCTCCATGAGCCTGTAATGGAGCTCGTCGTTGAACATCTTCTTGCCCGAGAGCTCCTTCAGGTCCCTTGAAGTGTGCATTATGAACCTTATGTCCTTCGCTTCATGCTCTTCCTGGTTCCTGGGATTCTTCCTGTACTTTATGACATCCAGTATGTCCTTCTGCAGGTAAAGCGGGCACTGGTCGATGTTAGTTATAAGCACCGTACCCTGGTTAGCCAGGTTCAGGGCTCCCAGGAGCGGATTCCTGTCAGTCCCGAAAAGCTCGTTCTCAAGGTCACTGTATGTCTTTCCGGTGCAGTCCATCCTTACGAACCTTTCCTTGGACCTGTCTGAGAAGTTGTGCATGGACCTTGCGATCTCCATCACCTCAAGCCCGTCCTCGCTACCTATGAGCACGTTGCAGCCATCAATGGCAAATTCCTTCGCCTTCTCGATGGTCTCCACCATGCACTGGTCGCTTGAGCGAAGCTTGTCAAAGCTAAGGGACTTGTACCTGTCCATTACCGAAGAATAGCTCCAATGGCTGTCCCTTAGGCTCTTGAACGAAAGGAGAGTCCCCTCCTTGGTTCCGTTAACCACGACATTCTTTTTGGACACTATGCCCCTGAAACTCTGGCCCTTGTCCTCGAGGAACAGGCTCTTGACTATCTTGTCCTTGGGGGACAGTATCATGTTGCTTATTGTGCTGTTCCTGAATATGTCTTCCGCGTTCTTTCCAAGGATATCCTCTTCAATGCTGAAGTACTTCAGGAACTGGTCGTTGCAGAACGAGACCTCGTTCCTGCCATCAAGTGAGAGCAGACCCTCCTCGATGGTGTTTATTATCGTCTCACGCTCGCTCTTCGTCTTCTCAAGCAGCGCATAGTCCTCCATGTTCTTGAGCCTGAAGGAGAGGAGGTCAGCCATGCTTTCAAGGAAATCTATGGCAGGACCCACCTTGCCGAATATCTCAGTCTTCATGTTCTTGGGAACAAGCAGTGCCACAGCGCCTACCGGTCTCTCGTTGTACATGATCGGAACTGATATCATCCCCTGGATCCTGCACTGCGAGCTGTCCGCGCAGTTCTTGCAGATGGGATACTTCTTGTTGTCCTCTATGATTAGCACCTTCCCGGTAGTCAGCACCTCGCCGATGACGGAGGTACGTGTCACCGGCAACTGGTTGCTGACATTCCGTGAAGTGTAGGCGATCTTGTTGTACTCGCTGTCGATTATGATAACGTCAATATCCAGTATCGTCGAGATCGCCCGTGAGTATTTGTTCGCGATGTCCTTGATGTGAAGGAGGTTCACAAAAATCAGTCCTTTCTAAGGCTTCATGCAATCCGCGAGAAGCTCCAGCTGGTAGCACATTGTGACGGCTCCCGGGTCAAGGCACCCTACACCCTTATTGGTCTGGTACGTCGCCCTTCCCTTTACAGCCTCCATGCCCCTGGTAGCTTCCATTCCTTCAACGGCTCCCCGCTTCATCTCTGATATTATTGAGGTATCATCCATTCCGGCTTCCATTCCGGCCTTCATCCTGACTGCCGCAGTGTATAGAGGGTCGATCATGGTCTTGTAGCCGGGCTTTGCATTCCCTCTCTCCATTATCGCCGTGAGCTTCGCCTCAAGTATCGCATGGAGAAGAGGTATGTCTATGACCTCATTGTCCCCGATCGCCTGTGACGCCTTTATGTAGGCGCTGCCGTAGAGCACTCCTGAAGAGCCTCCGACCGTTGACATTATGAGCATGCCTATCTTCTTGAACATGTCCCTGAGGCTAAGTGATTCAAGAGCCTCACGGCTAGCAATGAGCTTCTGGAAGCCCATGTTCATGTTCACCCAGTGGTCCCCGTCTCCGGTAGCAGCGTCAAGTTCAGTGACGTAATCCCTGTTCTCCTCGAGCTTTTTTGTAACAAGCTCTATATAGTCGAGGTAATCCTTCTTCGTCATATTCATTCCCTACCCCTTAAGCGCCGGAGTGTCGCATGGCGCATCCAGAAGCTCCTTCAGCTCGTCATCAAGGTCCATTAGTGTAAGTGAGCAGCCTGACATCTCAAGGGATGTCATGAAGTTCCCGACAAATGTCCTGTATACCTTTATGCCCTTTGCAGACAGTATCCTCTCCACCTCATTGTTAAGTATGTAGAGCTCCATGAGAGGAGTACCGCCAAGGCCGTTGACCATGAGGGCAACCTCCTTGCCGGAATAGTCGTAGTCATCAAGTATCTTCTCAAGGAGGACCTCAGCAAGCGCTTCAGCTGAAAGTATGTGGCTCCTGTTCACACCGGGCTCACCGTGGATTCCCATGCCTATCTCGATCTCGTCGTCAGCAAGTGAGAATCCCGGCTTTCCTACTCCAGGAAGCGTACATGGAGTCATTGCCATACCCATGGACCTTATCCTTGAGATGGCCTTTTCCGCAGCTGCCTTGACCTCAGGCAGTGTTCCGCCCGCTTCAGCCCTGGCTCCTGCTATCTTGTGGATAAATACGGTTCCTGCTATGCCCCTTCTGCCAGTCGAATAGGTGCTGTCAGGTACTGCCACGTCATCCCTTACCACAACGCTGTCGACCTCTATCCCGTCCATCACGGCAAGGTCTTTCGCCATCTCGAAGTTCATGATGTCGCCCGAGTAGTTCTTTATGACAAGGAGAACTCCCTTACCGGAATTTGCCTCCTCTATACCCTTCAGTATCCTGTCAGGCGAAGGCGAAGCGAATACGTTGCCCGCAACAGCCGAGTCAAGCATTCCCTTTCCAACATAGCCTGCATGTGAAGGCTCGTGGCCGCTTCCTCCTCCGGAGACAAGGCCTACCTTATCCGATTTCTCCCTTCTCGTTATCACCTCAAGCTCCCTGACATACCTCAGGCTCTTATGAGCCTTCTCCATACCTTCAAGCATTTCAGAGACAACTTTGTCAGGACTGTTAATTATCTTCTTCATTCTGCACCCCCCAAATTAAAATTCTTCAACCTGTCCGAGATAAGCCCGCCTTACGGCCTCATTGGTCGCAAGTGCTCTGGCATCGTCTGTAAGTGTCACCCTGCCCGTTTCAAGCACGTATCCCCTGTGCGCTATGGACAGGGCCATGTTCGCGTTCTGCTCAACGAGAAGTATAGTCGTTCCCTGCTTGTTTATCGAAACTATCAGGTCAAATATCATCATGACAAGCTTTGGAGCAAGCCCCAGTGACGGTTCGTCGAGCATCAGCAGCTGCGGCTCCGCCATCAGCGACCTTCCAATTGCAAGCATCTGCTGTTCTCCGCCTGAAAGGGTTCCCGCTGTCTGCTTCTTCCTTTCCGAAAGCCTCGGGAAAAGGTCATATACCCTGTCATAGGACCTCTTTACAGCAGCCTTGTCATTCCTGGTGAACGCACCAAGTGAAAGGTTCTCCTCCACAGTAAGTGCGGGGAACACCTCCCTGCCCTCCGGCGAAAGGCTGATGCCCATCCTTACTATCTCAGAGGGCGGCTTCCCGGCAATGTTCACACCATTGAATGTGATCTCTCCCCTTGTAGGCTTCAATAGTCCGGTCACAGTGCTTAAGGTCGTGCTCTTCCCCGCACCGTTGCTTCCGATAAGGGTTACTATCTCACCCTGTTTTACCTCAAGGTCAACCCCCTTGAGGGCATGGATGTTGCCGTAGTGCGTGTTAAGATTCCTGACTGTCAGCATTTTCATCCCTCCTTCCAAGGTAGGCCTCGATTACCCTCGGGTTCTTCGCGATTTCCTTAGGCAGACCTTCAGCTATCTTCTTTCCGTAGTCCAGCACATAGATCTTGTCTGATATGTTCATGACAAGACTCATGTCATGCTCTATGAGTATGACGGTATGCCCGTCAGACTTCAGCTTCCTTATGTATTCAAGGAGCTCGTCAGTCTCCTGAGGGTTCATGCCCGCAGCAGGCTCATCAAGCAGCAGGACGCTTGCCCCGGTTGCTATTGCCCTCGCTATCTCAAGCCTCCTCTGGTCACCATAGGGAAGGTTCGTGGCATAGCTGTGCATCTTTTCCCTGAGCTTTATGGAGTCAAGGAGCCTTATGGCCTCCCTGTGCTTTTCCGCCTCGGCTGATTTGAATCTCCTTGTCCTCAGCACAGCATCCATGAAGCTGTAGCTTGTGTTGACATGCATGCCGAGAAGTACGTTCTCAATGACCCTCATGTCCCCGAAGAGCCTCACGTTCTGGAAGGTCCTTGCCATCCCTGCCTTGACTATGTCCTGCGGCAGCATGCCGCTTATTGTCTTTCCATTAAGGCTGATCTCACCCTCCGTTACCTTGTACACGCCTGTAAGCATGTTGAAGAGGGTAGTCTTTCCAGCTCCATTGGGTCCTATTATGCTGACTATCTCGCCCTTTTCAGCGGAGATTGATACCTGGTCCACGGCAACAAGGCCGCCGAACCGCATCGAAATGTCCTTGACCTCTAGATATGCCATCCCGCTTTCATCTCCTTCATCCGTTGTTCCTTATTCTCAATGGCTTCCTCGGTCACTCCCTTTGGCAGCCTGTATGGCGTCTTCTTCTGACCTCCAAGTATCCCCTGCGGCCTGAACCTCATTGTCAGGACCAGTACGATGCCATACACGACGAACCTGTACTCCTGCAGGAACCTCATGACCTCCGGAAAGGAAATGAGAAGCGCAGAGCCCACGAACATCCCCTTTATGGTACCCATTCCTCCGAGTATGACTATGCTGAGTATGAGTATGGATGTGTCGAAGGTGAATGTGTTGGGGTCGATAAACCTGATCATGTGCGCATAGAACGCGCCTGCAAGACCCGCGAAGAAAGCACCTATGACAAATACAAGCACCTTGTAGTAGGTGGTCTTTACTCCCATCATGGTGGCAGCAAGCTCATCATCCCTTATGGACATGAGTGCACGGCCAACCTTCGAATTGACTATGTTGTATATGACTACCGTGGTGATCACGAGAAACACCAGCATCAGGTAGTAGAGTCCGTTGTTTCCCACTATGAGGTCGACCCCGAACAGGTTCGGTCTCGGTATCCTTGAGATACCAAGAGGACCGTTCGTAACCGGCTCCCAGTTAAGGAGCACCATCCTCACGAACTCGGAGAAGCCTAAAGTGGTTATCGCCAGGTATGTGCCTGAAAGCCTCAGCGTCGGCAGTCCCAGAGCAAGTCCCATGAGGGCCGCAAAGACTGCGGCTACAGGAGCGGTTATGAAGAAGCTGAGTCCTGTCTGTATGCTTATTATCGCCGAGGTATAGGCACCTATGGCATAGAATGCCGCATGACCAAGGGAAGTCTGTCCCGCATAGCCTGTTATGAGTCCCAGTGACTGGGCAAGTATCGCGTAGACCCCGATCATTATGACTATCCTCATTACGTACTGCGACCCCACAATGAAGGGAAGCAGGATGACAATGAGTGCCAGGGCGATATTTGAAAGGAGCCTGTACCTTGAATAGAATGCTGTTATCTTATCCATGAGGCCTGAAAGCCTCACCTTTTCCATCTTCTCTCTCATATTACACCTTCGTTATCCCCTTCTTGCCGAACAGGCCGTTTGGCCTTACAAGAAGGACAAGTATAAGGATCACGAACGCCACCGCATCCCTGTAGCTGCCGCCAAGGTAGGTAGCAGCGAAGCTTTCGGATATTCCAACTACCACTCCGCCGAATATGGATCCGTAAAGGACCCCTATCCCTCCAAGGACAGCCGCCGAGAATGCCTTCATTCCCGCCATGAAGCCCATGCCTGCATATACCATCTGGTAGTAGCCGCTGATAAGCGAGCCTGCTATCGCGGCAGATGCCCCTCCCAGGAAGAACGTGAAGGTTATGACCTTGTTGACGTCTATGCCCATGAGGTGAGCCGCCTTCTGGTTCTGCTCAACAGCCCTCATCGCAAGGCCTACCCTGGTAAACCTTATTATGTAGGTAAGGACTGAAAGGAGTACAAGCGACACCAGGAATATGAACAGCTGTGTGGTCCCTATCTGTGAGCCTAGTATGTTCACGGTGCCGTAGTCGAAAAGCTTCGGGAAGAACTTCGTCTGGCTTCCAAAGCCGATCATAAGCAGGTTCTGTATGATGTATGAGATTCCGATCGTCGTAATGAGCGCCGCTATGGGCTTTGACTTCTTCGACCGGAGCGGCTGCAGCGCCGACTTGTCTATAAGGACTCCCAGTACTCCTGTGAGTATTACGCTCAAGGCTATTGCAGGGATTACCCCCAAATTCATCGATATGAAAAGGAGTGCGAAGTGCGCTCCGAAGGCATATACGGAGCCATGCGAGAAATTCACAAGCCTCAGTATGCCGAATACCAAAGAGTAGCCGACGGCTATAAGCGCGTAGACCATTCCCAGTGTGATGCCGTTGATTAGCTGCTCTAAGAACATATCTTTTCCCCCTGTCGCATGTACCGGGCATAAAACCCATGAAGCCGGCAATAAGTTATTTCCTTAGCTCCATTGCCGGCTTCACAAACTGCTATTTTACTTCTACGAACTTTCCGCCTTCGATCTTGACAACTGTGAACGGCCTTACGGAGTCCCTGTTCTCATTGAACTTGGTCGCTCCTGTCACTCCGCTGTACTGTATCTTTTCAACTTCATCCCTTATCTTCGCCCTGTCAGTCGACTTTGCATTCTGTATTGCAGTGAGGATTATACCCATGCTGTCATATGCCTGTGCTGTGAGGCTTGAAGGGTTTGAACCGTACTTTGCCTTGTAGGCTTCAACGAACTTCGAAACTTCAGGCTTGGTCGACCCTGAGAAGAACTGCGCCGGGAAGTGGATCCCTTCAGCATTTTCCTTCGCAAGCTCTATGAGCTGCTGGCTGTATGCATTTGAGAAGCCAACGAACTGTATGTCCTTGTTCACTGCCTTGTACTGTGTTGCAAGAGGTGCAAGCGTATTGTACATCGCCGCTACTATCACTACCTCGGCACCAGCGCTGTTGAGCTGGGATATGTTCGGGCTGAAGTCAACTGTTCCGTCAACTATCTCCTGATGGTCAACAAGCTCTCCGCCAAGCTCAGCTATGAGCTTCTTGACTATGCCTGCAGTGTTCGTGCCCCAGTCAGTCTTAACTGAAAGGACTCCTATCTTCTTCTTTCCAAGGGTATTCAGAGCTATTTCAACTGCTGCCTTGGATTCTATGGAGATAACTGTGTTGTTCCTGAATATGAAGTTTCCTTCCTTGGTGAAGTCAGCGTGTGATGCTGATGGGGATATGTTGACGATACCTGTCTCCTGGTACTTCGGAGTCGCTGCCATGGCAACGCCTGATGCGAAGTGTCCTATAACAGCCGATATGCTCTTGTCGCTTGCTATCTTCTCGGCTATTGTCGCAGCCTCTTCTCCGTTGTTCTTGTCGTCATAGACGACTACCTCGATCTTCCTTCCAAGTACCCCGCCCTTTGCGTTCCACTCTTCAGCCATTAGGTTCACGGCATTCTTGAAGCCTGTTCCGTATTCCGCATAGTCCCCTGTCTGAGGTGCGGCTACCGCTACCTTTATGGGTGCTTCCTGTGTTGGGGCTTTTGATCCGCATCCTGCGAGTACCGGTAGGATCATTGTCGAGATTGCTGCCAGTGCTACGAGCTTTGTGATTTTCTTCATGATAATCCCCTTTCTGTCGATTATTCCTTCAAGCAGTCGATACACCTAAAATGAAGCATGAGTTGGAAACGGCATTGTGATGATGCGCCTATTTGTGGAAGTGAAGCTTGCAGGTCTTGCAGCCCTTGGCTATGGTATCAGTCAGGTCGAATGTGTAACCCATGGTCTCAGCTATACCTCTGTCCCCGTCCATCGCCATGTCGCAAAGCAGCTCGCAGGTCTCGTCATCAAAGCCAAGCTTCTTCCATGCTGATATAAGCGGGCAGTAGTTGAACTCAACCACCAGGTTGTCCCTGTCAAGGTTCTTGACATCCATCTCGAAGTACTTCAGTACTCCCTCATGGAGGAACAGAGTCTTGAAATACGGTATGTCCTGTGCGTCCACCATCTGGTTCTTGATGGCCTCACCGTGGATCCTCCCGGTCTTCCTTATTGCAGCCCTTGTGAACGCCTCTGCGTCATATCCCATCGCCTTGGCTTCGGAATACATGAGTCCCATCCAGGTTGCCCTGTGCTCTATGGCCGCCCTAAGCATATTCACCCTTTCATCAGTTGTAAGACTTGGAACATTCACGATATTTGTCATATTTTCCTCCTAGACTTTAATTTAATCTATTTTTACCCCATAGATTACAGCATGAAATATTCGCGGTTTTAGTTAATCATTTTTAAATTCAGGACAATTTCCAGAATCTTTACTCATCCGTAATACAAAATCTCAATTTGATACATTTTCAATTTCAGTCCATATTTTCGTCATTTTCATGTCTCATATTGAGATTATCCGTATCTTTTTGCTACATTTCAAATTATATCGAATAATGTAAACATTATCAATACCCCTCGTAAACTTTTACATATTTTGTCCCGAATTTAAATTCAACCAACAAATTCCGCATTTTTGAATAAGTAAAAAGGCGCCCGAAGATTTTCTCTTCAAGCGCCGTTACTTATGTTGTTATTATATTTTCATAATAACGATAAGTCAATATGAATTTGTATAGAAATGAATAAAGTTTGAATAATATTTGTGTTTTTATTGCTTTTACTGCTCTCAATCGTCGATATATGGATTTTCTCCCTTGTTTACTTTATTGATTTTTATAATGCTGAAGATTCTGATCCAAAACTATTTCAGGATCTCCATATTTATCGAAATATAGGTAGAAGTTCCTTTTAGGTAATGAGAAATAGAATTGCTGATACCGAAGTAGTCGAGGACGTTTTTCAAGGATGCAAGTGTACTCTTCTTGTAACCAATCTCTTTCTGCACCTTCTGCAGCAGCTTATCATCATAATATTTAGCTGACATTTCAAGAAAAGAATACAGCTTTAGCTTATTGAGATCTTCAATACTACGAAAATGTTCGAGGACCTCAAGCAATTCAATTAACCTAACGACTGCAGGTTCAAATTTGAGTTCTACTCTCTTTGCATGTACATTTTTAATCACTTTATTCTCCTGGTATGGAACATTCGAATAGACATTTACCGTTTTTGATACTTGTGTAGTCAAATCATGACTTGAATACATCCTATATCCGATAACAATGCCATTGTTTTTATTCTTGCCTAGCAAATGCTCTAAAATATCCGTCTCTCCAGAGACCACCACGCCGAACCTGCCGATCTTTGGTCTGCAATATACACCCTTTTTAATCCTGAATATTTCACCTTTCTTTTCCATGCGGGATAAGGTTTTATAAAACGCCTGTTCTGATACCTCACTGAATTTTTCTTTGTACACTATCTGGCTGTCAATGATTTTAAGTTCTGGATATCTCAAAATTGTCTCTGCAATGGCACCAGCAAAAGTCATTCTATTTCACCCGCCTTCTTGAGTAAATCGTAAGTATCGGATCTGCATTTGTCAAGTTTTTATAGCTTTATCTTGACATATTAACGAGTGATCCCACAAATTATATGTTTCACATTTCCACGAAGCTTGACTGTTAAGCTTTCTCAACCTCGAATAAGGACAGCGACATAACTAAATGCAATCTCCTTTCCCATTGCAGCATATGAAACGCTTGAAAGGACCTTGTCCTGCCAAAATGAATAGTCACCCGTCAGGAGAGCCTTTCGGGTGACTTCAATCATCGGATCATCTTTATAATATGGACTATCTTACATACTCTTCCCTGAATCTTCTTACTACAGCTCCGAGCCTTTCGTCAAGGAATTCAAATGCCCTTTCTTCAAGCTCCCCAGGTATCCCGTATGCAGCCTCAGCAATGCTTCCTGTTATGGCTGCAAGGGTGTCGCTGTCTCCTCCTAGGGAGATTGCATTCCTTATGGCATCCTCAAAGCTTGTGCTCTCAAGGAAGGCAGTTATTGCCTGAGGAACAGTCTCCTGGCATGTCTCATTGAACCTGTAGTCTGGCCTGATCTGGTTCAGGCTCCTTCCAAGGTCATAGCCGTACCTTCTCACCACGTACTCCCTTATGGTATCCTTGGAGCTTCCTGTCCTTGCAAGGAAGATGCAGGCTGCAGTAGCCTGCGCCCCCTTTATACCTTCAGGATGGCTGTGGGTGACCACAGCGCTGAGAGCCGCCTTTTCCTCCACCTGTCCGATACTGTCATACGCCCAGGAAACTGGTGAGACCCTCATAGCTGACCCGTTCCCATAGCTTCCATATGGAGCTGTATCTTCTGAAAACAGCCAGCTTCCGAACCGGCCGCCATATCCCGCATCAGGGTACAGCCTGCCGTATTTCTTCATGGAGAAGACGAAGTCTCCCTTGTCTCCCCCTTTTTCTATCCCTTCCGCTACAGCCACTGTCATTACAGTATCATCCGTGAAGAAGCATCTTCTTGTCAGCAGAGGAAAGTCCTTGGTCTTTATGTTATTCCACTCGTATACCGAACCTGCGATATCCCCTATAATAGCTCCAAGCATGGTCATCTGTTCCTCCTTCGCTTCTTGAAGTCCTCATCGATCCGTTCCTTCCAGTCCTGCGGGATGCTGCTTTCAGCCCTCATGCAGCTTACAGTCTCGCTGATCACCTCATAGTTCAGCTTGGTGCCCTCGCTGTCGGCATTGTAGTTAGCCGCCCTGTCCCTGTCTATTCCGAAACGCTCCGCTGTTGCCACAGCATCGATGTTGGCTCCGAGGAACATGAATTCCCAGCCATACTTTTCCTTCTGACGCCCTATCATATGCCTTATCTTCTCATAGGTGAACTCTCGGCTTGCATTCTCCATCCCGTCGGTTGTAATGATGAACATGACGTTCTCAGCCTTCTCATCCTCAGCCGTATGCCTCTGCACATTCACTATCTTGTTCACCGTATTGCCTATGGCATCAAGGAGAGCAGTGCTTCCTCTCACGAAATACTCCTTGTCTGTTATCGGAGCGACACCCTTAAGGTTTATCCTGTCATGCAGCAGTTCATACCTGTCGTCGAAAAGCACCGTCGTAAGGATGACATCCCCAGGTTCCTTCCTCTGCTTGTCAAGCAGCGCATTGTAACCGCCAATCGTGTCGCTTTCAAGTCCGCTCATGGATCCGCTCCTGTCAAGGATGAATACCAGCTCTGTAAGACTCTTTTTCATGTTGATAACCTCCAGTTCTTTTTTCTGACTTAAGGTTACCATTTCACAGGTATGATAAGGTCGCCTGGCAGGCGACAAATGAAAAACCTGACATTACAGTTATCTGATACTGATGCTTGAGGCCAATCCTCATACTCCCAGAGCAGCCTGGCCGAAGCCGTACAAAGCTTCGTTTATCTCGAATATGTTATAGATTTCCCTCTCAAGGAAATACTGGATGATAAGGTCCGACTTGCTGCTGTTTGAGAGAGCAAATCCCGCCTTCATGAGCAGGTCCTTAGTCTCATCCAGGTTAAGCTCAAGTGCTATTGCAAATGCTATTGCTGTAGGCTTGCTCGGCTTGTAGAAGGCATCGCTTTTAATCTTCGAGAAAAGCTTCCTGTCAACGTTGGCCTTCTTGTAGACATCGGAGTCCTTCAGCCCCTTTTCGTCAATTATCCTAAGAAGGCTCCTTGAGAAGGTCTCATCCATCTGTCCGACCACCTCGTCAAGGCTCCTCTTGCTTTTCCTTGGAATAGCCTGAGACTCCATGGGAGACATCATTTCTGCCGCAAGCATATCGCCACGTCGCTCTCTTACCGACGCTGGCTTCTCCTCCACATACTTCTCGTCTATATATTGTGTGATAGAAGCGAAGAGCTTGCCTGAAAGCATGAAGGAGTCCTTGTCGTATACCACAAGGTAAACCTTCATGTCATTTGAAAGCAGGAACTCACCTATGGATGATATCGCTGTCCTTAGCGCCAGGTCCTTGGGATACCCGAAGCTTCCTGAAGAAATCAGAGGGAACGCAACACTTTCAAGCCCGTATTCCTTCGCAAGGTCAAGTGAGCTCCTGTAGCAACTCTTAAGCAGTCCTTCTTCACCGGAATTTCCGCCCTGCCAGACAGGCCCCGCCGTATGTATGACATACCTTGCAGGAAGGTCGTATCCCTTGGTTATCCTTGCCTTACCAACAGGCAATTCCCCCAGGGATCTGCATTCCTCAGCCAGCTTAGGCCCAGCAGCCTTGTGTATTTCAAGGTCAACTCCACCTCCAGCATCTAAAGCCCTGTTCGTGGGATTTACTATGGCATCGGCATTTACCTTAATGATGTCATTTCTTATGATTTCAAGCGGCACGGTTACACCTCCGGTTATTAAATATCCTAACTCTATATCCTGGGTATATTGAAACCCTCTCCCTGATTATATCCCGTTCAAGTCCTTTCGGGTACTTGTACAAACAGGAAAATGATGATTCAGCCTTTGCTACATCACGCCATATCGGTACGTACAAACCCCCGGTTCAGGTCATATTGAGATATTCAAGTATCCTTACTGACTGCAGCAGTTCCGATACCACAAGACCGTTATCCAGATCAAGTCTGGTATCGTCAATTATTCTTGAAATCCTGTAGCTCAGGGTGTTTCTGTGTATTCCCAGAACCTGCGCCGCCTTATTCATGTTCCTGAAAGAAGCCATATATTCTATCAGGGTAAGCAGGTCATCCGTCCCCTCACTCCTGTCTTTCTCATGCAAGCCCAAAACAGCAGGATGGCAGAATTCCAGGAGGTCCCTTTTCGCGCAGCATTCATCCATCATGGCATAAGCGGCATAATCATCGTAATGGTAAAGTGACTTGGAGGGTTCAAGCCTGAATCCGCTCTTCATTGCAGATACCGCCTGCCTGTAATACTTCCTTATGTCCATGATCTCTTCAAACGACCGGCTTAGTCCGCCATGCAGGCTTCGTTCCGACAGGTACTTTTCAAGAAATCCAATGTCGTGCTTCTTGATGTAGGCGTATCTCTTTATGGCAATGATGAGCACAAGGTTGTTCTCAAATTCCACTGCTGACACCTTCTCAACCAGTCTGCCGATATTGTCAATAAGATAAGGTACGAGCATCCTTGTGCTGTCAAAAGGATCAACATCCAGGACCAGTACCTGAAAGGACTCTATCTGTCCCATGTTTATCCTTCTCAGCCTGTCAGAGAGAACTACAGGGCTTATGGTGTCCTCACGCCCTGCAAGCAGGTCTGTAAGTATCTCGTCGTTAACGAATCCAAGGGATACCCCCTCATTTGACTTGCTTCCTGCAACTGCAGCCAGCAGCCTGCAGATCATCTCAACAGTATGGTAGTCGGATTTCCTGAACCCCCTTTTGTATTCCAGGACTCCAACATATCCGGCGGTCTGTCCCCTTACCTCGATTCTTCCTGCTAGCCATTTGTCCTTCTTTTCCAGACCGGATGATATGAGGATAGGCGACCTTTCCTCAATATGCCTGTCAAATACGCGATCCTGTATCCAGTTTCGCACAAGCGCATCAGAGCTTCTCCCCATGTTGATGTTTCTATTCCACTCCACATTTTCGACCTTCATGCCCTTTGTGTGCTCAATTACATTGAAGCACCTGTCCGTCACCATGATCGGATTGCCAAGAATCCTGAATGCCATTTCGAGTATGCCCTGGATCCCGCCCCCATCAATTGCTGCATCAAGAATCGATATGTCGTTGTCCATGGTCCTTGAATGCTCGATCATGATGTCCTGGATACGGTCAGCCACCTTCCTTATCCCTTCGCAGCTGACAAGAAGGATCAGGTTGCAGTTTGTTGACATCGGGAAGAATTCCATCGCTTCATCAGCAACCACAATAAGGTTCATCCCGGGATACCTATTCAGCTTTTCAATCGAATTCCAGGTTGATACGTAAATCATGCCCTCCTTGGGTCCTTCGAAATCTTCATCAAGTATAGTCACATGGCTTATTCGTGAAGGAAAGGACTCAAATGACCTTATCTCCCAGTCTTCGGATAGCTCCCTTGAAATCTCATCAAACCACAATCCCATTTTTATCACCTCCAAAAGGCTCCTCTTCGTATCCTGCTCATTTGATGACCTGGATAAGGACCTTGTCATCATCTTCTTACCAGGAAGCAGACCGCCCTTATTAAAAGTTTAGTGCAAATATTACAAATTTTCAATTAATTTTGTGCCTGAATGTCAATGTTTGCGGTTGTGTTTTATGATACCTTGAATATAAGGATCCTACCAATGCAGATGCAATTCAATCTGAATCACGCAAGCAACTCTCAAACCCTTCACAGAGCATCTTTTTTGCATATCTCAAGACCAAAGGAGGTTGTCAAATGGAACTGGACAAGGTAAAGCTTCTCTCCATGTGGAAAACCATGAACAAGATCAGGCAGTTCGAGACGAGGATAAGCGACCTGTTCATGGATCAGAGGATTCCCGGCTTCATACATCTTTATCTGGGTGAAGAGGCCATTGCTGCTGGTGTATGTGCAAACCTGAGGGATACTGACCAGATAGCAAGCACGCACAGAGGACATGGACACTGCATCGCAAAGGGTGGCAGGCTTGACCTCATGATGGCCGAGCTCTACGGAAAGTCAACTGGCTATTGCAAGGGAAAAGGCGGATCCATGCATATTGCTGACAGAGCACTCGGGATACTGGGCGCAGATGGAATTGTCGGAGCAGGAATGCCTATTGCCACGGGAGCAGCCTTCGGCATGAAGTACCTGAAGACCGATGATGTTGCAGTTGTCTTCTTCGGTGATGGCGCATCCAACAGAGGAACCTTCCATGAATCACTGAACATGGCATCCACCTGGAAGCTTCCTGTCGTGTTCGTCAATGAGAACAATGGCATGGGCCTGTATACCAGGCAGGCAAGACATCAGAACATAATAAACGTATCTGACAGGTCGGCAGGCTACGGCATCCCAGGAGTTACGGCTGACGGCAACAATATCCTCGAGGTCTACGAGGTGGCGAAGGAAGCCATAACCCGCGCAAGACAGGGATTCGGGCCTACGCTGCTCGAGTTCAAGACCTGGAGGCAGAGAGGTCATTTCGTCGGTGACCCTGAGCTTTACAGGACCGATGAGGAAAGGAAGGAATGGATGGCCAGGGACCCCATCCCAAGATTCGAGAAATACCTGCTCGACTTCGGCGTTTCCAAAGAAGAGCTTGATTCGATAGTCAATGATGTCGCAAGCGAGCTCGAGGCTGCGGTGAAGTTTGCCGAGGAAAGCCCTTATCCGGAGCTTTCCGAGCTGACCGCCGGCACATACGCCAAATAGGGGGGGTGAATACGATGAGAGAAAAAATGTTCGCAGAAGCGATAGCAGAAGCCATGATGGGCGAAATGGCCAAGGACCCCAACATATTCATCGCAGGTGAAGATGTTTCCTGGGGCGGGAGCTTCGGAATGTATCTGACAGTCAAAAAGGACTATGCTGACAGGCTGATAGACACTCCGATCACTGAGACCGCAATAGCAGGACTAGGTTTAGGTTCGGCCCTCGTCGGACTGAGGCCGATACTTGAGTTCAACTTCAACGACTTCATGCTGGTCGCTTTTGACGAAATTGCCAACCAGATAGCGAAATTCAGCTACATGAACGGAGGTCAGGTCAAGCTTCCTATAGTCCTTCTCGCGGAATATGGAATCACGGGAGGTGCTGCAGCCCAGCATTCCCAGAGCCTTGAGAGCCTTTTCTGCCACATTCCGGGACTTAAGGTCGTAATCCCTTCAAACCCTGCAGACGCAAAAGGACTCATGACAGCCGCTATAAGGGATGACAGCCCCGTAGTGTTCATGCAGTCACTCAGCACACTTGCAGTCAAGGGTGATACCCCTGAAGGCGACTATGTTGTTCCACTCGGCAAATCCGCTGTAGCCCGCGAAGGCAAGGATGTGACAATAGTATCCTGGGGCAATATCCTCCACAATTCCCTGAAGGCTGCAGAAATCCTTGCATCAGAAGGGATAAGCGCTGAAGTGGTCGATGTGAGGACTCTGGTTCCTTTTGACAGGGAAGGCATACTTGAATCGATAGCGAAGACCCATAAGCTTGTCATCGCACACGAGGCAGTAAAGCAGGGCGGCTTCGGTGCAGAAATAGCAGCCGTAGTCGCTGAATATGGAATGGACCTTCTTGATGCCCCGATCGCAAGGCTTGGAGCCCCGTTCTGCCCTGTACCTTTCAGCCCGCCGCTTGAGGCTGAATACAAGGTATCCCCTGATAAGATAGTTGCAGCCGTCAAATCGCTGTTCTAGGGCTTATCACCACTGACCTGAAGCGAAGCCTCGTGCAATTAGGACCTATGCGTCCTGTGAAAGGATTGAAGCATGGAAGACAAAAAGGAATTCAATTCGCACATCAAGAAAATTTCCCATATATGCATGGTAGTGAAGGACATGGACAAATCGATCAGGACATATGAGGAGGTCTATGGCATAGGTCCATGGATAATGGGAGGCAAGGATGATTTCAAGTATATACCAGGAACTACCTATGTACATGGCAAGCAGGTTGACTTCAACGGAAGACTAGCCATATGCTCCATGTACAATGTTGACCTCGAGCTTATCCAGCCCATGGATGAAAACAGCCACTATGCGGAATTCCTGAGGGAGCATGGAGAAGGCATGCACCACATCTATGTTGAAATTGACAACAAGGATGAGTTCGTCAAGACAGTCAAGGACAGAGGCAACGAAACCCTGTTCGAGGGCTATGTGGCAGTGCCACCATTCACTGAACAGATTTACTGCACCTACTATGACATGAGGAAGGACCTGGGCATGATAGTTGAAATAGCCCCTGACCCGCCGGTTCCGATCAAATAATACAATATGGCAAGATGCCCTCTGCCCCATCATAGTGGAGCAGAGGGCATTCTTGTTCAAATCCAATCCCTAACTAGACATACCGACTTCCATTTAGATAAAAGAGCTACCGGCCATACCCGAAGAAATTAAAGATAGTCTGGCAGACCCTGTCCACATCAGGATCTTCAAGCCCCATGTGCATCGGCAGCCTTAGAAGCCTGCCTGCGACACTGTTTGTAACATTCATGTCCCCTTCGCATCGTCCTCTGCTTCTTCCGATAGCTGTGACATGCAGCGGCTCGTAGTGGGTCAAGGCCTCTATCCTGTGCATATGAAGATGAGCCTTCAGACTGTCCCTTTCCTTCCTGTCGTTCAGGAGGATATAGAAGACATGCCCGTTTATGCCTGCATCCTTAGGAACCCTGCAAAGCCTCAAGTATCCTTCAGTTTCCAGTTGACTCAGCTGAGAATGGTACCTTAGCCAGATCTCCCTTCTTCTGTCAGTTACCTGAGTGAGCCTACCGAGCGACGCTTCAAGGTACGCCATGGAAAATGAGGGCATCTGGTACTCACCACCCGGCCTCTTCCACCTGTACGAGCTTACCTTCCCTTCCCTGTAGGCCACCCTGTCCGTACCCTGGTAGATTATCTCGGAAACTGTATCCCTGTAGCCTTCATCTGTCACGAACAGGCAGCCTCCCTTACCGGCAGAGGTTATGTTCTTGGAGCAGTGGAAGCTTACAGCGCCCATGGCACCGAAGGTACCAAGCGGCTGGCACTTGTAGCTTGCCCCGATGCAGTGTGCCGAATCCTCAAGAAGGACAGATCCGCTGGCTTTGGCAATTTCAGCAAGTGCATTAATATCCGCAGCAACTCCGCCGTAGTGTATCGGGACTATCGCCCTGGTCCTTCCGGTAATCACCCTTTCAACTGATCTTGGGTCAAGGTTGCAGGTATCCTCCTCGATGTCAGCAAAGACAACGGATGCGCCAGCCCTTAGGAACGAATTGGCGGTGGCTGGATAAGTAAAGGACGGGATTATCACTTCGTCACCTGGCTTGAAGTCCATGGCCAGCGCCATTACCTCAAGTGCGGCAGTTGCTGACTGCATGAAGTATGGAGAAAAAGATCCGCTGTACAGGTCAAGTGACGAAAGCCTTCTCTGAAGCATCTCTTCGATGGAATCTTCGTCAAAAAGGCGAAGTTTTGAAATCTCTGCAGCCCTTCTGAATATCTCGTCATCTCCATAAGGTTCGTTGAATCTAATCCAATCCATCCTTCTTGCCTCCATGTCTGAAAAGTAGGTGCCTTTCCATGATTCTATCACGAAAAGGCACCCTGTTTCCCTATTTTCCCTTATTACTTTACTACAGGGTATCCTGCATTTGCCCAGCCCTGAGGAGCATTTGCTGCATTACCCATTCCACCGTTAAGTGAAACTGCATCATAGCCCATGAGCCTGAGTCCTGCGACAACCTGTCCTGCAGTCTGTCCGGTGTAGCAGTATACGACTATCGTCTTGTCCTTTGGAAGTGTTCCGAAGGATGAAGCCATTCCCTTTGCGAAAGGTATGTTGCT
This sequence comes from Youngiibacter fragilis 232.1, assembly GCF_000495435.3. Lineage (GTDB taxonomy): Bacteria > Bacillota > Clostridia > Clostridiales > Clostridiaceae > Youngiibacter > Youngiibacter fragilis. The sequence continues at coordinate 1,925 of NZ_AXUN02000018.1, read as the reverse complement.
TGCCCCTTCTATATGACCTGCAGCATAGTCAGCCGCGCTTCTTACTGAAAGTATGTACATTCCAGCATCCTTGGCATCGACCATCGCCTTGAGGTCAGCCTCGGAGATCTTGTAGTTCTTGTACTTGGTGGATGATACGGCAGCAAGTCCTGAATAGTACTCGTCCATTGCCTTCTGTACAGTCGCATCTATCTTGGTAGCTTCTCCTGTAAGTGTTGCAGCTTCAGTGGTTGTAGCGGCTTCGTAGCCTTCAACCTTTGATATTCCAAGGTTCCATCCAAGATGAACGCTTCTTGCAGGTATTCCCGCTATGTTGAGTGTCGTTACAGCCTGTCCTGCAGTCTGTCCTGTGTAGCAGTAGATGTATACCGGCTTGTCAGTAGGTATGCTCTTGAGTCCTGCAGCTATGGCTGGTCCCCATGGCATGTTGACCGCACCCTTGACATGGCCTTTGCCATAGTCTTCAGCGCTTCTTATGTCTATAACTGTCATGGCTTCATTAGCCTTGACCTTTGCAACGAATTCCTTGTTGTCTATCTTGTAGACATTCTCAGGCATCTCTGCGAAGTACTTTGTCACAAGCGCTGACATGTCAGCAGCAGGAGCTGTTGTAGGTGCAGTTGTTGGAGCAGCTGTAGGTGCAGTAGTTGGGACTGTCATTGATCCGCCTGGCGCTTCCTTGCTTCCACATGCTGACAATGAAAGTACGAGCATTGCTGACATCATGATTGTGATGATCTTCTTCATTTATAAATCTCCTCCAGATGTTTATGATCCGTCCGATGGTCCTACAGGCGCCGGAGTTTCCGGTCCTGCAACAGTGCCCTTCTGCTCCCATTCGACCCAGGCCCCGTCATATACCTTGATGTTGGTGTAGCCAGCTTCCTGAAGCAGGGCGGCAGTCTGTGTAGCCCTGAATGAGGTCTTGCAGTAGACTATTATGTTCTCATCCTTTGTTATCCCTGCATCCTTGTAGAACAGTCCCAGGTCCCTTGAGGACATGAAGGTTCCGTCGGAGTACAGGTTCTTTGTGTGAGGATAAAGCACTGCAGTAGGAATGTACCCTGCATCATACTCTGCCTGGGACCTGACATCCACAATTACAGTACCGTCGACCGGAGCCTCAGTGAGAGACTTCACATCCTCGAAGGTAGCTATCATGCTTGTGTCAGCTTCCTTGGCGACATACTTCGTTGCAGGAAGGTTCGCTGCATCTGCCGACAGCTCGAGTTTCTCATTGACGAGAGCCTTCGATCCGCCGTTTACGATCATGACGTTCTCATGACCATATACCTTGAGGACCCACCATAACCTGCCGGAGTACACTCCGCCATTGTCGTCATAGACATATATGACGCTGTCGTTTGAAATGCCCTTAGCACTGAGTACGCTCTCGACCTGAGATTTCGGTGCAAGCAGTCCTGGGACTGGCATACCGACAAAAAGCTCAGTCGGAGTCAGGTTAACGGCACCCTTTAAGTGTCCCTTGGCATAAGCCTCCGGTTCCCTGGCATCAATGACAATGACCTTTCCTCCAGCGAGGTAATCCTTGCCTACCTGGGAAGCTTCAACTATGTTCTTGGTTCCTGGATAAGTCGTGTCGACGGAACACGCGGTAAGTGAAAACATCAGTACGAGAGCCAGGAAAAGAATCCTGACAGCCTTATGTTTCTTCGCCATATTTTCCTCCTAAACGAATTTGTGAGATTGCCAAGGAGTGTTTTGTTAATTATCAAACTAAGTAGTCCAAAAACTAACACATCGACCTCCTTTATTATATGATATCGTTGTAAACAGTGGTTATCGTATTTACTTATGCAATATCCTTAAATGTTATGACATTAACTTAACAATAATTTTAAAATATGCACCATATTTTGAACTGATCTTTACTGGTTTCTCCCAAAATCGGGTAGGACCCCGCT
>NZ_AXUN02000019.1 GCF_000495435.3 Youngiibacter fragilis 232.1 | reverse complement strand
AAGCAACCGGAGAAGTTCAACCGATTCCTCTCTAATCTGTATTCCACGGAATGGGTGCCTCACATCAAGGAGACCTTCAAGGGTGCTGCAAATGTCATCGAATATCTAGGCAGGTATACCCACAGGATTGCAATAAGCAACTCAAGGATAACCGATGTAAGCGAAACCTCAGTGACCTTCAAGGTTAAGGACTATAAGTCCGGCTCGAATACAGAATTAACCCTTGGCAATGAGGAGTTCATCAGGAGATTTCTCATGCATGTGCTCCCTAAAGGTTTCGTAAAGATCAGGCACTATGGCATTCTAAGCAACAGGACAAAGCGCAAGAAGGTAGCTATCATCAGGGCATTGATTGGGGGTAGAGTGTACAAGCCAATCTATAAGGACCTCTCAGGCCTCCAGCTTCTCAAGAAGATGTTCGGTATTGATCCTGGTGTATGCAGATACTGCGGCAGCTCAAACATACGTCGGGAAAGCCTGAATGGTGTAAAGAAGCTTGAATGACCAGATGAACCAATATTTTCAAAAGCCCCACTACCGTGGGGCTGCGAAGCATGCCTTAAATTCTGAAAAACTTCAAATTTCATTGTTTCTGGCTAGTAGTGGTACCTTTTTTGTCATGTTCACGAGGCGTTGGGTATGATTGAATCCCCATAGTATCATGGTTAGTCTCGCGATTTCGTCCAATAGGAAAAATTGTATCGGGTCATCGATGCTTCAATGCATCTGATGGCCTTTTCTTTTCCCCTCAGCAATTCTTTCCTAATAAATTATA
>NZ_AXUN02000020.1 GCF_000495435.3 Youngiibacter fragilis 232.1 | reverse complement strand
AAGCAACCGGAGAAGTTCAACGGATTCCTCTCCAATCTGTATTCCACGGAATGGGTACCTCACATCAAGGAGACCTTCAAGGGTGCTGCAAATGTAATCGAATATCTAGGCAGGTATACCCACAGGATTGCAATAAGCAACTCAAGGATAACCGATGTCGGAGAAACCTCAGTGACCTTCAAGGTTAAGGACTATAAGTCCGGCTCGAATACAGAATTAACCCTTAGCAATGAGGAGTTCATAAGGAGATTCCTCATGCACGTGCTTCCTAAAGGGTTCGTAAAGATCAGGCACTATGGCATTCTAAGCAACAGGACAAAGCGGAAGAAGGTAGCCATCATCAGGGCATTGATTGGGGGTAGAGTGTACAAACCAATCTATAAGGACCTCTCAGGCCTCCAGCTTCTCAAGAAGATGTTCAGTATTGATCCTGGTGTATGCAGATACTGCGGTAGCTCAAACATCCGTCGGGAAAGCCTGAATGGTGTAAAGAAGCTTGAATGACCAGACGACCCAATATTTTCAAAAGCCCCACTACCGTGGGGCTGCGAAGCATGCCGTAAATTCTGAAATACTTCAAAAATCATTATTTCTGGTTAGTAGTGGTACCTTTTTTGTCATGTTCACGAGGCGTTGGGTATGATTGAATCCCCATAGTATCATGGTTGGTCTCGCGATTTCGTCCAATAGGAAAAATTGTATCGGGTCATCAGTGCTTCAATGCATCTGATGGCCTCTTCTTTTCCCCTCAGC
>NZ_AXUN02000021.1 GCF_000495435.3 Youngiibacter fragilis 232.1 | reverse complement strand
ACATAGTACTAGTGGAACGGTAACCTGTAACGGTGTCATGTTTATCACTCCTTCCAATTTATTCATAAACATTGGAGTTCGGAGACTCGTGACACCGTTACAGGTTACCGTTCCTCTAGTACTATGTAACATTTAAAACTATACTAAAATTGAAATTTTTGGTATCCTTATATCGAGGGGGTGAAAGGATGCCAAAAGTATCATACGTAGTAGATCTCAGTGAGCAAGAGCGAATCAAGTTACTGAAGATAATCAACAAGGGGACTTCATCCGCAAAACGTATCCTACATGCAAATATTCTTCTTGCGTTAGACGAGAATAATCCTAATAAAGTTAGTTCCCCTGTAATTGCAGAACGCTTTAATGTCCATCGTCAAACCGTACAGACAATCCGAAAGAACTACGCAACTAAGGGTGTAGAAGCAGCGCTAGACAGAAAACATCGCAGTAAGCCACCCATTGAACCTAAACTTACCGGAGATGTGGAAGCTCGCATAATAGCCTTATGTTGTAGTAACCCACCGAAGGGCTATCAAAGATGGACCTTGCGTCTTGTTGCTGATGAAGCAATAAGGCTGGAAATAGTAGAGTCAATCTCCCATATGTCTGTGGGTAGGATCCTAAAAAAAACGAATTTAAGCCTCATCTGAAGAAATGCTGGTGTATTCCACCTGACCAAAACGCTGCTTTTGTAGCCAACATGGAGGATGTTTTAGCGGTCTACTCTCGCTCTTTTAATCCCTCTATTCCGGTAATATGTATGGATGAAAGACCATGTCAGCTTCTGGACGATGTACGACATCCGATGGCTGCAAAACCAGGAAATGTTAGGAAAGAGGATAATGAGTATGTTCGTAAAGGCACATGCAGCGTCTTTCTTTTCACAGAGCCCTTGGCTGGATGGAGACGCTGCCATGCGTCTGAACGTCGCACGAAACAGGACTGGGCTGAACAAATAAGAATCCTTCTTGAAGAGGATTACCCTGAGTCTGAAAAAGTGGTTCTTGTACTGGATAACCTGAATACACACACTGTATCAGCATTGTATGAAAGATTCCCAGCACCTCAGGCATTCCGACTTACTCAAAAGTTGGAGATACACTATACTCCAAAGCATGGTAGCTGGTTGAATATCGCAGAAATTGAGCTTAGCGCACTTACATCCCAATGCCTTAATAGGAGAATTGGGTCCATAGATTTAATGAACACTGAAGTGAGGCAGTGGGCATCAAATCGAAACATTAAACAAAAATCAGTAGACTGGCAATTTAAGGTTGACGATGCGC
>NZ_AXUN02000022.1 GCF_000495435.3 Youngiibacter fragilis 232.1 | reverse complement strand
TAAATGTTACATAGTACTAGGTTTGTTGTATTGTTGCGTATGATGTCCAGTCCCCATTCACCATCCAATTTTTGGAACTCCACATGGTGGTTGTGGTAATAGAGGTGGATACCCTTCTCCTTGAGCCTGACTCCCATGTCTTCAGCCTTCTTTGCGAACTCAATGAATCCTTCACGGTTCCCAATCATGCTGAAAGGAATCATCCCTAATCTAAGGTAACGACATTCCAGCTTCCTCAAATCCTCTACAATCTTATCAAAGTCATTGGTAAGTGTCTCCCCAGGCATTCCCGGAAACATAGGGTCTATGGTAGCAGAGCATGAGGATATGTCCACACCGAAATCCAGACTAGCTTTTCTAAGTTGGTTCACATTCTCTTCTGTCATTGGGATCTGTGAGATTTCCACAGAGGGGTAACCCATCTTTGCCACCTGTTGAATAAGGTCATAGATTCCGAGTTCCCCTACCTTATCCTTCAAAACCATCATCTGCACGCCAATCTTCGCCTTTTTCATATTATCTCCTCCATATTAATTTCCCTGTGCTCCTCAGCCGCTTTCCGTATACCATCTATAATGGCCATGGAAGCAAGACCCTCTTTTGCATGTATGTAGTCATCAGTATTGTTTTCAATAGCTTTATAGAACTTCTCAATGAGATCCTTGTGGCTCTTTCCATAATAAAACTTGTATCCTGAAGGCACGACATCCGTCACTATCAGTTCCTCATGACTATCATTGCCGAAGTACTTGAGGCTTGAATCTCTAAGCACATACCTCCCCGCCTCGCAGAACACCTCGATATCAACGCTTGAGTTGGTATAACTTGCGTTAGTTCCCATGAAGAAGGCACGTATGCCATTCTTAAAATGTATGTTTGCAGCAACTGTATCTTCTACCTCCATTGTGTAGTCGAGGAGATTTCCTGCTAACGCGCTTATTCGGTCAGGTGTTCCTCCTATGAGTTGCATAATATCCAGAGTGTGTACAGCCTGATTTATCATCAGGCCTCCACCAGCATATCTCATTGTCCCTCTCCATGGTTTGGACTTGTAGTATTCCGCAGGCCTGTACCAGGGAACCAAGGCTTTGATTCCAACTGCCTCACCAGCTTCCTTCGACTCTAGACGTTCAAGCAAAGCCATGGTTGTAGGGTTTAATCTGTTCTGCAGGCAGAGGCACACCTTCTTAACAGATGATTCTTCAAGGTCTGCAAGAACCCTCGCATCCCTGTAGTCAAGTCCTGGTGGCTTCTCGAGAAATACATTTATACCTTTCAGTAGACACTGCCTTGTTGCATCCAAATGGAGATAATGTGGCAAGCAGATATGAACAACGTCGAGCACCTCTGAGTCAAGCATTTCTTCAAGGGAGCTGTAACGGTTCACGTTCTCAAATTCTACCAACCGACTCTCATCGATATCACAAACCGCGGTGACCTGAACTTTCTCAAGTTCCCTTATGGCTGCCAGATGTATCTGCGAGATTTCTCCCAGTCCTGCAATAGCTACCTTCAACATGGTATCCCTCCTTACCTGCTGCATATTTAAGCGAAATTCTTTCCCTGGTCAGCAAGTTTCTCTTCTTCAACTCTTTTATTTAATTCATTTAGGAACAGCTCCTCATCAATCGGAAGCTCGACCTCTTTTCCAAGCCATGTTGATAGATGTATGGCATTGGCAAGAGTTACTCCTTTTATACCTTCCTGACCAGAAGCTACAAGTGGTGTCCCGTTTATAACATGGTCAGCGAAGTTATCCATCACGAGGCAGTGCTGAGTTCCCCACTGGTCTGGTATCTCAATGACTTCCTCATCATAGACATCATCCATGCTGTTTCCCATGAATATCCTCATGACATCCGACATATCCATACTCTCGCTCATCTCACGCTCTGAGGTCTTGAGTCTCCTGATTATGATCTTCTTGCTTCCTTCTACAATTATCTTTCCTTTTTCACCTAGTATCTCGAGTCTGTCAGTGCCCAATATGTCATGTGTACAAGTGACAAAGACACCTGTTGCCCCATTCTCATATTCCACCATAGCAGTAACTTCATCCTCAGTTGCGATATCGCGTCTGAACCCAAATTTACACTTGGAGTATACCTTGACAGGCATACCACAGATCCACTGCCAAAGGTCGAGCTGGTGAGGTGCCTGATTCACAAGTACACCACCGCCTTCTCCACCCCAGGTAGCTCTCCATGCGCTCTGATTATAGTATCCCTGAGGTCTCCACCATGTCGTGATGATCCAATTTGTTCTTCTTATGTCTCCGATATCACCATTTTCAACAACTTCTTTGATTTTCTGGTACAAAGGATTCATCCTCTGGTTGAACATGATGCCAAAAGAAACTTCAGGCTTTGACTGTGCGAACTCATTAAGTTCACGGACCTGTTTGGTATATACACCTGCAGGCTTCTCGAGCAAAGCATGTATATCTCGCTTAAGGGCTTCGATACCCATTTCAGGGTGCAGGTAATGAGGCACACAGGTAATTATCGCATCTACCTTGCCGCTTTCCATCATTTCTATGTAGTTATCAAAGAAAGGTACATCGGGATATTTCTCATTAGCCGCTGCCTTCTTAAGTGGGTCCGTGTCGCAGATTGCACCAAGGGTACCTTTGGCAACCTTGCCTGCTGAAAGGAAGCTGGCATATGCACCACCCTGTGCACCAAATCCGATTATTCCATATCTTAATTTTTCCATTTCAAATCCTCCATTATTTCATTTAATATGTTTAATGTAGCTTCATATTGGATCCTATAACCATCTTTACCCTCGAGACCTTTTGAATCCTTTATGACTTCCGTCGCTTCCTCAAGCTCCAAGTCCTTCAGGGAATCAAAAAGCACCAGATGCGGCTCCAATGTAAGGAAGCCATTATAGCCATCCATAATAAATGCCTTCAGTATTTCTCTGACCTTTCCTTCTCCTGTACCTGCCACAACATTCTCCTTATCTGTAGTGACCGCATCCTTAATATGGATGTATACGATGTGGTCCTTAAGCAGGTTATAGCACTTCATGGTATCTTCCCCTACCTGGACAAAGTTTGCGAAATCGAATATTCCTCTGAATGCTGTGGAATCAAGCTCATTGAAAAGCTCCAGGCATCTTTCCTTGGTGTCTCCGTATATGTCCTTCTCATTTTCGTGAATAAGGACTATCCCGTACTCTTTAGCTATAGCGATGAACACTTTGAGCTTTTTCAGCACCTCATCCCTATAAACATCCGGATTCTTTCCCTTTGGTATATAGAAGCTGAATACCCTTATGTAACGGGTATCCATAAGATTGCAAATCTGGCATAGGTTCCTCAGCGTTTCCTGCTGCTTAATGAATCCAACCTCATCATCGATGAACACCTTACCTATGGGAGACCCTATAGATGATACACTGATATGTTTCTGATTTAGCCTTGGAAGGACGTTCTCTTTGAACTCCATAACTCCATAATCGCCGATGTTCTTCCCATCAATCCCTCTGATTGAGATAAAGTTCATACCAAGAGCAGTCACCTCCTGTAGCTGAATATCAAAATCACTTGAGATTTCATCAGAAAATCCCGAAAAGCGAATCCGTTCTGGCAATGGGTTGCGAATCATTTCTATCTCCTCCTATTTCAAACTCCTAATAACTTTTATTAAGAACACAGACCATATGTATTAATCGCGAGATAAGCACATGAAGAGCGTGATGCCACACTCTCCACATGCCTTCAAGTGATATATTAAATGTCCATTGCTATTCTTTTAGCCTCTGCAGCATCATGTGCGTCCAGTTTCTTGTCATGGATCACCTGCTGGATATGTTTCATCTTGTCTCCAGTTAAGTCATACCAATGCATTGCAATCAGTGATGATACCCAACCGAAGATAGGCATTCCTATAAAAAATATCATCCCAAGCCAGAAGAGTGCGGGTGAAGGTGGTGTCTCGACAGTCGGGAAGGCATTCTTGAAACCTATTGCTGCAACCATGAAACCGATAAGTGCAGTACCTAAGGATGATATCAGCTTGTCGATGAAGGAGAATATGGTTCCCATCATTCCTGGTATGTACCTGCCTGTATTGTATGTCTCATAGTCCGAACAGTCAGCGATCATTGGTATTACAATATTTCCACCAACTGCTGCAACCCCTCCTATCAGAGAGAAGAGTGACAGGAAAATGAACGTCGTACTGTTCAGTGGGGTGAGAGATATTGTCTTCATGTCTATGCTTCTCAGGAATATGAAAAGTATGACAGAAAGTATGATACAGATCCAAGTTGATACCACATACGCCTGCTTTTGGCCGAGCTTTCTCGCATACGCTATTCCTATGAAGGTTATGAGTATTGTCATCGGTGCAGTGATAAGACCGAGTTTTCCTGACAGCGCATAGTTGCCCATAAGAATACCGTATATTATTACTGTTGTTACTGCATTCGACTTTGTAACGTTTGCGAGCTTATCTGTAGATGCGGATATGATTAGCATCTGCAATGGCCTGTTCCCTTTGATTATTGGCCAGTAATCCTTAAACTTAAGCTTTTCTGCCTGCAGGACACCCCAGTTCTCCTTGACGTCCTTGTGCCAGATGGAAGAAATGGCCAGGGCAGTAAAGATACCTGCAGTCACTATGGTAATGAGCAGTATTTCATTAAAGAAACCTTCTTTGAATCCACCGTACTTAGGTACCAGCATCGTGGATATAACAAATTGTCCGCCTACGAATAGGATAGTATTGTATATTGCATCAAACAGTGTAAACAGAGGTCGCTGCTTAGGATCATTAGTGAGGACCGTCTGTCCTGCTTTGGTGCATGCGGTCTGGAATGTATATCCTATGATATAGAGAGCATACATGGCAATGAAGTAGACGAACCTCAGATTCTGGGGAATCAGATGAGTTGTCTTGAAGAGAACAATCGCCATAATTGCTAGAATTACATTACCGAAGAACATAAACGGCCTGAACTTTCCAAACTTGGATTCTGTCTTGTCAATCCAAAAACCGATTACTGGATCAGTGAATCCGTCCCATATTCTCATGAAAGTAATGACTGAGCTTACTGATACTACAAGGAGTCCTGCAATTCCTGTGGCATAATACGAAATAAACATGAATGCGAACATATAAAGGTTAGTTGCAGTGTTGTTCAAGGCGAAGAATCCTATTTGCCATATTTTGGCGGAGTTGTAGACGACTTCCCTTTTCTTGGCTTCCATTTTTTTCCTCCTAAAATTGTATGTTTTTCTTTTGTTCAGCTGATAAACCCATTTTATCAGTAAACATTTACATGTGATATGCAATAATTGCTCCAAAACTTGCAAAAATTGCTTTAACAAAAAATTGTCAAATGAGTCAGTTTTAGGAGAAAAATAGCCCTGGCTGGTTGCCAGAGCTTTAAATCGCAGATATAGACGCATTGAATACGAAGAGGCAGGTATTCTCTACTAGGTGACCTATGCAATAAACCTATCATTTGGTCAAATGTTGAAATCAGTGTGTTGGTAAGCAGATTCTGCATTCTCCTTCATGATTTCATAGAACTGCTTTGGGGTAATCCCATACTCGTTCTTGAATGCGCGAAAGAAGTTGGAATAGTCTCCGAAGCCACATTTCATGTATACCTCATTGATTGCCTCCTTTTGAAGTATCAGCTCTTTGGCAGCAATGAGCCTTTTCAGAATGATATACCGGTGTATTGTGATTCCAGTATATTTCTTGAATTCTCTGGACATATGGTATTTGCTTATGAAGAAAGTATCTGACAGGTTATCGATGCTAACTTCTCCACCGAGGTTCTCTTCAATGTACTCTATAACCTTATCAATAAGCGTGCTTCTTATTGTATTTATGTTCTCATGTTTATCTTTACGAAGTAATATATTATTTATCATAACAAATAACTCCATAAGATATGCACGACTCAGTATATCGCTCCCCATACCCTTGAAGTCCTCAATGGCTAATATCTTATTTAGAAGCGACTGCACCTCTCGTCTCATGTCAAAATCAGTACTAATGACCGTCTGTTTTTCCGGGGATTCGTAACATATTGCAAGGTTAGAGTGTTCGGTTGACATGCTTTCAAGATAAGCCTTGTCGACCCAAAGCACTATTCGCTCGTATTTCTCTGCACCTTTCCTTATTACAGCCTGGTGAAGTTCGCGAGTATTCAGCAGCACAATGTCACCCGGATTCAGCTTGTAAATTTTACCTTCGACGAGATAGTCCACCTCACCTGATAAAAGAAAATAGAGTTCATAAAAATCATGATGGTGAAGAGCAACATTCTTTATTGTCTTGTCCAGGTAGTGGTATATCTCATAGTTGCTTCTAAGCATATGCTGCCTGGACATATATGAATGGAGCACTTCTCTTTTCATTACAATCTCTTCTCTCCCTACCTCGTTTTATTAATGAATTACAGCGGAGGATAGTCTATTTACTTCATGACACCTTCCTGGTTAAACTTTCTGACAATTATTTAAGATTATCATAGCACGATAGAATGGCAAGCTGCAATTGTTTTCATAGTTGCTAAAAGTACTACGACGTATATGGTACGGTGAACCGTACCATATATAAATAAATTAGTTTTAAGAATCAATATTGATAATTCACCTATTTTATATTTTTTCCTTCTTCTGATGAGAGCTCTCGCTGAATTGCTAAACTCTATTGGGGGATAAGTATACATAATCTCTTCTATCAGTTGAGACTGAATAGTTTCGTTAACCTATATGTTTTGGAGTGCTATGGACATGCCCTGGCCTCCGCCGATGCAGAGTGTGACAAGACCTGCTTCCACATTGCGCTTCTTCATTGCATATATGAGCTTTGTGATAAGTACAGAACCCGTAGCTCCAGTAGGATGACCAAGGGCTATTCCCCCGCCATTTACGTTCACCCTGTCAATGTCGAAGTCAAGCTCCCTGAGCACAGCAAGACTCTGCGCTGCGAACGCCTCG
>NZ_AXUN02000023.1 GCF_000495435.3 Youngiibacter fragilis 232.1 | reverse complement strand
TCTTTCCTAATAAATTATACTCCATTGGCAGAGCGCTTAGCCATATTTGAAAACCGCAGACGTATGCTGCGGTTTTCCCTAAAATATTTTTCTCGTCCAATCTTCACAATTCCAGACATCAGTAACGATATCCTCATAGAACTCCCTTTCGTGGGATACAATCAGGATGGTCCCCTTATAAGCCTTCAGGGCTCTTTTCAGCTCCTCCTTGGCATCAACGTCAAGATGGTTTGTAGGTTCGTCAAGAACCAGGATGTTTGATTCCCTGTTTATGACCTTTGCCAGCCTGACCTTAGCCTGCTCTCCTCCGGACAAAACCATTATCTTTGATTCGATATGTTTCGTTGTAAGGCCACATTTTGCAAGCGCGGTCCTCACCTCGTACTGGTTATATCCCGGGAAGGATTCCCAGAAGTCCTCTATGCATGTGTGATATTGCCCTTCCTTGCTTTCCTGCTGGAAGTAGCCTATCTCAAGATTATCTCCAAGCTCTATTTCTCCCTTGTAGGCAGGTATGATTCCCAGCAGACTCTTGAGGAGAGTTGTCTTACCAAGACCGTTGGCCCCAGTCAAGGCAATCTTCTGACCTCTCTCAAGATACACATTTATCGGCTTCGTAAGTGGTTCATCATATCCTATCACAAGGTCATAAGTCTTGAACACAAGCTTGCTTGAGATCCTGGATTCCTTGAAATCAAACGATGGCTTTGGCTTTTCAGCCACAAGCTCAATTTTCTCCATCTTATCCAGTTTTTTCTGCCTTGATTTAGCCATATTGGAGGTAGCTACCCTCGCCTTGTTCCTGGCTATGAAATCCTCAAGCCTGTCAATTTCCTGCTGTTGTCTTTCATATGCAGATTCAATCTGCTTCTTTTTAGCCTCATATACAGCCATAAAATCATCATAATCGCCAACATACCTTGTAAGTGACTTGTTTTCCACATGATATATGAGATTGACCACACTGTTTAGGAATGGAATATCATGTGAGATGAGAATGAAGGCATTCTCATAATCAAGAAGAAATCTCTTCAGCCATTCTATGTGTTCTTCATCAAGATAATTGGTGGGCTCATCCAGGAGAAGGATGTCAGGTGACTCCAGCAGAAGCTTGCCCAAAAGGACCTTGCTCCTCTGTCCTCCTGAAAGCTCGTTGACCTCCCTGTCAAGACCTACATCCCTGAGTCCGAGACCTCTCGCGACCTCTTCAACCTTGGCATCTATTACATAGAAGCCGTTATGGTCAAGTGTGTCCTGAAGCGTACCCATGTCATCCATGAGCTTATATAGTTCATCTTCTGTAGCTGTACCCATCTTTTCAGCTATTTCCATGATCTCTTTCTCCATATCGTAAAGATAGGAGAATGCTGAACGGAGCACGTCCCTTATGGACATACCTCTTTCCAGCATGCTGTGCTGGTCAAGATAACCTACCCTTACACGGTTGGACCACTCTATGCTGCCTTCATCGGGCATCAGCTTGTTCGTTATTATGTTCATGAATGTGGATTTTCCTTCGCCATTTGCTCCGATCAAACCTACATGTTCACCTTTCAGGAGCCTGAAGCTTACATCCTCGAAGATCGCCCTGTCTCCGAATCCATGGCTAATGTTCTTTACAGTCAATATGCTCAAGTATACTACCTCTTTTTTCAAATAATCCCTGATATTATATCAGATAAACCTCCATAAGGAAAACATTTCGATAATTAAGCTGAATTTTGGAAATTTAGGACAGTGGATTGAATGGAAATATTAATATCCATGGAAATCAGGACTGGTTTCCATGGATATTGTTCAGTTTCAATATAGCGATTTTGCCAGTTCAGTCCTTAGGTGCCCGAGAGCTGAAACAGTGGCCCTGCTTCTTATCCGGTTCCTGTCCCCTGGGAATACATGCCTGAAGACTTTAATTGTGCCCTTCATATTGACTCCGATATAAACAAGTCCGACAGGCTTTTCTGGCGATCCGCCTTCAGGACCTGCTATTCCTGTGGTGACAAGTCCGACTGAAGCTCCTGTATTTTCAAGCAGCCCTTTCGCCATGGCATGGCAAGTCTCTTCACTTACTGCCCCATGACGCTTCAGTATACCCTCTTCTACGCCAAGGTATCTTGTCTTGGACTCATTGCTGTAGGTGACAAATGCCTCATCGAATACTCTGGACATTCCGCCTTCATAGCTGAGCATCCTGCTAGCTATCATTCCTCCGGTCACAGATTCTGCACAGGCGAACTTCAGGTTGTTCCTTATAAGCAGCTCACCGACAACCTTTTCTATGGTATCATCATCCTCGCCGTATATGTATTCTCCTATCCTTTCTTTGATCTTTGCTACCACAGGGTCAATAAGTGCCCTGCACGAGGTCTCGTCCTCAGCCTTGGCAGTGACTCTCAGCAGAGACTCGAAGTCCTTTGCATATGGTGCTACAGTAGGATTCTCACTATCTGTAATAATATCTCTGACCCTTGAAGCCATGTCCCATTCTCCGAGTCCTATAACCTTCAATGACTTCGATATTATTGTCGAGTCAAGGTACTTCTCAAGATATGGCTTGACCTTGTTCTCGAACATCGGGACCATCTCTTTAGGCGGCCCCGGGAGCACAATAATCGACTGACCTTTCTCATTGGTCATTATGCACCCCGGGGCAGTACCGTTGTCATTTTCCAGGATGTATGCATCTTTCGGGAAAAGAGCCTGCTTCTCATTTCCCGCGGTCATTGCCCTGGCGCTGTCTCTGAAATAGCCTTTGATCCTTGCCAGGCTTGGTTCATGGATATAAAGGTCCTTGCCAAGTGCCTTCGCAGCTGTCTCCTTGGTGATGTCATCTGTTGTCGGGCCCAGTCCTCCTGTTGCAACTATCATGTCGCAGTCCTTGAGAGCTGACCTTATCGCATCAAGCAGACGCTCCTCATTGTCACCTACGGTTGTCTGCCTGTAGACTGATATTCCAAGCAATGCCAATTCCTTCGACAGGTAGTGGGCATTTGTATTTATTATGTCACCTAACAGTATCTCAGTTCCTACTGACAGTATTTCTGCTTTCATATGAGCTCCCTTCAAATGTGATGGGATGTATCTCCATACATCACTATCCTTCCGGTATTATCGTCATCAAATTTCACCAGACTTATGCTTGTCTGCTTCACTACAGGTGTCTTCCAGTACTCAATGAAGCCACCCTCAGCAAAGAAGCTCATAAGGGCTTTGAGAGTCACACCATGGGTAACTATAAGGATATTGGAATCCTTATTTTCAGATGTTATCCTGTCTATCGCCCTACGTGCTCTGTTGAGTATATCGCTGAAGTCCTCTCCCGTATTCTTTTTGAATTTGAACGGGTCAGTCCAGTAATTCTCGAAGTTTTCCGTCTCCTCATTCTGGATCTCTTCAAGTGTCCTACCTTCCCAATCCCCCATGTTCATTTCCTTAAGTTCTTCCATGAAGATTATAGGTATATCCAGTCCCTCGACCGCAAACCTCGCAGTAAGTGCCGCCCTTTCAGAAGGACTTGAGTATACCCTGGCAATCCCATACTCCACAACAGCCTTCTTCAGCATTTTCCCCTGCATTACTCCCTTTTCAGTCAATGGGGAGTTCTTCCAGCCCTGAAGCCGCCCTTCTTTATTCCAGATTGTTTCACCATGCCTTGTAATATATAGATTCAACAAATTATCACCGACCTGCAAATTATTCAACAGTTATATTCTACCACAGACATCTGCCTAGGGAATATCAATGATTAATCCGTCATACCTCTCATTAGTGCGACCTTATATGGATAAAACTCGCCTGTCATGATTTTACCAGCAACCGCAGGATCGCTTCTCATGATATATTCTGCCTCATTGTCATCAGCTGCCTCAAATATTACTAGGCCGAAGGTCTCCGAATCCTTTGTTTGTGTCCTTCCGGCAAGTATCAGGCTGCCTTCAGTGTTCATACTCTTAAGCCGTTCAAAATGATCATCAACTGCCTTCTCATCCTCAGCTGTCCATGCTCCACCATTTGACAGACGTTCACACAGCCTGAGCACATAGATATATTCTTTCTTCATTCTCACCGCACCCTCCAATCAGTACCGCCGGCTTAGCCGGCAGTTTGCACAGACCCTATAATGGTCTATAACCTGCTGCCCCCGTAGGGGTGCATGAGGCGGCCGCCAACCGCACTTATTTCCCTCCTACTGCTAAAGCAGCTATTTTTTCTTGGGCTTCTCTACTGCTCTCCCGTAAACGGGTCTCTAAATTCTTTAATACTTATCTGGTCAGCTACCATATCTTTTTGTAGCTGACTTTTTGTGTACTCTTCAATTTTCTTTGCATTTTTCACGACAGTATCAACAAAGTACACTCTACACCAAAAGTGCCTGGAACCATATTTGTATTTCAGGTTTGCATGTCTTTCGAATATGATCAGCGAACTCTTACCCTTAAGATATCCCATAACCTCAGATACACTGTATTTCATCGGAATGCTGATCAACATGTGGATGCGATCCGGACAGGCCTCTGCCTCATGGATGATTATCCCTTTTCTATTACATAGGTCCCTCAAAATCTGACCTATCTCAGCTTTCAAGTTTCCGAAAATAACCATTCTCCTGTACTTCGGTGCAAAGACAATGTGATAATTACAATTCCAATTTGTGTGCGCTAAACTATTTTTATCCATTTGGATGCCTCCTGTGTTATTTTTAAGTTTGGTTTGCGGCCAACTTAGTGCTACCACAGGAGTTTTGTTTCTTGGAGCTGAAGCTATTATTTCCTCCACCTGCACAGCAGGTGGTTTATTTGATTCAAATGTGCCATTTGAAACGCACTAAAGTGGCCAAAAAGAACCGGACAATGCCCGGTTCCTATCTGACCTTATTTTACTTGTTCTCGCTCTCAATGAGTCCGAGCGCTATCGCTCCCACAACCCCTGTATCCTGACCAAGCTCAGATGGAAGGATCTTTGTTGATTCAACCATGAAGCTGAAGCATCTCCTCGAGGCGCTTTCCTTTATCCTGTCGAAGAAAAGCTTGCCTATCTTCGAGACACCTCCACCAATGACGATTATCTCAGGGTCAAAGGCAAGAATGAGGTTAGCGACAGCAATTCCAAGGTAATCGAAAGCTGTGTCCAGTATCTCAATTGCGACCTTGTCACCTTCAAGGTAAGCCTGATAGACCTCATAGCTTGTGATGCTGTCAAGACCAGCCAGTGAAGTCTCTAAACCGGCTTCAACAGCTTCCCTTGCCCTTTTGGCAATCGCCGTTCCTGATGACAGGGCTTCGACGTCCCCATAATTACCACAATTACAGCGATGCCTGCTTGATGGTTCGATTGTCATATGGCCTATTTCAAGAGCATTGCTTGTGTTACCCCGGTACGGTCTTCCGTTGAGTACAGCTCCGCCTCCAACTCCTGTCGATACGGTCATGTACACTATGTTTTGTGCTCCCTTGCCGGCACCGAAGGTATATTCTCCGAGAGCAGCGACATTGGCATCATTGTCGAGGAATACAGGTATCCCGAACCTGTTCCTTATGGGTGTAACAATGTCAAAGTTCCTGAACGGGAGATTAGGAGTCGTGATGATAACACCACGCTTTGAATCGAGAGGTCCGGGTGAACCTATTCCGATTCCTCTTACCTCCTCCTCCTTTATCTGGGATGCTTCAAGAACCATTGAGATTGAGTCCATGAGCCTGCCAAGCACTACTTCCTCCCCAAGGGCCGAGCCAGTGGCTAGTGTGGTCTTTTCAATGATGTCGCCAGTAAGGCTGCTGATTGCAGTCGTGATCTTCGTACCTCCAAGATCTACTCCAATAACATATTTCTTCATACTGCGGGGCTTCCAGGGCAGGTCACCCACTCTCAACTCCTTTAAAATTAATGGTGGAAAAATTTGCTATTAGTTTTTTCATATAATTATATCATAGACATGTAAAGGATTATATTCAGACATCTGCAATTTATGCATGCTGTACTACAATCTGAGCGCCAGGAGTGCTTTTCTGCCTGTTATTCCAAATTATGGAAAATCCATGAAACGGTTCAGATATATTTTGACAATAAAATATGCTATCTGTATCATATATCACATGGGTAAGTTAGATTGATAAATAAGTGCATGGGTCTTAAGTCTGGACCTGCACAAGAGATTAAGGACGGTATTACAAATGTTAGAAATTCTCGTTAAGGCCGGAAGCTATGTCCTAATGATCATAATCGGCTATTTCATGAAAAAGGCAGGTATTTTAGGTAGGCAAGCAGCCAAGATTCTATCCAATATAATCCTGATGATCACATTGCCTGCAGCTGTCATATCAAGCTTTGCAAACTATGACAGGCAGATGTCCCTGGCGGTTCTTGTAATATTTGGAATTCTCATGAACCTTCTAATGAGCGGTATCGGCTATGTGCTGGCAATCAGGAAATCTAACACGGAAAAGGCATTTGGTGTGATCAACTATTCCGGCTACAACATAGGAACCTTTACCATGCCATACCTCCAGAGCTTCATCGGCCCAATGGGTATTGTGGTTGCTGTCCTTTTTGACACTGGCAACGCAATAATGACCACAGGAGTTACATATGCATTAGCGTCAAGACTCATAAGCGACACCAAATTTGAGATTACCGGGTTCATAAGAAAAATCATCTCGTCAGTTCCTTTTGACATTTATGTGATAATGATGTTCCTCTACTTCATAAACGCACGACTGCCATGGTTCGTATACGAGGTTGCAGGCAATATCGGGAAAGCCAATGCATTCCTGGCCATGCTCATGATTGGAATCGTCTTTGAGTTCCCAAAGAATTCAAGTCAGCTTGGAGATGTGTTCAAACTGCTTGCAATAAGGTATTCAGTGTGTGCATTAGCATCAATGATTCTTTATGTCAGTCCTTTTTTCAGCATTGGAGTCCGACAGATACTGATAATCCTTCTGTTTTCGCCGGTTTCAGGAGTAAATGTCATAAGCACCCTGCGCTGCAATGCTGACGCGGAAAAATCCGGAGCCATTAACTCCATTTCAATTCTCTTGAGCCTGGTCATAATGACCACTCTCGTTCAGGTGTTTGGGTACTGAAAAATACTGTCTGACTGATGTGGCTTCAAGCACACCTCCTCGAAGCATCCGGGCCATTACAATTTTTCTCTATCAGCCTGCTGAATGTATCATACCAAATGAACTCACATTCTATGTTTTGAAGTATTCTAAGAATAGCTGATTATTCCATGATGTGTACCCATCTCCCATTTATGATGTGGGAGATGAATATCTGAGAATGATTTATCCAATTATAAGGGGAGTGGGAACCAAACGATTCTCACTCCCCTTATCTTTATTCCTTCGCTTCCCTGTATGCCTTTGCCTTTTCTACAATCTTTGCAACCTCTCCAGCAGGAACTTCTTCATACCTCGCGAATTCCATCCTGAAGTCCCCTCTTGCCTGAGTCATTGACCTCAGGTCAGTGGAGTACCTGAACATTTCACCCTGAGGGACCTCGGCCATTACCTTCTGAAGTCCGTCAACCGGTTCCATTCCAAGTATCTTGCCTCTCTTTTTGTTAATGTCTCCTATGACATCTCCCATGTACTCGTCTGGCACTGAAACCTCGACTCTCATTACAGGTTCCAATAAAATCGGCGAAGCCATCTCCATACCCTTCTTAAAGGCCAGATTGGCAGCAACCTTGAATGCCATTTCCGATGAATCAACCGGATGGAATGAGCCATCATGAAGTGTCGCTTTAAGCTTTATCACCGGATATCCTGCAAGGACTCCTTCCTTTATAGAATCCTTCAGACCCTTCTCCACTGCTGGTATGAAGTTTCTCGGTACAACTCCTCCAACAACTGCATCAACAAATTGAAGTTCGTCTTCACCATCTGTTCTTGGTTCGAACTTAATGACTACATCACCATACTGTCCATGACCTCCGGATTGCTTCTTATGCTTACCCTGGACATCGGAGGTCTTCTTGATAGTCTCCCTGTAAGCTACCTTTGGCAGTTCAAGTCTTACATCGGCACCGAACTTGTTCTTGAGTTTTGATGCAAGTATTTCTATATGTGTCTCTCCGAGACCGGAGATCAATGTTTCAGCGTTTTCAGTGTCCCTCTTTACAGTGAATGTCGGGTCTTCATCCAGAAGCCTTGAAAGACCTGATGATATCTTCTCTTCATCACCCTTTGCCTTTGGTATTACTGACATTGTCATTACAGGCTCAGGGAAGTTGAACTTATCATATACAACCCTAAATTTCGGATCACAGAGGGAGTCTCCAGTCTTAGTGTATTGGAGCTTCGATACAGCTCCGATATCTCCAGCTATTACCTTGGTCGTCTGGAACTGCTGCTTACCTCTTAGGAAGAACAGGTTTGAAAGCTTCTCCTGCTTGTCGCTGTTTGTATTCACAACAATCTGGTCCGGCTTGACATTTCCTGTAATTACCCTGAATAGTGATATCTTTCCAACGAACGGGTCAGCTATCGTCTTGAATACAAGGGCTGAAAATGGCTTTTCTTCAGTAAGTCCTATGAACACCTCTTCATTGCTTGAAAGGTCAACCGCCTTTTGTGGTATTGCATATTCAGGAGTAGGGAAACACTCAAGAATGTCTTCAAGCAGAGTAGTCATTCCGATAACCTTAGTTGCGCTTCCGCACATTACCGGTGCTATGTCTCCGCTGACGCAGCCCTTGATGAGTGCGTTGTATATCTCTTCCTTGGTCAGCTCTTCTCCGCCTATGAATTTATCAAGTAAAACCTCGTCAGTCTGAGCGACTGACTCGACTATCATTTCCTTAAGCTCTGCAACCTTGTCCTCATATTCTTCAGGGACAGGTTGTTCCTTCATTTCAAATGTTATGGGATCATGGATCCTGGCTCTGTTTGATATTACATTGATTACACCGCTGAAACTTTCTGCAGTTCCTATCGGGTACTGTATCGGCACTACAGACATGCCGTATTTTTCCTTAAGACTGTCAAATACCTTGTCAAAATCGGTATTCTCCCTGTCCAGCTTATTGATGTAGAAAGCTCTTGGTAACTTGATCTTGTTGACGTAAGCCCACGATTTGTCGGTACCCACTTCAATTCCTGACGCTGCTGATATTACTATCGTAGCAATGTCTACAGCTCTCATTCCCTGGATGCCTTCACCCATGAAGTCAAAATAACCCGGTATATCCACCAGGTTGACCTTTGTTTCCTGGTATGCGAAAGGAGCCACAGAAGCCTGGAGTGATATCTGCCTTTTCTTCTCTTCAGGATCAAAATCCGTTGTGGTTGTTCCATCCTCAACTTTTCCCAGCCTATCGATGGACTTGGTGTAGTAGAGAAGAGCCTCAGCGAGAGTTGTCTTTCCAGTGCCGCTGTGGCCGATTAGTCCGACGTTTCGTAAATTTTTGATACTGTACTCTTTGATGTGCATATCATTTCCTCCTTCTTGTGTCTAACCTTGAAGTTAAATGTAAACCTTTAACCTACTCCATTAGCATATCAAATTTTCAGAGTATTTTCTATAATTAGTTTATGCTTTGTACCATTTTCAGTTATTTTACCTGCTTTTACCATTTTGCACCTGATAATTCCTGATTCTTCGGCCATTCATGGTTTATAATTAAATTGGTAAAGGAGTTGACAGATTTGGTTATAGAGAGTGAAAAGGACCTTGAAGGTCTCAAAAGAATAGGACGGATTGTTGCCATCGCAAGGGATGAAATGGCTAAAGCTGCCAGAATAGGCATGACGACACTTGAACTGGATGAAATCGGCAGAAGGGTGCTCGAAGCAAACGGTGCTGTTTCGGCACCAAAAAGCGAATATAATTTCCCAGGGTACAACTGCATAAGTGTCAATGATGTGGTAGCCCATGGTATTCCATCAGAATATAAGCTGAATCCTGGTGATTCAATAAATATCGATGTATCCGCTTCCCTTGATGGTTACTATGCAGATACTGGCATGACATTGGTGATTCCTCCAGTAAAATACAAGCAATCAAAGCTTATTGAAGTGTCAAAGTCAGCCCTCTACAAATCTATTTCCAAGGCAGTAACCGGCACACGGACGAACAATCTTGGCAGGGTAATATACAATGAGGCAATGAAAAACGGATTCAACGTAATAAGGAATCTTACCGGCCACGGAGTAGGGAGAAGCCTTCACGAGGATCCGGAGAACATATTCAACTACAACGAAAAGCGCGGTTCAATAATACTCAGGAAAGGACATGTTCTCGCCATAGAAACCTTCATATCAGAGGGAGATGACTATGTTGAGGAATATGCTGACGGTTGGACCCTAAAAACGCCAAACCAGCACCAAGTGGTCCAGTTTGAGCACACTGTGGTGGTTACTGACAGTAAGCCGATAATACTTACCCTGGGAGAAGGTTCAGACTTTTACAGTCCTGAACAGTAAGAATGGAGTAATCGGGTAGGACCCCGCTG
>NZ_AXUN02000024.1 GCF_000495435.3 Youngiibacter fragilis 232.1 | reverse complement strand
CGAGGCGTTCGCAGCGCAGAGCCTTGCTGTGCTCAGGGAGCTTGACTTCGACATTGACAGGGTGAACGCAAATGGCGGGGGAATAGCCCTTGGTCATCCTACTGGAGCTACGGGTTCTGTACTTATCACAAAGCTCATATATGCAATGAAGAAGCGCAATGTGGAAGCAGGCCTTGTCACACTCTGTATCGGCGGAGGCCAGGGCATGTCCATTGCCATTGAAAACATATAGTGAAAATGCTCCTGAAGAGAAAACATTATTAGCATTAGCTTAGCTGGAGGATCTTATGAAAAGGAAAATCGCAGTGATTGACGCAACCAGGGTTTCGCTGGCGCCGGTAGACAATACTGTGGCGGCACTATACCCGGAGCTTGAAGTGATACACCTCATGGATGAGGGCATGTCCATGCTTGCAAAGGAAGAGGGCAGGATATCAGGGGCTAACCTATCCAGGATGGTTTCACTCATAAACAGGGCTGAAAGTCTCGGGGTAGATGGGATACTCCTCTCATGCACCATTTTTTCCCCGTACATTGATCTCCTCAGGTCATTTGCTGATATTCCCATAGTTGCAGCTGATGTTGCGATGTTTGAGAAGGCAGCTACGGACTATGGCAAGATAGGTGTAGTGATCACCTTCCAGCCTACAGTAAAGAGCGTGTCAGCGGTACTTGAGAAATGCAGGGATAAGGGATTGGAATTCAATGCTGAGATAAGGGTAGCTGAAGGGGCATTCTCTGCACTTGCAGGAGGAAATGAAGACGAGCACAACAGGCTTGTCTCTGAATGCGCAAGAAGCCTTTCTGAAACCTGTGATGCAGTGATCCTGGCACAGATGTCCCATATGCGCGTCATGCCATTGCTTTCTGACCTAAAGGTTCCAGTTCTGACCAGTCCGCCTGTAAGCCTGAGGGTACTTATGGATAAGATAGAAGAGAGAGAACCTAGTCAGAATTGACGGGAATAACAGGATACAGCGGAAAAGAGAGTATTGAAAATATCAGGAATTTTAACAAAACCCGTAACAAGCTTTCAAAATTTGCTTGCTAAGGGTTTTGTTTAATTGGCGGATAAAGTGGGATCTTGAAAAGCCGATAATGTTCTGTGCGGTGCCAGATTACCCGGGAAGATGTATTATGGCCTAAGGCATCCTATTGGAATTACATATACACCATCATCTCTTTGGTAAGCGAATTCTCCACCAGTAAGTACCATGCAGAAGCTTGGCAACTTCATTTTATTTTCTTCAATCAGTCCGTTCAGTTTCAATAAATGAGATACACCCTCTTCAACTTCCTTGCTACCTAACTTAACTTCGATCAATCCGTATCTTCCATCCCTTAAATGGAGTACTATATCACACTCCAGCCCGTACCTGTCGTGATAATATGATATACGGCCGCCTAAAGCTGATGAGTATACCGAGAGGTCACGCATGCATAGACTCTCAAAGAAGAAGCCAAATGTATCCAAATCATCAAGGAGCTGATCGGGTCCCAAGCCAAGAGAAGCTGCCGCAATAGAAGGATCACTAAACCCCTTCTTGTTTGCAGATCTCATAGCAGTAGCTGAGCGTATCGCAGGATTCCATGCAGGTAACTCTTGAATGACATAGAGCTGTTTCAGAGCTGAAATATATTTGTACATGGTAGTTTCATTGATTCCAATATCGTTTTGCCTAATATCTTTAAGTATTGAACTATTGGTTGCCAATGTTGATATGTTTCTAGAATAAGATCGAAGAAGAGATCGCACCCGATCGGGATTCTTAGAGCTTCCATCAACACTGCTGGCATCTGTATTGCAAATGGCATCCACATATGATTGAGCGATGAGAAGAGCAGCACTCCTTTTTTTACTGATAGCTGCAGGCCATCCGCCCCGGCAAATTGCAAATGCCAAATCCTCTACGCTTAGGCTGCTTATCCCGTCATGCAGCTTTTCTTTATTAAACAGCGCTGCAAGGGATACACTGCCATTTGATTCCCGGGATTCAAACAATGACATTGTGGACATGTTCAGCTGAGCAATTCGGCCGGTACCTGAGTGCATTATTGAATCGTCATTGACTATTGTTGATCCTGTCAAAATGAATTGACCTTCCTTACCACGTAAATCAACTGCATTTCGCACAGCATCCCAAAGGTTTGGTGCCACTTGCCACTCATCTATCAGTCTGGGAGTCTTGCCCTCAAGAAGACGTGATGGCATAAAATTGGCCATCTGAAGATAAGAAGCCGAGTTATCAGGGTCCTGCAGTTTTATAACACTGTTTGAGTGTTGTTCTGCTGTGGTAGTCTTGCCACACCATTTGGGTCCTTTGATAAGAACCGCTCCGAAAGCTTCAAGATAGTCACCAAGAATTTTATCCAGAATACGAGGATAATATTCATTCATAAAATCACCTCTCGATTCAATATTACCATTATAAAAACTACAAAGTAAGAGATTTGTGGCAATTCGGTAAAGGAAATTGTGGTAAAACGGTAAAGAGATTTGCGCTAAAATGGTAAGGAGATTTGTGCTAAAACGGTAAAGAGATTTGTGCTAAAACGGTAAAGAGATTTGCGGTGAATCTTTAAGGAGATTTATATACGGAGGATATTAATTATGTGCTGGTATGGTCGAAAAGCAGGAGTTGGTTCCAATACTCACGGAAATTAATTTTGGGTCATAAATCGAATAATGGTGGTATAATTTATTGGTCAAAAAGAATGAATTGAAACTGAGGAGCAAGTATGAACAAGAAAGATATATTGGAGCTTAAAAGAAGGCTTAAGAAGGATTACTGCACATTCAGCAAGGTTTGCGGATGCTATGTCAATGGAGAGAAGAACATCATTCTCAAATTCAGGGAGAATTTCCTGAACCTTGAGGAGGCTGAGTACCATAAGTACCTGGATATCTCAAATAAGGTGCTTTCAGGCACTGTTGGAAACAATCTGCTTGAGCTTAATTTTCCAATCAGCGGAGGAAGCTCCAATGAGAGGCAGATTTCACTGATGCAGCTGAAGAACAGCCAGCTCAAGGATGATGACCTCCTTGATGAGTTCTACCAGCTTGTCATTGATAACTACGAGTATACAGGCAACTTCATAATACTAATCTACCATGACAGGTATGATGTCATGACAAGGACCAAGGACAACATCAAGCTCGATGAGTCCGAGGAGACTTTTGAATATGTACTTTGTGCGATTTGTCCGGTCACACTTACTGATCCGGGGCTCAGCTATTCTGACGCTGAAAACAGGATTGTGGCGCGCCACAGGGATTGGGTTGTGGATGTACCGACAAATGGCTTCCTGTTTCCCGCATTCATAGACAGAAGCTCGGATGTGAACTCTGTTATCTACTACACGAAAAATGCCAAGGACCCGCATCCTGAAATAATGGAGACTGTGCTTGGATGCCCTGAAAAGCAGACTACAGCCATTATAAAGGATTCTTTCCATGCGATGGTGGTTGATGCCTTCGGTCATGATGAGGAAAAGGGTGCTTTGGTGTACCTGGAGCTTCAGGAAAACATAAATGCCATGGTTGAGGAGTTCGATGCGAACTACGGAGACACTGACGCAGATCCGATTACCCTGACTGCCAAGGATATCCAGGAACTTCTGGCGGATAGTGGAGTATCTGAGGAAATCGCTGAAGAGCTTGAAAAGGCATTCGCTGAGTATTTCGAGGATGGATTCCCTTTGGCGGAGACCCTGATTGATAATAAAGCCCTCAAGGAAAATGAGCAGAGGAAGAAGGAGGGCAGGCTCATCAAGCAGGTGGAGACCCTTCAGGGCAAGCTTGAGGAAATGAAGCAGATGACTGAAGAAGTGGAAAAGTCAGAAGACGGCGGACAGGCTGAGACTGTCCAGGATGCTGCTATTTCTGAGTTTGACATTGTGCTTCATGTTAACCCTGATAAGGTACCATATATCAAGGCTAAGGTGATTGATGGGCAGAGATGCATAGTTATCCCTGTCAATGATGAGGAGCAGGCTACAGTCAATGGAAAGACTGGCCTGATATAGGAAAAAGGAGATGCAGATTGATATCCGGTTGGATTTCAATCTGCATTATTTATGTATCGGTAATTAGTCTGTCATTTATCGGACAGCCGTATCGAATCTAGCGTATCATCCCTTCTTCTTGAGCTTCTGTTGACGGTCCATATTCCAAGTAGCACAAGGCTGACACCGGCAATCGTCGTAGCCTGAAGCTTCTCATTAAGGAATATTGAGCTTGATATTATACCGATTATTGGAACAAGGAGCAGGGGGATTGACGCCTTGCTTGCTTCTACCTTGGTAAGGATTAACGACCAAAGGCTAAACGCCAGTGCAGATGCAAGGACACCTGAGTACAATATGTAGACGACTGATATTCCATTCCAGGCGGAGTTGCCGCTTTCGAAAAGGAAGGAGAAAAGAAAAAGTGCAGCAGTACCTGAAATCATCTGCCATGAAGTGAACTGCAGCTTGTCACAGTCCTTTAGCTTCGTCTTGATTATGAGGTTAGAAAGCGCCCAGGCTATTGCCGATGTCAATGCAAGCATCAGCGACCATAGCTTCGCATCAGGGCTGTTTATGTTCAGGGCAAGGAACAGACCTGCAAGACCAAGACAGATGCCAATCGTTTTTCTTAATGACAGACGCTCTCCTGGTATGAAGAAATGCGCCAGCACCGAGAAAAACAGAGGCATGCTGTAGGTAAGTACCGATACAAGGCCTGCGCTTGTGTGGAGTAATGAAACCTGGATCGCTACATTGAAGTAAGTGGTTTGCAGAAGTCCGCAGAGCATATACCATCTCAGGTTCTGCCTGCTAGGCAAGGGGACTTTCTTGAAATATGAGTAGGTAAAAAGCGCAATTGAACCTACAAGGAACCTGTATGAGGCAAACAGGACTGGCGGGAACACACCGTTTGCCGATTTCATTATTACGAAATTGAATCCCCATATCAGGCACAAAGAAAATATAGTGATATTCATATAAATCTATCCTTTGTTATATTCGGTTAGAAATTGTGACATAACCACAAAAAATGATTATGTCACTGATACTATTCGAGGTCGCTACCATTTGTTTTGATAACCTTCTTATACCATTCAAAGCTCTTTTTCCTGAGCCTTCTGTATGTTCCATTCCCGAGGTCGTCGGCATCCACGTAAATGAAGCCGTAGCGCTTGCTCATCTGTGATGTTGATGCGCTGACAATGTCGATGCATGCCCATGAGGTATACCCCATGCATTCTACTCCCTCTTCTATTGCATTTGCTATCTCTTCAAAATGACTCCTGAAGTAGTCGATGCGGTAATCATCGATTATCGTTCCGTCTTCCTCCAGCTTGTCAAACGAGCCTATGCCATTCTCAACTATCCATAGCGGTTTGCGGTACCTGTCATACAAATCGATGAGGGATACTCGCAGTCCTTTGGGATCTACCTGCCAACCCCAGTCACTTATTGGAAGATATGGATTCTTGACTCCTGTGATGAGGTTTCCGCCCACCTTTTCCCTTTGTTCTGCATTGATGCTTTGCACCATGGACATGTAGTAGCTGAAGGATATGAAGTCAACGGTATATTGCTTCAGTATAGCTTCATCCCCTTCCTCCATTCTTATGTCCATTTTGTTCTTCCTGAAGTACTGGAGGAGATGTCTTGGGTATTCTCCAAGAACCTGAACATCCGTATAGACATTGTTGTTCCTGTTGTCCCTTTGAGCAAGTATTATGTCATCCGGATTGCAGCTTTCAGGATAAGTAAGTGTCTTTGTAACCATGCATCCGATCTGCGAGCCTGGAATTACCTGATGGCAGTATCTGGTAGCAAGGGCGCTTGCCACGAACTGATGATGCAGTGCCTGGTAGATAGCTGTTTCTGCCTCTTTCTTATCTGAATATTTCTCTTCAACGACACCAACGGTCGTGAAAGGGTGTCTGAAGACACTGTCAATCTCATTGAAGGTCAGCCAGTAACGAACAAGCCCCTTGTATCTTTCGAAGCATACTCTGGCGTATCTCACGAACATATCAACAACTTCCCTTGATACCCATCCATCATAATTATTTACTAGATACAGAGGCATCTCGTAATGGGACAGGGTGACGAGGGGTTCAATGTCGTTCTTCCTTAGTTCGGTGAAAAGGTCCTCGTAGAACTGGAGCCCCTTCTCATTTGGCGATTCCTCTATTCCATTGGGGAAAATGCGTGTCCAGGCTATGGACAAGCGGAGCGTCCTGAAGCCCAATTCCTTGAACAGGGCGATATCTTCTTTGTATTTGTGGTAAAAATCTATTCCCCTGCGTTTTGGGAACATTGCATCATCATCTGCATTCATGGCATTTTCGATATCCTCCGGACCTACATGCCATTGCTTCACATAGTCCTTTATATCTATGTCAGGTTTATACATCGCTACATCTGCAACGGACATTCCTTTTCCATCAATGTTCCAAGCCCCTTCAGCCTGACTTGCGGCAATAGCTCCACCCCAAAAGAAACCTTCTGGGAACCTAGCTTGATTTTTCATATGTTTCCTCCCGAAATATGGTCGTATACTGATACAACTGTATATGATGTGTAGCTTGAATCTGATATTTCCTCTTTCCCTGATTCGGAACTGCTTTTGTGCATGGTGCCCATGGACGGACACCATGCAAATTCCTATCCTATATCAAGTTAAGCCTGATGACCCTTTCCGAGCTCTTTACGAATCTGTACTCCTCAACTGAGACATTTTCATAATCCTTGCTGTTGGTAACCACCATCATGGTTGTTATATCGTAGCCCTTGTTTTTTATAGCTTCCAGGTCAAATCTGATAAGCTCCTGTCCCTTGACCACTTTTTCGCCCTGTTTGACCAGTAGCTTGAAATATTCCCCATTAAGTTCAACGGTATTGATCCCCACGTGGATCAGTATTTCCACATTTCCGGATGATCTGATTCCTATCGCATGACCTGTTGGGAATGCTGCCTCGATAGTTCCTTCGACAGGAGCAGTTATTACTCCCTTTGAAGGTATTATTGCCACACCATCACCCATGCTCTTGCCAGAAAATACAGGGTCGTTGACTTGCTCGATATTTATCATCTCGCCTTCGACACAGGCTCCGACTTCCAGATTGCTTTCAGAGGCATTTTCTGAAGCTTCCTCGGTGAAACCCATGAAGTAGGTTAGGGCAGCTGAGATTGCAAATGCCATGGTGATTCCGATTATATAGATCTTGAAGGTCTCACCAAAAAATGCGGGAAGGGTTGTAAGTGCAGGGAATACGTAAACTATAGCTTTGGTCTGGAACATTCCCATGAAAGCTCCTGCTATTCCTCCTGCGATTGCAGAAGCGATGAGTGGCTTCCTGAACCTTACGGACAGACCATAAACTATGGGCTCTGTTATTCCGCCAAGGAGCGCAGGGATCATCGATGATGCTGCAAGTGCCTTGGTATCCTTGTTCCTCGATCTTAAGAATACTCCAAGTGCTACACCTGCACTTGCGAAAGTCGCCGCTGCGATCATTGGCCTAATGACATCATAACCAAGGTTAGTAAGGTTGTTGACCATTATAGGAACTACGCCCCAATGTATACCGAGCATGACCAGGTATGTCCAGCCAGCTCCGATAACTAGACCTGCAAGCAATCCGCTCTTTGCACTCAATGTGTTTATGACGAATCCAAGTCCGTTGCCGAGAGTAACACCAATTGGTCCTATTACGATTACTGCGAGCGGCACCATGACGAAAAGCGCTACCATTGACAGGGCGAATATCTCGATGCTCTTTGGTATGAACTTCTTCAGTAGCTTCTCGAAATATGAGTACACCCATATTGTCAGTATCGATGGGATAACTGTTCCTGCATATCCCATAAGCACAACCGGTATTCCGAAGAATGAAACAATATCTCCATTCGCTTTAATGAGTCCTGTAAAATTCGGTTCCATGAGAGCTGCGATAATTGCAAGTGAAATGAATTCGTTAACCTTGAAAGTCTTTGCAGTGCTATATGCCAGGAACAAAGGCAGGAAGTAGAATACGCTGTTGCCTGCCGCACTCAGGATCTTGTAGGAGCTACCTGTCTTGTCCATAAGGCTGTAGGTTGTAAGCACCACGAGTATTGCTTTGATCATTCCTGCTCCGGCAAGGGCGATTATAATAGGGTTGAAGATCGATGCCATGGTATTAAATGCTCTGGTCAATATGTTGCCGGTTGGTTTTTCTTCTGAGCTTCTGTCCTGCGAATCATTCTTGATATTCGGGTACATTTTTATTACAGTGCTGAATACATCTGCAACCTCATTTCCGATAACTACCTGAAACTGACCATTTCCTTCGACAACTGTAAGTACACCTTTGATTTTTGAGATTGACTCCTTATTGGCTTTGGTCAAATCCTTTAGCTTAAACCTTAACCTTGTGACACAGTGGAACAAACTTGCTACATTATCAGCACCACCAACTCCAGTAATGATTTCATTCGCGAGGGTCTCATAGTTCTTCTTAGCCATATTAACCTCCTGATAATTATTTGTTATCGCTTTCATCAGCGTAATGAAATTATAGATTTTACAGGAGATTGCCATTGACTTTTTTCCTCTTGAGAAACTTTGTTGCAAATAAAAGAAAGTGTGATACAATAATCTGTTATCACACTTTCAATTGTTCAATTTTCTTCTTCCTGTATCTCGATGCGATGAAGTCGGTTATCAGCTGAAAAAGTATCGGGTGTGTCTGTATTGATGATGCATGCCTGTAGGTTATGCACAAATCGACATAAGGGTGCTTCTCCATTTCACTATTAGAAGTGATCACAACTATCTTAGCCTTCGTATTCTTGAATACATTCTTCTCGATGTTGCCTGTGGTTATCAGCTGATACTTCTTTATGTAGTTTCCGGAATTGGTGAATATGATAATAAAGGTATCCTTGTCTGCGTTCTTTATGAACTCGTTCTGCTCAACGTCATTGATGTGCGTTATTATGTATTTCTCATTGTACGCAAGCTTCATCTGGAAATCCATTGCTGCGGATTCTGAGAATAGAAGACCGAATGCTGCAACCTTGTCATATTTGACAATGTAATCTACAAGCTGGTCGATCTTTGAAAAGTTAAGGCTCTTCTTCATCAGCATCAGGTCATCGATTATCCTGTCGATATACTCATCCTCAGTGGATTCAAGAAGAAATGACAGGATATTGTCATTGAAATTCAGATTGTTTGAAAGCTTGTCACTTTTATACGAAGATGCAAGCTTCAGTTCAGAGAAGTCTTCAAATCCTATGTGCCTGGCAAACTTTGATATTGTTGATTTCGAGACATAGCACAAATCCGCAATGTCAGATATGGTCATATTCCTTAATGAATTGAAGTTGACAAGCATTATATTTGCAATATGATGGTAGGTCGTATTTTCGCTTCCATTGTTCAGGATGATCAACAGCCTGTTCAACAATTCACCCATGATACACCTCAATGCATTTTTTCTCCAGGATTTAAGAATCAATTTGAATCTAATTTTAACCTCAGGATCAATAGCAACTAATCAACTCTAAAATTATTATCATTCTTGCATACATCATACCTGGTGTCAATCATGATGCCTGGTATCTGAAGTCTATTACTTAGCCTGAGACGAGCATTCCTTTTTGTAGGTTTCCTGAATTTCCCTGATTATCGGGGATTCATCATATTGTCTGCCATTCAGTGCCCTTAGCTTCATGATACCCATGATGCTGTTTGTAAGGAAGGCGCTGTCTGCGGACATGAGGTCTGCTTCAGTGAACCTTCCCTCGATGACGGTGAAGTTGTCGATGACAAATTTCCTTATTATTCCATCGAGCAGGCCGCAATCTAGGGAAGGCGTATAGATCGTGTTCCCTTTTATGAAGAAAATGTTCGATAAGCTGCCTTCAGCAAGGAAGCCCTGGGTATTCAGGAACAGGACTTCATCGAATCCTTCATCTAAGGACTTTTCATGTTCCAATATATTATCCAGGTAGTTAAGGGATTTCAAGTAAACGAGGGGTGAGGTCTCATTTCTCCTGACTGAGCTTACTGAAGCACTGAAGCCTCTCGTATAATGATCTTCGGTATATCTGCTGCTTCTTGTTGTGAACAGGGTGTTCCTTTCGGTGACCATCAGCTTCAATACACTGTCTGTGCATTGGAGCCTTCGGACTGCATCAAGTACCTCATCATTGCTTATTGACTTACCAATCCTGATAGTTTTAAGACCCTTGTTTATCCTGTCCAGATGCTGCTGGAGGAAAAGAGGCCGGTCCTTTACATGCATGGTCTCAAACAGACCTCTTCCAAAGCTAAAACCGCTGTCAAGGTTGATTATCTCGGAATCTTCCAACTTACCGTTCAATAGGATCATGGCGTATCTCCTCCTTGAAGCGCTCTCATCAGTGCCCGGGCCTTGTCCAGCGTCTCATCGTACTCAGCATGCTTTTCAGACTCCCATGTTATGCCGCCGCCAACGCCGAAGTATGCTGTCCCATCCTTCATAAGGATGGTCCTAATTATTATATTGAAGTCAGCATTGCCATCAAAGCCAAAATATCCAAGGCAGCCTGTGTATATGTTTCTTCGTGTGGGCTCCAGCTCTTCGATGACTTCCATTGACCTGACTTTAGGCGCACCGGTGATCGATCCGCCTGGGAAGCAAGTCCTTATGCAGTCTACGGCTGAAAACCCTTCCTTCAGTTCACCAGTAACTGTGGATACCAGATGGAATACAGTGCTGTACTCCTCAAGCTTGAAAAGCTCCGTCACTCTTACTGTATGCGGCTTGCATACCCTGCTAAGGTCATTTCTCTCAAGGTCCACTATCATGAGCAGTTCTGACTTGTCCTTCTCACTGTTTATAAGCTCCTGCCTGTTCAGGGAGTCTTCGATCTCATTCCTTCCCCTTGGTCTCGTGCCTTTTATAGGCCTTGTTTCAACCATGTTGTCCTGAACCTTAAGGAACCTCTCCGGTGATGAGGAAACTATGCTGAAGCCTTCGAAATTCATGAAGGCTGAAAATGGTGCCGGATTGATGCGTCTGAGGTACCTGTAAACCTCATATGGTTCCTTTTCTGTTTCGCATCGGAACCTCTGGGTGAGATTCGTTATGTAGACATCCCCTGACCTTATATAGGCCCTGACCTTTTCAACCCTGTCCAAATACTCAGGCTTGCTCAGGTTCGGTATGAACTCAGCTTTTTTTGCTATTGGCTCGGAAGTGGTCTGCCTTACGCCACTTGAGATTGATTCTTTCAGGCGCCCTAGGCTGTCCTCCTTTTCAGAGAGCATACCCAAGGCTGTTATATAGGTCTTCTTCTCCAGGTTGTCTGTTATGATTGCGTTGTCATAGAAATAGAAATAGCAGTCTGGTGTCTTTACCTCTTCTGCTGCCGTAGCAGGGATCTTCTCCAGTATCCTTCCGAAGTCATAGGAGAAGTATCCCATGGCCCCGGCAATATAGGGAAGGCTTGTCTCATTATCTACTTTGCAGCTGCTGAGCAGTTTTTTAAGCACATCCAGCGGATCTCCGGCAACCTTGCTGCCGTCAACGAAGCAGCTGCCTTCTTCATACTTGAAGATAGTGAACGGGTTTATTCCAATGAAAGAATATCTTCCGACAGGGTCGACTTTCATGCTGCTCTCAAGCAGGGTGACTGTCCTGTCATCCCTGAAGATTGAGTGTATGTCGAAGGCATCGAGGTCTGTAGCTATTTCTTCAATCAATGGTCTCATTATGACGTCTCCTGTTGAAGCTCTTTGCTTCTTCAATGAAATTCCTGAGCATCTCATGTCCACATTCAGTGAGTTCTGCTTCGGGATGAAACTGCACACCTTCAAGCAGGAATTCCTTATGCCGGATTCCCATGATAACCCCATCTGTGGTTCTGGCAGTGACTTCGAAGCATGTTGGAAGCGAATCCTCATCGACAATAAGTGAATGGTACCTTGTGACCTCAACAGGATTCCTGATGTCAGCAAACATGCCTTTATTGTCATGGACTACACTGGATATTTTACCGTGCATCGGCTCATTTCCACGGATTATACTTGCTCCGAATGAATGGGCTATGCACTGATAGCCCAGGCATATCCCGAGAATCGGAATCCTTCCGCTGAAGCGCTTAATGACCTCAAGGCATATCCCGGCCTGTTCAGGCGACTTGGGACCTGGTGAGATTACAATCGCTTCAGGATCCATCGCTTCAACATCCTCAATATTGAGTTTGTCATTCCTGAAGACCGATACACAAGCATCGAGCTCTTCGAGATACCGTACCAGGTTATAGACGAATGAATCGTAGTTATCTATCATTAGGATCAAAAATAACACTCCCGGTTTATGATTATTATTGTTCTTTCAGTGGCATAAGGCGTTGCTAATTATCTAATAACACTCACTAATTGCGACTGTTATTAGGTAATCCTATTATATATCGACTCACAGAAATTCGAGAGGAATATTATCATAAATTTGGACGAGTCCTTATATCCACTTTTTTTAATTTAAAATGGACTATAGCAAATCATACTTGATTCGCTATAGTCCATTTTCCTGTTGTAATTATTTTATGACATCCATTTGTTCATATAGTGGTTTAGAATACCATCGGTGCCAGAAGTGTTGCCAGGAGTATTATGAATGCTCCGCCAAGCCTTGAGGATATCTGGGCAAATGGCATGAGTTCCATCCTGTGTGCCGCTGTAAGAACCGCAACGTCTCCAGTTCCGCCCATGTTTGCCATGCAAAGTCCAGCTGTAAGGGCTGCTTCTATCGGGTAGAAGCCCATGAGCTTTCCTACTATCATGGTTCCTACTACCGCTCCAAGTACTACAAGGAAGCAGAGGAATATGTAGAGAGGTGTCATTGCTGCAAGTACCTGTCCAAGGTCGGTGTAGGCTATGCCTATTCCCATGAGGAGTGCAGCTGTCCAGTTCTTTGCAACGAAGTTGTACCATACTGCGCAGGCCTTCTCGAACTTCCTTGGAAGAAGGTTAAGTGCCTTTGCAACAGCTACTGATATTATCATCCATGCATAGGAGTGTATGTCGACTCCTGTAGCCTTCTTGAAGAGACTTGCCACGATTACTCCGAATACGAAGAATACGCATGCTATTGCTATTCCTACTCCGTAGTCTGATAGCTCAAGCTTCTCGTTCGGGTCTTCCTTATCATGAAGCTCTTCATCTCCGACTTCCATGAGCTTTCCGTTTCCTGTAAGCTCAGGCCTTGCCTTTCCAAGCTTGTCAAGGAGTCCGCCGGCAACTATTGCCATGGCGTTTCCAAGTGCGACTGCAGGTACAAGCTTTGAAAGTATCTGTTCAGCAGGGATTCCCAGCCCGTTTGCAAATACCTGGGATATCGGTACTGCGCCTGCTCCCATTCCGCCTCCCATTATTGGGATCCCGATATAGGCTATTGATTCGCCTGGTGCCTGGCCGAACAGAAGTCCGCCGAGTGCAACGAAGGCAAGTGATACGGCTACTCCGCCGATTATGGTCGGGAAGTATCTCAGTGAAGCCTTTATGAGAAGCTTCTTGTTCATTCCGAGTATGGATCCTGTTATGAGTGCTGCGATGTAGAAATCAAGGAATCCGCCGCCCTTCATGAAGGTGTTTACGTTCTTCACGACAGATTCAGGAAGGATGTTGTAGTAAGCGAGTGCGGCAGATCCGAAGATGATTACGATCGGGCCGCCTCCGAAGAATGTCTTTACGATAGGTGTGTTGTTTCCGATGACGTCAAGCAGAGCTCCGACGATCATCATGAATGCGAACGCACCGATCATTCCTGCAGGCAGGACGTCCATTCCGATGGCTACTAGAAGAATAGCTAATAGTGCGAAGTAGAGAGGTAGATTGATGCCCATGATTTTGTAGTCTTTCATTTTTTCCCTCCAGATAATATATTTGACATTATGTTAACTGAATCAGGTAGTGAAAGTTTGGAACTGGATAAATCATGATCCTTATCGTGTCAGTGTATCCTGAATATGCTATTTGCCAGAAAGTTCCTTCATGCGCTTGAGGTACATCGGCTTGATGCCGCCTGCATTGAGTATGTTCAAAGCATGGTCGCCTATCTTTTCGCCCTGGAGCAGTTCTCCTGTTGAAACTATAAGCACTGTACAGTCCGCTACGTTCACTTCTATCTCATCGCCATCCTTAAGCTTCTTGCTAAGGTCCTTGCAGATGACAAGTGGAAGTCCGAGATTGATTGCATTGCGGTAGAATATCCTGGCAAATGAGTCTGCAAGGACTATGCTTGCCCCCATGTTTAGAAGTGCGATGGGAGCGTGCTCCCTGCTTGACCCGCAGCCGAAATTGCTTTCTGCCACGACAATGTCACCCTTTTTGAAATTCGGGGCGATTGTCTCATCTATGCCCGCAAAACAATGGCTTCCAATCTCTGCCGGGTCAACTATATCAAGAAACCTTCCGGGATATATCTGGTCAGTATCGATGTTTTTCCCGACTAGAAGAACCTTGCCTCTTATTATGTTGTTCACACTAACCACGCTCCCTTCTTGTCTGATTTTGGCTGTTCAAGGTAGCCTGCAAGGGCTGATGCCGCTACTACTGCCGGAGATGCCAGATAGATCTTTGCATCCCTGTGACCCATGCGTCCTGGGAAGTTCCTGTTTGACGCTGTCACGCATACCTCACCTTCTGCGAGGATTCCCTCATGTGCACCGAGACACGGGCCGCAGCCTGGAGTGGAGATTGTTGCACCTGCATCCATGAAATCAGAGATATATCCTAATTCCATTGCTTTCTTCATGACCTCATTCGATGCCGGAATGACAATGAACCTTACATGCTCTGCGATCCTTTTCCCCCTGACGATATCTGCAGCGGTCTTAAGGTCCTCAAGCCTTCCTCCTGTACAGGTTCCAACTAAGCACTGATCTACCCTGACTCTCTCAACCTCACCTATTGGGAAGACATTGTCCACACTGCTTGGCACGGCAATCTGAGGTGTAAGCGAACTTACATCAAAATAGTGGGACTCGCTGTATTCGAAACCATCATCGGTATGCTGGACTTCAAATGGCCTTACAGCTCTCTGAGTCACATAATCTATGACCTCCTGGTTAGGCTGCATGTATGCGGTCTTTGCTCCCATTTCAACAGCCATATTGCAGATGGTCATTCTTCCGGCAACTCCCAATGAGTCTACGTAGCTGCCAGTGAAGTCAATCGCCTTGTACACGGCGCCATCAGCTTTGATTCTTCCAAGAACTGCCAGGATTACATCCTTAGGCAGGACTCCTTCCTGAGGCTTTCCGTCAAGGCGGACCTCGATAATCTCCGGTACACGGAACCACAGCTCACCTGACAACATGATCGTTGCCATTTCTGTAGCGCCTACGCCTGTTCCTATAGCACCAAACGCTCCATGGGTGGTGGTATGGGAATCTGTAGCAACAACAATCGCTCCGGGATAGATCACTCCTGCTTCCGGCATAACCTGATGGCATACTCCCATGTTCGTATCGAAATGATATTTCAGATTCTGGTCAGCACGGAATTCGCGCATCTCCTTGTGGATCTGTGCTGACTTGATAGTTGGTGCAGGGGCATAATGGTCAAATACAAAAGCAAGGCGTTCATTATCCCATACCCTGTCACCGCCCATTTCCCAGAAGGAATATATTGTCTGGAGATACAGGTCATTCACTTCGGCGAAATCAATCTTAGCGACTACAATTTCTCCCGTTGATACTGACTCTTTCCCGCTGTTCTTTGCAAGTATTTTTTCAATTGCGTGCAATAGTCATCGTCTCCTTTGTGCGTATTCTGTATTTCGTATATTGTATACAATTATATGTTATTTGTGAAAACGATTTTTGTCAATGAAATCTTTGTGATACAGATATTTATTTGATTTTCTTGTCAAAATTTCTATCATTCATTATGTTTTGACAAATAGAATAGAGTTGGCCATAATGAATTTAGTATATTGTATGCAAAATAGGAGACAAAATGAAATCAAATCAGAAGATCCCATCAATACAGATAGTCTCAATTAGGCACCAGGTTGCCTCCACATTAAGGGAGGCGATACTGAGAGGGGAGATCAAGTCAGGGGAAGAGCTTTCTCTGACATCCCTTGCTGAACAAATGGGTGTAAGCAGGACACCGGTACGTGAGGCCCTGCAGATGCTTGAAGCTGAAAAGCTTGTAACACTCAGGATGCATAGAGGTGCAATCGTAAACTCAATTGATGAGCGCTATATACGCAACCATTATGAGATGCAGATATTCATAGAAGGTGCTGCCGCATATCTGGCCGCTTCGAACGGTATGGATGTTACAGAGCTTAAGAAGCTTCATGAAGATTTTCTGAAAAAGGGAGACACCTTTACAAAAGAGGAATACGTGATTTACAATCGCCAGTTCCATAGCATGATCTGGGATGCATCCGAAAATCAGACAATGGTGGAGTACCTTGAGGGTCTCTGGAGCGAAGGGCTTATCAGCAGGCTATTTCCAACCCTGGACTACAAGAAGCAATCCCTTACCGGCCATGGTGAGCTTATAAAATTCATTGAAGAAGGCAATGCTGAAGAGGCCAGAAGGCTTATGGAGAAGCATGCGACAAGGACGATGAACAACATCCTTAACAATTACAGGGATATGATAAAGAAGGACATGAATCTATGAAAAGGGCTGTTCTGAAAGACTGATCAAGGGTCTTCGGGACAGCTTTTTTATTGTGTAGGACTTATCACATGATTTTGGGTGAGAATTATCCAGGATCACCAGATGAAATAAATGCAATTAATGCGTTTAAACGCGCTACATGCGTTTAAATTTCAATAAAAATGCGTAATATGCGTTATTAACGCGCGTTGTGCGTTTAATAATTGAATAAACGCATTTTATGCGTTAAAATGCATTTAGGAGGTGTTTTGAATGATACAAATACCTAAAAAGGAAACATTAATTGTTGAATTTAAGAGCGATAAAAAAAAGTTACCAGATAGTGATTTGGTAGAAGCTGTTATAGGAATGGCCAATACAATGGGTGGTGAACTCTATCTGGGGATAGAAGACAATG
>NZ_AXUN02000025.1 GCF_000495435.3 Youngiibacter fragilis 232.1 | reverse complement strand
TGCACTAGAATTTACGCTTACTTTTCATTGTATTTTTTGACCCATAGTTCCACTCAAGAGCTATTTCGCTCAGATTGGCCACAAAAGCCATTTAGTCATTTAAAGCTCAAAAAACATAAATAACCCACCAATATCCCGTCTTAGTTCGGTACATTTCCGAGCTTAGATGCTTTCTTGGTGGGTTTCACTATTCATATAAATAAAAAAAAGGCCCACCACATTGTGATGAGCTCTCCATTTATCTGTTAGAGTAATACTTTTGATTTGGACTTGTCGGTTTATCAGGCATTGTAAGACTTAGAAGATTTCCTTTAACTAATGGCTTCAATATACTGTTCGCAAAATATCTCCTATCTTTCAATCCCAAAAATTCTTGAATTTCTTTTCTACTTCTAGGTTTTTTACAAAATTCCAGTATTGACTCCGTTCGCTTATCATCAGCATCCATTTCAGCTTGGGGGGTAGCTTGAGGGGTAGCTTGGGGGGTAGCTTGGGGGGTCAACGGAATAATTGTCTTAAATACATCTCCCTCGATGAATTCGGGATCAGCACCCGAGTAGATCTTGTTGTACTTATAGATGTTCCTAACTCCTGATCCGAGTTCATCAACCCAACCTATCTCTTTAAAGAACTTTGCAATCTTAGGATTCTTGGGATAAGGTGAGAAGTCCTCAGGGTCAATCATTCCATTTCCATGAGGCTTATTGCCATTTTCGATAAAGACTCTGTCCTTCTCAACGACCAGCTTCGCGGGAAATGGATTTGAGAATTCTCTATGAATTAGCAAATTTGAAATCGCTTCTCTGAAAATCTTATCCCTTAAACTCACACGCTGATCACCCTCGAGATAGAATTTGTCATTGAGATGCTTGGCAATAAACTGCATTAATCTTTCATAGCTTCTTAGAAGATTCACCCTAATATCATCCCGGTCATCATACCTGTCGAGGTTTTCTCTTCTTAAAATTGCGTCTGTTCTATAGTGTGGAAGCGCTGTTTGAATCATCAGTTCACTTCCGAAAATTAGAATGCCGGCTAGTGTAATCCCTTGCTTACCTGTGCTCTGATCCTTTAAATACATCCCTGCACTTTTTAACAGCTCGATGTTATCCATCGAAACCCACGGGTGGCCGGGTTTTAAGTTTCCAACCGTTTTTCTAACCCTTGTGAACAATTCATCTTCTAGCTCATCCATGTCTGCATAGGGAAAAATTCTGTTTTCTGTATATGTCGCTTGCTTTCTCATGTACAACCCAGATACTAAAGTTGTATTATTGGTAATGTCAAAATCTCCATCTTCGTTTCGATCAAAGATTTTCCCCTTGCAACGATGCACCTGAGAACTCTCAGGTACGTTAATGTACAGGATCGTCTTCCCATATATTTCAACATCTTCTACTGCCAAGTAAAAAGCAGGATTGAGAGTTTGTGGATTATTAAGTGATGTAACAAAATCTTTCTTCAGCTGATCCACAGCATCTTTATCGACGCCTGCAATATCACCGTTATCCTTCACCCCAAGAAATAAATGCCCCCCGTGGCGATTCAAAAATGCGCATACAGAATCATACACATCCTTATTTATCTTCTTTTTACTCTCCTTGAATTCTACAGTAATGCTTTCACCACTACTGATTATTTTCTTCAAACTTTCTATCTTCACTTGCAACACCTCTTTTACGCCAAAGCATGGCGTTCTAATTTATTTTATCCAATCAGTCAGATAGTAATCATGAATTTGCGAATTTTGATATCAACCCAAAGATATACGCTGTGTTCCTGGACTGTTCTCTTACTTCCTGACGTAGGTGGGTTTCTCCATTTTTCCACCGTTCATAATATCCAGCTACATTTATAAAATCATCTTTTGTAATTTTTCTAGCTCCACTTAGTTGAACAGAGGGATTATTATCGGGTGTGTTGTCTACGTACAAATATGCTTCTTTTGTATAAACATTAAACCATAGTGGAGTTCTATTGTTTTGAGGAACTGTTGATGCATCAAAAGCCTCTTCAGTTGCCGCGCGAAGAATCTGATGCCATAGTTTTTCAAAATCCATTACTCAACACCCTCCTTCAATTGAATTATATTTCCAGGTAAAGCTTCGAACATGTCAGGGTAATGCCCACATCTAGCACGAATCTGATTGTATTTTGCTTGGGTTCCATCTTTCTTCAGGTACAATTTTCTTCTATATATTTCATCTGAAAGCTCTGCAGCATGCATTTTCATGCCTTCCACTTCTTTAAGTACAATTTTCATGGCTTCTTGCAAGGTTCTCTTAGGAATCGAAGGACCAAGAATTTTTTCAATTGGACCAGCACTCCGATCATACTTTAATAGAATGTACACTGGCTCGTTATCTTTTAGAATGACAACCTTGCCATTCTTCTCAACGACTTTAAATACATCATCTATGTCTGTTTTCAGTTTATCATAAGAAATCAAACTCTCTAAACTCACTTCCATAGTTTTCACCTCACCTGTAGTATACCACAGATTTTAATACAAATTCAATTATTTTGTACGTTTTTGTACTAAAGTTGTTTCCATCAAAATTTCACTAAAAACAACCCACCAAGTGGCCCGATAATGATAATCAAGCTACTAGGTGGGTTTATTTGTGCGCTTTTAATTTTGTCATGATTTTCTTTATATTTGAAGAATATCGTTCCATTTTTAAAAATCATAACTACTACTTTATTGAATAATATTTCTGCAATCTACTCGTTGGTTTATCGGGTATCGTTTCCTTAATAATTCCTTTTTCTAAAAGTGGCTTCACGATATACTTCTTAAAATTAGGATTTGTCAAATACCTTGGAAGATACTCACGCATTTCTGTTATTGTCTTTGGCTCTTCACAATATTTTAGTAAAGCCTTCACTTCAGGCCCCTTCAAAAACTCTTTCTTTTCCAACTGCGTCTTTGCTTTTTTTCTACGCCTCTCCTGTTCTTGAAAGGCTATATAGTTAATTGGTGCAGTCCACTCAAAACCAGATTTGAATTGATAAATAATCTGACCATCTTCCAGAATAGTTCCCTTTTCTATAAAGTTTTCAAAGATTTCTCTTTTAAAATCAGGTGGGCTTTTGTAATATCTTAAATCATCATTCCCTTTATTTTTATAGGCTTCAAGGTTTTTTCTAAGCTCTTCAATTTCTTTTGCTACTTCTTCCAGTTGTTCTTCACGAGCCGTATAACCTAGTAGTTTCTCTCTTATATCCATAATCTCATCCGTCAAATAATCAATAAGCTTTGCATCTTTACCTGCTTTCCCCAGCTCATTCTCTACAGCTTTGTATAACTGTTGATTTAACGCTTCTTTCTCCTGCTCTAGCTGTTCTCTTTGTATTTCTTCTTCTGGTGTAATCTTTAAAGCCTTCATAAATAAATCCAAGTACTCATCAAATGCAGGATTAAATTTTATATCCATTAGTACTTGAGAGAAGTTTTCTTCTACATAGTTTTGATTCAAATGAATAGAACCACAATGGCCTTTTAACCCCTTATTACACCGCCACCATCTCTTTTCATAACTCTTCATTTGTCTGTTAATTCCTCTTACATAGCCGACGACGGTTCCACATTCACCACAATATAGTTTCTTAGTAAAGGCATCATTCTTTTCCTTGTCCACTGGATATTTTTGAAAATTTTCTTTTCTGCTTTTTTCATTTTCTTCTAACATAGTTTGAACTCTTTTCCACTGCTCCCCATTAATAATTCCTTCATGATGACCTTCAATGAAATACATGGGCAGTTCTCCTGTGTTCTTCACCCGATCGCTGATTAAACTAAATCCTGAATGAAATCTTTGATATATATAGTTTCCCCTGTAAATCTCAGAGCTTAATATCCTCCTAATGGTGCTCACCTGCCACATCTTTTGTCCACCTGGTGTGAGAACTGACTCTTCTGTAAGCGTATTAGCTATTTCTCTCATGTTTTTTCCTTTTTCATACTCATCATAGATCAGCTTCACTACTTTTGCTTCTTCATCGTTTATTACCCATTCTTTATTTTTATCGTACTTATAACCGTAGCCTTGAACCGCAGGTCTTACAATACCTCTTTGGGCCAAACTTCTTCTACCCCAGGCAATAGCTTCACCAATATTGACACTTTCCTCCTGCCCCAGTGCGGATAACAGATTAATCAAGACATTGCTTTTTTCAGAAAGACTCAAAATATTTTCACGCTCGAACCACACTTCGACCTTTGGATCTAGACTTTTCAACATGTTTAAGTAGGTTAATGTATCGACAGTATTTCTAGCAAATCGTGATAAAGATTTTGTAATAATCAAGTCCACTTTTCCCGCTTTACAATCTTCCATCAGGCGCTTGAAATCAGGCCTACCTTCAGTCGTTCTCCCGCTTTTTCCGTCATCTATATAGATATCAGCTAAGATGTAACGTGGATCCTTGAGGATAAGGTACAGATAATATGAATATTGAGTTTTGATACTTGTTTTTTGCTGCTCCAGTTCTGTTGAAACTCGTACATATGCAGCTACTTTTAATTTCTTTTCTCTAACAACAGGGACACTCGTCTGCATGATCACAGAATTACTCAGTTGTTTTTGTATATTTTTAACCATCAAATTAGGCTCAAGTTTTCTTTCTGCTATCATCTTTCTGTCCTCCTCATCTAAAGTATTTAAATCACCCCCTTTC
Source organism: Youngiibacter fragilis 232.1 (assembly GCF_000495435.3). Lineage (GTDB taxonomy): Bacteria > Bacillota > Clostridia > Clostridiales > Clostridiaceae > Youngiibacter > Youngiibacter fragilis. The sequence goes on along the minus strand of NZ_AXUN02000025.1, from coordinate 812 downwards.
CCCGAGGTGACTTGTTTGGTTGTCATCACTTGTAATTCAGGATTATTATCAACCTGTAATTCACCTTCAGAATAGAACTCTTTAGGGGACTCTACAATATTCGGTTTTATGGGTATGCAGTTACCTACTTCTGTCTCTTTACCATCAATCCAATAAATTTTATAATCTTCTTTTGAGTAAATGACCATGGAGAGAATCCACGCTCGCAAGTATTCAATAGTGGCTTTCCCTGAGAAATCTTGAAAGGTTTTAATATTCTCAAGCCACTTTATAGAACCGAGTCGATACTTCCTATCATCTTCTATTTCTACTAGCTGGTTCTCAAACTTATCATAATCTCTTTCCATCTGAATGATGTCTTGATCTGTAAATTGAATATCTTTCAACCTTTTAGCCAATTGTATCTGCGTCAAGGCTTTAAGGCGATGAAACTCAAAGTAGTCATTCTGGTTTATCCTAATCAACATTCTTTGTAGCCGCTTAATCAGTTTTGGATCATCAACATCAAAGCGTACTCTAAAAGCATTTATCATTATTTCAACTATTAGATCTTCCCGTAAAGTCAGTGAACTGCAGAGGTTTTTGTGGGTTGTTGCAGAAACGCACCTGAAATACTCCCATGGTTTATTTCTATTTCTTCTAAAATTCTGACCGCAGTTGCCGCAGTGGATCCGTCTTGATAAGGAATTGGGGCTAAATTGTTGAGGTTTAGTTTCCCTTTTGTTCTTTTTTCTTTCTTCCTGGACCCTGTCAAAGAGTTCCTGACTTATAATCGCTGGATGATGGTTCTCAATTAAACCGTAACTTTTCGA
>NZ_AXUN02000026.1 GCF_000495435.3 Youngiibacter fragilis 232.1 | reverse complement strand
CGTCGGCCCGAAAATTTGCCCGCCAGAACTCCTCGCCCTGACATCCGGCTTCCTTCAGATTCCACCTCGCGATGGACACCCTTGCCTTCGGCTAACGCTTCCTGCTACCGAGCGCGTAGTGGACTCTCACCACCAAGTTATCGCCCATGCCGGGCGCACAACAGAAGAATGCGGCAAAGCTGAGCCTTGCCGCATTTTTTCATAGACCAAGAAGGTCGCATAGTGACAGGATATAGATCATCCCTGCATTCCTTACATCCTCGATGTCCACATTCTCGTTGTATGAGTGGATTCCTTCCGTATTGGAAGGTCCGTACTGTATGGTAGGTATTCCAAGGTTCCTGTAGTGCTTCGCGTCACTTGACGCCCACTGGTACGCTGGAAGCACATCGATTCCCCAGATTTTCTCGGCATTCTTCTTTATCGCCTGCACTATGGCTGCATCCATAGGTGTCGAATTACCTTTGTTCTTCCAGTCAGCCTCATATTCGACTCCACTAACTCCGCTTTCAGCTATCATGGCCATTATTTCCCTGTCAAGCTCATCAGTGTCCACACCGATAGGAAGCCTTATGTCCACATGAGCCTCGCAGTAGTCAGGCACCATGTTGAGCTTAGTTCCGCCCTTTATTATCCCGACGTTGGCTGTCACATGGTCTATGACGTTCTCGATACCCTTTACCTGAAGCTTCTGTGAAGCTATGAATTTGGAGTTTGCGAGCGCTTCCTCCTGGTCCTTCGAATACCTGCCCTTTACATTGTGGAGCCTGCCGATGCCTTCAAGCACCTTCGCCAGCTTAAGTATGGCATTTTCTCCCTTGTAGTTGCCCAGGCTTCCGTGGGCCGGCATCCCATAGGACTTCAGGATGAGGGCATTTGATCCCTTCTGTCCGATCTCAATCGTTGAATTTGAAGTTGGCTCTGCAACGAGGCATGCGTCAGCCCCATCTGCATAGCCTTCATCGCATAGCCATTTGGTTCCGAATTCCCCTCCTGTCTCTTCATCTGAGACTATGTGAAGCCTGACATTTCCCTTAAGCTTTGCGCCTGATTCCTTGAGGAGCTTCATAGCGAACAGTATCCCGGCTACTCCGGCCTTCATGTCCGAGGTGCCTCTGCCAAGGATCAGCTTGTCGGTTACCGTTCCGCAATAAGGGTCATAGTTCCACCGTGACAGGTCCCCTGCAGGAACCACATCAACGTGTCCGTTAAGGATTATGCTGAAGCCCTCATCAGAGCCCACCTTTGCAAGGACGCATGGGTATTCAGGATTCACGCTTACTTCCTCATGCTCGATCCCTGCACCTGAAAGGTATGACTTGACGAAGTCGACCACTTCCCTCTGGGTTCCTGTCGGATTCTCGCTCTTTATCCTTATGAGGTCAGAGGTAAGCTTTATCAGCTCCTGTTCCCTTTCCTTCGCTGTATTAATGATCCATTCTCTTGTCATGTTCAGTTACTCCTTCCAATAATCAGAAGTACAGGAAGCAGGCTGCCCTGTGACCTTCCTTGACTTCCTTAAGTTCCGGTGTCTCCACCCTGCACCTGTCCATTACATAAGGGCATCTCGTAGCGAGTGAACAGCCCTTCCTTTCACCGATGGGACTTGGTATCTCCCCTACAAGCTGGATCCTCTCCTTCTTCTCGAAGGGACTCTCTGGCGGAATCGCTGAAAGCAGCGCCTTTGTGTAGGGATGGAGCGGGTCCGTGTATATCTCCTCAGCCTTGCAGAGCTCCACTATCTTACCAAGATACATTATGGCTATCCTGTCGCTTACATGCCTTATGACACTGAGGTCATGGGATATGAATATGAGGGTCAGGTCATGGGCCTTCTGAAGGTCGTTCAGAAGGTTCAGCACCTGTGCCTGAACCGATACGTCAAGAGCTGACACCGGCTCATCACATACTATTATCTTCGGCTCCAGGGCCAGCGCCCTTGCCACGTTGATCCTCTGTCTCTGTCCGCCTGAGAATTCATGAGGGAACCTGTGGGTATGCTGCGAATCAAGCCCCACTTCCTTCATGAGTGAAAGGACCCTTTCCCTGCGGGTCTTCGGATCATTCATCTCATGAACTATCATCGGCTCTTCAATTGTCTTTCCTGCAGTCTTCCTCGGGTCCAGGGAGGAGTACGGGTCCTGGAATATTATCTGGAGCTCCTTCCTGAGCTTCTTCAGTTCAGGCCCTGTCTTACCGACAATATCCTCACCATTGTATATTATCTCTCCTGAGGTAGCCTTGTGAAGCTTTACTATGCACCTGCCGAAGGTAGACTTACCGCATCCTGATTCGCCGATTATCCCAAGGGTCTCCCCTTCGTACACATCAACTGATACATCACTTAACGCATGCAGCGTCTTCGGCTTTTCAAGGAAGCTTCCGCCTCTGATCCTGAAATCCTTGCTGAGGTTCCTGATTGAAAGGATAACCTTCTTCTCCATCAGATCTTCACCTCTCTCGTAAGCTTTTCTTTTCCTGTCTGCCTGTGGCAGGCCACGAAGTGACCGTCTGAAACTTCAATCAGCTCTGGTACCTTGTTTGAGCACACATCTAATGCATACGGGCACCTGTTGTGGAAGTTGCAGCACTCTCCGGTGAGCCTTAAGTCAGGCGGCGTCCCGGGTATTGCCGCAAGATGGGACTTTGACTCATCCGAAAGCTTCGGCATCGAATCAAGCAGACCCCATGTGTACGGATGCTGCGGCTCTGCATAGAGCCTCTTCGCGGTGGTATATTCCACTGTCTTTCCGGCGTACATTACCATTACAGTGTCGCACATATCCCAGACGACACCCAGGTTATGGGTAATTAGAAGTATCGCCGTGTCCTGGTGCTTCTGCATTTCCTTCAGCAGGTCCAGCACCTGCGCCTGAACAGTAACGTCAAGGGCCGTGGTCGGTTCATCAGCTATAACAAGCTTGGGCTTGCTGCTTATCGCCATTGCGATTATGACCCTCTGGCACATTCCGCCAGAAAGCTCATAGGGGTAGGAGTTCATCCTTGATTCCGGATTGGGGATTCCTACCTTCTTCAGTGCATCAATTGCTATATTCCTTGCCTCATCCTTGGTCACTTCCTGATGGGCCAGGATCATCTCAACCATCTGGTCACCGATCTTGAAAACAGGGTCCAGCGAAGTCATGGGGTCCTGGAATATCATGGATACGTCCCTGCCCCTGTATTCCATAAGCTCTTTCTTATCAAGCCTAAGTACGTTCCTGCCATCGAATTCTATCTCACCACCGACTATCCTGCCGGTATTCCTAGGCAGAAGCCTTATTATGGAAGAGGCGGTGACACTCTTCCCTGAGCCTGACTCACCAACTATCCCCATGGTCTTGCCGCGCTCGAGGGTAAAGCTCACACCATCAACCGCCTTGGCAGTGCCGCTGGCAAGAAAAAGGTAAGTCTTGAGGTCATTGACCCTAAGTATCACATCTCCCATGTGTCATCCTCCCAATCATGCTTTATTTTCATCTCACTGAAGGCGTCCCTTGTGAGTTCCATGGCGTTATCACCTGTCAGCAGGTCCACCGCCGTCATCGCCATGGCCTTGGCACCAATATTCAGCGCCCTGATACCCATAGGTCCGCCCACAGCCTCCTGGAACTCCGGGGTATGGCCCCTCAGAATCGGTACGACCTGAACATATGACTGAAGGGATGGTATCCTGTGGGTGACATTTCCCATGTCAGTGCAGCCTATCCCAAGTTCTTTCCTTCTCGGCATGACCTTTTCTCCAAGCGCCTCGAAGTTCTTATGAAGGAAGCCTTCAATAACAGGATTATTCCTGATATCCTCATATGACTTACCTTCCTGACTGTATTCAAGCCTGGTTCCCGTTATCTTTGCAAGGCCTTCGCAGGTATCAATAAGCTTCTTCACAAGAGCGATCTTGTCCTTCATGCTGAAGGACCTTACCGTGAACCGCGCCTGACAGTGGTCAGGTACGTATATCGGCTCGTCACCGCCCTTGGAAATGACTCCCAGTATCTTTCCCCTGTCTCCTATCTCAAGCTTCATCGCATTCAAAAGGTTGAACAGCTCAAGGACAGGAGTAAGCGCGCTGATCCCTTCTTCAGGCCAGGTTGCCGCATGGGATTTCTTTCCGTAGAAATCCACGACAAGGTCAGTCCTTGAATAGGATATGTCATTTACAACTGTCTCATTGGCCGGGTGAAGTACCATCGCGGCATCAAGCCCTTCAAACGCTCCATTCTCAAGCATTATGACCTTACCTCCGCCGCCCTCTTCTGCCGGGGTTCCAAATACAACCACCGTACCGCCGGTTTCCTCAATGACTGAGGCTACCGCAGCTCCGGCGCCTACTGCCATTGCAGCCATGAGGTTGTGCCCGCATGCGTGTCCCGTTCCAGGAACAGCGTCATATTCACCGAATATCCCAATCACCGGGCCTTCCTTGCCACTCGTAAATACTGCCCTGACAGCAGTCCCTATACCCCCAATGCCTGTTTCAACATCAAAACCGTATTTTCTGAGGTACCTGGAAAAAGCCTCCATAGCCTTGTGTTCTTCAAAATTGTATTCCGGATTGCTCCAGATTTCCGCCGACAAGGCTGAAAGGTCACCCATGACCTCGTCAACCCTGTCCTGAACTCTAGTCTTAAGATCCATTTCCCGCACCTACTTCTTCATCTTCGGGTCAAGGACATCCCTGATGCCATCGCCAAGCAGGTTGAAGCCAAGCACTGTAAGAAGTATGAAGATACCGGATATTGTTGCAATATGCGGAGCAGTGTTAAGGCTGTCCTTGCCAGCCCGGAGGATGTTCCCCCACGATGCTGTAGGAGGTGTTATTCCAAGTCCGAGGAAACTTAGGGCAGCTTCCGATATTATGGCGCCAGCCACGTTGAGCGTCGCATACACTATTATGGGTGACAATGCATTCGGAAGAATGTGGCTGAACAGTAGCCTCGGCCCTGATGCCCCTATGACCCTTACCGCATTGCAGTATTCCTCATTCTTCACGATCAGCACCTGCCCCCTGACTATCCTTGCAAAGCTGGGTATGTTTGCTATGCCTATCGCCAGTATTACATTGAACACACCGGTACCGAGTATGGTCATGAGTATTATCGAAAGAAGTACGAATGGGAATGCAAGCATTCCATCCATTATCCTCATGACTATGGAGTCGATGACTCCACCCATGTAACCGGAAACAAGTCCCAGGAGAACCCCTATTAGTCCACCTATGAATGTTGCGCCTATTGCAACAAGTATTGATATCCTTGATCCGTATATGATCCTGCTGAGGAGGTCCCTGCCGAACTCATCGGTTCCAAGTATGTGCCCTGCAGAAAAAGGCTTCAGGTATGTGCTTCCCAGCTTCAGCGCATTCGGGTCGTATGGTGCCAGAAAGTTTGCTCCCGCTACCATGAAAAGCATGATACAGACTATTCCCAGCCCGAACATGGCCGTCTTGTTCCTCTTCAGCATGTTCCATGCGCTGTTTGCCCTTCGCTCCTTCTTCAGCATTTCAGAATGGGCATCTCTTCCCAGCTGGTCTTTTCTTCTTTCCATCATGCCCCTCCCTTCGTGCCTTCATAGGTCACTCTCGGATTAATCACCATGTATGCCATGTCTACAAAAAGATTCACGAATACAAATACCAGAGCCGTGAAAAGGACTGCTCCCTGAATCAGCACATAGTCCCTGTTCTCAACTGCTCCAACTATCAGTGTTCCCATTCCAGGCCACGCGAATATGGTCTCGGTTAGTATTGCTCCTGTAAAGGCATGCGCCAGCTGGAGCCCGAACACTGTAACTATCGGAGGAAGTGCGTTCTTAAGGCCGTGAAGGAATATGACCCTCCACTCCTTTATTCCCCTTGCCCGGAGTGATTTTATGAAATCATTGTTTATGACCTCAAGCATGCTTGACCTTGTGATCCTGGCAAATGTGGCTGCAGGTATGGTTGCAAGGCAGCTCACAGGAAGGATCATATGCACTATGACATCCCATAGCCCGTTATCCATGGATCCCATCCCAAGGGACGGCAGCCATCCGAGGTTGACTGAAAATACAAGCACAAGCATGAGGCCAAGCCAGAATATGGGCATTGAGACTCCTACGAGGGCGAGCACCATTGCCACATAGTCGAATATCGAATACTGCTTCACAGCCGAAATGATGCCTATTGGTACTGCAATAAGCACTGCTATCACAAGGCTCGTTATCGATATGAGCAAAGTGTTCGGAAGTTTATTGAGTATCAGGTCTATTACCGGTTTGTTATAGGAATATGACTTTCCGAAATTACCTCTCAGAAGGTCGCCAAGGTAACTGAAGTACTGCTTTATCAAGCTGTCGTTCAGTCCCAGCTGGTCCCTGAGCTTTGCTATCTCCTCAGCTGAAGCCTGCGGTCCCAGCATGGTCGCAGCCGGATCTCCAGGAACCATCCTTGTAAGTATGAAGGTCATCGTGACCACCACTAGCAGGATGGGGATGACCTGAAGAAGTCTGTTGATGATTGTCTTTATCATTTCACACCACCTGTTTAATATGCCGCCATACATAGGATTAAGGGGCACAGAAATATCCGCGCCCCCAACCCGATGATTGCGGCCAATTGCTCAATATTGGCCTATATCGTTACTTCGCTACTTTCCACGCGTTGACTTCAGTGTTGCAGAGGAATATGCTTCCATCCGCCCTCTGAACTACGCCCTGGACATATGGTGAGATACCCCATGTGACATTCTCATTCGCATAGAATATTCCTGGAAGGTCATCAACTATAAGCTTGAGGGCCTTCTTGTACATAGTTGCCCTTTCATCCTGATCAGTCGCTATCAGCGCGTCTGCAAGGAGCTTGTCAACCTCAGGATTGCTGTAACCCTGTCCGTTTCCAAGTGAGCCTATGGCGCTTGAAGCAAATATCTTGTTCAGGAAGAAGAACGGATCCGGATACCATGTCCAGGACATGGCGAATATCTCTGCATTTCCCTTCGATGCTATCTCGGAGAATGTTCCCCACTCAGAAGCCTGCACATCAAGGTCAACATTGAGGTTGGTCTTGAAATACTGCTGGAGGATCGTACCCATCTTTATCCTGAGTGCTGTGTTCGATATGTAAAGTGTGGTCTTGAAGCCATCTGCATATCCTGCCTCTGCAAGGAGCTTCTTGGCTGCTGCAGGGTCATATGTAGGAACCTGTGATACTAGGCTCTCGTCATATCCCCATGATCCAGGAGGAAGAGGAAGAGCTGCCGGCTTTGCTTCGCCGTACTGGTAAACTCCCTTTACAAGCTCATTGATATCAACAGCCTTTATGAGGGCTTCCCTGACCTTCTTGTCCTTTGTAGGGCCTGATACCTGGTTGAAGTAGATGTAAGCGACATGGAGACCTGGTGTCTCAAGGAGCTTCACGTTGGCATCCTCCCTGATTACCTTTACCGCCTCGCCTGTGAGTCCTGAAGCGAAATCAACCTCTCCTGTCCTCAGTGCGTTCGCATTCTGGCTCATGTCGGTTATTACCTTGAAGGTCACTCCATCAAGGTGAGGAACCTGTGCCCAGTACTTCTCGTTCCTGACAAGGACTGCTTCCTCATCAAGCTTGAATTCCTTCATCATGAAAGGTCCGGTTCCCACAAGGTGGTTTCCGAACTCATCGCCCCAGCCCTCTACCTCTTCCTTAGGAACGATAATGTTTCCTGAGTTGGTAAGTGCTGTAAGGAATACCGCATTCGGCTCCGGAAGATGCACTATTACCTCATAGTCATTGACAACCTCGACGCTCTCGATCATGTCAAGCCTCTTCATGGCTGAAAGTTTGAACGATCTCTCGAGTGAATACTTTATGTCTTCAGCGACCATCTTTCTTCCAGTCTGGTACTTTCCAGGGTGGAAGAATACGTCATCCCTCAGCTTGAATGTATACGCCTTGCCATCCTCGCTAATTGACCATTCCTTGGCAAGGTTAGGTATCACCTCAGACAGGTCCATCTTGTAGGAAACAAGGGTGTCTCCGACGTTCTGGATGATCTGTGACTCATAGGTTCCTGTATACTTTACAGGATCAAGGTTCTTTGGTGATGCCGTCAGCGAAACTGTAAGCACTCCGCCCTTGGTAGGTGTTCCGGGTACTACGATCTCAGCTTTGGTTGGAGTGGTTGGTGTCACAGGCGTTGTTGGGGTGGCTTTGTTTCCGCAGCCGGTAAGCGCGGTTACAGCCATCATTGCCGCAAGTGCTGCAACAAGAATTTTCTTCATTGATTTACCCTCTCTCTCTTTTGATTATTTTCAAGACCTTTTCCCATGCAGTTACTATGCGCTTTGCCGCACTCACTGATGCATCTGCCATTTGTATCAGCGAATGTTTGAGCATGTGGCTTACGCATTTTTTACAGGGGTCGCTTTACAAAAGCTTACAGGTCCTCTGTCAGTCATTTTTTTCAAGCCATCTTATTGCGCAATCCGCATAGATGGCCGCCATCTTGTGGATTGCGTCCTCATTGAATGTTACCTTGGGATTATGTACCCCATAAGGATATCCTTCATCCTCTGATCCGGTTCCTACCCAAAGCAAAAGTGATGGAACCTTTTCCGACACTACCGAAAAATCCTCCGACCCTGTCATCCTTGGAATCTCATATGTCGTTCCCTCACCAAGCAGGTCATCTATATATCCGGTGACATCCTCAGTAAGCGCTTCATCATTTACCATTGGGGGTACGCCCTCGCTCAGGAATTCGACCCTGCAGTCCGCCCTGAAGGTCTTTGCAACAGACTCCGAAATATCCAGAAGCCTTCCCTTCATGAATTCCCTGGTATCGCTGTTCATAGTCCTAATCGTACCCTTCATGACAACAGTGTCAGGTATTATATTGGCTGCCGCACCACCGCTGATCATGCCGATCGTCAGCACAACCATATCATCCGGATGGGTCTCCCTGCTGTTTAAGACCTGCAATGCCAGATGCATATGTACAGCGACGTTTATGGGATCTACTCCAAGATATGAGGCTGCTCCATGGGCGCCCTTCCCTGTTATTGTTATTGTAAACACATCGCTTGAAGCGCATGCGCTTCCCTTCGAATAGCCAACAGTTCCCAATGGCTTGTGTACCACATGCAGAGCCATAGCGGCATCCACCTTCGGATCCTCAAGTATCCCATTCTCCACCATGTCCCTGGCTCCCATTACCATTTCTTCACAAGGCTGGAACATAAGCTTTACTGTTCCGTTAAGTTCATATTCCCTTTCCCTTAGTATCCTTGCTGCACCCAGTAATGCCGATGTATGTATGTCATGGCCGCACGCATGCATGCATCCATTTTCCGACCTGTATTCAAGCTCGGTTTCCTCGGCCATCGGAAGAGCATCCATATCTCCCCTTATAAGGAAGGTCCTGCCAGGTTTCCCGACAGTTGCGCTCAGTCCCGATTTTCCGACTTTCTTCACCTCGTAGCCCATGCTCTCCAGGATTTCCCTGACCCTTCCTGTTGTAACCGGCAGGTCAAAGCCTGTTTCAGGATTCCTGTGGAAGAACCGTCTATTTTCAATCATTTCTTCCTTCAGCTCATAAGCTCTTTCCATCACTCCGATATCAACCACCCCTCCCGAATGTGAACAAAGAATAAACTCTCTAAATTTGTCTTATTATACATTCCGTTGGAATTATTTTCAATATCTTCTATAAATATTCGAAAAAAACATTTGTATTCCATCCACAGAAGATAAAATTCAAAATTTGTATTCGTGAAAGCGCATGCATTGTAGTCATTCTAAACCTTTTCAAGGATTTTATAATCTGATTCAATCAGCGTTATACAAAAATATCACATGTATAATTATGTACCGGAACAAATCTTATGATACAATTGTCCTTATCATAAATGTGAACCAAGGAGGATAAATCATGCTTTTAAGACAGATAATCGAGCTTTTCGACCTGCTGGACAAGCCGTCGGCGAATGGTAAGGAGGTACTCAACCTTATAAAGGAAAGAGGGAACGATAACGTCCTGACTTACCTTGACACTGTGACCGGACCGAAGGGCAATACAGATTTCGTAAAAGTGCTTATTAAAGGAAGCAATGGAAAATCATCGGGAGGAAACGCCCCTACTCTTGGGATAATAGGCAGGCTAGGCGGTATAGGGGCAAGGCCTTCAGTAACAGGATTCGTATCAGATGGAGACGGTGCCCTTGCAGCACTTGCATCAGCACTGAAGCTGTCTGAGATGAACAGGAACGGTGACGTGCTTCAAGGAGATGTCATTGTCTCGACACATATCTGCCCTACCGCACCAACAAGGGAGCACAAGCCTGTCCCGTTCATGGATTCACCGGTGGATATGGCTCTTGCAAACAGCAAAGATGTGGATGATAGGATGGATGCGGTAATATCCATCGACACCACCAAGGGAAACAGGGTCATAAACGTGAATGGAATCGCAATATCGCCTACGACCAAGGACGGCTATATCCTCAAGGTAAGTGACAGCGTGCTTGACGTCATGACAAAGGTCACAGGAAAGTCCCCCGTTGTCTTTCCTCTCAGCCAGCAGGACATAACCCCATACGGAAATGACCTTTATCACCTGAACAGCATACTCCAGCCAACCACAGCCACATCAGCACCAGTGATCGGAGTTGCAGTGACAACCGAACTTCCTGTGGCGGGATGCGCTACAGGGGCCAGCCATCCTGGTGATGTCGAGCTAGCCGCAAGGTTTGCGGTGGAGATTGCCAAGGGCCTTGGTGAAGGGTCGGTATCGTTCTATGATGAGGATGAATTCGCTCTCATCGAGAAGCTCTATGGCGACATGAAGAGGTTCCAGACCTTCGGGACCAGGCAGGCGTAATAGTCCCTGGCAAGGCACAGGAAGAACAGGCTGCAAGGAGCGGCGTTGAGACCGAGGTTGCATCGGGCTCACCCTATATTGGAATGCACGAGCTAGAGGCCGCAGCAAGACGGCTTGAAGGAAAGGATGTCAGCTTCATATGCCTCGACTGCATGGGATGCACTGCCGAGATGAAAAGAAGGGTATCGGAAACAGAAGGCAGACCAGTGATCCTGCAATGGACGCTCATCGCAAGGCTTGCTGATTAGCTTTATTCCTCAGGAGAATAACCAGAATTCCAGAGCATGGCTTCAATGATCGAAGCCATGCTTTTTTCATTCCTTAATTTACCATTACCTTGATCACAAGCATATCTTAGGTAAGCTGATGCTTCTTGGATGATGCAATCAGCAGTCAAGGCCACCCCTTTGACGAAAACGACATCAACTCATTTCGTGGTATAAATTTTATAAAATTCAATTTAACCCTTGTAATAATTCATTTCGTGGTATATGATGTAATCAAGAATCATAATTACCAAATAATCATTATTTGAACACAGGGAGTGTTGAAAATGACCAGAATGGCTGAGGAGTTCATAACCATACTTGAAACTGAAGACAGAGCCAAAGCACTTGAATATATAATTGGGAAGCTTGAATCTGGTGAAGCAGGCATAGTTGAGATATATGAGGAAGTCCTGGCGAAATCACTGAATGAGATGAATCTCACCGGAGATGAAAGGACGGATATATGGAAGGAGCATGTACGAAGCTCCATCATAAAGACCATTGTCGAGAACTGCCATCCCTATGTCGTGAAGGAAAGGGAAAGGAAGGCTTCCCATCCAAAGCCCAATAAGGTTGCAGTGGTATGCCCCGTAGACGAGTACCATGAGATTGGAGCAAGGATGATCGCTGACTACTTTACAATAAACGGATATGATACGACTTTTGTCGGAAGCAACACCCCTAAGGAAGTCTTCGTTGCAGGAATCCACGTTGACAGGCCAAATTACGTTGCCATAAGCGTAACCAACCCCTACAACCTGGTTTCAGCAAGGAATACCATCGAGCTCATAAGGAAATCTGATCCAAATGTCACGATACTTGCCGGCGGGAGCGCACTTTCGAAGCTGCACGACAGGGCTGCAAGCCTTGGGGCCGACATGTATCTCACGGGCTTCGAGGATATAGAAGCTCTAGAAGGAGGTAAAGGAATATGAAACTACCGTTCAGGATAGCAGTAAGGTTCCTTGGCTCCAGCCGCGGACAGACAATACTGATAGCCATAGGTATTGCAATAGGCGTCTCAGTACAGATATTCATAGGCTCACTTATACAGGGACTGCAGAAGAGCCTTGTTGACAAGACTATCGGCAGTCAGCCGCACATTACCCTGACTTCTAAGGATGATGATGGACTTATCAGTGACTATTCAATCCTTTCAGACAAGATAATGTCAGAGGTCAGTGACATTGAAGCCATATCGGCATCAGCTGACGGTCCGGCCCTTGTAAAGGTTGATGATGATACCTACAGCGTTCTTCTGAGAGGCTTTGACATACAGAAAGCTGACGGAATATACAACATAACTGACAGCCTGGTCGAAGGGGTTCTTCCCTCCAATGGCTATGAGACACTTGCTGGCACTGACCTTATGGACGAAGCAGGCCTTATGGTTGGTGACTCGCTTGAGCTCATTACCAATCTTGGGCAGACTGAGGAATTCAAGATCACAGGAATATTTGACCTTGGGGTATCGAGCCTGAACAAATCATGGCTGATTTCGAATCTTTACACTGCACAGGAGGTCTTCTCCTACGATGAGGGCGTAACCTCAATAGAGATGCAGGTCAATGAGGTGTTTTCCGCTGATGCAATGGCAGTTGAAGTTCAGAACATCGCAGGAGACGGGATTAAGGTCGACAACTGGAAGGACCAGAATGCCCAGCTCCTCAGCGGACTTAACGGCCAGAGCGTATCAAGCATAATGATCCAGGTGTTCGTCATGATATCGGTACTTCTTGGAATAGCAAGCATACTTGCAATTACAGTGGTGCAGAAATCACGGCAGATCGGAATACTGAAGGCAATGGGAATCAAGGACGGCACTGCAAGCCTCATATTCCTGTTCCAGGGACTTCTTCTTGGCATGGCAGGCGCGGTGCTCGGAGTGGCCTTCGGATTCGGACTCCTGTTCTCCTTCTCCAAGTTTGCATTGAATCCTGACGGAACCCCGGTCGTACCTCTCTTCATAGACTACAGGTTCATCGCCCTTTCAGCGATGGTCGCAGTACTTGCATCGATGGTTGCAGCACTAATACCTGCAAGGAAATCTTCAAAGCTCAATCCGATAGAGGTGATCAGAAATGGCTGATATCATACAATTAAGGAACATAAACAAGATATACGGGAACCAAGTAAAGACCCAGGTGCTCCATGACCTGAGCCTTGACATCAGAGAAGGCAGCTTTACATCTATAATTGGGCAGTCAGGAAGCGGAAAGAGCACCCTGCTCAACATCGTAGGTACCCTTGACAAGCCGACAAGCGGTGAGGTGATTATAGACGGCAAAAGAACAGATGGTATGGGAAAGAACGAGCTTGCAGCGCTAAGGAACAAAACCATTGGCTTCATATTCCAGTTCCACTATCTATTGCCGGAGTTCACGGCAATTGAGAACGTCCTTCTTCCGAATAACATCATGGGCAAGGGCAGCAGGGAAACAAAGGCACGTGCTGAAGAGCTGATGCAGCTGGTAGGACTCGAGAAGGTCAGGAACAACCTGTCCTCCAACATGTCAGGAGGTCAGCAGCAAAGGACCGCAATAGCTAGGGCCCTGATGAACAATCCCAGGATAATACTTGCTGACGAGCCCACTGGAAACCTTGACTCGGACTCCACTGAGAACATCTATAACCTGATGAGGGATATCAACAAAAAGTTCGGGACAACCTTCGTCATCATAACCCATGACAGGAGGATAGCCGAAAAGGCAGACAGGATAATCGAGATAAAGGATGGAAGGATAGCGCTGGACATCTGACGATCTAAATCAGATTTTACTTCTGGACGTGGTAGTGTATTTTAATTTGTGTTTACACATGACTTAAGATATTAACAAGAGTGAGAATAGGAACAGGACAATAGAGCTGAGACATGCTCAGGCACCATATCGAAAATCGATTCTCTGGATTTACAA
>NZ_AXUN02000027.1 GCF_000495435.3 Youngiibacter fragilis 232.1 | reverse complement strand
TTTGATCATCTGTATAACCTTTAGAAATTCTCAGTGCCCTATTACCAAAGTCGAAAAGTTCCGGTTTAATTCAAAATTTCTTAATAAGCTACTTAAAGGGTGAATTTTAATCCACCCTTTAAAACTACATAATATTTCAAAGCTGTTTTAAAACAAAGCCTATTTTTTAACTTTCATAACAGCTTACCCGTCTAGTTCAGTATTTATATCATATATTCTTCAGATTCTTATCGTTAAGAGTGAGGTGCCTTGGCAGACCGTCTACCATTATTGGTGTGAGCTCCGCTTGAATAAGTGGTTTAACATAGTTTAGATACTCCTGGGTAACGAAGTCTCCGGTTTCATTAATCCACTCCCGGGGAACCTTCTTCTCCACATTAGCTATCTTGTGAACATCGTATGTATCAGTGGTGCAGATATATGGATCATCGGATACACGCTTAAGAATGACCATCTGGCCTGTAAGCCCTTCGAATGCAGCTTTGACTGCAGCTCCTCCGACCTGGTATGCTTCTGTGATATCAACACGTGATACCAGATGAGATGCGCTTCGCTGGAGAGTGTTTAGTTCAATCGCCCTTGTTTTCCATCCGAACTTAGCTCCTATCATGTTCGCGAGGTATTTAGCTGATCCACTGAGAGCCTTGTGACCGAATGCGTCAATAAATTCGACTGTATCCGTGAGTTCACTTATATACTTCCCATCAGGTGTCCTTATACCTTCTGAAATTGCAACAATTATGGACTTCTTCACCTTGTGGAGTTCCTCGACTTTCTTAATGAAGGATTCTACATCGAATGGGATCTCCGGGAGATATATGAGATCCGGACCTTCACAGTCCTCGCATTTAGCCAGCGCCGACGCTCCGGTGAGCCACCCTGCATTCCTGCCCATTATTTCTATGATAGTCACCATATTCTGGTCGAATACCAACCCATCCCTAATGACTTCCTTGGTAATGGAACCTATATATTTCGCCGCACTTCCAAATCCTGGAGTGTGGTCTGTAATATCGAGGTCATTGTCAATAGTCTTCGGTACACCAATGAAGCGTATGGAGCTTCCAATCTCAAGCGCGTAGTCCGAAAGCTTTCTTATGGTGTCCATAGAATCGTTCCCGCCAATGTAAAAGAAGAATTCAATGTCGAGCTTCTTAAGGATAGAGAATATCTTCTTATATACTCCATTATCCTTATCGGCTTCAGGGAGCTTATATCGACATGATCCAAGGAATGCGGACGGGGTCCTTTTCAGCAGGTCTATATCAAGGCTTGTCTGTATATGGTCCGAAAGATCTACATACTTCTCTTCAAGCAACCCCTGAATGCCATGCCGCATTCCGTATACTGTCTTGGCACCTCTGTCTTTGGCTGTTTTAAATACTCCTACAAGACTGGAGTTGATGACTGCTGTCGGTCCACCAGACTGCCCGACTATGACATTACCTCGGATATGTTCCATTTGGTTTGCTCCTCTTTGCTTCTATTTTTCATTAGTTCATATCATTTCATTTTGGTTAATGTAATGGATTCATCTATTCCTTTGCTTAGGATCTATATCCCAAAGCTCTGGACAACTCTGTCTTCATTCCAAGTATGAAGGATGCCATTTCTTCAATTCTTTCATCTGTCATCCTGTTGACTGGAGCTGAAATGCTGAAGGCATTGACAGCCTTGCCACGGTAATCCTTTATGTACACTGCCATGCATCGGACTCCTATTTCATTTTCCTCGTTGTCCACTGCGTAACCTCGCTTCCTGATTAGTTCCAGCTCATTAAGAAGCACCTCAAAATCCACTATTGTGTTTTTTGTCAGCTTCTTAATATTGCTCTCCTCCCATATTTTTCTTACTTCATCCTCTGAAATGGAAGAAAGTATGACTTTTCCCACGGCGGTGCAGTACATAGGTTGTCGCAGTCCTATTCTCGATACCATCCTTACTGAGCTCGAGTTGGACTCAACCTTGTCGATATATACTACTTCACTTCCTTCCCACTGAACTAGATGCACAGTCTCTTTGGATTTCTCCATGATCTGCTCAAGGTACGGGTGTGCGATGGATACTACATCAATTTTAGAGCGGAACGCCTCAGCAAGGCTCAGGAGCTTGAACGTCAGTGTATACTTCCCACTGGCAGGGTCCTGTCTGACATATCCCATCGAGATGAGTGATGCTAGGAGCCTGTGGACTGTGCTCTTGTTCAAGTTCAGTGTCGTGCTGATTTCCATGACTCCCAGTTGTCCCTTTTGGGTTATTAATTCAAGGACACTGAAGATCCTTTCTGCGGATTGTATTGGATTCTTTTCTTGCATTCTAATTCCTCCAATCTACAATTATGCATATGGAGATGCCATTATTAACGCTGAACACGTCCTGATGCGTCTCCACCAGCAAGTTTTAGTACTTCATCTACGGAGACCTGGTTGTAGTCACCTTCCACCGAATGTTTGAGGCATGATGCTGCTACTGCAAATTCAATAGTATCCTGGTTAGAATATCCACTGAGCAGGGAATATATAAGTCCTGCCCCGAAGCTGTCTCCCCCGCCTACACGGTCTACGATGTGCATCAGGTAGCTCTTACTGAAGAAGTACTCCTTTCCATCGAATAACATCGCAGCCCATTTATTGTCGTTCGCGGATATAGAACTCCTAAGAGTTATCGCTACCTTCTCGAATCCGAATCTCTCTACAAGCTGCTTTGCAACATCCTTGTAGCCCTCATGGTTAACATGTCCTGTGGTGACATCAGTACCCTGAGCTTTGATTCCAAAAACATCGTTCGCATCTTCCTCATTCGCGATACAGACATCAACATACTGGCAGAGCTCTCCCATTACCTGACCGGCCTTCTCCTTAGACCAAAGCTTGTTTCTGTAGTTCAGGTCGCAGCTTACCTTGATACCTTTTGCCTTAGCAGATTTCAGGGCCTCGAGACATACCGCTGCCATATTGTCTCCGAGGGCTGGAGTAATACCTGTGAAGTGGAACCAGTCAGCGCCATTAAAAATCTCATCCCAGTTGAAATCCTTTGATACCGCTTCTGCGATTGATGAACCAGCCCTATCATAAATTACCTTAGATGGTCTCTGGCTCGCTCCTTTTTCAAGGAAATATATGCCTACACGGTTTCCACCTCTTGTTATGTGGCGAGTTTCTACTCCGTATCTTCGAAGTGAATTCACCGCAGCCTGACCTATCTCATGCTTTGGAAGCTTGCTAACGAATGAGGCATCGAAACCGAAGTTAGCCAAGGATACCGCTACGTTTGCCTCTCCGCCACCAAATGTCGCACCCATTCCATCAACCTGAACAAACCTGTAATAACCTTCCGGGGCCAGTCTCAGCATTATCTCTCCAAATGTGACTACTTTTGACATTTTTCATTCCTCCATGTTATCTTTTGTTATTTAAGGGGTCCCTATGGGAGCCCCTTTATTTTTTATCTCTTCTCTACAAGATGCACAGCGAATCCGCCCATTTCTTCTTTCAGGTAAATTGAGATAAGTCTGCCCTTATCATCATATTTCCTGGACTCCTCTATGAATTCCACACCAACACCTTCAAGATAACTGATCGCCCTATCGATGTAATTTGTCCTGATTGCTATGTGCCCTGATGTGCCTAGATACGGCGATTTCATGACCTCGACACCTGAACCTGCAAAAAATGAGCTGGTAGCAGCCTTCTTTGTAAATCCAAATACCGAATCGAACCTCGAGGCAACAGAATCTGCCTCCTTCTCATCCTTTGCATTGATTCCGACGTGTGCGATCTCGAAGCCTAACATCTGCATCATCGCTTTGTTGGTAAGGGTTCGGATCTCATCGAATTTCCCCATCTTAATCAGTTCAGGGCTGACCATCCAGCTTCCACCGCAAGCAACGATTTTCGGAAAGTCGAGGTAAGACTTGAGGTTATTTTCGTTTATTCCTCCAGTAGGCATGAATTTCATCCCAACATAAGGGCCTGCAAGCGCCTTGATCATGTTAAGTCCGCCTGACGCTTCCGCAGGAAAGAATTTGACCACATCGAGTCCGAAGGAGATTGCAACTTCTATGTCGCTTGGATTTGTAGCCCCTGGGACTATGGGAATGTCTTTTTCTGTACAATATTTCACGATAGAAGGATTGAGGCCAGGGCTTACAATGAATGATGCACCTGCTTCCACTGCCTGGTCGACCTGGTCTGTAGTCAGTACGGTACCCGCCCCTATAAGCATGTCTGGATAGGCTTCTGAGATTGCCTTTATGGAATCACGAGCAGCAGCTGTTCTGAAAGTAACCTCTGCACATGGAAGTCCGCCTTCAATCAGTGCTTTGGCGAGGGGAACTGCATCCTTGGCGCTCTCAAGTACAACAACAGGGACAATACCGATTTTCTGGATTTTTTTCAAGATTTCATTCATTATAATTCTCCTCCTATGGTTTCACGATGTGGAACACGGTTTCATTTATCTCACCCCCATTATAGAATGATGAAAACGAATGTCAATAGTACTTGAAAAAATATTTTATGGAAAGTACTAATAGCAATTATTGCAAGTTCTTGAGCAATAAATCGAAATTGAAAAAAATCATTAATTGCTATAATTGAGGTAACACAAAGGAATCCACAAGGGGGAATCGATTTGCCAGATCACTTCATGCTTAATTCAGATACTGCAGTTACACTATATGAACGTTTTGCAAAAAATGCACCAATTTATGATTACCATTGTCATCTTTCAGCCAAAGAGATATATGAGGATAAGAAATTCAATGATATTACCTCAATCTGGCTGCAGTTCGACCATTATAAGTGGAGAGCACTGCGTTATGCCGGGGTCCCTGAAAAATACATCACTGGTGATGCTCCGGGTATCGACAAATTCAAGATGTGGGGTAAGACCTGCGGAAGGCTAATAGGGAGCCCGCTCTACCATTGGGCCAATATGGAACTGCAAAAGTATTTCGATATCAAAGAGTCCTTGAATGAGAAGAATGCCGCGGAAATCTACAACTTCTGTAACAGGAAGATCAGGAGAGAGGAGCTTTCCCCTGTAAAGATGATATCGGACTCTAACGTGAAGCTGATATGCACTACAGATGATCCTCTGGATGACCTCGCTTACCACAAGCTAATCAAAGAAAAGGGATATACATTCAAGGTACTTCCGACCTTCAGGCCTGATAGGGCTTTCAAAGTAACACAGCCGGGATATATTGAATACCTGAATGAACTATCTGAAGTCTCCGGAACTCAGGTTGAGTCATATGAGTCATTCCTTGAAGCCATGTCGAGAAGGATTGCATATTTTAAGGATGCAGGGTGCCTCTTATCTGATCATTCGCTTGAAATCGTAACTGCTACCACACAGGATGATACAGAAGTCTCCCATATCTTTGACAAAGTCCTTAGTGGTTATGCCGTCACCTTCGAAGAGGCTGAGAAATTCAAGAATCAGACAATGGTTCACCTCGCTGGGCTCTACACCAAGTACGGGCTGGTAATGCAGCTCCATATAGGAGCATTAAGAAACAATAATATTAAGATGTTCGAGGTGCTTGGTGCAGATGCAGGATTTGACATCATGAATGACCAAAGCATAGCGATTCCCATGTCCAACCTGCTGGGTGCCATGGATTTGAAAAACCAGCTCCCAAAGACAATACTTTATACCCTTAACGCCAAAGACAATCTTGTACTTTCTACGCTTCCGCACTGCTTCGCTGTAGATGCGACACCAGGAAAGATACAACACGGTGCACCCTGGTGGTTCAATGATCATAAGGAAGGGTTCATGGACCACTTCCAGTCGATTGCTAACCAAGGCATGCTGGCTGACTACATAGGGATGCTGACTGATTCCAGAAGCTTCCTCTCCTATGTAAGACATGACTACTTCAGGAGAATCCTTTGCGACTATGTAGGAAATCTTGTGGAGACAGGACAATTCGATAATGACCTTGATACGCTCAAAGATATAGTAGAAGGCATATGCTATAAAAATATAATCAATTATTTAGGAGTTGAATAAAATGAAATTATCATTCAGATGGTATGGAGAAGAAGATCCAGTAAAAATCGAGTACATAAGGCAAATCCCAACTATGCACAGCATCGTCACAGCGGTATATGATGTTCCGGTCGGTGAGAAGTGGCCAGTCGAGAGTATTCAGAAACTCAAGAAGACAGTCGAGGATAACGGACTCCACTTCGAAGTAATCGAAAGTGTTCCTGTACATGAAGATATTAAGCTTGGTCTTCCAACAAGAGAAAAGTATATAGAGAACTATAAAGAGAATATCAGGAATCTTGGTGCAGCTGGTGTCAAGGTCATATGCTACAATTTCATGCCAGTCTTTGACTGGACAAGGACACAGCTTGACAAGGTCAATGAGGACGGATCTACAGCGCTTGTCTACTATAGGGATCAGCTCGAAAAGATGGACCCTCTTACAGGAGAGCTATCACTTCCAGGTTGGGATTCAAGCTACACAAAAGAAGGCCTGGCAGAAATCTTCGAGAAGTATTCGAAGATCACTGATGAAGACCTCTGGACTAACCTTGGCTACTTCCTCGGGGAAATCATCCCAGTTGCGGAGTCTGCTGGAGTGAAGATGGCAATCCACCCTGATGATCCACCGTACCCGATTTTTGGGCTGCCCAGGATAATCACCAATGAGGCAAACCTAGATAGGTTCCTTAAGCTCTATGACAGTGAATACAATGGACTGACATTCTGTACTGGCTCCCTTGGCAGCGGGAACTTCAACGACATACCTAAGATGGTTGGAAAGTTTGCCTCCATGGGAAGGATCCACTTCATGCACATACGTAATGTCAAGCTTCTTGAGGACGGTTCGAGCTTTGAGGAGACTGCACATCATTCATCGTACGGATCCATGGATATTGTCAAAATCATATCAGCCCTTCAAAGCAATGGATTCGATGGTTATATAAGACCTGACCATGGAAGGATGATCTGGGGCGAGACAGGAAGACCTGGATATGGCCTATTCGACAGGGCACTCGGCGCTTCCTATATAGCAGGTATCTGGGAGGCTGTTGAGAAGACAACGAAATAGGTTTCGTAAACTACGACTCCAACTTCCTTGGATTCAAAAAAGCAACCCATCTATCATAGATGATACCGTTGAAAAAGCACAAAAGATAAATCAGATTGAGATACTTATGAAGAGATAATTATGAATACAAAAGAATAGTCATCAGGAAAAAATGAAGATGACAGTGAAACAGAAGATAAAACAATGTTTGAGAAACAAATGATAAGATCCTGATGAAGAGTCCTATGGAATCAAAACAATGTTCAGCTGATGGAACCACGAGTAATACCATAGGACCTCTTCAGAAAGATATGAAAGACAGTAATATGAGAAACAAATTGCAGATGCAATAATACCAATGATGACTTTTGCAAAGGATAAAACAAGGAGTGAATATGATGAATCTACCACTACAAGTAAATTTGAAGGACAAGGTGTGTGTCGTAACCGGAGGGGCTGGTGTTCTGGGAGGATATTGGTCAGCTGCACTTGCAGCTTCAGGCGCTAAGGTTGCTGTCCTAGACAGAAACCTTGAATTTGCACAGAAAAAAGCCGATGAGATCTCAGCACAGGGTGGCATATGCATAGGTGTACAGGCGGACGTACTGAGCAAAGAGAGCCTTAAGACCGCACACGAAACTGTGCTCGCACAGCTCGGACCATGTGACCTGCTTCTTAACGGCGCTGGCGGAAACCATCCTAGAGGGACTACGACAAAGGAATACCTTTATGAGGATGATCTTCTGGATACCAACAAAGATCTCATTACTTTCTTCGATCTGGATGAATCTGGAATCAGGTTCGTCTTCGACTTGAACTTTCTTGGTTCCCTCCTTCCTTCTCAGGAATTTGCTAAGGACATGGTAGGCAGGAAAGGATGTTCAATAATTAATGTATCTTCCATGAATGCATTTACTCCGCTAACAAAGATTCCTGCATATTCTGGTGCAAAGGCTGCAATATCGAACTTCACACAGTGGCTTGCTGTCCATATGTCGAAAGTCGGTATAAGAGTCAACGCCATTGCCCCTGGATTCTTTGTCACCAGCCAGAATGAAGCGCTGCTCTTTAATCCTGACGGGTCACCCACAGACAGGACCGGAAAAATTCTCAGCGCTACTCCAATGGATCGTTTTGGAAAGCCTGAAGAGCTTATAGGCGCTCTGCTTTTCCTTGCTTCTGAAGAAGCTTCAGGATTCATCAATGGAGTCGTTCTTCCCATAGATGGAGGATTCTCCGCTTACTCAGGCGTGTAATAAAAGGAGACGACCATGAAGACTCAGATAACTGAATTTGAACGGAGTAAGGACTGGCTCGTATGCATCGACTCTGACGGCTGCGCGATGGACACCATGGAGGTCAAGCATCGAAAGTGCTTTGGCCCCATGGCTGTAAAGGTATGGGCACTTGAGGATGTTGCAGATAGGTTTCTTACTGTATGGAATAATGTGAACCTCTACTCCAGCACGAGAGGGATAAACCGCTTCAAGGGACTTGTCAGGACATTTGAGGAAATGGAGGCTCTGGGATACCAAATGCCCGATTTTGAGGAAATCAAAAAATGGACAGAGGAAACCAGTGAGCTTTCAAATCCCTCTCTTGTTAGTGCGATAGAAAACACCGGGAGTCATCAGCTAGACCTCACCCTTACCTGGAGCCTTATGGTTAACGAATCTATAGAGTCTCTGGCAGGAGAGGACAGACCTTTCCCAAATGTTCTGGAAGGGCTCGCATCAATATACCCTCGTGCTGATATTGCGATCATCTCTTCTGCTAATGGAAAGGCTGTAGTGGAAGAATGGACAAGACATGGATTATCACCGTATGTGGAGCTCATGTGCGGGCAGGAAGCAGGAAGCAAAGCGTATTGTATCGGAGCTGTTAAAACGCTGGGGGACTATCATTCTGAAAATGTCCTTATGATTGGCGACTCACCTGGTGATCTTGCTGCAGCTAAGGATAATGGCGTCCTATTCTATCCCATCATCGCTGGTGATGAAGCTAGCTCTTGGGAGACCCTTGCGAAAAGCGCCATTGGGAAATTCATTGATGGCACTTTTTCTGGGGATTATCAGGATAGCCTTATTGAAAGATTTAACAAATCACTTAGCACTGATTCTTAACTTGTGTGACATTCAAAGTATGCATGATGGTATTAGTGTAATTGCATGAGTTATCTTGATTCCCGACTTGATTTAATGGAGGAAAACCATGGTAAATTTAAAAGCCAAACCATTCTACCTGAAGGATGAGGATATCGCCTGGGTGGAAAAAACCATCGAAAGTATGACCATCGAGGAAAAAATAGGGCAGCTTTTTATCAATCTTTTTGTTGACCTTAACCCAGGCCAGGCTGAAGAGCTTTTGAAGAAGTATCATATAGGTGGTGCTCGCTACATGGGTGCGACTTCTGAAGTCGTGTACGACCTAATCTCAACTCTTCAGGCTACCACTAAAATTCCTTTGCTTGTGGCAGCAAACTGCGACAGCGGTGGAAACGGTGCATGTTCCGACGGTACCTATGTTGCTTCGGCAGCTGCGGTCGATGCATCAAAAAGTGAGGCTGTGGCCTATAACGTTGGTTATGTCAGCGGCAAGGAAGAAGAGGCGCTTGGGGTTAACTGGAACTTTGATCCTTGTGCAGACATACTCATGAACTGGAGGAACACCATAGTCAATACAAGAGCCTATGGTGACAACGCTGAAGGTGTCATAAAATACGCAAGCTCTTATATTAGAGGTCTTAGACAGAGCAATGTCGCATCCTGCATAAAGCATTTTCCTGGAGACGGTACTGAAGAGAGGGACCAGCACCTCGTCCTGGGCGTTAATGAGCTTAGTGTGGAGGAATGGGATAAAAGCTTTGGTGAGGTATACAGGAAACTTATAGATGATGGTGTCATGAGTATCATGGCTGGCCACATCGCCTTGCCTGCATACCAATATAAGCTCAATCCCGAGCTTACGTACAATGATATCCTACCCGCCACCCTTGCTCCCGAACTAATTACAGGACTGCTTAGAAAACAGCTTGGATTCAATGGACTTGTAGTTACGGATGCGTCGCACATGCTGGGTATGACAGCAGCCATGAAAAGAAGGGACTATGTACCACAGGCTATCGCAGCTGGCTGTGATATGTTCCTGTTCTTCAACGATATTGAGGAGGACTTCAATTTCATGATGGACGGATACCGAAGAGGCGTCCTCACTGAAGAGAGGCTACACGATGCACTAACAAGGATTCTTGGACTCAAGGCTTCATTGAACCTTCATAATCTTCAGAAGGAGGGTAAACTGATACCTCCAAAGGAAGGGCTCTCAATAATCGGGAATCCGGATTTTATGAATATGGCTAAGGAGGCAGCCGACCTTTCCATAACACTTGTAAAGAACACAAAGAATGAGTTGCCTATTCGGCCTTCCACCCATAAGCGGATAAAACTATATACCCTATACGGTGAGATGGGCGGAATCCACGGAAGTACAAACAAGTCTGAGCAAATCATCATCGATGAACTTGAAAAAGCCGGGTTCGAAGTTAGTCTAAATGACGGGCATCGAAGAGAAAAGGGAAAGACACTGGAATACGCACAAAACTATGATGCAGCACTGGTATTTTCTGACATTGTCGGTTATGCTTCAGAAAATAACGTCAGGATCAGATGGAAGGTGCCTATGTCAAACGAAGTGCCATGGTATGTCCATGAGGTTCCTACTTTCTTCATCTCCCTGTCTTATACTACCCATTTGACAGATGTTCCGATGGTAAAAGGATATATTAACGCGTATTCAAATACCAGAGAAGTTATAAGACAAGTCATCAGTAAGCTGATGGGCGAGTCTGAATTCAAAGGAACCCATAATGATCTTGTGTTCTGTGACAAATGGGAGACCAGAAGGTAGTATCCTGTCCATCTTACAGTTTTAGATTCTTTATGAATTGCAATAACCGCCTTCTAAAATGGACCACATGATGAAACCGTGGTGCTGCAAAAAGAATTCGCGCTCAAACAAGTTGATATCCTGTTTCGCAAACAAAAAATCATGAGAGCCTGGCTTAAGGTTTCTCCAAGAATAAGAGGATTTGCTTTACAAAGCAGGTCCTCTTATCCATTTCCTTAAGAGATAATGAACCAATGCTCTTATCTATATCCGGCTGTATCCCTAAATCTTTCATGAATCAAAATCAGGTTGCGTTTGAAATGTGGAACTCCAGCATTTCTGTTAATGACTCTCTAAGTGCATATACTCTGATACATTAGACATGAAGCAACACCATGGTAACTATTCATAACAGATACAATCTGCCCTTTCATATACTTGGTATTATAGAGGATGGATCATTAGAAGAGAAATTAAAATACCATGGTTTTGCATCTAAACGCCTCTCCATGGTATTTTGACTTTTCTATTTTATTAGTTTCAATGGATTCAGCCCTTCAGCAGGTCCTCATAACCAAGTTCAACTAAATGGTCTCTTGATATCTTCAGTGACTCCATCGGATCCTTCCCGTAGGTATCATCCTGCTCAACGAAGAAATATTCCACACCAGACTCAAGTCCTGCCTCAATGATGCCTTTAAGGTCCAGGTTGCCCTGCCCAAGCTCTGCGAACTCGATGATGTTCTGGAAGTCAGTGAAGAATTTCTTCATGTCTCCCGTTTTCAATGCACTGAGGTCTAAGTTTCCAATTCTATAGTCCTTAAGATGGATGATGTTGACCCTTCCCTTATAATCCTTGATGACCTTAATAGGATCGAGCCCTGCTCTCTGTATCCAATGTACATCAAGCTCGAAGCCTAGTACCCTGGAACATCTTA
>NZ_AXUN02000029.1 GCF_000495435.3 Youngiibacter fragilis 232.1 | reverse complement strand
ATCAAAATTCTTTAATTATACCCCTTTGATCTCTTCCATCGTTATAACACGATTAGTTGTGTGAATCCAACTAATATCAGGAACAATTACACTATCATCATCTTTGAAATTCACTTTAAACGTTTCAGCATTTTCCCCTTCCAATCGGAAGTTTAACTCATTTGCCAAAGTAGTCTCAAATTCTTCCGCCATTTTGCTGAAGCTATAAAGTTTACCTAATCTGGTTCGATTATCAACAAAATCTGCTATGTCTTTTAGTATCCCCAGATCAAGGCTAATATTTTTTTCGATATTTGGTCTTTGAACTTTTACAACTACATCTTTGCCAGACAACAGTTTGGCACGGTGAACTTGTCCAATCGATGCCGCAGCTATGGGTTCCGCTCTAAACTCTTTAAAAATGTTCTCAAGTTTGTCTCCCAACTCAAGTTCTATTACTTCCTGTACTTCATTCATTGGAAATGGTGCTACTGAATCTTGAAGTTTTTCCAATTCGTGAATTATATCATGAGGCAATAAATCTGGTCTTGTGCTCATGATTTGACCTAGTTTTATAAATGTCGGTCCCAACTCTTCGAAAGATAATCTCAGCCTCTCACCAATAGATAATCTTGAAGATTCGCCCTCTGATAATTCATTGGATTGCTTTTCTATTTTGAGATATTTTAAAATGCCTAACCGATCCATTAAAGTACCAAAGCCATGGCTAGCAAAAACCATGACAATTTCCCTGGATCTTTTAAATTTTCTGTGTCTATTAGCTGCCACTATTTATCACCACTCATTCTAATTTTCATTTTTATCTAAGAAAATAGCAGATATAGATTAAAGACACTTCGTCATCTATATCTGCTAAAGTCTTAATAGGCAAATATACCTTTTTGATTCTCAGTGGAAATAGACACATTAGCTATCTTTCTTTTCCAATAAAAACCACCAAAACCATACCTGGACCTGTATGGGTTCCTATAATTGGTCCTAAGTCATTTATAACAATATCTTTTGGAGCTGTCTCACTCAGAATTAAAGATTTTAGATACTCTGCGTCTTCTAGACAATCTCCATGATTAATGTAGATCATCTGTTCTTCCGGATTGATTACACGAGCTTTATACTCTTCATATAAAGTTTTGATAGATTTTTTTCTTCCTCTAATTTTTTTAACAATATTTAAGCTACCATCATTCTGCACATTCAAAACTGGTTTTACATCAAGCAAACCGCCAATAGTTGCGCTTGTAGCCGATATTCTTCCGCCTCTTTTTAAATGATCAAGGCTATCGATTGTAAACCAGTGATTAATTTTTAGTTTGTTATTTTCAATCCATTCTACAATTTCCTGTTTGGACTTTCCTTTTTTCAACATTTCACTAGCATAATACACCAATAACCCCTGTCCGATTGAAGCACTTTTTGAGTCAATAACTGTAATATTAGCTTCTGGCATATCTTCCAAAATTGAATTTTTTGCCATCACCGAACTATTAAACGATCCGCTCAAGGCTGATGAGAATCCTATATAAATAACAGATTCCCCTTTTGAACAGAATTTTTTAAACTCGTTCTCAAAAGTATATGCAGTAATCTGTGCAGTCGTTGGCATGCTTCCATTTCGAAGTGCGTCATAAAATTCTTTGTGGCCAAGGGATTTTCCAAAATCGTCTGTATAGTTGATTCCATCTAACTGATAGGTAAATGGGATAACATGGATGTTATTTTGGGATAGATACTCAACAGGCAAATCGCAATTTGAGTCGGTTATTAAAGTTGTTCTCATTCAAACACCTCCCATTAATAGAATGACCAGTTTGAGTAAGCAATGACATTTATTAACCTGTCATCATTCTGCCTATCAACTGGTCTTCTTTGTCAACTACTTTTTCAACTCACTTATATCTGTCTTCGTGGCTATTTCCTTTTCTTGCAAAATATCAATAAGCTCTTCTCTTATAATCTTTCTTAGATCTTCTTTATTAATTAGGTCTTCTTTACGAGCGATATCTTTATAATCTAAAGCTTCGAGAATTTCATCTCTGATCATTTTTTTAACATCATCTCTTTGTTCTTCTCCCTTTTTAACCAAATCATTTACCAGGTCTTTCGCATCTTTCCTGGCTACTTCGCCTCTGTTCACCAGATCATCAACAACCTCTTCAATTTTCTCTCTTGAGTATGAAAATACACCAAGTCCCATATTGATTGATTTTTCAATTAATCCTGCCATTTTGTTTCCTCACTTTCATAATATTATTCAAATAATACTTGCATAGCATTTAATGATTCAAGTAAGTCGTCATCATCATCCAGTAGTACCTGAATCCCCGTTCCAAACATCGCCCCCAAAATCAGGCGAGATAAAGATTTGGTGGAATACCCCTTTAATTCACTCATTTTCAGATTCTTCATGATATATTTTTCAATCATATCTGATAAGTCTTTAAATAGTTCACTTAGCAAGTCTCCAAAAACTGGAGACCAAAGAGCTAATCCTGTAAAATCATAAAGAAGTCTAAATAATTCCGGATTATACTTAAGCATTTTTCTGAAGTAATTTATTAGAGATTTTATTCTCTCCTTGGGGGATTCCTCTGCCACTAGAGATGATTCAATTTCTTGAAGATACTTCCCGATCATGATTCTTACTACTTCTTTAAATAACCCTTCTTTGTTCTTGAAATAATAATTCAATTGACTTAGCACAACACCTGCCTTATCAGCAATATCTCTCATTGAAACATTGGCATATCCCCTTGTTGATATGATTTCAAAAGCAGCTGTTATTATCCTTTCGGATTGACCCTGATCCTCTGTTCCAATAGGCACTTAATCACCTCTTTTCATTCGGTCGTTCGTCCGATTTAAGTATATGATAATATTTTTTTACTTCCTTGTCAAGACCCACTCATAGTGTGATATGATATTAGAATTTAACAAAGTACACTCATAAAACATAAGTATCCTAAAGCAAAGTTCGTATTCTATACCTCAATTTCAATGCCTGATTTGAAGCTTATCACAAAATGGTCTTCATACACAGTGACGTTTTGGATGAGCTTCCTTACAAGCGTGTCGTCATATAGTAGGGTGCGATATTTGTTCTTGCGGATAATTTCTATCAGTTCGTTGATCCGCTCATTCTCACCACTTAAGGATGCATCTTCCACAAGGAGGCTCTGTCGCTCTTCACGGAGCTTATCAATCTCATCGGCTAGGAATTCGTAATCCTTTCCTTTGTTGGCGAGGTTGATCACTTCTTTCTGTTTTTCTTCAAGCAAGGTGTTTATCTCTGAGATCTTGTACTCTGTGGTGTCACCAATTACTGCATGGATGTTTTCTTCCAAGGTTCTTATCATGTTGTCCCCACCGGCAAGGAGCTTGTTTATTGCCGTCATAACCGCATCATATAAATCACCTTCTTTTACCGTCCGGTTCTTACACGTTTCAGGGCCTTGCTCAATTCTTGTAACGCATCGCCAAACAAATTCTTTTCTACCGTGAACATTCCAATAGACCCGTCTGTAAATGTCCCCGCAATCTCCGCAGAAGGTTATGGTGCTCAAAGCGTATTTACTGCTATAGAGCCTTTTGTTTTTATCTGCTCCTGTGTAAATATTATTCCTGCGATGAAGTTCTTCCTGAGCCTGTAAAAATAGTTCCTTTGGTATGATCGCTTCATGGCTATTTTCAACATAATACTGTGGGACATGGCCTTCATTCTTAACCCTTTTCTTTGTAAGGAAATCCACCGTGAAGGTCTTCTGTAGAAGGGCATCCCCGATGTATTTTTCATTCATGAGAATCTTTTTGATGGTCTCCGGTCGCCATCTTGGTTTTCCTGCAGCTGTCAAAATACCGTCCTTCTCAAGATCCCTACCAATGCCTGCTAGGCTTTTACCCTCAAGGTACTCTCTGTAAATACGTTTAATGATCTCAGCCTCTTCAGGAACAATGATCAAGTTGCCTTCTTCATCTTTTGTGTACCCCATAAATCGATTGTGGTTGACCTGGACTTTCCCTTGTTGATATCGGTATTGAAGTCCGAGTTTAACGTTCTGAGAAAGGCTCTGACTTTCTTGCTGCGCGAGGGATGCCATAATGGTAAGTAGCACCTCCCCCTTGGCATCCATTGTATTGATGTTCTCTTTCTCGAAAAATACGGCTATGTTCTTATCCTTGAGTTGCCTAATATATTTTAGGCAATCCAGAGTGTTACGGGCAAATCGACTGATGGACTTTGTAATCACTAGATCGATGTTCCCCTCCATGCACTCATCAATCATGCGGTTGAACTCTTCTCGTTTTTTCGTGTTCGTGCCTGAAATGCCGTCATCTGCAAATATGCCTGCGAACTCCCATTCAGCATTTTTCTTTATAAACTCGGTGTAATGAGCAACCTGCACCTCATAGCTGGAGTTCTGCTCTTCAGTTTCTGTTGAAACTCGGCAATAAGCAGCAACACGCAGTTTCTTTACTTTTTCTTTTGCGGCTGTACTTCCGACCCTTTTTCGTGCTGGAATTACAGTTATGTTTTTCTCTGCCAATTTAAACCTCGCTTTCTATCAGACTATACAGGTACTCCGCTCGCGCTACTGGATCATCTGGAAGTTTACCTTCTGATTTTCTCATTTTAAATCTTTCTATAGGTGGGGGAGCACTGAAAGCTGCAAGCTCTGCAATCCTCCCTAGGTCCTTCGCACGTTTATTTCTAACTTCTTCGGCCTTATCGAACGTCTCTTTATCAATGATTGCGGGGTATACGTCATTTCCAAGATAGTTGATGTTTTTCAAAATAAGGCCCATTGATGAATGAGTCTTCTGAATACCAGCCTGCTCACCGGCCACAGCTAGAGAAAGTCCTGAAATGTACTTTTCAAAGAAATCCTTTACTTGACCTGCTGCCTTCTCATCGACAGTTATGACTCCGTCTTTAACTGTATATCCGTATGGTACATATGCCATTTATCTCACCACCTTTTCTATAAGGGAAAGTCCACATTTCATTTTAAAGGTTAGTTCATCCCTTGAATTCGCAATGATGTTTTCTACAAACTTTTCAAAAGCTTCATCTGTATAATTGCCATCAAACTTATCTGCTGACACATAATCAAGAAGTGCCTTTACCTCGTCTACCTGAGAAGAGCCACTTGTAAATGACATGACTAGGTTCGTCTTCTCAGCAGTAAGATTTTTTATTTCTTTATCCAGAACATTTCGTTCCTTGTTAAAAAGAGCTGGTTCAAGAAACCCTTTTGTCATAAGACCAATCAGTGTATTGCGTTCTTCGGTTAATTGCTCCATGCGTTTATCTATGGCATCAATTCTTGCAAGATCGCATTCTTCATCAATCTTGTTTATAGAATTATAAAGTGGCTTCAGTATTAGCTTTTTGCTAAATGCGAGCTTATTCATCATGGTTGAGAATGTTGCCTTTATCTCTCCATCCCGAATAAATAGCATGGAGCAGCTGTCCTTGTCTTCAATGTGTCCTTTGCAGCTCCAAGCAATATAACTTCTGCCAACAGAGTAGTTTGTTCTTCTCTTGAATTTACTGCCGCACTCTCCACATAGGATTCTGCCACTTAGCACATACCTGTTTTGATAAGCTTTTTTGTTAGCAGTTTTGCTCATAGATTTTGCTCTTTGAGTTATCAGCTTTTGAGCCTTGGAAAATACTTCTCTGTTGATGATCGGTTCATGATGATCCTTGCAGTAAAACTGATCTTTCTCTCCATTATTAATGTGTCGATTGAAGTTGCTATCCGTGTAAGTCTTTTGGAAAAGCACATCACCTTTGTATTTTTCGTTGCGGAGCATATCAATCACCGTACCCGAACTCCAATGATTGCCCCTTCTTGCAGGGATTTTGTCTCTATTTAGGCCTTTCGCGATAACACTTCCACCTTTCCCTGAAAGGCACTCTGCAAAAATACGTTTGATTATTTCAGCTTCTTCAGGAACAATAACCATCTCACCATTTATGTTTGCATAGCCATATGGCGGAGTGCCAATAATGTAACTGCCATTTTGAAACTTTTTACTGATTGACCATGTTGTGTTCTGTGAAATAGACGCGGACTCTTCAGCAGCAAAACCAGATAAAATAGAAAGCATTAATTCACTTTCCATATCACCTGTATTCAGATTTTCTTTCTCGAAATAAATATAAACACCGATATCCATTAGGTGCCTTACCAGTTCTAGGCAATCCGTGGTATTTCGTGCAAAACGACTGATGGATTTGGTGATAATAAAATCAATCCTATTACTTTCACAATCACGAATCATACGGAGAAGTTCAGGTCGTTTTTCCTTCTTGGTGCCTGATATGCCTTCGTCATAATAAAGTCCGGCAAACTCCCATTCCGGATTGGATTTAATATAGTTTTCATAGTGTTCCCGCTGAGCTTTAAGGCTTACCAGCTGGTCATCACTATCCGTTGAAACCCTTGCATAAGCGGCAACTCGAAGTTTGTTTTCTGATAACTGTGATTTGGGCAGTTCTTCTATTTTCGTTATCTTTTTCATCATCTCACCTCACTTTCTGCTATTACATATATCACTCTAAAAGGCAATAATAGCAAGTGTTTCAGGGCATTATCTCGGCTAACTTCGGAGAGAATTTCTGGCGGTTTAATGCTGATATTTTGTGTAGTTCATCTTGTGTAATCTTGCCCTCTTTATAGAGCATGCCAACAATGCTCTCAGCTATATAAAAGTCATATTCTTTCTGTAACTGTTCTTCTGACATCGGTTCTGTCTCACCCTTGATAGGAGAACCATCTTTCACTTCAATAATGTTCATAAAAAAACACCTCCTACCTGGTAGCCACGGCGGGAGGTGAAATCTGATGTTTTCTTTAATCTTTCTTATAAAAATCGCATTCATAGCCATCTGCATCAAGGAGCAGTCCCTTTGCCCAGGGAGGTACTCTGCCCATCTGCTTGCATACCATATCAAGTGACAGGCTTTGATCAGCCTCAATAATTACTTCATCGTGTACATGAGCCACAATGCTACAAGTGCTAAGTGTCTTCATGGCATGCATCAAAATATCACGGGAGATTGCTTGAACAATGTTTTCTACAAACTTGGGTCCATAACTTTCAAGCCGCTCCCATTTTTTTGTAGCACCAACTCCCTCATAAGTAACTGATTCACCACCGAAGATATTTTCACCCATCTGTGGCTTAACATAGGCAAGCTGCCTGCCAGAAGGAAGAACAATAAAGAGCATTCCACTCATGTAATGAAACTTTATATTTTGAACTTCTTGAGACTTTTTTCCCTTAATGCACTTCTTAGCTGCTCTATCCACATCCCACCAGAATTTTACGATGTATGGATTGGCCTGTCTCCAGGCATTAACAAGGGGTTTTAGTTCTTCTTCTAAAATTCCCATCTCTAGGGCTCCCATAGCCTTTAAAGCACCCACTGATCCACCATAACCAAGTGCCAATTCTGCAATTTTACCTTTCTGCCTTAAATGAGCATTTACACCATGCTTTTCAACAGGGACTCTAAACATCTGTGATGCCGAGGCACAATATATATCACCGCCATTTGCGAATACTTCATTTCGCCACTGTTCACCCGCAACCCAAGACAGCACACGAGCTTCAATAGCAGAAAAGTCAGCAACTATAAACTTATTTCCTTCTTTTGGTACAAAGGCTGTGCGGATAAGTTGCGAGAGCGTGTCAGGTATATCTTCGTAGAGCATTTCAAGGGTTTCATGATCACCACTCTTTACTATGCCTCGTGCCTCTTTTAAATCCGGCATATGGTTCTGAGGTAGATTTTGTAACTGCACTATTTTTGAGCTGAAACGACCTGTTCGATTGGCCCCCAGAAAAGTAAACATGCCACGAATCCTGCCATCACTGCAGACTGCATTTTCCATTGCAGAATATTTCTTAACAGAGGACTTTGCCAGTTGCTGACGGAGTTTAAGCACCTCAGCTAGATGCTCCGGCGCTTCCTTCAATAGTTCTGCCACAGCCTTTTTACCGAGGGTATCTGTTTCCACGCCGTTTTCAGAGAGCCAGCCTTTCATCTGTTGCACTGAGTTTGGATTATCAAGTTCTGTTACTTTCTGCATCTGATCCATCAGCTTGGTGCGTGACATCTCATCCATAGTAATGGCCTGTTTTACAAAGTCCATATCTACCTTTATGCCTCGATCATTGATTCTCTCACTTAAATGATATTCATCCCATACGAAATCTGGCACAGGAAATTTAATCAATTTCTGCTCAATCTCAATCTCAGCTTCGACATCACGAATGTTATAGGCTTTGAATCGCTCCCATTTATCTAGGTCATCAGAGGGTAAATTTCTTGTGCGGTTTCCATTTGCCTTAGTTGGGCTACAAGGAGAACAAAAGAAACGAATCAGATCTTTACCTTCCATCATTTTTTGCTTCCCAAGGCCAAGAACCGCACCCACACCTACTAATGATAACGGCAGCCCCATATATGCTGCCCATGTCATTGTGCACCTCCATGATTCAGGAGGAATATACTTACCCACTGGGTATCCCAGAAAGCGTGAGAAGCATATCCGCTCAAAGGAAGCATTATGAGCATATTTTATAACATTATCATCTTCTATTGCAGAAAGTATTACTGGTGGTATCTTTTCACCGCGGGCTAGATCGATTATTTTAACCTCACTTCCGTCTGTGGAATAGGCAAACAACAAAATTTCAAAATCATCTGCCTGAACATAACGATACACACCACACTTTGCTAAATTGACGCTACTATAAGTTTCAATATCACAATGTAATGTTTTTATTTCAGCCATGCATATCTATCTCCATTCTTTATTTTGCTTATAGCCTGATGCCCCACACCATACATCTCTCCAAGCCGAGTGCAAGTAAATCCACAGAATAATCCAAATCGTATTCCTTCAACATCATCCG
The DNA here is from genome assembly GCF_000495435.3 of Youngiibacter fragilis 232.1. Taxonomy (GTDB): domain Bacteria; phylum Bacillota; class Clostridia; order Clostridiales; family Clostridiaceae; genus Youngiibacter; species Youngiibacter fragilis. The sequence goes on along the minus strand of NZ_AXUN02000029.1, from coordinate 11,322 downwards.
TGGTAAGTTTCTTCCATGCCTTGCCTTGGCGATAAACATCATAAACATTTTCAGTCTGCGTATCATATCGAAGGTTCATTAGGCGATTATCTTTTGGATCCCCGTTTGCATGAAGCACATACATACCATCTCTTTCACCTACAAAAGCAGCCATAACCAAATGATGAACTGCAAAGCTTTGTCTTGGATCATTTAGGACAACCATTTGATAATTACCTCGATTTCCGGGTCGAAGTATTCTTTCCTTTAATAAATAATCAAACTCGCCATTCTGATTGCTACTATGAATTACACGTTCAAGACTCTTAATTCTGCCCTCACTGCTTGCCTGGTACTTCCCCTCATATCCGGGTATGTCTTTCCATATTTCATCCATTTAATATACCTCCGTTCCTAAAAAAGCAGGTGGCAGAGGAAATCCCCCCACCACCGTAAATTGGCCTTTTCTATTAGGCAAGGAAGTCATCTTCTGCAAGAGTTGTAAAATCATCTGCTGCAGAACTCTTTCCACCAAGAGGCTCGCCATCTTTAATCTTTTGAATGTTGCCAAGCCCACAAGCCACACCTTTATTTCCATTGGAATTGAATGCGAAAAAATTCAGAGAAACTCTAGCAAAGCATCCACTGTACACCTCACCACGATCCATGATTGGCTTTACGCTCTTGTCCACAATCTGTGGTGGGGTTTTACTGTTAGCATTGATAAAATAATGCCCTTTATATGCTTCATCATCGCGCTCCACATCCCCATCACGCAGAGGAATTTTTATAGCAGCCTTGTTGGGCTTCTTTCCACCAAACTTAGCGATGCCTTCTTCAATAGCAGCATCAATAGCAGCATTTACTGCGTTAATGGTTTCTGTATCGTCCTTTGGAATGAGTACGGATACGCTGTATTTTTCAGCACCACCGTTAACGGAAACCGGCTCCCAGCCGTGGAAGTAAGAAAGTCTTGTGTTCACACCTGTAATAACCTTAGTTCTATTCGTATTGTTTTTCATAATGATCAATCCTCCATAATTTCGTTAAATTCGTTTTTTGCATTCGTTACGTTCATAGCGACTCTTTTATCTGTTTTAGGAACAAGCGTTGGCTTGCCTGGTGGTTTTACTATGAGGCTTCCTAAGATTTCCTCAAATTTGGTTTTGCCCATCAGTTTTTGCATCTCGGTCAAAGGAATAAGGCTCTTACGGTAAATATCTTTATATCCACTCTCTACAGCTTTTTGTGCTACAGTATCTTCATCTTTGTACTTACGAACTGAGCGACCTTCCACAACTTTAAAACCACTCCACTCTTTCCCATGGTTAACTGCTGCATCTGTGGCATAAGCAGTTATTTCATTGGCCCACTTCGTGAGATCAGGAATAATGTTTAGAATTTCTTCAATCTCACTATCTGTAAGCAGTGGTGGCATCTTAAACTCCTTCTGGGCCAGTTTTAGCTTTTCATCAGCTCTTGCACGGCATCTTATGGATGCTCTGCAGAAAGTACACCACGGGCCAGGGATATATTCTCCTTCACCTTCATAGGCTTTTGCCGCCTTAGGTTTTAGTTCTTCTTCTGCCCAAGCTTTAAGTTCTTCTACCGGAACAGTCCAGGTGCTGACGTTTTCTCTTCGTGGCTGAAATATAGTCATTGATACTTCTTTGATGTCGTAGAGACTGTCATAGATTTCAAGAGCCCCTAATGCATAGAGTTTCATCTGCGGATTGTTTTCTGCGTCCACAAGGACTCCAATTCCGTATTTGAAATCCACTATGTGAAGCCTGTCATCTGAAATGATTACACAATCTCCCGTACCAAATCCATCTGGCACATAACAGGAGAAGTCAAGACGTTGTTCAATAAGAACGATAGGGTCAGTACAGGACTTTCTTGCAAGTTCTACCTGCTCCATGATGAAGGCAACATAGTCATCTGTGCATTCTTCCATTTCATCTGAATCATACTCTGACACGGGCCTCTTACTTCTGATGTGGAGAGCCTTTTTCAGTTTGTGTTCTGAGAGTTCATGTGCTGCAGTACCTGCTTTTGCTGCCTCTCCACTTGTGTTTTCAAACTCAAGTTCAAGCCTTGCAGATGGCAAGCAGTGAAGCCATCTGTGTGAAGAAGATGCAGATAGTATTGCGTGATTACCCATTGCCAAGAACCTCCGCATCTTTCAAGATGTCAGCATAGTATGCCTTGTCAACAGCACTAAGCTTATCAGCACCATACTTCCCGATAATAGCTCTGACTTCCGCAGTAAAACCAAGCTGGCTTTTTTCAGCAAGGACCATACGCACTTTTTCAAGTGGGATATCCGGCTCTTTTGCTTTGTCTGACTTTGTGGCGGGCACTTCTTCAGGCGCAGCATCGCTTTCGGTCATTGCATTGCAAACCACTTCTATGCTGTCTGCAAGGCTTCGCATGTCACTTACCACATCAAGCAGTAACTTTACTTTGCTCAAGTTCATTTCCTCCTTTCCTAGTCTCACAGATAGCAAGTTCCTGGACGCTATCTCCTGGAATCAGAATTGTTACACGCTGTTTATCTCCAAGGAGGAAACGTAGAATGCGCTCCCTTACGGTGACATTACGGCAAGTAACGATTCCGCCTGTCTGTGGCATTTTTGAAACACTGATCTTCAGGTTGTGTTTCATATCCATCACCTCTTTCTGAAGGGTCATTATTTGTTCCCCTCTATCTGGTAGCCATGGGAAGAATGGAAATCTGACGGTTTTGTAAAATTGCAAAAAAATAATGCCCTCAGAAGTTTTAAACCTCCAAGGGCATGATGCTTACTTATTCAATTTTGATAAAGGCATCAGCAAAGCCTGCAGCTTTTACTCTGGACAGCATAGCATCAGCATTGGACTTAACGCTGTATGCCCCGACCTGGACCCTGTAAAGCTTCTGAGGCGGTGTAGTGGAAGGAGTAGGGGCTGTCAGTAGCTTTTTAACGTCGGCCCTGAAAGTATCCATACTCTTACCATGCCTGGAAAACCAGTGACGAGGATCTCCATGATTACTGGCGATTTTCTTTTGATAGCCTTCGTAGTGGCCAAGGATGTCTTTCTCAGTCAGGCCATAGACTTTGCAAAGGTTTGCGCAAAGCTCTGTGGCTTCCTTATAAACTGCATTGAAATAAGAGGCATCGGTTAGGTTGTCTTCACAGATTTCAAACCCGATGTGACTGTTGTTGGCGTCACCACCTGCATGCCAGCCTCTATGGTCCCAGGGTAGTGTCTGATAAGTTGCGATGGTGCCATTCTTCAGCTTTCCAATAAATGCATGGACACAGACTTGTCTCCCGCTGGGTCTATGCTGATTCCAGTGATTGTTGTATTGGTTCTCTCCCAAAATGCCATCATCTGGACCAACGTATCTACGAAGATAGGGGTTATTAGCCCCCGTGCTGTGGACCATGATGCCTTTGGGCTTGATTTTCCTACCTGCTTTATAGCATTCATTTTCTGTAAAGATTAGTTTTTTAAGGTTCATAGATATTCCCTCCTACGATTTGTTGCAATCTATAGATAAATAAAAACGCCACAGGCTTAGCCTATGACGCTTCTACTAGAATAGGTATTCTTGATCAGTTATGTCGTCTTCATTTAAATCTCTCGTCTCATTTTCTTGCCCGCAAACCGGGCATATTCCATAATAATCTCTAAATGTTAAGCTTCCTTCCAAGTGCATTAAATACTTCACTAAGATTAACGTCGCACCACAAAGGCATTTAATTTTGGTCACTTTCATCCCCTCCAAAAACATTATGCGAAGGGGATGACATTTTATACAGCTAATCCAATATTCCTTCATCAAAAATCTGATCGCTAATTTCATGCCAGAAGAAGTCTAGAGTTTTTTGGCAGCATGGACATTCCTCTTGATAATTCCTGATCACCATTTTGTCACTGAGTAGTAAGTTGTAATTGATGACACATAATGGTTCTTCGCAATAGCTATAATGAATAAATACCATTTGAACACCTCCATAACTTACATATGCAAAGAATGCTCAAATGGCAAAATCATTTATTACTTTGTTCCGTCTTTATCTCCACCGTCTTTGAGTTGTTCCAAAACATCCCGGAGCTTTTCTGGAATTGGCAGTCCAAGCCTTGTGGCATTCTCAATGATGCTGATTCCTTCATTGGACAGATAAAAGAAAATCACTGCAGTTCTAATAGCGCTGCCATCCCCGATGATGTTCTGATCAATGATGTGAGCTACGCCCACCAAAGAGAAGATTACCACTTTTTTAAAGATGCCCCGAGTACCCACGTCACTGGACAAATGCTTCTCGATTAGTGCGCACATGACACCAAGCAGATAGTCAATGACGACAAAGGCGATCAGGGCATACAAAAATCCATCGTAACCTCCAAGAAACCAGCCAAGCCAACCACCAAGGCCAGCAAATACATATTGAATCACATTCCAAATGTCTTTCATAATTATCCTCACTTTCCTGAAATCAAAAAGCACATCCAGAAATTTCTAACCTGGGTGTGCCTATGATATTCAAATTCTAAATATGGAAACGGAAGAATCCATCCCCGCCAAAGCTTCTGTAACAGTGCCATTCCAATAAAAAGCAATCTCATCACCGGCAGTGAACGATTCAATAACTGAAACGGTATGATTCACTCTGACTCCATTAACCGATGCTGCTCTTTTAAGTCCCGAGCCGTTTTTCCTGATCAACAGACTGGCTTCACCGGAAACAGATGCAACCTGGCTGGCTCTAATGCAATACTTACCTGATTCACCAATAATGAGTGATCGGGTATTCGGATCAAAAGTTATGCCATTTCCTACAAATGTTATATCATCGATCTCAGCTTTAAAATTGCTCCCAGTTATAGCTTTCAGCTCAGATTGAAAAAACACTTCAGGCTTTTCTCTCGCATCAAGAATCAGCTGATTACCCTCTTCATTCACGATGACAATCTTTCCTGGTTCTAAATTCTCGGGTGTATCAACAAGCTCTGTAAAATGATGCTGATGAATGGTACTGGCCTTATTAGCAAGGAGAGCATTGATTTCATTTGGGGAATATCCACTACTACTGGATGGAGCTACCGATAAGACGTCACTTCCTCCACTATACTGAGAGATCCTCTCCACCTTTTGTGTCAGTTTGATTTCATGCTCCAGCATGGCATTATGGAGATCCAGTGTGTATTTCAGATTTCCTGTATCATTGTCCTCGCTTACTGTTACACCCTTTACTCGTAGTATCCCTTCAAAGCCAATTTCGTCAGATCCTTCTGGCGGGATATGCCATCCAATCCAGTCTCCGATCAGGTAGGACTCAAAGGGTTTGATCTTTCTACCTTCTGTGTCCGTAAAGGTAGTCACCGTTCCCTGAATGCCCCAGGTAGGGAAAGCTGCTCGGCTGAGATATGCCTGTCCATACTCAGAGAGACCTCCAAGGAGATTGCTGGCTGAGAGATATCCTTCTCTACGGCCATAGTTTGCCTGACTCAAACTATGAGATGCAACGGCTATGGATTTCTCGCTTCCTTCGACGAGCACTTCATTGACGAGATTTGTTCCGTCGCTCTGGTTCTGATGACTAAGGATCGCCTGTCCTGGTCGGTAGATGATCTCTTCATGAAGATCTTCTCCTTTATTCTTGTAGATTTTCAGTCTCAAATCTGGAGTCATTTCGATATCAAAATAACCCAGGCCATCAGTAAACTTTGTAACAACTTCCGTCAGAGGAGTCCCGACCCTGAATGAAAGATTGATGCGCTCCGTGAATGTATTCCCTAAACTGTCCTTATCATCCTCCCATCCAATGGATACTCCATTTAGTCCGTCTCTTGCCTGTGCTTCCTGTATCAGTTTTCTCAGAACGGTACTCGCAGTTCCTGTGAATTTCCGATCCAGAACCGGTTCTGCGAGATTTTCCGGATAAACGACTGCCCAGCCCAGCATCGATAAAATGCCTCGTCCATTCACTTCAATAATCTGATGCTCTGAAGGGTCAACATAATTCGGCTTCTTTGCTTCAATGATCCATTTAAAGATAGGATTCCCATCCAGTTTTACCAGAACGAAATTCTGATCTCTGATATATTCGTTGTTTCCGCCAAACCTGTCATACCTGCTTATGGAAAAGCTGCCTGATCCGGCATTGTTCTGAACCATTTGAAAGGCTTTATTGAAGGCCCCGTCCAGCTGGCAGAGCACCGTATTCGGATTTTCTCTCGCACAGATGAACAGCTCAATGCCGATATCGTCAGTTGGAACTCCGGCATACACTTCAAATCCCTTCACATTGCTCTCTCTGACTGTCGGCTGTGACAATACGACTTTTATGGGACCGCTTTCCGCTTCAGCTGGAAGCTGCATTACGATCCCATTCCAGGACCAGGAAAGGATGCTGCACATGAGATCATTGATGTATACAGAACCATCATAGCTTCTCAGGAACCGATCGGGATTTGAGACATCCGATTCAAATGAATATCCAAACCCGTTACCATAAAGTGTAAGAACGGATCCGGAAGGCCCACGAGTTGATGAAATTCTTGAAATGTATGGAAATGGTGGATCATCAGTGATGTTTTCATATTGATAGTAGCTTCTCTGGTTACTCCAAAGGGGTCCAAACTTTGCAATATTCTCATACTGAGATAAGGTTCTCTTATCAGTCCAATCAATAGGCGATTTGCCGATGTTTTCATATTGGTATAAGGTTCTTTTATTGGACCAGGGCATTGCCGCCTTGCCTACATTTTCATACTGGTAGAGTGCTCTTTTCACGGTCTTCGAAACAGTAAGAGTCCTGACTTCTGAAACGGACAATCCGGAACTGTTCTCAGCGGTTACTCTCCAATACCACAAACCAGGTTCCAGAATTACTGAATATCTTACTGTAGAATCACTTGCGACATCGACATATTCAATACTCTTACGATCCAAGCCATCAAAAGATGCAACTTTATCCGCTTCTAACAGAACACGATCTGCAGCAAATGTATCGATTGGGTCGCTGTAGTTTATGTCAAAAAACAGCATCCGATCAATAAAGTTCAACCCATCTTCTGGACTAACAATCGTCAGTATTGGCATTCCCATCCCGCTTCACCTCCTATGTCCAGCTTCCGACGGTGATGATGCATCTTCCCGCCTTAGGTCCCAATATTAGTGGAGGTGCACCTAAAAGATTTCTGATGTAGATTCTGGCGCTCAAGTTATCTGGAGCGATGGATGTAATATCAAGCGTTGCTGTCCAAGGACCGTCTTCAGAAAAAGAAAGCCCAAAGTCACCATGATTAAGCTGGATGTTTACACCTGAAGCGATTCTGTTTGAACTGGCATTTTTCAGTTTGAAAGACTTAATCATTGTAGTGCCTTCAGGTCTGTCTCCCCAATCCAACAGTGCTGTTTTCTCATTGCCGTCCGCATTACAGATGAGAATGTCATCAGGGGTTTGTCCATACGCTTTTCTTCCATAGAAATGAGCTTTTCTAAAATAGGAGTCCCCATCGTAGGAGGAATACAGTTCAAATTTGATGCGTATGGTTTTATAGGTGGTTGAAAAGGAAACAGGTTTGACATAGATCCTCCACCATGATGGCACCGTGTGAGAACCCATAGGTGTTCCAGAAGGAAATACTGCAGTTTCCCATGTTCCGTCCATACCATTGGTTGTATCATTGCTACCTTGCATTTCAAATCTTAAGAGACTTCTAACCCATGATCCAAGCCAGTTGCTCGCTTCAATTTCTCTCGCTTCAGGAAAGAAAAACCACATGCATCTTTGTACAGAACCACCATATGAACCTTCATTGGACTTCCATAGCGTACTGGTTCCTTCATCGTTTATCGCTGAAAGCTGACTTTCTGAAAGCCAATCCGTTATGCCTTTGGCATAATCTTGACCGATGTTGTAGCCCACAACTGTTCCGTCAATATCATAAGGAATTCTTCTATGATTCAGTTCCTGGTAGGGCATTCTTGTTCACCTCACTTTCAAACTCATCCTGATATTTATGCTCCATTACAATATTCCGGATGAGATGCTCATCTGCTTCCTTCGGAACCCAAAGAGTAATTTCATGCCCACTTGTGAAAAGACGTAGATTAACCTTGAGTTCACCTTCTTCTACAACTGGTTCTAGTTCTGGAATGGCATCATACAGTTCCTGCATAAGTTTTACACCATCAACTACCTTGATAAATTTCAGCTCTATTCTGTCTTTGCGATCCTCAATATTCATACAGTCCTCCTTAAAAATAGCTTGGATGATACCTAAACTCCACGGTACCACCGGTTGTTTCTGTAGTGAGCTTCAGGTTATTCGTTCCGCTTTCAAATACCATCCAGTATGCGTCTCCGCCATGCTTCACAGTGGTGATAACATTTTCTCCTTCTTTAATGCAGGAGAAATCTCTGGTGTTTAGTACAACGCTCTCCCCGGTATTTATGACGCCTAAATACTGCACCCATATCCCGTTATTGGTATTTTGAAGCATTGGATTAGTCATCGGACCGACAAGTTTGATTTCCATAGATATAAGTGGAGCCGTACCCATATATTCATGGATCCAGTTATGGGTTCTAGCACCGATAGTTTCATTAATGATAACTTCATCAGCGCCGTAGAAAAAGGGATCCGGCAGCTCAATTTCCAGAGCAAACTTGGCATATCCCGGAGCCTTTCGGACAAAGTTGATATCTGAACTTAGTTCACCTTGTGCTTCTCTGACTTCTCCATTTTTACCAATCCTTCTTAACGTATGGATTCCTGGCTTTGCAACTCCTCGAATAAACGTATCAATATTCTGATCTAACTCTGACCTGTCTTTTCCTTTGATCCACATGGAAAAGACCATCTTGCGTCGATCGTATCTTTTCTTGACCCACCTGGTTCCATGCTGAAATGGGACCTGGAGATTACTTCCTCGAACTTTTGGGATCCCTATTCCTTCGATGACTTCTTCAACATCCCATTTACTATGATTCGATAGAGTCATTCCGTTAAATAGCCATAATTCTCTGTCCAAAGGTTCACCTCCTATACCAGTCCATATGAATGTTTCAGTAGTGTTGATCGAATACTATCAGAGGAAGGTTCAGAGCTCGGATTATTGATCGTGATAGTATAATGATTTGTCACACCACCAAGAACTTCGCTTTCACCTTCTCTACCAGGCATCACACCGAATCCCATCTTCTCAAGCATGCCTTTAAACAGAGCTTCCAAGCCTTCATAGGGCATTGTTCCTGCTACGGCAAGGGAAGAGGTATCCGGGATAATATTCCCCACAGCACTGACATCAACCTGGAGTCCATCAAAATCCGTCGGGATAGAATTTTTCATTTCAGCTGCAACGTTTTTCATGACATTACTGAACCCAACTCCGATTCCCTGACCCATGTTCGATCCGATTCCGGCAAAGACTGTCGAAGGCGAATGGATTCCAAGCAGATTCTTCACGCCTCCGACAATTCCACTCATAGCGCCACCAACTTTTTCTCTTATCCAGCCCACCATGGAAGAAATTCCAGACCAAAGACCCTTGATGATATCTTTTCCTATATCTGTTATGGAGGGTATACCCTCTCCAAACCCTCCAACGATTGCCGAGATGATGGCAGGTATTTTGCTTATGAGTATAGGTATGGCCTGAATTAATCCAGCTCCCAGTTGCACGATCAGGTTGATGCCCATCTCAATTAGTTTCGGATAGTTTTCAATGAGAAAAGTCACAATGCTAGCTATTATCTGTGGTAGTGCTTCAATTAAAGCTGGTAATGCATTCAGTAGTCCTTGTGCCAGTCCGGTAATTAATGTAAATGCGGCATCTAAGATCAGATCTATATTTTCAATCAAAGTTGTTGCTATGAGAATTACAGCTTCCACCATTGAAGGAATCAGTTCAGGAAGTGCCAGTCCTAATCCTTCTACCAGGGCGGTTATAAGAAGCAGTGCTGCATCAATAAGTAGTGGAAGACTGTCTACTAAAGCTCCGATTATCGTCATGACCGCATCTACCGCCGCTGGAATCAGCTCTGGAAGAAGATTCAATAAGGTCTCAAGAATCTGAGTGAATAAGTCTGTAACCGTACTTAATAGTAGGGGTAATAAATCACCGACAGCTAGTAAAATACCATCCATGGCTGTCGGCAGTGCAGCAACCACATTCTCTAAAATCGGTACGATATTCTCTACAACAGACTGGAATGCATCTACCAGATTCTGTGTGAGATTCTTCATATCCGCATCTGCATTTCCAAGGCCAGCTGTGAAAGATCCCATTGCTGCTTGAAGCAGGCCTAGTGACCCGGTCACCGTTTGAGTGGATTCTCTTGCGAAGTTACCGGCATACTGTTCTGTATTTTCAAAGAACATCTGCATGGCGACTTCAGCTTTCTCTGCTTGTGTAGCACTGTCCCAAGTGAAATCAAGCCCCTTTGCAAGGGCATAGGCTTCCACATTGGTGGCATTCATCGCAACGCCCAAGTTGTCCATCATGGTAAAATTACCTTTGGCAGCTCCTGCGACGGAGTCTAGTGCCATCTGCATGTCGATTCCCATAACGGATGCCATATCAGCAGCTCGCTGCATAGCCTTCTCAGTCAGTTCCAGACTTTTCTGCTGTTCAAGTCCGGATCCCTGAAATAGAGCACCCATCTTATTGGCTGTGGCCAGATAATCACTCTGGGATACGCCGAGATTCTTGTAAGCTTCTTCTCCTGTTTTCTGAATGGAAGCTGCATATTCTCCAAAAACTGCCTCTGATCCACCCAGGTTCTGTTCCAGTTCTCCAAACTGCTGAACAACTTCTTTTCCGATCTTGATCGCTGCAGCTCCAGCCGCTACAGCTACTGACCCCATTGCTACACCAATACCTTTAAGGATACCTCCAAACTTATCGAATCTACCTCCTGCATCATCTGCTGACTTACCCGATTCATCCAGAGAATCAGCTAGCTCTTTAGCTTCAACCGATGAGTCTTCCAGTTCCTTTTCCATCTTCATGAGATCCGCATTGGCGTTGTTGAGCTGTATCTGCCACGCTTTCGTTCTTTTATCATTCTCTCCGAAGGATTCAGAAGCGTTATTCAGTGCAGATTCCAGCGTCTTTATCTTATCTTTCTGAGTATCAATTTCCCTATTCAGCACTTCGTTTCTTGCAGTGATAGCTTTAATTGATTTATCCTGTTTATCAAATTGGGAGGTAACCAGATTCATTTCAGAACCAAGCACCTTAAAATTTTGATTGATGTCACGAAGAGCGCTCTTGAACTCCTTTTCGCCCTCAACACCGATTTTTAGGCCGAAATCCGAATATCCCATATGTGTAGTTAT
>NZ_AXUN02000030.1 GCF_000495435.3 Youngiibacter fragilis 232.1 | reverse complement strand
TCTTTCCTAATAAATTATACACTCTATAGCCAGTCCAATCATTGACGAAGTCCTGTACAATTGCTAATAATTTGTTACATATCGTTAAAATAATGAAAAATGCGCCAATACCGCAAAATCGCAGTATCAGCGCACTCTTAGAAATGCTCTCCGTTCTCGTAGTAGGAGGTTTCCCTGAATATGTTGAATATGACATCGACATTCTCGTAGCCAGCTGACTGCACATGTCTTGTTATTGCCTTTGCAGCCATGTCCTGAAGCTCCTGTCCTCTGTCGAACCAACCAACCTCAACAATAGGTGGACCTTCTGCATCAATTCCATCTGTTATGTAGACCGAGCTGATCACCTCAAGGGTGAAGTATTCCCTTGGACTTCCTGTTAATTTCTGCAGGTCATCAACCAAAGCCCTGCTAATTATCCTGACATCCGCTGCCTTAACAGCCCTGAACCTTATGATTGGCATCATTGACACTCCCTCTTCACTCATTCTGAGATGATTTTAACTCATGATGGACCAACCTTCAAGGATTCAGGTGTCTCATCCTGTAATCCAGGCATCAAATCCAGCTGACCTAAGCCTTGAGGCAAGCGCTTCTGCGTTCTTCAGATCAGAAAACGCTCCTGATTGTACCTTGTATAGCCTGATGCTTTGATCTGTTCTTTCTTTGGAACTTATTCCAAGTACTTTTGAGAGAGCTTTGGCACATGCTTCGGCGATATGTCTCGTATTGGAGGTTATCCATTCCGCAGTTTTTGGATTATCATGGAAATTGACCTCAAGAAGCACAGGAACAAGCTTTGCCGCATACGGATTCCTGACCTCAGCCAGCCCGTATCCTCCGAATGGCTCCATACCGTTCACAACAGGCTGCGCCCTGTTAGAGGGGACAGGACATAACTGGTCAATCTCCCTGACCAAGGCTTCTGCGATTTCCCTTGATATCCTGCTTCCGGGATGATAAAAAGCCACAGCACCGGAAGCTCTTCCTCCACCCCCGGCATTTGAGTGAAGCGCCAGATAAATCCTGCAGCCTTCCTTTGACGCTTCGGCGCTTCTGCCTCCGGGATTAATCGAAAGGCCTGTGTCAGCTATAACAACATCACATCCATAGCTCTCGAGCACCTCTTTCATTTCCATTGCGAGCTTCTCCATTTCAGCCTTTTCATTGGTTTTGACCCCTGAATACAGGTTGGCTGCCTGATTGCTGGGTGACAGATAGACCTTCATGTTACCCCTCCCTTTCTTTCACCTATCTCCTCTTAAATATGCAATTATTGCTTAATTGGCAAAGGCTGCCGGAATATCCGTCAGCCTCTGCAAAATTCAGTTTCAACATTAAAATATGACCTTGGGCTTTCAGATTTCAGCTTGTTACCCTGGTTGTTTCTTTGGAAACCAGGGAAAGAACTTGTTTGTCCTCTCCGAATAAGCCTTGAAGTCGGCTCTGCCCTCGTACCTTTTTTCAAGGAGAGGCACACCTGACACATAGACAAGAAGATAGGTCATGATCAGCGGGCTTATGATCAGTGGGATCTCAATTAAACCGCTGACTGAAATAAGGAATATCCCCCACCACATCGCCGCCTCACCAAAATAGTTCGGGTGCCGTGTATAGCTCCAAAGGCCTTCAGTCATAAGCCTCCCCTTGTTCTCAGGATTTGCCTTGAAGCTCTTCAGCTGACTGTCACCTATTGATTCAAAAAGGAACCCTATGATCCATGTCGCTATTCCAATGTAACTTAAAATCCCAAGCTTCTGAGAGGCTGACGAATTGACCGCTATTATAGGCAGAGCCACCAGATAGCTTAACACACCCTGCAGGAGAAATACGTTAAGGTATGCCTTCAGCATGGGATTCTTACTACCCCACCTTTTCCTCATCGCAACATACCTGTAGTCCTCAGGCTTGTTCCAGTTTCTTGATGTGATGTGTGCGAACAGCCTTATTGCGTATATTGCCATGAGTACTGTTACAGCGGTTGACCTTGTCCCTGCCTCTGATGTCACGAAATATGTCCAGAGTGCTGCCAGAAGAAAACTTGGACCCCAAAAACTGTCAACAATGGAATTGTTCTTCATGATCTGGGCAAGTATGAATATGAGTGAAAAAAAGGTCAATATGACAAGGGCTGTGGAGAAGTAAATACCCATCAGGCTTCCTCCCCCCACATGTAGGCAACTGCCACGCTCCCTGCGCCTGCACTCATTCCGACAATGGTCGATATGTTCATGATGTATTCTGGTTCCTTGCCAAGAAGGTCAGTACACATCCTCCTGTAGTCCTCAGCCCTGTCCTCATCATTAGCATGCACTATCGCGTATCTGGTTATACCCCTGACTTCATTGTCATCCCTCATCATATCTCTGATCGCATGGGTGTTTGCTTTGGTGCTGAATGCCTTTCCTGCTATTGTCCCCTTTCCTTCCTCATCAAGTGAGACTACCGGCTTAAGGTTGACTATCTTTCCTGCAAAGCCTGCAGCTTTACTTAGTCTTCCTGATCGGACCATATATTTCAGTGTGTTCACGCTCACGAGTATCCTGGTATTGGACCTCAGCCTTTCTATTTCAGCTGCCGTATCCTCGAAGGACATTCCCTTTTCAATAAGCTCAGCTGCCTTCATGACGAGAAGACCTTCAGCTCCGGAGTTCTGCCTTGAGTCAATGACACGGATCCTTGCCCCTTTGCCGGCAAGCTTCTCTGCCGCCTTAAGGAAGGAATTGTAGGTTCCGCTCTGTACCTTCGCTACCGTTATGACAATTATGGAGTCGTATACTGACGAAAGCATTGCCATATGTCCTTCCAGAGACTTTATACCAGGCTGGGATGACTTCGGGTACTCATCTGCAGTGTCGAGCAGAGGATAGAATACCGAAGGAGTCATAGTGACCTTGTCAAGATAGCTGGTTCCTTCAAATTCAAGGTTCAGGGGTACTACATGTATCTGATGCCTGTCTATGAATTCCTGAGGCAGGTCAGCTATCGAATCAGTTACAATTGCTACATTTGACTTTCTTGCATGGAGAGCTTCATACTGCCTTCTCATATCGTCTGCCTTCTGCTGCATTATCCTTCCCCTGGTCTTAAGAAGCTGCATGACTTCCTCAGGATTGTCGGTATGCATGTGGATCCTTGCCCTCCTGTCGCTTCCAGCAACTATCAGAGAATCACCATATTCATGCAGACTCTTCTTTATGTCATTCAGATCTATTCCTTCTCCTGAAATCATCGCTTCAGTGCAGAACCTGAATGAAGGCTTCCCGTGGTCATGCTCAGGATACTCGTCAAAGGATAGTGTCAAATCCTCAGCCTTGAAATCATCCTTGAGCAGCCCGGTCCTTATGAATTCGGTGAGTCCCTCTACAAAGTATACGAAGCCCTTTGCCCCGGAATCCACGACCCTCGCATTCTCAAGGACCTTGAGCTTTCCAGTTGTTGCCTTAAGGGATTCGGCTGCGGCAGCCATGGGCTTTGACAGAAGCTCATGGAAGTCCTCCGCATGGTCCTTGTGCATGTATACCGCTTCTGCCCAGTCCCTGATGACTGTAATGATCGTACCCTCCACTGGGTCAGATATGGCATTGTAGGCATGCGGTACCGCATCCCACACCGACTGTGCGAAAGATGATACGGAGACCTTGGCATCATCCCTTAAGCTCATGAATATTCCATTTATGTACTGTGCTATTATGATCCCTGAATTCCCCCTAGCTCCTGATATGGCCGCGTCGGCTATAGAGCTCATGGTTCCCTTCACTGAGGTCTCAACCCTTGCATCTTCAATGATCGAATTCATGGTTGATGCCATGTTGCTGCCGGTGTCCCCGTCAGCAACCGGAAAAACATTGATGTCATTTAAGACCTTCCTGTTGCGGATGACTTCCCTTGCTCCTGATACGAATGAATAATACAGCTTTTCACTGTCGAGGTAATCTATTGCCATGCTGGGCCTCCTACCTGAAAAATCTGGTCGCGATCATGAATGCTGCGCCTGAAACCGCACCGTTGAGGAATGTTCCCCATGCGAGGTCGATAAGTGTTACAGAAACCGGCCAGTCCTTAAGGGTAGCAAGATTCGTAAGGTCATATGTGGCATAGCAGATAAGCCCGAAAAAGGCTCCTGCCAATACCGCATACTGAAGGCTTCCCTTTGCGACCGCAGGCTCAACTACAAAGAATACAAGTCCCGCAATGAACATTGCATAGAATATGAAGGCCGCAAGCCAGTTAACCTTTGGGGCCATCAAGTGGCCAAGCTGAGATGCGTATAGATTTTTCGCAATAAGTCCAAGCCAGACCATGTCTATAAGGAAAAATACAACTATGCTGATAACATACAGTCTTATATAGTTCATCTTCTATTGCTCCTTTTCTGCATTCCTGACCTTCTGTTCAGGCCAATTGATATCTCAAGCATTGCAAACAATGCGATGAATGCTGCAGCTACCAAAACCACAAGTATATGCTGACCATTGAAGCCAGCTTCAGATGTATGCTTCAGAAGTATCCCGCCGTAAGCCCATATGAATACGAGTCCGTATGCGGCATCCCTTCTTGTTATCATTATTATGGATGCTATAAGAGCCCCGACAGCCATGACTGCAGCTGTCCATATGGCTTCTGGTATCCCGAAGCCATTCCATCCAAGGTCCACAAACATCACGGTTGCATTGGCTATGGTGGCAACCGATATCCATCCGAAGTATACCGAGAATGGTACTGCAACAAGGAACGTCTGGACCTTAGTCAGGTTCCTTGAGAATATTGATGAGCTTATGTATATGAGGCTTGCAAGGATTACAAGCATGAGGATCATCGACACCGGGATCAGTCCATAATGCCATGCAAGTATCCATACACCATTCGCCAGTGATGTAACTATATAAGGAAGAGCGATCTTCCTGGTCAGTTCCCTCATTTCCTCATCTTTTGGCATAAGCTGATAAATCGTGTAGATGCCCAGAAGCAGGTATATCACTCCCCATATCGCAAATGTCACGCCAGCCGGAGCGAAAAGGTTCGGATAGGAATCCGAGACTGCTCCTGTGTCTATTCCATTTATCGGAAGTATGTTGGCAAGGGCATTCAGTGTGACCATGAATATGAATGCCAGAAGTGCTGTGAGCCTTAAAGCCATATTGTTCTTGTTCTCTTCCATTTTCTTCCCCTCCATGGGTGTAGTTTTTATTTGCGATGTCAAACATATATATGATTTCAACCGGAATTTATATGTTTCCGATCCTGATTTCAGCCCCAGGCTATTCTTTTGGCCTGACAATCACTGGTGTTGTACCAAAGAATATTCCATGCTCCAGGGCCTTGTCTTCCATGAGCCTAAGTTCTTCAACAAGCCGTTCAGATGACCTTTCGGTTCCCGGGAGGCTTATTCGCTCTAACGACAACCCTGTCCATTTCCTGAAGTGGGAGTAATGCTTCCACAGGCTTCCGTCGATCCTGGCAAAATCCGAGGGCTTTCTGAGGACTTTCTCAATTTCTGCCTTGAAGTAATTTGCATCCACCAGGTCCCTTCCTTCCCTCATGTCAGCAAGATATCTGCCATATCCCCTGGCCCAGGTATTATCGAGCTCCTGACATATGAACTTCATGAGATACCAGGTTTTGTAGATTCCGCCTGCATCAGACAGGCTTTCCTTCATAAGCCATCTCCTGGCAAGGGTCCTTCTGGACCAGTCCCACCACTTCAAAGGATCCTCAGATTCAGGATAAGGTATGCCATCAGGCTCTTCTCCGTACAAAGGATCGAATCCCATTGGTATGAGCATGTCCTTCATCCACTCGTCCTCTTCCCTTATATAGGCTGTCTGCCTTTCTTCAAGAAGTATGTTCTTCTTTTCCAATTCCATGCACCCTCTTGTCGTTCTCTACCTTCTCAAGGTACCTTTCCATGTCGAATTTTCTCTTCAGACCCTTGTCGTTCATATATCTTACATTCCCGAATATGCTCCTCTCCCCCCACGGCCTGTCATGCTTACCGAAGCACCACGCAACACCGGCAAAGCTTGAAGGGTCCCTTCCATCCAGGCTGTACCTGTTGTTTAGCTCAAGGGCTATCCTGAAAGCCTCTTCAGGAGTCCTGCTCCATTCCAGTATCTTCTTTCCCCAGTACATCCTCATGTATCCGTCCATCTTTCCTGTAAGGACCATTTCAGTCTGGGCTGCGTTCCAGTAGGTATCATGTGTAAGTCCTGCTTCAAGCTCTTTCATTCCGTATATGTATTCCCTTTCATCCTGAAGGTGCCTTTCCAGGGTTTCGCTTGCCCATTTCGGAAGTGAACTGAAGCTGTCGTAATCTGTATTGTAGTATAAGTAATTTATAGCAAGCTCTCTCCTCACAACCAGTTCATCCAGGAACTTGGCTTTCCCCGGAGACTTTATATCGTATATCCTCATATAGATCTGGAGCGGCGAGATCTGGCCGAAATGCAGGTATGGTGACAGACCCGATGTGTTACCGCTGCCAGGTTCGTTCCTGCCTTCTCCGTATGTGTCCAGTTTACCTTCCACGAATTCCTCCAGCAGTTCTAGCGCCCTCTCCTGGCCACCGGTTACTCCCTGAACCTCTCTTGCGATTCCAGGAAGGTTCAGTGAATCAAGAATGGATTCGTCCGTGATATCCAACTCATCTAAATCAAGTTTATCATCCAAAGACTTTAAATTGCACTCACCTTCATATAACGGAACAGAATATTCCGACATTTCCCTTTCAAGCTTTCTCCTTATGGTAGCGGCTGAAAACTCCTCCTTGCTTGAAGCTATCTCAACCGGTACCATTACATCGCTCTCTATCTCCACAAGCCTGCAGTCTGCCCTTTCTGCTGCATTCAATCTCCATTCCCGCTGGATCCTCAGGTATCCCCTGTCAGTCACTATCATTGAAGTCAGGTACCTTAGCTTATCAAGTCCTTCATCAGGCCTGACCTTAAGCACAACCATCCTTATGCCCCTTTTCATCAGGCTTCTCCTGACATCAGCGAGGCCCTGCAGCATGAAGCTGTAATGTCTCCTGTCTGCCTCTGGATAACCGTCAGTGAGCCCGAAATACACAAGGAGCTTCTTTCCAAGTTCATTTGCGGCACCTATGGCATACTCAAGAGCATGGTTCATGTATGTCCGCTGTGATGCCTGCATCCAGTACACAATATAGGGCCTGTCCTGTATTTCCTTCTCACTCAGTACCTTTATTCTCCCCAGCGGTATCATGCCTTCACCCCGATTATTTCTATATGATAATCATTATCTATTAATTACATCATATAACCCGTTTTGAAATATTGCAATGTATTTTTCTTGAATTTTATTGAAATATACCTCTTTACGTGTTAATTTATAATTAGAAACTAATGAAGGATTGATGGAGATGGATAATGAGCTCAAGAACAGGCTGAGGGCTTTGAGGAAAATCATGGGACTCACCCAGAAGGATGCTGCGGACAGGCTGGAGCTGGGTCAGACTACTGTCGCCAATTATGAGAATGGGACCAGGGTACCTGACCTTAAGACTATTTCGGCACTTGCTGACCTATACGGCGTCACTGTCGATTATCTTCTGGGACGAAGTGCTGACAATGAAGAAATGACTGAGCCTTCGGAGGAGATATTCCTGTCCTACCTTGCAAGCATAATAGAAGGCGACAAGGCACAGGCCCTTGAGATCATAAGCGGTCTTAGGGCATCTGGAACACCAACTGGCTCCATACTCCATGACTATATAGAAAGGGCTCTGATCGAGACTGGAACAGAATGGGAGAAGGGTAAGCTGGATGTCTGGAGGGAACACCTCATATCAGCAATATCCCTGGAAATCATGAGTTATCTCAGGAAGGAATTTAGGTCAGAGAAAAAGGAGCCCAGGGTATTGGCCTTCACTCCTGGAGCGGAAAGCCATCTTATTGGTCTCAGGATGGTATCTGATATTCTCGAAGAGACTGGCATACATGTGGACTTTCTCGGTTCAAGCATGCCTACGGCGAGCATTCTGGAAGCCATAAGGGAGAGGCAGCCTTCGGCTGTACTCATGTCAATAACCATGGCTTCCCACCTGGATTCAGCAGAGATAATCGCAGGATCCATAAGGGAAACCTTTGGTGACGCAGCTCCTGAGATAATCCTCGGAGGGTCCATATTCAGGAGAATGGAAAAGCCCGAATTGAAATCTGCTGCAGGAAGAGTCTTCATGTCACCTGAAGAGCTTGCTCTCTACCTTACCAGGAGATTCAAGTCAGATGGAAATGAAGACTGAGATTAGTTAAAGGATTGCTTGTTAAATTGCCATTCAACTAAAAAGAGTTCATGCATCACAAAAAATGCATGAACTCTTTATCAACCCCTGAACTTTACGTATCCTTCGCCCATCTCGTCGATGATTGCAAGGCTCTTGAGGTTGTAGCCTTTTTCCCTCAGATAGCTTCCGCCTTCCTGGAATCCCTTCTCGATTACTGCGCCAATTCCTACTATGGTTGCCCCGCTCTGCTCTACCATGTCGATAAGTCCCTTCATAGCATTTCCTTCAGCAAGGAAATCATCCAGGATTAGGAGTCTGTCTTCAGGCTTCAGGTAGCTCTTGCTTACCATGACATCGTAGATCTTGTTCTTGGTATATGAAAAAACCCTTCCCTTGAACACATCCTTGTCCAGGTTAAGGCTCTGGCTCTTCTTGGCAAATACCACAGGAACCTTGAAGAAAAGCGCAGCCATGGAAGCTATGGCTATGCCGCTGACCTCTATCGTCAGGATCTTCGTCACACCAGCATCCTTGAACAGATTGTAGAACTCCTCCCCGGCTTCATGCAGAAATTCCACATCAAGCTGATGGTTCAGAAAGCTGTCAACCTTCAGTATGTTTCCGTCTCTTATTTCTCCTCTTTCAAGGATCATCTTCTTAAGCTTTTCCATAGAACACTCCTTATCATATGTTGTCTTAACAGCGATGCTATCATAACCTTTGCCTGCAGATTCTTCTGACCAAAGGCAATTCAATCATTTTTTCATACCGGTTTAGATTATAATAACAGAAATTTGAAGTATAGTCCAAACCCTTTGGAATTCAAACGTTTACCTTCAGATAGCACGTGCTGGCTCATTTTTGCCGCATCCACCAATCAACCTCATTTGTTTTACGATTCATTATTCTAGTAGCGCAATTATTATTGAAATCCTATAATTCTCCTGAATTATATTCAGGTACCGTAATTTCTTTTTGCAATGTACGCTTTATGATGGTATAATTCTGCAATGTCAGGAATTTAATATCAGTTCGAATGAAGACAACGGGAGAGAGATCTTTATGATCCGCCGAAGGAGTAGCACTTTCAGGCAAAAGGACCGTTGTTGGACGAAACTCTGGAGAGCCTCAATTGAGCACCGAAGGAGCAAGCCGGGAAATCCCGGCGAATCTCTCAGGTAAAAGGACAGAGCAGATCTATAGATCTATCTTTAGCTTTTGTGAGGCCAAGTCTTTTTGATTTGGCCTTTTTTGTTTGATTGGGCTCCCACATAATAATGGGAGGTCAAAAAAATGCAGCACACAATCAGTTTCCTGGAAAAAATCGATTCATGGGTTTGGGGTCCGCCTCTTCTCATACTTCTAGTTGGAACAGGCATCTACCTCACGGCAAGGCTTGGCCTTCTTCAGGTAGCAAGGCTGCCTCTGGCTCTTAAACTGGTATTCTCAAAGGATTCAGAAGACGGTGCAGAAGGCGACGTATCAAGCTTTGGAGCTCTCTGTACAGCTCTTGCGGCTACTATAGGAACAGGCAATATCGTCGGAGTGGCTACGGCAATCAAGGCTGGTGGTCCTGGAGCGCTTTTCTGGATGTGGGTCGCTGCATTCTTCGGAATGGCGACAAAATACGGAGAGTGCCTTCTTTCCATCAAGTACAGGGTAGTTGACGAGAATGGCCAGATGTCCGGTGGCCCAATGTACTACATTGAAAGGGGTCTCGGCAACAGTTCCTTGCAAAGGCATTCGCATTCTTCGGAATATGCGTAGCCTTCTTCGGAATTGGTACGTTCCCCCAGATAAACGCCATATCGAATGCCATCGACCTGACCTTCAACATCCCGGTAATAGCCACATCAGTTGTGCTTACCATAGTGGTTGCGTTGGTTACGCTTGGAGGGATAAAGAGCATAGCGAAGGTATCGGAGATAGTGGTGCCCTTCATGGCAGTTTTCTATGTGATCGGCGCACTATTCATAATAGCGAGGAACTATACCCTTCTTCCTGAGACATTTGGACTTGTCATAAGGAGTGCCTTCACCCCTGCTGCCGCAACAGGTGGATTCCTGGGTGCAAGTGTGATGTTTGCCATGAGAAACGGAGTTGCCCGAGGTGTCTTCTCAAATGAATCAGGTCTTGGAAGCGCACCGATAGCTACTGCTGCAGCGAAATCCAACTCCTGCGTAAAACAGGGACTCATCTCCATGACCGGAACCTTCTTTGACACGATCATAATCTGCACTATGACTGGCATAATGCTGATAATGACAGGAGCATGGAAAAGTGACCTTTCAGGCGCAGCGATGACTAATGCAGCATTTGGTTCAGGTCTTCCGGGAATAGGATCCTACATAGTTACCATAGGTCTCGTATTCTTCGCATTCACTACCATCCTGGGCTGGAACTACTATGGTGAACGGTGCACTGAATACCTGTTCGGGGTGAAGGGCATAAAGCCATACAGGTTCATTTTCATAGGACTTGTCGCAATAGGAGCATTCCTTAAGCTGGACATGATCTGGATCCTTGCGGATATAGTTAACGGCCTGATGGCAATCCCGAATCTCATCGCACTCGTTGGACTCAGCGGTGTGATAATCGCAGAGACCAACCTCTTTTTCAGGGGAGAGGTTGGAAATTCTCCGGAATCAGATAAAATGGCCGGATGATAATCCAAAATGAATGGTTTTGCTCCAATTTCATTTTTTCAGTAGAAAGAGGTCCGGGATGATTTGTCATTCCAGACCTCTTCTTATATATTCATCTTATAAACCAGTTGACTGAAACCAACCTGTTTTCACTTCCGACTCTTCCAATCTCTCAGCATGATGTAGTCAAAGAGGTTCTTCGCATCCTCTTTCTCGAGCCCTCTTTCACCTGCCAGTGCCTCAAGATGATGGATGAACTCATGCTTCAGTGTATGCTCCAGCCTTTCTTTAAGCTCGCTCTCTTCCATATACCCATACACCTTCATGAATGAGCCGTAATAGATTAAGATGTACTTCCCTGAGTTGAATCCCCTGTGGTATTCTCCCAGGATGTACAGGTCGCTATTCACACTCATCGGATTCAGCTTCAGCTCAGGAACCAGGACTATACCACCGCTGAGTTCTCTGAACATCTCTTCAGGGAAACTGTCAGCGATTTCATCAAGCATCCTGCCCATCTCTTCAATCGTAACCATCCGATCACGCTCCAATCCATCAGATTAAGGCTATTCCTGTCCCAGAACAGCTGCCAGAAGAATATTTGCAGCAGCTGCAGCAAAAAAGATGCCTCCCTGCATTATCTTTCCCATGCGTAAAAGCATCACAGCAGCCACAGCCATTATTGCTATTTTTGCTATAAGAAGCCCCGGCATCGCAAATCTTCCGGATGCATTCGGGGCAAGGTACCTCCCCCAGAAAACCGCTGCAGTGACAGGCAGAATTATCGCAAGCAGTATCCTCTGCCAACCCAGGGTTCCTGTACCGTATCCATACCAGCCATAAATGAACAGTGCGAGAAGTTCTAAAATGAATGAGATTCCAAGGTTAACCGCTTTAATCACAACAGTCATCCGATCAGCCCCTGTACTTCAGGACGGCAGTCTGTCGCTCCGTATCTTTAGTGACCTCAATGAAGTTATCATCGTATTCGACAACATTGCCTGTCAGGTCAAGGAACTCCCTGACTCCCCTTATCACGTCAAATCCAAAGCTCTCGGAACTGTAGTGCATCGGGATCACTATCCTCGGCTTAAGCTTTCCGACAGTTTCAGCCGCGACTTTCGCATCGATCGTATAGTAGCCTCCTACCGGTATCATTGCAACATCCAGATTGCCTATCTCTTCAAGCCTCTTATCATCAAGAACTTCTCCAAGGTCTCCGAAATGTGCAAACCTGAAACCAGCGCCTTCAAAAACATGTATCGTGTTCATGCCTCTTTTTTTACCGCCTTCATCATCATGGGTACTCAATATCTTCCTTACGATGAAGGGTGACTTTGCACATCGATCGATTATCCTAACTGCCTGAAACCAGTTATGGTCATTGTGCCCGTGGCTGGCAAACACCTCACAGGCCTCCTCGTGAAGCGGTGCAAGTCCCGGAATCATACCGTCCTTATAAGGGTCAATAACCATGGAGTACTCTCCAAGCTCTATCTTGAAGCAGGAATGTCCGAGCCAGATGATCCTTAGTCTATTCTCCAACTTAAATACCTCCTGAAAATTACTGTTCACCCAGTATTATATATCCCTGATGTTACGAATCTCTGTACAAACAGCTACGGTTTAGTGTATTTGTATAGGAAAGGAAATTCTTATATACCCATATGTAATTATCTAAAGCAGTCCGTTCGATGTTAACCATGTCCTGAGTTCTTCTCTGAAAATATCAGGCGTTATCACAGACCCCAGAATAGTGGTTATTGACAGGGTATCCACGACGTCTCCGCCCCTTGCCCTTATCCTTGACGAGATTGAATCGATAACCTTTTGGGGCACCTTATCATCCCCTTTGGTAATGAACAGGAATACCTTCTTTCCTCTCCAGTCAGCCTTGCTTATGAATGAATTGATTGGAGGCGTCGTATGCCAGGCCCATACCTGACAGCCAAGGATGATCCTGTCATAGCCTAGAAGCTTGAAATCCATGGGTTTAAGTCTGCTCCTCAGACCAAGCATCGCTGTAAGTGCAGAAAGCGGCATACTGTCTTTCTTCCGTTCCCTTTTTTCGACGATTGCAGCTGAATCGTACCCGGTAAGTGCCTGGATCTCATTCGCCACGGATTCCGTATTTCCGGTAAAGGAATAATAGGTTATTAAAGTCCTGTCATTCATGATGACCTCCTGTAATATTAAGCAAGCCTTTAACTTCTGAATGATTTTGTTCCTTACTTCATTTTATAGCAAATATTTTGGCTTTCATATTGTAATTGTTGTGTTTGGATAAGTGGGATTAAAAAGACACGGATCCGTCCATTGACAGATTCCGTGCCGCTTATCAGTTCAGTTCCTGGAACTGGCCTGTTACTATGTAGTTTGTCCATTCGCAGATGTTTGTTGCATGGTCCCCGTTTCTCTCGAGATACCTTAACACGAATTGCAGCTGTCCCGCAAGCTTCATGAGCTCACTATTTCCTGTTGCCTTCTCGTATAGCTTGGAACTGGCTTTCCTGGTCATTTCGTCTATAATATCATCACTCTTCGCAAGCTCCAGCGCAGAATTCTTATCCTTTGCTACAAATGAGTCCAGGGCACTCACTATGAACTTGACCACCGCTTCAGAAAGCTCGATCATATCATCATCTATCAGGTCCGTCAGGGACTCTTCATTCTGCATTGCAATGTATGCGATGTCCTTGGCGTGGTCTCCCATCCTCTCAAGGTCTGTAACAATCTTTATTACGGTAAAAATGTATCTGAGGTCGGAGGCAACAGGAGCCTGTGTCGCGATAAGCTTAATCGCTTCATCCTCAGTGCTCCTCATGAGCTCATTTATCTCCTTGTCCTCGCCTATAAGGAATTCCGCGAGCTTCATGTCCTTGTTCACCAGAGCCTTTATCGACCGCTTGATCTGGGTCTCAACAAGGAATCCCATTCTAAGCAGGCTGTTGTTCATGTGGTTGATGCTTACTTGTATGCTGTTCATTGTCATGATACCGCTCCTTTAACCGAATCTACCGGTAATATAATCTTCAGTCCTCTTGTCTCTTGGTGCGTGGAACATGTCCTTTGTGTCACCGACTTCCACCAGGTCTCCGAGAAGGAAGAATGCAGTCTTGTCACTTATCCTCGCCGCCTGCTGCATTGAATGTGTGACAATTATTATGGTGTAATCCTGCTTGAGGTCTTCCATCAGCTCTTCGATCTTTGCAGTCGCGATCGGATCAAGTGCCGAGGTTGGTTCGTCCATCAGGATCACTTCCGGTTCAAGGGCTATAGCCCTTGCAATGCACAGCCTCTGCTGCTGGCCTCCTGAAAGCCTCAGCGCATTGCTGTTGAGCCTGTCCTTTACCTCTTCATATAGTGCGGCCTTTTTTAGTGAGGTGACAACAACCTCGTCGAGTACCTTCTTGTCTCTTACCCCCTGGCATCTGAGACCATATGCCACATTGTCATATATGCTCATGGGGAATGGATTTGGTGCCTGGAACACCATTCCTACCTTGGTCCTGAGATCCACTACATCTATCGTCGGATCATAGATGTCCTTGCCGTCAAAAGTCATCTCCCCTTCTATCCTGCACCCTTCAATAAGGTCGTTCATCCTGTTGAAGCACCTTATGAATGTAGATTTTCCGCAACCTGACGGTCCTATGAATGCCGTTACCTTGTTCTTTTCAATATCTATGGATATGTTCTTCAATGCCTGGTTCTTTCCGTAGAACAGATTCAGGTTTCTAACTTCAAATGTATTCATGCTTATACGCTCCATTTTCTATTAAGGCGACTGCTTACAACTTTAACTGAAATGTTCATGACCAATACTATTCCCAGTACTATTATGGATATTGCACTAGCAAGTTCAAAATTCGGCTGCTCACCGCTCATTACCGACCAAATCTGCACTGCAAGGGAGGTTGCGCCTTCCTTTAGCCTCGGGTTGTCATTAACGAACGTACCCATGGTATATATGAGCGCTGCGGATTCACCGATGATCCTTGATACCGAAAGCAGTGTGGCTGAAAGTATTCCAGGGAGTGCGCTTGGCAGTATTACCTTGAATATTGTCTGGGTTTCGGTTGCACCCAGTGAAAGGCTCGCTGACCTTACTCCCATGGGAACCACTATCAGTGCTTCTTCAGTCTGCCTTATTATGACAGGCATGAGTATTACAGCCAATGTGATAGAACCAAGGAGGATGCTGGGTCCTGATGCTCCAAGGAGAGCTGTGATCGGAAAGAATACCGCCATTCCCATGAGTCCGAATACTATGCTCGGAACTCCGGACAGCATTTCGATTGCAGACCTGATAAGACCTGTTGTCCTGTTTTTCTTAGCCAGTTCATTCAGATAAATGGCTGCAGAAATCCCCACCGGCAGCGCTATCACAAGCGACATACCTATAAGCATGAATGTGGCCTTAAGTGAGCCCCATATGCCTCCTCCGGCTGTCTTGTAATATAAGCCTACAAGGCTTTGTGATGTATCGTCAAGTGTTGCTATCATGGTCTCGGCATCCTGGTTTACGATGATGCCTGCACTACGCTTGACCCCCTTTGCATTCATGTACTCAAATTTCTGCACTTCAGAATCCACCTGCACAGGATGTTCCTTGTGATATGATGGCCCTGCAGTTTCTATGATTGCACTATTTAGCGGTGATTTCTCATCGACATAGGTAATGAGGATCTGCTTCGCCTTATCATGGCTTAATGCATCCTTGACTGCAAATCCGTATTTTTCACTGAAATATTCCCCTTCCGGCAGCTTACCCGGGTATGAGAACTGTCCGGGTGCTGTGTCAGTGAACGACAAATTGTAATTTTCGGCCCAATAATCACGTGTCACCATTTCCCAGCTGAGCGTTGAAGCCCCCTTCTGGAATACATAGAAAAATACTGACAGAAGCACTATTACCGCTATGCCAGTGGAGATATATGTGAGGCTGTTCATGAAAAAATCGTATGTCTTTCTCTTCTTATTCATTCGTTACACTTCCGATCCTGCGCTTTACCCAGTGAACAAGGAAATTTGTCATGAGTATTACCATCATAAGTACAATTCCTACACTGAACCTAATGTCGTAGTCAAGTCCTGATGTCTCCTTGAGTCCTGACAGCATGGTTGAAGTCAGTGTCCTGGTGATGTCGAAAATGCTGGTAGTCGGTCCATAGAACTTATTTCCTGCAACCATCGATACCGCTGTTGCCTCACCGAATGCCCTGCCAAGGCCAAGAATCAGGCCTGCGAATATGCCGGACTTTGCAGCGGCGAGAACCACCTTGAAATTAGTCTGTGTCTTCGATGCTCCAAGGGCTAAGGAACCCAGCTCGATCTTCACATCAACAGACTGTATGGCAACTATCGCAATCGACGTCATCGTAGGAAAAATCATGATCGCTAGAAGGATGATCACCGCAAGGAGCGAGTTCCCTCCGAAGGTGGAAACACCGAATGCAGCGGCGATTCCCTCAACACCTTTTACAATTACACCTGCAGCGAATACTCCATATACCACCGAAGGTATGGCAGCAAGAAGTTCTACTACTGTAGTGAATAGTGACTTCAGATTCTTAGGCGCTATCTTTACGATAAATAGCGCGGTAAGAACTGATATCGGGAATGACAGGATTGCTGCTCCAATGGATGCAACCAGAGTATTGATGACAATGAACAGGACCCCATAGTTCCCCTGGTCCTGCCTCCAGACAAGTCCAGTCAGAAAGTCAATCAGATTGACCTGACCATACTCATAGTTCGGCAGGAATACCCTGATTCCCCTAATAGTGATAAACACGAAAATCAAGACGATAAGAACTGCTGAAATCATTCCAGCAGTCCTGAAGATCGTCTTGCCAATCGCGTCCATGATTTTTCTTCGTTTATGGTAGTCTTTTGAAATATTAGATCTTATGGACACGGGTTTCTCCTTCCTTAAGGCCTGAAGGCCTCGAGATGGTTTATCTTAACCTTTAGCTACTATTTTATGTCTTCCCAGTTCTTTGTCTCACCCATGAATATTGCAGCTACCTGAGCCTGTGTGAGGTCTTCAACGCTAGTGTTCCCAGCGTTTACAACAACCACGACCGCATCCTTGCAATATACTCCAGAAATCATGGCACCCTTGACATCCTCTTCAGCCTTGAAGCTTCTTGATGCGAATCCGATGTCAGCCTTGTTTGCTCCGTCCTTCTCTGAACCGAGTACCCTCTTGTATCCGTCTCCTGAACCGGTCTGGTTCATGTTTATCTTGAAGTTTCCGGCAAGTGGTATGAATGACTCAAGCGCTGCCTTGAGTGTCTTTTCAACTGAAGTTGATCCACCAGTGTATATTGTTATTGCGCTGTTATCCTTGTCAACTATAGGGTGGTCCTTCTTGAGCTCATCCCATGGTGTTCCTGCATCGACATCTACAATGCCGCCTGCTCCAAGAACTACTTCCCTTCCTTCAATGGAATTTTCCATGTAGTCAATGAATGCTGCGACAAGCTGCTCCTTTTCCTCTGAGTCGAAGTCACCTTCTGCCCTTGTAGCATAGCTGAAAGGCCTGTTGAGCTTGTATGTTCCGTCAACAACTGTCTTGATTGTTGCCTCTACTCCCTCGTACATTACAGGTGTAAGGTTGTTCGCTTCAAAGTCAGTAGTCAGGGATGCATATCCTATTCCGCTTTTCTCTGCTCCGACCTTTGTAGCCATATCGCCATTGGATGATACTTCGAACGCATCATTTGTCAGCTTCTCAGCAAACCCTACAATTGATTCAAACGCTTCTCTGGTACCTGATGTGGAATCCCTTGTGAACACCTTTATCGCTCCGGTCATGGCCGCTGGCGTTGTCGGTGCAGCTGTTGGTGCAGTTGTTGGAGTTGTCGTCGATCCGCATCCCGCGAGTACTGAAACAAGTGCAAGTGATGATACAAGTCCAAGTATTTTCTTATTCATTGATATCCTCCTAAAATTCGTGTTCAACTTGGTTGCCTTTTCGCAACCTACAAAATGAATTATACGGAGTCAATGTTTATTCCACATTGCCTGATTGTTATGTCCGTGTTAATTGTGAAATCGGTAAACAATTACATTTTTCTGAAATCCTTTGCATGCAATGGTTTTGGATGAAGTACCACCTATTTAAATATTCACGGAAATTTAAAACACACTTTTTCACAGTATACGAGAAAAAAATTGTTTCTGATTGTCTGGTTGCTTTAAGACTGCTTTGTATCTCATCTTGTTTCAGCAAGTCCCTTGAACAGTTCGACTCCAGTTTCGATTATCTCATCAGGGAAATCATATTCGTGCGTATGTATGTGCGGATGCTCCACCCCGTTGCCAATGAAGCACATGGCTCCCCTGGTAAGCTTCAGATAATGGCCGAAATCTTCGGATGCCCTGAATGCCTCCTCCATCTCAGCGAGATGAATGCCCTTGTCCATGCAAACCCGCCTGATCTTGTCTGAGCTCTCCTTATGGTTGAAGGTCTCAGGGAAATAGTCTTCATATTCGAAGCTCACATGAAGACCGTACCTTTCAGCCTGTGCATGGGCAATCTCTTCAAGGTTTTTCTGAAGCCTGTCCATTTCCGACTCATGGTAGGCCCTTATTGTAAGCAGCAGGTCTCCTCTTCCGGCTGAAACACCGAAGGCCCGCTCACCAATATCCACCTGGATCACCGTACAAAGTACCATTCCCTTGTTGTACCCTGAAGATGTCAGTTCTGGTATCGCATCGATTATCTTTGCGATAGCAAATGCAGGATTGGCGCCCTTCTCCGGATGGCTCGCATGGGACGGGGAGCCCTCCATATGGATTATCATGCCCTTTGATCCGCAATTGCTCACTCCGTCCACGACATTCACGGATTTGAGTTCCATACCGCTCATGTTGTGGTAGGCGAATATCTCATCTATCCCGTTCTCTTCAATGAACACCCTGCATTCAGCAGCTCCATCTCCAGTTTCTTCCGCGTGCTGAAACAGGAAGAAAATGTTGTTGCTGCTGCCCTTCTGGTCGATTTCAAGGGCAAATCCTGCAAGGGTCGCTGAATGACCGTCATGTCCGCACTTATGGGCTGCTCCAGGCTCAGTGGAACAGTGCGGGATATCGATCGACTCATCCATATGGATGGCGTCAAAGTCAGCTCGGAATGCAATGTTCCTGCCTTCTTCTTCAGCACGGTATACTGCATAGAACCACCTTCCACGGTCCACT
The DNA here is from genome assembly GCF_000495435.3 of Youngiibacter fragilis 232.1. Lineage (GTDB taxonomy): Bacteria > Bacillota > Clostridia > Clostridiales > Clostridiaceae > Youngiibacter > Youngiibacter fragilis. Next base: position 2,587 of record NZ_AXUN02000030.1, on the reverse strand, counting down.
AACTCAAGGCTTGTATTCGCCCTCAGAAAATCAATGAGATGCTGCTTAGTCCAGACCTCATGGTTTGATAGCTCAGGGTGCATGTGCATCTCATGCCTAAGATCAATTGCCAGATCCAGGTTTTCTTTTTTCATTAATCATTCTCCTAATTGCCCGCTATACTTATCGCATGCTTTTCCAATAGAATGATTATACTATTCTCATAGATATTTGCGAATGCCTACTGCTCCGTATTCAGATTGAACTTTTCAACAGGTTCAGGTCCCCTGAGCAAAGCTCTTGTTACCTGAAGAATTCCTTCGCTGTTTACCGTGACTCTCCATCTTGCTATCTGTACCATTCCATCAGTGAGCTCTATGGCAGTCATGCTGGTCGGGTATATGCAGCATCCTGTATTGAAGTATGGTAGCTCATTTTCCCTCGGAAACTTGAACCGGTGCGTATGTCCGCATATGAGCATCTTCTTGTGCTTGCAGATCCATCTTACATAGTTCTTTTCGATCTTATGCCTTTTGCTGATATTTCTGACAGGGCTTGCAGGATTCGTAAATCCGAATGAATGAAGGTGTCTCCAGAAATATTTCAGTGAAAGCATCGAAAACAGCCAGAACTGGTCGTTGGTGAAATCCCCCTGATGTCCATGGACGGTCAGTATCTCCTGTCCTGTCTTCCTGTTGACGAGAAGCAGTGATTCACAGGGGGTTACTCCCTTGAGGAAATCGTGCGCCACCTGTTTGAAATCATTATAGTAGGTGTAGTAGTTATCCCTTACATAATCCTTATTCTTCAGATAAATGTTATGGTTGCCGTAGAGCATTATAAGCCTGTTGTCATCATGAAACCTTCTGATGGTCTCGCAGGCCTCATAGTGAGCGTTCTTGATGTCAACAAACCTCGGATGCTCCCATAGCTCGTCGCCGTCACCGGCTTCGACATATGTGAATCCGTTCTTGTAGTAGTAGTCCATCGCGTGCAGGTACGCATTCTGGTTCTTGGTGAATTCATCTGAGTTGTTTCCATTGCCGCGGTGACAGTCGCTGATGAACACATACCTTGATTTCTCGTCGAAATGAACAACCCTTGCCTTGAGATAGGCTTCCGTCAGTCTTTGATCCGTACGCATGCCATTCACCTCACACTATTTCACTTACCTTGATTATAAATCTAATTGGGTCCACATAGAATAACCGGAGTGCCTCATCCATATTAACAATCCATATACTTTTTGAACTATTTTCGGATCTGTCCAGTACTCTGGTTCTTTGGAATAGAAAAGACACCCCTTGAGGTGTCCTGGAATAATGTTTGAAATTTGAATCAGCTTACCGGTTTTTCCCTGAGCGATTTCTCATACACCTTCAGTCCCAGTATGATAAGAAGCGCGACAAACGAGACAACCGCAAGTATCCTGAAAAGGCTGAATATATCGATACGCTCAAGCAGGATTCCGCCTGCGATATTCCCTGTAAAGTTTCCAAGTCCGCAGACTGCAGCGAATATGGTCATGGCTGTTGTCTTCATGGCTGACGGGACTATCCCGTTAAGATACTGCAGTGCCGCCATGAAGAACAGTGCAAAGGATACTCCCTGAAGGACCTGAACTGCCAGCACCATCTGGTATGAAACGCTTATCGAGTCAAGCAGGTATCTCAGGACGAAGAAGAAAATTCCTATCGCAAAGAGATTAAGCTCTCCAAACCTCTTCATAAGCTTATGCCCTGAAAACATCGACGGAAGTTCGCTTATCGCCACCATGAAGCCATATACCCCAATGTGTGCCACAGTTCCACCTGTTTTCATTATGAGAAGCGAAATGTAAGAATTGTTGCTGCCTATGGCAATATTTATTGTATATACCGCAAGCATGAATATCAGGAACCTCCGGTTTCTGAAAAGCTTTGAGATGTCCTTTATGTTGATCTTTACCTTTGCCTTCTTCCCCTGAAAATCTATCCTGTATATGAATATGAGGCCAAACATTATCATCACGGAATACATGATGAATGCAATGTTGATTCCGAACCGGGATACCACCTGGCCAGATATCAGGGACATGAATGCATATCCCGCTGAGCCCATCAGGCGTATCCTGCCATACTGGATCTCACGCTTCTTCTCCATGATCTCATAGGTGAATGCATCGGAAACAGGTATTATCGGGCTTTGGAAGGTCAGGAACAGCACTATGCTGAGCAGTATCGCAATGAAGGTGTTTGCAAATATGAAGCTTGCAATGAGTATCGCACTACCTACTATAAGTATCATGATCGTTTTTCTCTTGTTCAGATACTTGTCCGTCAAAAATCCCCATATGGGCTGTGTGAATACTCCGGTAATTGAGTAGACTGTAAACAGGATCCCTATCTGGGTGAAGCTTAGCCCCCTGGACTGCATATAGTATGTAAGGAACGGAAAGAAGCATGCAAAGGATCCGAATATGAGAAAGTATGATAGCTTTAGGTTTGAAGTGAGAACATCCTTTTTCTTCATGGCAGCCTCCCCGATTACATAGCTTCAAGAGCCACAATAAAGTATACACCTCTTCATGGAAATCTGTTGCAATTTGCAGGAGAGTGTAGAAAATTTT
>NZ_AXUN02000031.1 GCF_000495435.3 Youngiibacter fragilis 232.1 | reverse complement strand
GTGAAAAAAATAGTAGATGTATCTCCCTTGATGGTTTATTGTTGAGTTACCACACACCACAAATAACCAAGGAGAACAACTACTATTGTACGCCTATGTTATCATATTTGCGCCTTTTCAACAACATAACAATTCTATTTTAAGATTATCTTCAAGGGGCCCTCCTAAAGCACTGCTGCTCCATGCATCATTGTGCTTTTTGAAAGGAGTTCCCAAATGGACAAGAATGTTCTGGAAAACTATCTCACCCAATTGGACTATTACCTCGAGATCAGAGACCTCTCTAAAAATACCAGAAAGAACTATCAGTCATTCCTCAAGTCATATCTCGAGTGGCTTGACTCTATGGATATCAGCCCCGCTGACTCATCTTTCGCTGACATAAGGACATATATCCTCTTCCTAAAGAATACAAGGAAGCTTTCCAACCACAGCATCAATGCTCATCTGTCTCAAATAAGGTTCTTCAGGCTGTATATATTGAAGCAGTCCTGGAACAAGTACGAAGTACCTTCCATGAAGAAAAACACCTATCTTCCCGAAGTCATGACTCTGGAAGAAACTATGGAATTCATCGGTTCAGTCCAAGACCTGAGGCTCAAGGCCTGTGTCGCATTGCTTTATTCTTCAGGGCTCAGGCTTTCTGAACTCTGCCATCTCAGGTATGAGGACATCAGCAGAAAGTATGGAAGAATATTCATCAGCGCTTCGAAAAACAGGTCTGAAAGATATGCCACATTGTCCACCGACGCTCTGAAGATACTTAGCGAATACTGGAAAAGATATGGCCGTCCCATGGAGTGGCTATTCCCAAGCAGAAAAGCGAATCAGCATGTATCGTCAAACACAATTGGACGTCTCATCTCAAACCATCTTAATAGCCTTAACTGGTCCAAACATATTTCCGCCCATACCTTCCGGCATTCTTTCGCGACACATCTCTACGAGAGCGGTGCTGACCTCATTACCATACAGAAGCTTCTCGGTCACAGGTCCCTGAGCAGCACAGCAATATACATACATCTGGCCAGGACAGGTCCTTCACATTTCAAGAACCCGTTTGATGGTGGCTTGAATGTATAAGGTTCAGCAGGTCTTCAATCAGAGCTACGGAAGCTATCTTGAAATGTACGGTGAAAACAATGACTCTGACAAGGTTGCAAGGGCGATCACCGGCTGCAAGACTCCCGCCATGGGTGGCAACATGACAACCTGCCATGACTGCGGTTCAACCCACATGCACTACAACTCCTGCAGAAACCGCCACTGTCCGTGCTGCCAGTCAATGACCAGGGAAAAATGGATAGATGCCAGGAAAGCCGACGTGGTGGACGCCCCGTATTTCCATGCGGTGTTCACCGTACCTGCTGACCTCAATCCTCTCATCTACTACAACAAAAGGCTTCTCTACAACCTGCTGTATAGCGCCAGCTCTGAAACCCTGCTTGAACTGGCACGGGACGATAAGCATATGGGTGCGGATATCGGCTTCCTGAGCATCCTGCATACCTGGGGGAGCAATCTGTCATTCCATCCGCATATACACGCCATCGTTCTTGGCGGAGGACTAAACAAGTCCCTCAAGTTCGTAGCTGCGGACAGGAATTTCCTGTTCCCGGTCAAGGTGGTTTCCAGGCTCTTCAGAGGCAAGTTCCTAAGCTCACTCAAAAGGCTGTACCTCGAAGGGAAACTGTCATTCCCAGGTGACACAAGCATACTTCAGTATCCTCAGGAGTTCAACAGCTTCCTTACAAGAATGTATTCCACCGAGTGGGTACCCCACATCAAGGAGACCTTCAAGGGTGCTGCCAATGTCATTGAATACCTCGGCAGATACACCCACAGGATTGCAATAAGCAATTCCAGGATACTCGATGCCGGCGATGAATCAGTAACCTTCAGCGTCAAGGACTACAAGTCAGGAGACAAAACCACTCTCACCCTTAGGAATGAGGAGTTCATCAGGAGATTCCTTATGCACGTTCTCCCTAAAGGGTTCGTAAAGATCAGGCATTACGGTCTTCTCAGCAACAGGACAAAGCGCAAGAAGATAGCCATCG
>NZ_AXUN02000032.1 GCF_000495435.3 Youngiibacter fragilis 232.1 | reverse complement strand
CTTTCCTAATAAATTATACAAGCAACCCACCTGTTAATTGGAATGAAGTCGAGTCAATACTTAAGGATCTTGGCGCAGTCAAGGTGTATCATATTAAGGCCAAACATTCGATAGAGGACTGGTTTCTAAGTGACCTTACCGGAATACTGAAGTATCTAAAATTAACACCCGGTTCAAAGCCAAATGGAAACAATGGTTATGAGAAAATGAAGAATCTGTTTAAAAAGTCTAATCGACTATACGTCAAAGGTGAGCGAATTAATGGATTTATCGACTCAATCGATGTAGAAAAGATTATGTGTACAAACTGCAGTCAGTTAAAACCACTTTGCAAAGAACTAAATGTAAGGTGTCCAAATCTAGTTTCAAAACATCCCAAACCTCACTCAAATAAAAATCCATAAATGCAATGAAAGGATATGATACTGAAGAGAATTCAGGATCATATCCTTTGCTGATTATTCGAAATCTCCCCAGTCCTTCTCACCATGTACCATAAGAATCTTGTCGTATGTTACCGTAAAGTATGACTTAATTCCATCTTGACCGGAAAGCAGAACATTAAGTTCATACCTGTCACCCTTCCTGTAGACTTCTTCATAAAGCCAGTAAAATCCTGAAAGTTCATTCTCTATCAAGGTGATTTCCGGATCAAGAAGTACAAGCCTCTCCACATCGGTGAAGCCTCCACTGTTGTCAAGGTCTATAGTAAGCTTCCCTTTCTCACTTATGACCTCAGTGATCCTGCAGTCATGGAGGTCAAAGCCGTCCTTATAGAGCTTCCTTATAGGCTTCGCTTTCTTCAGGTACTTATGATACTCCCTGGCTGCCCTTTCAACCTTCCTGTTGTTCCTGTTGGATAATTTCTTCACCTTTTTCAGGACCTTCCCTGTAGCTTTGCCTAAAGTGAATACCCTGAGGTCTGCAATTCGTCCCCTTATTTTTTCAGGCAGGATTTCTTCATAACTTTTCAGCCTTTCTTGAAAGACTTCTTCAAAGATTGCCTCATGCCTTTCAGCATCGAAGACGACAGGCTCCTTTAATTCTTCATCATGGACACCTTCAAGGAGGTCAACTGGTTGGTCAGCAAATATCAGAAGAGGTTTGAGTACAGCGTCCTCACCATTTCTCTGGATATCTTCTTTCTCATACTCATCGAAGTATTCCAGCTCCTCCAGGTCTGAATCATACATTGATTCCTCTGCCATGCGTCTTTCAAACCTGATGAATTCAGCCAGTTTCCTTTTGTAAAGCTTCCTGAAATACTCCTCAGAGAACTTACCTGCCTTCCTGGATTTTTCCAATCCGAAATGCAGGTCGGTTTTCTGCATGGTCATATACCATTCCTTGGTGAAATAGTTCATTTTCTAATCCTCCTGCTCAAGAAGGTCAATGGTAAGCTTTGAGCAGACACTGCATTTGTATGCAATAACCTTCGGTCTTCCGAAGAATCCGGACTGACCTATGCTTTCACCGCCCGCGATGAATATCCCGAGCAAAGGCTTCTTGCTGGCTGAAAGCCATTTGAGCCTGTACCTGTCCCCGTAAATATGTCCCTTTTCCATTATGCTGCTGCAGTATGGGCAGATCATTTCCCTTCCTCCAATCTATAGCGTCCTTATAAGATTATTACCGTCCTCATCTAGAATCTTCATTGTCCTTCTCAGGTCAATAAGGTTCTCTTCAACCTCCCGCCGCGTGTCTCCCTTCACTATGACAAAGCCTGCCCTCTGGGATGCGTTCAGAATGGCTGGCAGAAGGTCACCCATATGGATATTGTAGCCTGCATCAAGGACGTAAGGAAGCTTCCTTATCTCCTCGACCGGAGTCATGTAGCTTACCTTACCCTCTCCGCAGAAGAAGAGCCTGGTCGAGAATGGTCTGGATCCTTCTGCCACAAGCGCGCTTTTCAGGTCGCTCTTGTCATAACCGCTGTCCAGGCAGCCCTCTATGTTCATCCTCAGCACATCAGCACCGGTTGCATATGGGATTGTCATGTCCTCATAGGCTCCCCCGAGCCTGCAGGCTATCTCATTGACCTTGATGCCTTCATTTCCAATTAGGAACTGGAAGTATAGTGGGCCTTCTTCAATTATAAAATCTTTGCATATCTTCCTCGTAAGCTCCTTCAGCTGAACTCCATGCTTCTCTATGTGCTTTGTAGGATTCTCATGTGAGGTGCATACCCCTATATGCTCGTCAGGAGAAAATGTAACCCTGTCTGTTATTGTGAGTATGTGCACCCTACCACTGTCCACCCAGCCGCTTACGGTGATTTCATCATTCTTGTAGAATTCCTCCACAAGGATTTCACTGCTCCTTGAGTCCTTCAGGACACTTTCAAGTCTTATCCTTACTTCCTCAATGGAACCTACCTTGAAGATACCTCTCTGTCCCTGTGAATCCAGGGGCTTTATCACAAATGGAGGGCACATTCCATCAAGTTCAGAGTCACTGAAACCTCTGCCTATTATCCTGAAGTTTGCTGTAGGTATCCCCTTCTCCCTGAACCTCTCCTTCATGTGCTTCTTATTGGTCACAAGTAACGCGGTCTCGTCACTTAAAAATGACGGAAGGTTAAGCCTGTTCTGGGTCACCGTAACTGAAAGAACAGGCTGGTCGGTGCCTGAAGTCATGACACCGTCCACCCTGTATTCATTGGCACATCTTAAAATATCCTCCGGGCTGAAGGCATCGGCAAGGACCATGTGGTCCGCCAGGCCTTTAGCCTCCGTCCATTCATTGTAGTCAGCAGCTATCACCTCATATCCCAGAGACCTTATCCTCAAGATTGCGCTCCTCTGGCAGCTGCCCGCTCCAACCATCAGTATCCTCTTCATCGTGCCTCTTCCTTTCACCGAATACAAGACTCTTCAATCCGTAGTTGAACCAGAGCCTGGAGCATAGTATGACGCATTTCCTAAGGTCATACCCGGATTTCCCGTATAACCTTTCACGCCTTGAAACCTCCACATTTCCCACAAGGTCTGCATAAGGCAGAAGCTCTGCGCTTAAGTACACGAACCTGTTGCCAGGGTCTGTAAGATGCCTGTACACCTTCCTTGAAACAAGCCTGAAGCTTGAGACTCTGAGGCCATGGAGATTGCCATATCTCAGCCTGAAGAACAGTCCTACAAGCTTGGAGCCCAATGCCCGAAGACCCTTCGAGCCATAGTCCTCATACACTCCAAATACCATGTCGCAGCCGTCCTTTGCAAGGGAGATCATCCTCGATGCATCCCTTATGTCATGCTGCAGGTCGTCATCGATGGTTATTGCCCAGTCACCCCTTGCCATGAGCATTCCTGTGGCAAGAGCCCTCTGCTGTCCCATGTTGGATTTGATATGGATACCCCTGATCTGGCTGTTGGTTCCAGAAAGCTCCATTATCTTTTCGAAGCTCCCGTCGCCAGAGCCGTCATCAACCAGGATGACCTCGTAGGTATATCCGCATTCCCTGAAAAAGCCGTCTATCTCGTCAATAAGCGGCTTAAGTGTCTCTTTGCTGTTGTACACCGGAACTATAACAGAATAGTCCACAGTTCACTCTCCCTTCGAGGTTGATGCAGAACCTCTTTGGATGCTATACTTCAATTGAGTTACGAATGGAAGGACTGAATGCTTTGGACAAGATCGACTGCTTCGGAGACATATGCCCTGTACCCGTGATCAAGCTTCAGACGAGGATATCCAGTATCGAAGAAGGTGAGTCCTTCATGATGGTAGTGGACCACAGCTGCGCGATAGAGCACATGCGTGAGGTCCTTATGAAGGAGGACCTTGACTGGGAGATCGATGAAGTCATGAACGGGGTATGGGAAGTCACAGTATCCAAGAGATAATCCAATATGTATATGCCAGGAGCCTTCCGGCTCCTTTTTCGTTTAGCAGAAATGCTTCTCCCCGTTTTCCCTGAAGTACTTGTATACCTCGGAAATCGCCCCGGTCCTGTCGCACTTCTTCCTGGTTACCAGATATATGGGGAAATCCATCTCGAAATCCCTTACCTCAATAAGCTTGTACTTCTTCTCGTAGAGTTCCTTCTTCACCGACATGTACGGAAGGAAGCAGACCCCGAGATTGTTGTTCACGGACGATTTTGCCGCTGGCACCGAATCCACCTTGAACATGATGTTGATCCTGTCCATGGTCATGGACTTAGGCTCTATCCTCTTCTTGAGTGACCTGGATATTGTGAGCGTATCGTCATCAAGGAGTATGAGCTCGCACTTTTCCAGGTAGCTGACATCAATGACATCCGGAATGTTTGACTCGGCATTGGCGACGAGAACTATCTTCTCGCTCCCTATCCTTGCGAAGTCGAGTTCCGTATCTACCGGCTCTTCCGTTATGAAGCATAGGTCGGTAAGGTCGTTGTGAAGGTCATTAAGCGAATCAGAGGTATTCTTTGCTGACATCTCAAAGCTGTAGCTCGGATACTTCTTCTTTACCCTGTATAGCACGCATGGCAGCGAATAGTCCACAAGGGACAGGTATCCGTTTATCCTGATGTTCTCTGCGTTTGCGTCCAGCATGTCGAGCTCTTCCCTCATCTTGTCATGGATCCTGAGCATGGTGCCTGAGTGCTTGAAGAGGATCTTTCCTGCCTCAGTAGGCTCGACGCCCTTGTTGCTCCTCTCGAGAAGCTTGTAGCCAAGCTCGTCCTCCAGCTTCTGTATTGTCTGGCTGAGCGCTGACTGGGATATATGCTTGCTCCCCGCCACCTTCGATATGCTTTTCGTTTCTATGACTTCCCGGAAGAATTCAAGGGATGTAAGATTCATTTAAAGTCACCTCAACTCCTATTATATAGCATCTTCATTTTTCTGCCATCTGTTTTTCTTATACTGGTTCATCAAACAAGTTATACGTTAACATTGATAATATGGTAACATGTGGTTGTGAGATTGTTAAGAGTATAGCAAACTTATTTTGAAGGAGAGTGAACAAATGGCTGAAAGAACCGGCGCATCATCAAGACGCTCTTCAGCACCTAAAAAGCCGAAGAAGAATCAGATACCGTACGGATTTCTTACAGTAGCCCTGATAGTTGTCGTTGGATTCCTGCTCTATGCGCAGAATCCCACAGTGGCCTTCTTCTGGATGATAGGCAATATCTTCGGATTCATACTGCAAAAAGGAAGGTTCTGTTTCACGGCATCCATGAGAGACCCATATCTGACAGGGTCAACATCAATTACCAGATCGGTGATAATTGCATTTGCGATAACCACCATCGGATTCACCGCGATAAAATACGGCTATCATGCCGCAGGACTTCCGATACCGGGCCAGAGCTATGTCGTGCCGATAAGTGCGGCGACAGTGATCGGCGCATTCATATTCGGAGTCGGCATGGTAATAGCAGGCGGATGCGCATCGGGAACCCTCATGAGGGTCGGTGAAGGCTTCGCAATGAACTCAATCGCCTTCCTGTTCTTCATAGTCGGATCCCTGTGGGGAGCCCACGACTTTGGCTTCTGGAAAGAGAAGTTCATATCAAGCGGTCCTACTGTATTCCTTCCGGATGTGTTCGGATGGGTAGGAGCGGTAGTGGTACAGCTCATCGTGCTTCTGCTCCTGTACATAGCTGCAGACAAGTGGGAAAAGAAAAAGGCAGGCCACTAGAAGCTTGCAGATCGTTACAAATTTAATGAAATCGTGTTAAAAACAAGACAAAATAAATGAATTAATGGAGGAAATTGAAATGAAAGAAGTTATGCTTGATTGCTTTGGAGAGGCTTGCCCGGTTCCACTCGTAAAGACACAGAACAAATTGAAGGAACTCGAGATCGGTGACGTACTCATAGTCCAGATAGACCACAGCTGCGCAATGAAGAACGTACCTGAGTGGGCAAGGAAAGAAGGATACAATGTCGAAGTCGAGGAAGTTGACGACGGCGAATGGGAAGTAATAATCGAGAAGAATAAGTAGCACCAGGCGGAGGTGTGGAATTGGAAAAGGAAAAGAAGAAATTCTTCGACCAGATGAAGTCTAACGAGTACTACATCAAATGGCTCAAGGAGCCCTTCACCTATGTCACAGCCGCAGTACTTCTGTCCCTGTTCCAGATTGTTTCCCTCGCAGCAACAAAGAATCCCTGGGGAGTCTCAGGAGCCTTTGCGGTGTGGGGAGCATGGATATACGAGGCGGTAGGCGGAAGCGTTGACAAATGGTACTATTTCGCATCCGAAGGGATGCAGAGCACACTGAATAACGGTATCCTAAACCACCCTGACTCCTGGAGGAACTTCGGGATAGTAACTGGAGCGTTAGCTGCGACACTTCTCGCATCAGGCTTCAAGCTGAAGAAGATAAAGTCCTACAGGCAGGTCATCGCGGCTGTTGTCGGCGGAGTCCTCATGGGCTACGGCGCAAGGATCGCATTTGGCTGCAACATCGGAGCCCTCTATGGAGGAATCGCTTCCCTGTCGCTGTCAGGCTGGGTATTCGCAATAGGGATGTTCGGAGGCGCAGTTGTGGGAAGCAAACTGCTCGTCAAGTACTTCATGTAATATGGGAAGGTGAGGCAATACTATATGGGAAGAGAAAAGGCTGTAGAAAATTATGACGTAGTCATCATAGGCGGAGGTCCCGCAGGACTTTCAGCCGCAATATACGCAGGAAGGGCAAGGCTCAAGACGCTTCTCCTCGAGAAGGCGCTTGTAGGCGGACTTGCGACATATACCAACGAGATAGCTAACTATCCTGGTTTCCCTGACAATCCTAAGGGTGAGACAATAACTGACCTCATGAAGAACCAGGCTAAAAACCTGGGAGTGACCTTCAAGCTCACGGCTGTAACAAGCGTTGACCTCAAGGGTGAGGAAAAGGTAGTCGAGACCTTCAGGAACAAGTTCCTTGCAAAGGTAATCATCATAGCTACCGGCGGAAGACCAAGGACAACTGGCGGAAAGAACGAGGAGAACTACCTCTTCGACAAGGGCATAAGCTTCTGCGCAACCTGCGACGCCGCTTCAAACACAGGAAAGCATGTGGTGGTTATAGGATCAGGAGACGCTGCCATTGAGGAAGGAATGTTCCTTACAAAGTTCGCTTCAAAGGTTACAGTATCTGTAATGCATGAAGAAGGAAAGATGGACTGCAACGAGATCGCAAAGGCAGCCGCCCTCGCGAACCCCAAGATGGCATTCGTATGGAACACAGTGGTTGATGGATTCGAAGGCGACGGACACCTTAAGACAGTGATACTGAGGAACGTTAAGACAGGCGAGCTAATCCCTGTTGACTGCGACAACTGCTTCGAGTTCATAGGATACCTTCCTAACTCAGAGCTCTTCGAGAACCAGCTCCCCCTTACAAGTCAGAAGTACATAACTGTCAACAACAAGATGGAGACTGGGATCGAAGGAGTCCTCGCAGTAGGCGACATAACAGACAAGTACCTTAAGCAGATAGCGACGGCAGTCGGCGACGGCGCAGTTGCAGGAACAGTTGCTGAAAGATACATAGCTGAAAAGAACATCTTCGACAACCAGATAATGCAGAAAGAAAAGACAGGCCTCATATTCGTCTACAATGCGATAGACTGTGACGCCAGGAACTTCCTCGCAGAGGTTGAAGCGATCGAAAAATCAGCGAATGGCTCCCTTGCAGTGTCAAGGATTGACACCTACAAGTCCAACGGACTTGCACTTAAGCTCGAGCTCGAAAGCGTTCCGGCAGCGGTTGTCACCAAGGAAGGCAAGATAGTGCAGAAGATCTACGGGTTAAACAAGGATGCGATCCTCGAAGCCCTGTAAGAACATATGATGGCCCAAAAGGCCTATGACAAAGCCCGGAGTAACCTCCGGGCTTTAAAACTCTACGATGTAAGTCAAATATGTTCCATTTTACAATTTTCGCTGTAATACTTTCAGGGTAGTGTATTTTAATTTG
>NZ_AXUN02000033.1 GCF_000495435.3 Youngiibacter fragilis 232.1 | reverse complement strand
ACATTAATCCTTAACTTCCTGAAGTTTTCGCACTAAAGATCGATTTGACAGAATTAATCTGCATCCGGATCCCTTTTGATGTAGTCCAGAATCTCCTCAAAGGAGCGCTTGCTTTTAGCTATAGCTTCCATTAATTCTAGGTCTCTCATTGCCTGTCTCTTCTGGAGCAGTTCCTTCAGCACAGCAGCTTCTGCGTCGTATCTGGACTTGGCCTTGGCCAGGGCAGCCTCGGATTGCACTATTTTCTCATCGATCAGGATCTTGGGTCCTCTTGGCATTTTAGCTCTCCTTTCAACCGTTCATTGATTTGAGTTGTCTTGTTTTTTATGTCTGCCACATCCAACCTGAAGGCCTTAAGGATTGCTTTTTGCGTGGCTGTAACAGCGTGACTTAAGCGAAAGTTGCCATCTCCCATCCTCGTCATCTCAATCTTTTCCAATTCACGTAAAGCGGCTGGAACGGTCATGTAATTGGCTTTTCGGTCGTTGTTTACCATCTCTGCTTTCAGCAATGTGTACATACGGCTTCGAATGATTGTGGCAACGAACTCGATGAAAATTTTAGCCGAGGCAGATTCGTTGGTATGCACACGAAGACTCTTGTTGCCCAGAAATGTCTTGCTTCCACGGAACAGCTTTTCCGAAACATCACGCCCTTTATACAAGGTGATCGCTTCTTCGGCGGTCATCTTTTTTGAGGTCACAATTACGAAATATCCGCAAAGTTTCAGTTCGCGCTCAATCACGTCCTCCTTCTCCTTCAGGGCAAGAAAGGTCCCATCCTGGTCATAGAAGATTTCAAAATATTGGTTGTAGCTATCCGGCACACTCATCACTTTCCCCTTATAAGGAACCATGAGAGTAGCCATGCGTTCTATCTTCGCTTTCAAAGCAGCCCGTTCCAAGGTTTGCTTTTCATCACTGTGAAACAGATGGAAATATCGGTCGTTTCGATCGGACTCATAGAGCTTATTCCTAACTGTAATCCCCGACACATCATAGGCTTTCACCCGGCGATTCCAGCTTTCTTCGAAACTCCCCCGATGTTCCATAATCAGTTCATTGACCAGCTTGGCTCTGCCCTTGACCATCATGACGAAGTCATAGCCATACTGATCCATATACTCAATGTTCTGGCGACTGAAGTAGCCACGGTCAAGGATAAACCCGATTTTACGATAACCATAGGCATAGGCTCGATCAAGCATGTACTGCAGTTGGGAGACATCTACAATACTGCCGGGATACTCCTCGTAGAATAGCGGAACCTGATTGCTGGTGTCATAGGCAACCGCGTAATTGAAGATGGGACAGCCCAGATCAACTTTAGGGTGTCCGAACTCAACCGGCTCAAGATCTCCGGCCTGGCAATTCTTGTTTGTGGAGTCGTACGAAATATAGATTTTCTCTCTATGGTCTCTTGCTGCATTCCAGTCATTCAAGAACCCCATACTCTGCCCATCGGTCATCTGGCTTAGAAAGCTGGAAATCTTGGAATCACTGTACAAATGCATGCTTTCCGTTAAGAGGGGATGGTTGTATGCATAGTCGGGATAATACTGCGAGGCGTTGTTTTCACAGATGATCGAGTAGATTGCCAGGTCCAAAAACAGGCCAAGATCAGCAGGGTTGAAGTATCGGGCCAGAAGAGCAGGCAGTTTGTAGGATTCAACGATCTCCCGCAGGACAATGAATGCCCCAGCCTTGAGGGTATAGCTTCTTCGAGCTGTATCCTTCTCGAGAGGAAGTTCGACCTCAGGAAAATACTTCAAAAAATTCTCGTTAGGTATCATTCGGTCCGGACTGCCCGGATCCTGTTTGCCGATGGTGACCCGTTTGGGAATAGTGTATTTGCGCTCAGGATAATAGATCCGCTCATATTCGAAGTCTATATAAACCACGTTTTTCTTCTTCTGGCGAGTTATTTTCCCTGGAATATCTGGAACATCAACGACACAATCAAGATACATTTCAGGCACTTCCTTTAGTGTTATTTCATACTAAATATTGTACATCAAAAAGCCCATTCATGCAACCCCTAAAGGCTGTATTCATGGGCTTTTAGCGTATTTAATTGGTAATGAAATTTTTTTAGTGGTA
>NZ_AXUN02000034.1 GCF_000495435.3 Youngiibacter fragilis 232.1 | reverse complement strand
GGTCTACTACAGGTAATTCGAGCTTGTATGCCTCGAACAGCGGTTCTAGTGCCGCTATGTGCCTCTCCTCTGCCTTCATGATATTTGCGAATGGCCTTATGCTTCCGTATTCTGCAATTATAGTCTCGTACTCAGCCTTGGCCAGATACTCGTCCTCAAGGGTGTACTTGAGCATCTTCTCAATCTCTGTTGTCGGGTTAGCCGCCGCTCCTGCCGCTCCGAAGTCTGCCTCCGCTGCAAATGCTGTTCCTGATAGTCCGAATGCCGCCGCTAGTATCGCCGTTGTAAAAACCTTCAAATTCTTTTTCATTTTCATTATCTCCTTTTTGTTAAGGCCTCATGACCTTTTCTATGTTTTCATTCTACTCAGGAGATGTGAGGGGTTTGTGATGGTTTGGTACCGGTACTTCGGCAGGATTGTGGCAGATATGAGGCTTTCAGTTGCCTTTCCTTTTCAATGCAGATGAAGCAATGGCATACATGACGGCGTATGACAAGACGGCAACTACTACTATGGAAGAACCTGCTGATACGTCCAGCCATACAGACAGCAAAAGCCCGGTAAGGCAGAATACAACTGATGAAATGATAGAGAAAGCGATTCGCGTCTTCAATGACCTTGTGAAAAGCTCTGCTGAGGCAACGGGTGCAGTAATCAGTGCCAGTACCAGCACTATTCCTGTGACCCTTATCAGCACTACAGTCGAAACAGCTACAAGTACCATGAAAAGATAATCGAAGATTGCAGTCTTGACTCCAATTACCGACAGGAACTCCTCATCGAACATGTATGCCTTCCAGTAGTTATATAGAGCGGCAACTGTTACAGTGACCAGCAGGGTCATGCAAGCCATGAGTATGAGGTCACTTCTGGTGATTGAAAGCATGTTCCCGAAAAGATAGGAGCCAAGGTCAGGGGGATACCCTGGCATGAGTGAAATGAACAGGACGCCCAGAGCCATGCCGAATGACCAGAAGAGTCCCGTGGCAACGTCAATCCTTGTCCTTCCCCTTCTCTTGATGAATGCTATTGCAATGGCTGCGATTATCGATATCCCGAAAGCACCTGCGAGTGGCTCGAAACCGAGCAGATATCCGAGCCCCACACCACCATAGGAGGTATGGGCTATCCCTCCGGTCATCATGGTGAGCTTCTTTTCAACTATCATGACCCCCATTACACCGCATATCAGGCTGACCATAAGGCTTGCGATGATTGCATGCTGCATGAACTGATAAGAGAAAATGGATACCCCCATCTCATTCACCATCCTTATGCTGTCTCAGCACCCTGTGGGGTACTCCGTGAGCAAGAAGGTCAATGGGGCATCCATACAGTTCCTTAACCATATCCTCACTGATTTCAGACTCGCCATGATAAACAAGCCTGACGTTAAGGCATGCCAGTGACCTGACTTGTGAAGATACCGCCAGCATGTCATGGGTCACCATCACTATCGTCATGCTCCCATTCAATTTTTCAAGCAGGTCATAGATATCTGTCCTTGAAGTCGCATCAACATTAGCTGTAGGTTCATCCAGGAGCAGTACCTTAGGATTGTGGGATATGGCCCTTGCAATGAGCATCCTCTGGAACTGCCCCCCCGAAAGCTCTGATACCCTCTTGTTCCTAAGGTCAAATATTCCAGCCTTTTCCATTGCCAAATCGGCTGCTTCCAGCTCAACAGGGGTATACTTGTGAAAGAACATGATTTCAGGACGAAGCTTTGCCATCGCAACGACTTCCCTTACGGAAGCGGGAAATGTCTTGTTCATTGAAGCGACCTGCGGCACATATCCAACTATCCCGCCAGCATCTGACGGGTTTTTTCCATATATCCTTATCTCACCTTCAGAAGGCCTGATCATTCCCAGGATCGACTTAAGCAAAGTCGTCTTTCCGCCTCCGTTCGGTCCGATAATTCCAAGATAATCTCCCTCGGCAATGTCAAGGCAGACATTATCGAGGGCAACCACTCCACCATACTTTACTGTAAGGTTTCTTGCAGTAACTGCAACAGTCCTTGCTCCATCAGTCATTTTGCACCTCCAATGATCAGGTCCGTAATAATATCAAGATTTTCGATATAGTCCTCCGAGAGCGGATCCAGCTGTACAAGCTCAGCTCCTATTTCCTCTGCGAAGGATTGGACCTGTCTGCTGGAGATCTCAGCCTGGTAGAACACCACCCTGATCTCCTCTTCAAGTGCCAAATCCACCAGCTCCCTGATCCTTTGGGGTGAAGCCTCCTTTCCAGATTCCTCAAGTGCGTACATTTCAAGCCCGTAATCATCTGCAAGATAACCGAATGCAGGATGGAATACAATGAAACTCCGGTTATCTATCCCTGAAAGCTTTTCCCGTATCCTTGCATCAAGCTCCATAAGACTTGAAATGTACCTTGCCGCGTTCGCCTTGTAGGTCATTGTATTTTCCGGATCTGACTCCGACAATCTGTCTGCAATCTCTTGAATCATTACGATGACACGTTTGGGAGAAAGCCATATGTGCTGGTCCCTCTGTCCATCTGCTATCTCGATTTCAGGATACTTTTCCCTCACGGCCTCATGGAGATTTACAATAATAAGCTCCTTGCTTTCAGCTGCAACAGGCAGAAGGCTGCTTTCCTCGGCATTCACACCTATTGTGAAATAGATGTCTGCGTTCCTGAAACTTGCCATCTGATTCGGAGAAAGCTCATAGCTTGCAGGACTGTATCCAGGGGGTATCAGCACGACAATCTCAGCAAGGTCACCACAGACCGCTTCCACGAAGGCCTTTTCAGGCATTATGGATACTGCTGCGACTATCCTGTCATCATCAGAGGGAGTTGGGGCTGCGTTGCACCCCGAAATGGATATAAGGCCTGGAAGAAAGCCTGCCAGAACCAGTAAAGGCATTTTTTTCATTTTCAACATATCGTTTCTCCTTGAATTACGGTTTGTCTGCCCATGATGTCCTATTTGAGCCTGTATGTGTCTATACCCTTGTAGTGCAGGGTTTCAACCCTTGCATCGCTGACAAGCATTTCCAGAAGTGAACCAGAGCCAACGGTTCCCCTTTTAGCCAAAAAGCCTTCAATCTCAAACCTGTTCATAGGATGCCTCTTAATTATTCCGACGACAGCCTCAAGGTCATCCTCCACAACACTTTGGAAGCCCTCGGATACCAGAAGGTCAATGGAAGTCCCTCCCAGGATCTCTTCAGCCCGCTCCATATCCTCCCTGTCGAGATATCTGACAAAATCCTCCGCAGGCGGCCTTACAGGTGTGTTAATATACAATCTGACGTACCTTATTTCCTTGAGAAGTTCCCTGTACCTCTGAAGTGTTTCATGGCTGTCATTTATTCCCTTCATAAGCATAATCTCAAGCCATAGCTGACCTTCATAGTTCTTTGAAAACTCCACGAGGCCAGACCTGACTTCCCAGTAATTAAGAAGACCAATTGGCCGGTTTATTTTCCTGAACGATTCCTTATCCCATGCATCTGCAGATGGAAGCACTATATCCGCTGCCATCAGCTCTTCCCTGACCTCAGGGTCGGACAGCAGGGCTCCGTTCGTTATAACTGCCACAGGCTTGTCAGTCCTGTCCTTCAGTCCTCTTATTAGCTTGCCAAGCCCCAGGTACAGGGTAGGTTCACCTTCCCCTACTATTGTCACCGCATCGAAATCCCTGACCTTGTCTTTTGTTTTCTCAAATTCGTCAAGTATGTCGTCAATCCTTACAAACATCTCCCTGGAGTAAACCATCTTGTCTGTCCTGCCCAATTGGCAGTATATGCAAGAATAGTTGCAGGTCTTCTTCGGGATCGGGCTGATCCCCAGTGATATTCCAAGCCGCCTGGATGGAACTGGTCCATAGATGTATCTCGATTCAATCATGGCTACCTCCTTCAGGAAATGGAGGTGGATTAACCACCTCCAGCAAACCAATGGCCCAATTAGCTCCTATTTGTCTTCAGTTCCGGAGATCTCATCAAGTCTCTTCGATATCAGGTCAAGCCTGCTCTTGAGAAGCTCCTTCTCTTCTTCTAGGATTCCCTTCTCATCTGCACCTTGGACATCTCCACGATAAAAATTCCTAAACCCTCTCCTGCATCCATAGCCAAGGCCAAGTCCCAGTCCAGCAAGCCCTATAATGCCCGCTCCTCTGAGTCCGCCTCTTCTAAGACCGGTTCCATACGATGCACTACCCTGACCAAGACATCCGCCAAAGCCTCTGCCTGTCATTGCACCTTTTCCCATTGGTCCTGTTCCGTCTCTACCTGGCATTTCAATCCCTCCTTTAGGTCAATCCCTGACCATCATTGTGCCGCACTGCGGGCATTTTTCAGCACTGCATGGCACACCTCTTCTATGAGCAACCTTAAATCCGCATTCAGGACACCTGCACGAACCTTCCGGACCAGCTTTGACAGGTCCTCCCATTCTTCCTCCGCCGCCACTCGCCGGTCCTTTACCATTTCTACCAGGCATTTTAATACCTCCCGTTCAGTTATTGACATATGCCATTTACTAATTAAATTATACCCCTTTATTGACATATGTCAATAACCCTCTTGACAATATTTCCACTCTGAAAATCCGCAAGAACCTGGTTCAAGCTTACCGCCTTGAAATCCTGAAAACCGTCTCTCCTTTTGCTGAAGAATCTTCGTTCTTCTCCTTCAGTCTGCATTCCCTGCAGATTCCATAAAGCTTCACCCTGTGGTTTTTCACCTGAAAACCGTACTCGCACAGAGCCTGGTTTTCGATGACATCCATCATGTCGCTCATGAAATCTATGACCTTTCCGCACCTTTCACACACAAGGTGATGATGCTCATGCTTCTCCAATGGATCCAGCAGCTGATATCTTACACAGCCGTCACCCAGGCAGAGCCTTCCAGCCAGCCTGTGCTCCTCAAGGAGCGCAAGGGTCCTGTAGACGGTAGCAACGCTTGTGCCAGAGCCTTTTCTTATTAGGATCGAATGTATCTCCTCAACAGTCAGATGCCTGTCCTTATTCTCGCTGAGTACACCGTATATCAGCTTCCTCTGACCTGTAAGTCTCAATGAATTGCTTTGGAGCTCCTGCTCAAATTCGTTTATTATATTCTCCATCCTTACCTCTCTTGTCATATATGTTTCACAGCTTCTTCAGACTGGTATCAGCATCACCGAAACCGATGAGTGTCTCGCCACGTCATGGCTCACGCTTCCGAGATGAAGCTCCCTGACCAGGCCCTTTCCCCTGCTTCCCATCACTATGAGGGTAGCACCTGTTTTATCTGCAGCCCTCATTATCTCTTCAGCCGGGGAGCCGGCAGTGACTAGCACATCAACGGCAGCATTCCCTCTCTTGAGGTCATCTGCCATCCTCTGAAGCGATTCCCTGCCATATGATGTGACCTCCATGTCTGCAGTTCCTTTTCCGTCCTTGTGGTGTGTGTTCTCGATGACATGCATAAGTGTAATCCTGTCACTCCCTGATTCTGCCATCCTTCCCACACTTCCAATGACAGTGCCGGTACTTCCAGAATAATCCACAGGACATAGGATATGCCCGTAAAGGTTACACCCTGTCTCATCAAGGGTCTTCCTTGAAGGGTATGACGGGACCCTTACGATCAGAAGAGGCAATGATATTCCACCCATGATGCCATATGCAGCTTCTCTCTCCAGAAACGAACCCAGAAGGGATCTCTCTGATGCACCTGCAACCACAAGTGAGTAATCCCCATTACTGACCTCTTTCGCCAGTTCTTCAGGCAAATTCCCTGTGGTTACCTGAAGCTTCACTTCGTACCCTTCCTCAATCAGTATCTTCGCCTGTACCTTGAACTCCTCTCCATAAAGCTCCAGTATTGAGGATGCCATCGTTTCATTGGCCTCATCACGGCTTATGCAATGGAATAGCGTACATTTATGTGCCCCTAACTTCTTCAGGCTGCATACGGACTTAAGCACAATGTCAAAGTTCGGATTCATCCCGCCGACAATAAGGATATTTTCGAACATGGGATCATCTCCTTCCAGTTCGACGCATAAACCGGTCCTTTGCCGGTATTCATTCAATTGAGCTGAGCCGCACCATTATCCTTATCCTTTATGAGTGCCCTTATCATATTGTCCATCTGGCGAAAGAAAAGGAAATAGATTGATTTCTTTGCAGATGCAAGAGACAGGTATTCCTCGGAAAAATCCGCTGATGGTACCACCTCTGAATGTGATGTGAGAAAATCATAGATGCTTGCATCACCGACTGAGAAGTGAACCTCATCAAAATAGTTTTCATGCAGATATACTTTCTTCCCTTTTTCCTAGAGCACGATCTCAGCATCATACGAATATGTTCCTATGGTTATGAGGGTGCTTGTGCATCTTTGACTTAATACGACCATTTTGTCAACTCCTTGCCAATCCCTTGCATCAATGTGGTTCCTGCCACAGGGATATCCTCTTATTTGATCTCAACAGCAACTGAAGCAAATTCTTCTTCACCAAGAATTATTGACATATGCTATTTATGATTTAATCTTACCCCTTTATCGGCATATGTCAATAATTATTCTTAAAAAAGACATGGAAAGACCCGGAGCAAAAATTGATATGCTCCGGGTCTTGATTCATAGTCTACTCCTCGTCAAGTATGCAGACTCCGTCATTCTCGTTCATTGCCCTCTGGACTTTTCCAGTATTTCCGCTGTTGCCCCTTCCACTGCCCTGGAAGCCGGTTCCGTCATTAAGCTGCTGATTGGTCTGCACTCC
>NZ_AXUN02000035.1 GCF_000495435.3 Youngiibacter fragilis 232.1 | reverse complement strand
GTGTTTCCTTTTCCAAGCATGTCTCTTATCTTCATTCGTTTCCCTCTCCCCTTTTACTTGCGCATATCATTATAAAAACACTCCGCCTGTTGGCAGAGTTCAATCACGACATTCTCATCTCCCGGCCATAACCGCTGGATTTGGCACCACGCCTTAAGGCAGGTTGCCGGATTTCACAGGGCCAGTTCCCTCCATCGCTCTCGATAAGCAGACATCTGTCCGCGTCAAGTATATGTTTTTACAAGATTATATACAAATTGCTCATACCCTGTCAAGAACATTGACAGCATTCTTCAAGGTTTCGTCCGCACTTCCTGCATTGTCCAGGACTATGTCCGCATAGAGCCTGTACAGGGAGATCCTTTCCTCATGGAGCCTCCTGATGCGTCCGGCATCATCCTTCAGGAGAGGCCTTCCGGAGAAATCGGTCCTCTCAAGAATGGTATCCACAGGGGTGTCAAGGAAAACGACCTTGCCGCTTTCCTTCAGAAGGCTCATTCCTCCCTGCCTGAGGATAGCACCGCCTCCTGTAGAGATCACAGTATTTTCAAAGGAAGCTGCTTTCCTGCAGACTGACTCCTCGATGTCCCTGAAGTGGCTTTCGCCTGATTCCCTGAATATGTCGGGTATGCTCCTGCCTGTCTCCTCCTCGATCATGCAGTCGAGGTCCCTGAAATCCATGCCCAAGATGTCTGCAAGCCTCTTCCCTATGGTTGTCTTCCCGCTTCCGGGCATACCTATCAGTATGATGTTCATATTATTCAGGCACCCCCGTCAGCCTTGTAGCTTCCAAGTATCCTGAAGCTTTCGCTGTTCTCTATGAGCTCCGCCACCACATCATCCATGTTCCCGTAGGCAAGGCTTCCAGTGAAATCTGTGAAGAACCTGTACTCCCAGCCCTTCCCGGCAACCGGCCTGGATTCGATCTTCAGGAGGTTCAGTCCTCTCGACGTGAAGCAGGACAGCATCCTGTGGAGGCTTCCTACCTCATGCCTCAGTGTGAACATGACGCTTATCTTGTCGCTGCCTTTTCTTGACTCCATTGCCTTTGACACTATGACGAACCTTGTATGGTTGTGTTCGTTGGAATTTATCCCTTCTGCAAGTATTGCGAGCCCGTAGATCTCAGCTGCACGCCTGCTTGCTATGGCAGCCTTGGACACATCCTTCGATTCAGCTACCTTCTTGGCGCTCTCAGCAGTATTTTCCATGATGTTCCGCCTCCAGGCAGGGTGCTTCGCAAGGAAGCCCTCCGACTGCAGGAAGCCCTGTTCATGGGAATAGACATCCGTGACAGCATCAAGGGACGAGCCTTCCGGTGCCATGAGGCAGTGTCCTATCCTAATGGTCTTTTCACCGACCATGTAGCAGTTGTATTTTGTCATCAGGTCGAAGACCTGCACGATAGAACCTGTTGAGTTGTTCTCTATGGGCAGTACTCCATAATCAGCATCGCCTCTGTCGAGCGCCCTGAACACATCCTCGAAGGTTGTGACATTTGTCTTCCTTACTGTATCTTTGAAGAAGCTGATGCATGCTTCCTCGCCATA
Organism: Youngiibacter fragilis 232.1; assembly: GCF_000495435.3. Classification (GTDB taxonomy): domain Bacteria; phylum Bacillota; class Clostridia; order Clostridiales; family Clostridiaceae; genus Youngiibacter; species Youngiibacter fragilis. The sequence goes on along the minus strand of NZ_AXUN02000035.1, from coordinate 75,053 downwards.
GGCACCAGGCTGTCCCTGGTATACGACGGAAGGGTCTGTGACCTCATCCCTCATGGCTGCCATGGCAGACCTGTAGGAATTGTAGTCGGGGTGCACCCCGGGGCCCATCAGCATGTGCTGCTCGTGCCTGCTGTGGCTCATGAGCAGCTCGAAGAACCTGGTGGCACCTGATTCAAGCCCCGTACCCCTGACCTTCTCAATCTTCTCCTCAAGGAGCTGCTTCTCCCTCAGAGGGTCGAACACCTGCATGCCACGTGCCTTCTTGTATTCCCCTATCCTCCTTGCCACATCCATGCGCCTGGCATAGAGGTCAAGGAGCTTCTCGTCTATCTCGTCTATTTCACTTCGCATAGCCCTCAGTTCATCCATTGAATCCACCTCCTAAAGTCCAAGCACCTCGCAGATCGCAAGTGCAGCTGCCGCCTCGATTACAGGTACCGCCCTGTGAACTATGCACGGGTCATGTCTTCCTTCAATGGCAATGTCTGAATCCTCCAGCGTCCTCATGTTCATTGTCTTCTGAGGAAGCCCTATGGAGGAAGTGGGCTTTATCACTACCGAGAATACGACCGGCATGCCGTTTGTTATTCCGCCGTTGATACCGCCGTTGTTGTTGGTTGTAGTCATTACCATGCCATCCCTGTACTGGAACGGGTCGTTTGCCTTGCTTCCCCTCATCCTCGCCAGGTCGAAACCTGTACCGAATTCAATTCCCTTGACTGCCGGCACTGCGAACATGTTGAGTGACAATACGCTTTCCACGCTGTCCCTTCCCGGGGTACCCTTGCCGGCTGGAATTCCTGAGATCACGCACTCTATTATCCCGCCTACTGAGTCATGCTCATCCTTAGCCTTCCTGATGGCCTCCTTCATGAGCTCTCCCCTTGTGTCATCAATCACAGGAAATCCCTTACCTGCAACTCCTTCAAGTATCGAAGGGTCTTCTTCAGTGAGCCTTGACGGGATATCCTCTATGCCCGCTATCTCCCTGATCCTTGCCATTACCGTTACTCCAGACTCCTTAAGCACAAGCTTTGCGACTGCACCCGCGAAAACAAGAGGTGCCGTGATCCTTCCTGAAAAATGCCCGCTTCCCCTGTGGTCATTATATCCCTGATACCTGATATAGCCTGAATAGTCTGCATGACCAGGCCTTGCGAGGACCTTCATTGGCTCATAGTCCCTCGACCTTGTGTCGCTGTTCTCGATTATCCCGCATAGCGGCGTACCGGTTGCCTTTCCCTCGAATACCCCGGAAAGGATCTTAACTGAGTCAGCTTCCTTCCTGGGAGTCGAGAGGTCATTCTGGCCAGGCTTCCTCCTGTCCATTTCACCTGTTATGAAATCCATGTCGATGACAAGACCTGGCTTTACTCCCTCAAGAACCACTCCAATCGCAGGTCCGTGGCTCTCCCCGAATATCATATGCTTCATCCTTCAACCCTCCCTAAGAGCTCCATGAGGCTTGCTGTGTCCATTTTCCTGATGACTGCCTTCCCAATATCCTCTATGAATATCAGGTTTATCATGCTGCCTTCCGCCTTCTTGTCTACACCGACAGCCTGTGCGTACTCGTCAAGCCCTATTTCAATTGATTCAGGCAGTCCGTACATCCTGATCAGGCTTCTAAGCTTGTCGGAACATCCCTTCTCTGTAATTCCTGTCTCTTCTCCGATTTCAGCTATCTTTACCATACCTGCAGCTACAGCCTCTCCGTGGGTGTACCTTGAATATCCACCAGATTTCTCGTAGGCGTGACCAAGCGTGTGCCCGAAGTTAAGGACCATCCTTCCGCCCTCATCCTTCTCGTCAGCTTCGACTATCCTTCTCTTGATGTCTACGCAGGTGTATATTACATCCTCTATCTCCGACATTATTCCCGACCTTCCGCCTAAGCTGGAAAGTCTTCTGAACAGGTCTGCATCCTCGATCGCCCCGTACTTTATGACTTCTGCCATGCCGTCTGAGAACACCCTGTCAGGAAGGGTATTAAGGCAGTTGGTGTCTATCACCACTGCCTTAGGCTGATGGAAGGCACCTGCAAGGTTCTTTCCTGCCTTAAGGTTCACCGCTACCTTTCCGCCCACTGAGCTGTCTACCTGTGACAGGAGTGTCGTCGGTATCTGGACGAAATCGACACCCCTAAGGACAGTTGCGGCCACGAAGCCTGCAAGGTCCCCGACAACTCCGCCTCCAAGTGCGACTACGATGTCCTTCCTCGTAAGGCCGCCTTCAAGAAGCCTTTCGCAGACCTCAGAGTATACCTCCATCGACTTGCTTCCTTCACCTGGCTCCACTGCAACAGTGAACAGGTCAAAACCCTCATCCTTAAGGCTCTGCCTGACCCTGTCACCATAGAGGGCATCAACGCTCCTATCGGTTATGATTGCCGCCTTGTTTCCTCTGGCAGCAAACCTTACTGTCCTGCCGACCTGACTTAAGGTATCTGAACCAATTTCAATCATGTATTCTTTTCCTGGAAGTCTTACCTCTAGTGTCTTCAAGCTAAGGCCTCCTACATTCCCGGATGGAAAGCCTGCACAAGCGGGAATGACTTCTTCATGAAATCGTCGAACTGTTTTGGGTTCAGGCTCTGCTGACCGTCTGAAAGCGCATGCTGAGGGTCGTTGTGAACCTCGATCATGAGTCCGTCAGCTCCTGCAGCTATTGCAGCAAGGGCAAGTGACTCTACCATCCAGCTCATGCCTCCGGCATGTGATGGGTCTACTATTATGGGGAGATGGCTCATCTTCTTTATGGCAGGTATGGCGCTTATGTCCAAAGTGTTCCTTGTAAAGCTCTCGAAGGTCCTTATCCCTCTTTCGCAGAGGATGACATTGCTGTTTCCTCCTGCCATGATGTACTCCGCTGACATGACCCATTCCTCATAGCTGTTGGAAAGTCCTCTCTTGAGCACTACCGGCCTTGACATCTTTCCGACTTCCTTGAGGAGGTCGAAGTTCTGCATGTTCCTTGCTCCTATCTGGATGACATCAACCTTCTCCTCGAAGATCTCGCAGAGCTTCGGGGACATTATCTCGCTTACTATCGGAAGCCCTGTTTCAGCCTTTGCCTTGAGCAGCAGGTCAAGCCCCTCAACCTCTAGTCCCTGGAAAGAGTATGGCGAGGTCCTTGGCTTGTAGGCACCGCCTCTAAGCATCCTTGCCCCTGATGCCTTTACCGACCTTGCAACAGATATTATCTGGCTCTCGCTTTCAACAGAGCACGGACCTGCTATTACGGCGAAGTGACCTCCGCCTATCTTCACACCTTCAACATCAACTATTGTGGATTCAGGATGGAACTTCTTGTTTGCAAGCTTGTATGGCTCCTGCACCCTCAGGACCTTCTCGACATGGTCCATAAGCTCCAGTGCGCCGATGTCAAGAGACTTTGTGTCACCGATGAGTCCAAGGATCGAACAGCCTATTCCATTCGTTACTCCAACCCTGAATCCCATGTCATTGAATTCCTCGACCATTGCGTTAATATCCTCTAGACTTGTTCCCTGCTTCAATATCAATACCATTGTTGCTTCTCCCCTTATTCTTCAAATTTGAATGTTCGCCGCTTATTATGATCAGTCAAAAGCCCTGGGCGGCTTGTAGAGCCTTTTGGAAAACTCGCGGCACCAAAAGGCTGTCTTTACCTTCCTGTTATCTGAAAATGCCACAATACCTTCTGCCATCAAGCTTCCTCCTTTTTCAAAATAAAATGCACGAGGCCCCATTGCATAATACAATGAGGCCTCTGCCCCTTCCTTTCATGGAAGGGCATCCATGCTTATGGTCCGTCGTATCAGACCCTCATCGTATTTTCACCATCAAAACCAGCCCAGACCATAAAATAGCCAAGGCTGAATATAAAGGCGAAAAATACTGAAGGACTGGTCAAACGTCTCATGTGCATCACTCCAAATGTGGTTTATCCCATTATAGTTTCCTTATTCGGAAAATTCAACACATTTCTTTGCCTGAACGAAAAAAATACGAAAAATATCATGTCAATCAGGCAAATTCTTCGTGAATAAGATCACACTGACCATTACTTTCGTATGTCAGCAAGTCATCCGGAGGAAGATTAAAATAATCACTTGTGGTTGGATTATAATAGGGATGGGATGGTAATCCCTGATTTTCAGGTTGAGGGACAGATTTGTCAAAACATACTGAATATAAACAATCGGAGGCATATCCATGAAGGACAGGAAAGACAGCTATTTGGGCGATGTCGGGATAATTAGGAAGATTGACGACATCCCGGAGCTTAAGGAAGAGCTAATCGCAATATTTGACACCAAATGCCATAGTCACAAAGCGATTTCGAACTACTCCATTCTGCTCGCTGAGCATGTCCTGGAGATTACCGGCATGGAGACCGATGATAATATTAATGAATGCTTCGATGTTATCAGGAAATGGCAGGAAGGCAAGGCGAAGTTCCAGGATGCAAGGAATGTGGCCTTCAGGATGCATGCTCTGGCACGCGAGGAAAGGGATCCTGTGAGGGCAAAGGTATACAGGGTATTCGGGCAGGTTGCAGCTACCCAACATGTCAAGAGGCATGCCCTTATCGCATCTGATTATGCTGTCAAACTCATTAACCTTCTGCATCCGAAGGATATGGAGGAAGTGAGGAAGGAAAGGGATATCCAGATAGGTCTCATGAAGAGGATATAGTAAGCAAAAATCTCCACGCTTTGTATGCATGGAGATTTTTGAAGAACATTATCCTCTTTTTCTTAGCTTAAGCCAAAGGGCCTTGATGTTTTCAGGTCCGTAAATGAGTATTGCACATCCGATTGCCGCTATTATCGCGAGCATAAGGAAAGCGGTGGCTATGAGCTCAAGCCCGACAAGTGACGAGGTGGATCCAAGCTCCAGGAACAGGTACCTTATAACGATATTGCCATCAGGGACAGCGTCAAGGTAAGCCACATACCTTTCCATGAGCGATAGTGACAAAAGACCTAGTATGATTCCAAAAAGGTTTTTAAGCATTTTCCCAACTCCTTACCGACCTATATTATTCCTACTTGACCTTGAAATCAATAGGATAATGCAATTTTAAGAATGACAACGCTTACCTTTGCGATCCCATTTTCAACATTTGTCCCATTTGTCCAGGCCTTCTATTTTGGTCAAAAAAGTTGACGGATGCGGTGGAAGGCCATATAATAATATTTGTCGTCGGGGTGTAGCGCAGGGGTAGCGTACTTGACTGGGGGTCAAGGGGTCGCAAGTTCAAATCTTGTCACTCCGACCATGACATGAAAAAACAGCCTATATTGGCTGTTTTTTCATGTCCTTTTTTTATGTTCCCCAAAGTCCAATAAGTATTCAATGAAGGACAGGAAAGAGCTTATCTCCCTATGAGGTGCAGTGCCTTCTCAAGGTCTTTCCTGTTGACATAGACATAGTATGTCCTTAGGAGGTCAGGGTCAACTCCGAAGGTTCCTGTACGTCCCCTGCCCTCCATATTGCTGACTACCTTATAGGTATGGTATATTCCATCGGCCGCCAGGTCGTTCATGACCCTGTTGAAGTCGTTCATGCTGGCTCCTACGAACACTTCCCTTTTGTTCCAGAACATTATCATATCTTTTCCTCCAATTCCGCTGTTATTTCTGCCTTTGCCTTCCTTGTCATGAACAAATGGAGAAATCCCATATATGCTATCATGAGACCAAGCGTCACGAATGCCGTTAAGGGAGACCGGGGTGCCAGACCGATGAGGATCAGCATAGGTGCTCCAAAGATTATGGCAAAGCTGCTTCCGCCAACCAGGTTGTTTGCCGCAGGCGTTTCAAAATACGGGTCCATTTCCCTGAGGAGGAGTATCCCTGAGCTTATGGTACCGGTCATCATCCCGTACATGCCAAGCAGACCTTCGTTCTCATAACCAGGATATATCTTTTTGCTCATCCAGAGAAGGTAGTAAAGCGTGGCTATCGCTCCTGCTGCCGACATGAGGATGAATGGGAGCCACAAGCCTGAGAGGTCCATGATGTCTATGGAGCCTATCCCTGCAACTATCATGAGGTCAAACGCCATTCCAGAGATCCTTGAGAGAAGGTAGCTGTTCTGGTACTGGAGCCTTATCACTTTTCTCTGCTGAAGCCTCTTCATGATTGTCTTGAGCAGGATGGCAAGAGCTGAACCTACTATGAAGTTGAAGCCCCAGAGAAGCGATGAAAGCGTATCAGCAAGTGAGCTCGAGAGTCCTGCAAGGAATGAAACAAGTCCCCTTGTAACCAGGTATGTGGCAAGGTATACGAGGAATACCAGAGCTATCTGTACTGAGAGCCTGTCAATTGACTCTGAGATCGGCATCTCATTGTCATCCTGGAACATCTCTATTGTAACTGACCCCGATATCTCCTCATAGGTCTGCCTCCTGAAGACGCCTTTCCTTGCAAGGGCGTTGAGATAGATTATCCCGACAATGCAGGCTGAAAGGTAACCTGCGGCTGCAAGGGACAATCCGAAGGACCTGCCTCCGACGAAGCCAAGTGCCTCGTAGGCGGTACCCACATTGTTCGCCTGCCCGGGACCCTGGCCGTAGCCCATTGGGAGAAGGACTCCGGCTGCCTTGAAAAATCCCGGCATTATGGTATAGGAAAGTCCCAGTGAAATGACAAGTCCCAGTATCCCCTGCAGGAGATATGAGCTTACTATTAGTGCGCCTGTCTTTGGCATGGCTCTGGCACCCTTTCCCCTGGTGTCGTCTGCTGCCCTTAGTGACAGTGCTATGAAGCCTATTGCTATACCATGGTAGGTTATCTTCTCAAGAATGCCTGATTCAATCCCAATGATTCCTGTGACCCTTGAGATGAGCAGTATGAAGCCTGCAAGCACCGCTGTGGGCATAAGTGTGTTACGTATCAGTGTAACCCTCTGTCTCATAACATTTGATAATAGAAGTATTCCTGATATTATTCCAAGCTGGACTGTAAAGCTCCAGAGTCCGTTGTTTGCCGATGAGAAATCCACTATAGGTCCCTCCCCCTTGTTGTCCTGTACAGCAAAAGATACTTCCATGCGTTGAATACTTTATTACTCTTGAGTTCATAGTTCACCCTGTCACAGGAGAACACCAGGTCCTGGCTCCCATGTATGGCCATGTCTGGTATGGAGGATATTGAAAAGGAAGATCCGCCTATCCGAAGGTTCCCGGAATCCATGCCTATTGTCCCGCCTGAATGGAACACCCTTACATGACCGGACCCTATAGTATACAGATTTACCTCATCATCAGAGAATATGATTCCGGAGTCGGCCAAATCGATCAGGCTTTTCACTTGTTTCCTTTGCCACATGTCCCAGTCAGTGACAGACTCAAATGGAATGTCAACGCCATGGAGCATGCCGAAACTGTCCACGGTGACCTTAAGACCACAGCTGCATCTTAATGTGTCATCTTTACTGATCATGCTTCCTGCCGCCTTACACCTTGGACACAGGAACAGGACCCTTTCCATATGCTCGGCGAGGTTCTTCCCCCTGTATTCGGACCTTTCAATCCGCTGTCTCAAGCAAGCGTCCTCGTATAGGTCATTCCTTATTGCTTCGTTGACCTCCTGTACCGTCATTGACTGGATAGCAACCGGATCATAGACATTTACAATCCCAGCCTTCATCCTTCCTTTCCTGAAGGTATCGCTCCATCTGGGACTTGTCAGGTAACCACCCTCGATTCTGAAGGTGACAAGGGAAACACCTGCATTCTTTGCAAGCTTTCCTATGACGGGCTCGATCCTCTCAGTCCTTCCTGAGAATGACCTGTCTCCTTCAGCGAAGATTGCAATGCTGTGCCCTGTCCTGATCCTATCCAGCACCTCTATGGCGGTACCTGCAGCCGTTGCCCCCTTGAATATGGGTATGGGTGAAGCAAGAGCTTCAATTACCCGGGATGGCAACCCCCAGCTGAAGATATGCTCGCTTGCAACAAAGTACATGTGGTCCGTTATTCCAAGCGCTATTATGATCGGGTCCCAGTTCGTGGTGTGGTTTGAAAGCAGAAGGAACTGTTTTCCTATGGATTCCTCCCTTGTCTTCAGACTCAGCCTTCTTTTTACAATAGGTCTCAGGATCCTTCTCAGCACCCTGTATACTAAAACATGCCTTCCGTTTCCTCTGACCGGCATTACTCCCACCCTCAGTCCATATATGGCTTTAACAGGCCATTCCAGCTCATTTTCAGCCTCTCCCCTAATCATATATTCTTATAAGGTTTCTGTACATCATTCAAATGTTATGTTGTAAAAAATATATGTAAATTATCTGGGATATCAAAAAAACACGGCTGTCCGTGACACCGTCGGTATCCTGGCCAGCCGCCATTTCCTATACATTTCCTTCATGGACATATTCAAGCTTTTCGCGTGCTATTGCAGCAAGTCTGTATACCGTATCCACCGGGGTTGGTGGTCTGTCAGTCATCTTCCAGGCCGGGAAGAACCTGGTCACATGCAGAGGTATCCTCCTGTCCACCGATGCCAGCCATGATGACAGCTCCCTCATTTCATTTTCGCTGTCGTTAAGTCCCGGGATAATGAGCGTCGTGACCTCCACATGGCTTTTCTTTGAAGCAAGCTCTATCGACCTCTTGACGGGTTCTAGCTTCCCCCCAACCAGCTTGTAGAAATCCTCAGTGAATCCCTTCAAATCGATGTTCCATGCATGTATCGCCGGCAGAAGCTCAAGCAGAGGTTCTTCGTTGACATATCCGTTTGTCACGACCACATTCTTGAGCCCTTTCTCAACTATCAGCCTTGAGCAGTCCCTGACGAACTCAAATCCGATGAGCGGTTCGTTATAAGTGTAAGCAAGGCCTATGTTCCTGTTCTTCACAAGTTCCTCTGCCTTCTTCACAAGCACCTCAGGCGACGTATGGCCTTCACCCTCAGGTACGAAGGACTGGGATATCGACCAGTTCTGGCAGAAGGGGCATCTGAGGTTGCACCCATAGCTGCCCACTGAGAGTACCTTCATCCCCGGATGGAAGTGTGCCAGAGGCTTCTTCTCTATGGGATCAAGGGCAATCGAGGACACCCTTCCGTAATTTATCGCAATGACCTTCCCGCTGATATTTGCCCTGCCCTTGCAGAAGCCTGTCTGACCTTCCTCCAGGCTGCAGCCTCTCGGACATATGGGACACCTTATTGCACTCATGTATGTCTCACCACCTCAAAACGCTGGATCCTGTAGGTTTCACCTTTCGAGATTCCACCTTTCTGAAGTGCTATGTCTATCTGCTGAAGCGGTGAGTTCACTCCTTCAAGATTTGGGAGAAGGAGACCTCTCCTCATGCCTTTGCTAACGATGACCCCATATCTCTTTTCGTCAAGCTCGCTTACGGATTCGACATCCTCTGCTTCGCCCAGGACGTCCACGCTGTATACAAGTTCATCGAGCTCATTTTCAGTGACGCGATCGAACCTTGGGTCCTCTACGCCCGCACTTACCGCATTCCTTATTATCTCTTCAGCTATCGATCCCGTTACACCCTCTATGGTGCCTATGCAGCCTCTGAGCCTTCCGTGCTTCTTCAGAGAGACAAACACTCCAGCACGCCTTTCAGTAAGCTCCTTCGGCAATCCCTGAGGCATCTTCAGCCTTTTTCCTGTCTTGAGGTAAGTCTCCAGTGAAAGCCTTGCAAGCTTTACGAACTCGTCTTCTCCTGCCTTCTTTTCCTCAAGTTCCTTCTTCGCGTTCTCCTCATAGACTTCAACGAAGCGTCTTGAAGGATCCTTTCCTTTCACAACAAAGCTAGCCACTGCGTAGCCTACACCAAACGGTCCTTCATAGGAAAGGAGCCTTGGCTCGATTTCCATCCCGTCCAGCGCTCCTGCCATTATCTGGAATGACCTCAGTCCGCACTCACCTGCATTTTCACACAGGTGCTCGTCGATATCGAGAAGCCTCAGGAAGTCTCCTGCTGCGAAAGCTTTGGTTGCAAGCTCGTCGAAAACAGGCCCTTCCTTCATGAATCCGTATGGACCGTCCTCCTTGAGCCTGTGTGACAGGTCTCCGCTTGCCACAATGACAACCTTTCTGTCAAGCTCTTCCACTGCATCCTTTATACAAATACCGAATCTGTAATGCTCTGCAGGTGAAAGGCCTGATATCCCTATCCTTATCGCCTTGAAGCCCATGCAGGTCTTCGTTATGAAATGGAGGGGCACCATTGTTCCGTGGTCCAGTTCCCTGGTCCTTTCACCAAGGGTTCCAGCTGGGATCTTCCTTTCGTCAGCCTTCTTCTCAATGCTTTTCACAAGCTCGGTATCATACTCGACCTCATACCTCTCCCTTGAAGCCCCGAATGACCCGAAGTCACCCTTTGCCTTCACTCCCGGAGAAATATGTATGTAGTCAGAGTACATGATCGAATGGGGCGATATGAATATGATGGTATGTGGCATGATCTCAGAAATCTTCCCTGCAACGCTGCGGTAAGCATCGATTGTCGCCTGTATCTTCTTTTCCTCGCCTCTTCCAACAGATGGAACTATAAGAGGCGGATGTGGGACTGCAAATGCAGCTGCTATGGACATTTCCATCCCTTCTTTCTTGATAAGCGGGCTACATGATCATCTCTTAAGCAACAGGGCTCCAGTCACTCCAAGTGCAATTCCACCGATGATCAGCGCAGGCATCGCTTCACCCTGACCGGTAAAATAAAGTATGGCATTGTATATTATGAGTGTGAAGCCTGCACTCATCAGAACATGTCCGAATTTTCTCTTTGCTTTCATATATCCTCCATTGGGTAACCAATCTCACCCTCAACTACATAATACTCCTGACGATTTTACAATAGAATATTCAAGTTCACTTTTTACATTGTATTCATTTTTATCATCGTATATGTCCACTGCATTCCTTGTGTTTACATGACAAGAGGATGGCCTCTGCCATCCTCTCTGTAACCATGTCATAATGCTTATCCTTATAGTGCCTTTTCAAGCCTTTCCTTAATAGCTACTAGGAAAGCCTTTGTGGTGACTACCTTCTTGTCCCCTTCAGCGAGTATGGCAAGGTCCTTGGTCATTATGCCGTCCTCAATGGTGTCAAGTGTTGCCTTGTCAAGCCTGTCGCAGAAATCTACGAGGTCAGTAAGCGAATCCATCTCCCCTCGCTTCCTAAGTGCACCAGTCCATGCGAACAGTGTCGCAACAGGATTGGTAGAGGTCTCCTTGCCTTCAAGGTGCTGGTAGTAGTGCCTTGTGACTGTGCCGTGGGCTGCCTCATACTCGAAGAAGCCTTCAGGCGAAACAAGGACCGATGTCATCATGGCGAGACTTCCGAATGCTGTAGCAACCATGTCGCTCATGACATCCCCGTCGTAATTCTTGCATGCCCAAATGAATCCGCCTTCGCTCCTTATGACCCTTGCCACCGCATCATCAATCAGAGTATAAAAGTACTCTATCCCTGCTTCCTTGAACCTGGACGCATATTCAGCATCGAATATCTCTTCGAAGATATCCTTGAACCTGTGGTCATACTTCTTTGAGATGGTATCCTTTGTCGAGAACCACAGATCCTCCTTTACATCGAGCGCATAGCCAAAGCATGACCTTGCGAAGCTCTCTATCGAGCTGTCGGTATTGTGCATTGCCTGCAGTATCCCGTTGCCATTGAACTCATGGATTATCTCTTTGGTGACATCTCCGCTTTCTGATGTGTAGATAAGCTCTCCTCTGCCTTTTCCGGAGGTCTTTATCTCGACTCCCTTATAGACATCCCCATAAGCGTGCCTTGCTATGGTTATAGGCTTCTCCCAGGTCCTTACGAAGGGCTTTATGTTTGATACGATGATCGGTTTTCTGAAGACTGTTCCGTCAAGGATTGCCCTTATGGTTCCATTTGGGCTCTTCCACATGTGCTTGAGCTTGTACTCTGTCATCCTCTGGGCATTGGGCGTGATTGTCGCGCACTTTACTGCGACACCATATTTCTTGGTTGCAAGGGCTGCATCGACTGTGATCTTGTCATCAGTCTCGTCCCTTTTCTCAAGACCCAGGTCATAATACTCTGTCTTGAGCTCGATGTATGGTTCAAGAAGGATATCCTTGATGTCCTTCCATATTATCCTGGTCATCTCGTCCCCGTCCATCTCTACAAGCGGGACATTCATAAGTATTCTCTCAGCCATCGGTTTACTCTCCCTCACATGATTAATAATACAAATTATAACCTATAAGAACAGATTTTTGGATACTTTATCTTATAATATGCTAAATTTCTGACAGAATGTCAGAAATTACCTTCATAAAAGATTTTAAGCAAAATAAAAGCGGAAGCTTACGCTTCCGCTCGAAGATACTATCTTCTGTTGCCGCTCTGTGCCTTCTTAGCTCTTCTGCAATCCGGGCATCTTACAGGATCATTCTCGAATCCCTTTTCCTTGTAGAATTCCTGCTCACCTACTGTGAATACGAACTCCTGGTTGCAGTCTCTGCATACGATCTTCTTGTCTGTCAACATATTTGACTTCCTCCTTGACTACAGTTACTTCTTCGGATTTACTGAGCCAAGGGGTTCAGGAAAATACTACTTGATTAACTGTATTTTTTATTTTTTCGTCCTCTTCGGACAAATACAACTATATCAGAAAACCTTGTCAAATGAAAGTGCTTTTTGCGATTTTCGGGTATGTTTACGTGAAAATAACATGAAATTACCTTCATGATATTATACCCTCTTTACATACACATGGAATATGCAAACAATACAGCCAAAAACACCTGATAAAGAAACACTTTCACATTCAATAAAGCATCGAAAGTATGTACGTCACTGAGAGTGCCAGATAGTAGGCCCAATCCTTCTTGAACCTGGCAAGAATAAAAAGAAAGACAACAAGGACTGCCGTCTTAGAAGCGATAACCGCAAGCGGCAGCTTGAACAGCGCAATCCCGAGGGACAGCATGATTGCTCCTGCTGGTATTGAAATAAGCGCTGCTTTTGCTATATCGTTCCGGCCCTTTCTGCAATATATAAGGTACAATACCGTCATTATAAGTGCGAAGACCGGTCTCGTGGCTACAGTAGGATATGGATGCCCGATAATTGGAATGGAGATCCCAGCTATCACAGTATGGAACAGGGCATACGCAATGTAAGCCACTGACATGGCTGCAAGTGAAGCAAAAACTACAATAAGCCCTCTGACCAGTTTCTTTTCGACATATCCATCTCATTACCTCAAACCCTTCAAATTAAGAATCGCTGCCAGGCCTTTTAGTACGCTGACGTAAACCAGGTAAGGAACAGGAACAGTACCACCATGAACACCCATGACAGTGGGTTCGCCCAATTGAAGGTCCTTCCTCGTCCGATTGCCTTCGGTACTATGAGGTTCCCATCCTCCTTGTTGAAGTACAGGAACGTATTCTTTTCTTTCCTGTATTTGTCGATCTCATCTATGGTCCATATACGTTTTGCCATGGTGCACCTCTTTCTTCCTTCCCTTGAATTATATATTCTGAAATGTTTTGCGGCAAGGTAAGACATTCCCAGGAAACCTCTCCAAAAGCAAAAAGTAAATATTTCCATATCTCTTGTGAATTTTTAGAAATTCCTATATTTCTGTAAATATAAAGCAAAATGATTAGTGGTGCCTGTGCCATTGGTATGCTTCAAGCATATTTTACTAGTAGAAAACAGGGAGGGATGTTGATGGATATGGAATGTCTGAAGAAAGCCCGTGAAGGCAGCAAAGCGGATATGGAAAAAATAATATTAAGCTTTGAACCGCTGGTTATCAAAGAATGTAAAAAAGTTCACATCAAGTACCATGACTTCAATGACTTGAAGCAGGTGGCGAATATCGGAATCATCAATGGCGTAAGGTCAATTACCGATGAAAAGGCAAGCCTCGCTTCTGCATATCTGAAGAAATGCATTCAGAATTCACTGAAGTATGAAGCCAGAAAGTATCTCGGGAAACCTAATCTGTCAAGCATAGAAGACAAGGATACAGACGGCATCCCTCTCACGGAGAAGCTTGTCTCATCTGATGACACGGAGAGTCAGGTGCTGAGATTCGAAGACAGCATGCATCTCAAGGATGCTTTCGATACCCTGACTCCCAAGGAGAAGGAGATCCTGAACATATACATGTGCGATGATTATGGCGGACTCAAGAGATGCTCCGACATTTATCACGAGGACTACAGGCACATCAGGTACCAGAAGGACAAGGCGATTAAGAAGCTTAGGACAGCAATAGGAAACAAGCTGAACTGACAATATAAAGGAGAGAAGGTCTCAGAGCAACCGACTGAGACCTTCTCTCCATTGCTTGCCTCTGTCAAGCCACATTTGCCATGAGTTCCCGGTAAATGCGGCCATATTCAGAAACCACTAGAAAATCATGTAGATTACGTATATCACAAGAAAATACAGGCATGCCGGTACAGATAGTATCACAAGGGCTGACCTCTCGTCGTCCTTCAATATTGAGAATACTGCGAGACCTATCGATACCAGCGGCAGGATATACATCGACCAGATGAATGGGAGAAGCACAAGATGAAGTATCATGTTTTCTCCCCAGCCTGCATACAGGATGTTCAGCATGGTGAAAAGAAGGCCATAAATGATAACAGCTGCCGCTATCTTGAATGAGGCCATCCCTAGCCTTGTGTCGGGGATTCCGAAATAAATCTCATCCCGATACTTTTCTGACTTGAACCATTTCACGGCCAGAGCAGCCAGCGCAGCCAGAAACAACATTGATACAAGCATTGCCGCTGCCCCTCTGTAGTCCTTCCTCACTGGAATACCAGCAAGAACACCAGAATTCACCTCAATGAACCTGCCCTGTTCAGTAAATATCACGGTCCTGCCGTACCCGTCCGCCATAAGCTTTGCTTTCTCGGAGAATGGAAGTGCAATGTCAGGAAGCCTTTCCTCTTTCCAGTCCCATAGCAACAGCTTACCCTCTGAAGTCAGTGCAGCTGTGTAATTTGTTCCGGCTGAAACCTTGACAACATCTTCAGAAGTCTCATGGATCTCAATATCCTCATACCCCTCTCCCCTCCAGGAGACTACCCTTCCATCATCTGACAGACCTGCTATATGTGCATTGGAAGGGTCAGCGGAGATCATGGTAACTCCCGCAGGGATTTTGGGGCTGACAAGGCTCCCCTGCTCCTTTCCGAAAGCAAGACCTACGAGATAGCTTGAATAGACCTTTCCACTCTCTGAAAGGGATACGAAATACTCATATTCTGCATCAGCTGATATAAGCGAGTCGTTCTCTGGCTCCTGGAGTGTAACCACCTTCTTCTCATTGGCAGAGAATCCCCAGGCTATGATCGTACCGCTTGCGGTTTTTGCGAGAGAAAACGTATCTCCTGCTGATACGTCCTGAATGACCTCACCCTGAGGGAAACCAGGGGTCTCAGTCTGTCCGAAATCATTTGAACCCCATAGGAGCACTGTCCCCTTATCTGTAAGGGCTATGGAATGGGAAGTTCCCGCTGCGATGTCGACTGCTGTCTCCCCTTCAGGGATTGGCGGGATATCCAGCTGACTTCGGGCGTTGCTCCCCCAGGCGAATATTGCCCCCTTCTCTGTCAGTATCAGTGTGTGGGAGCCTCCAACTGAAATTGCCTTTACCTTATCATCCGGAGGAATCACCGGTGCATCTTCCATGACCTTCACTCCGTCAGGCACTACCGAAAGTGCGGAAACAGGGATCCCTATCATTGCTGAAGATAGGATAATGGATAATATTGCTGCGACAACCTTCCTCATATGACAACTCCTGTACTGTATTTCTTATGATTCACATTCAAAGTTCCTTCAATCCGTTCTTTCCGAGCACCCAGACAAGCTTTCCCTTAAGGGACTTCAGCGATTCAACGTGTATTAGGGCAGCTCCGCTCTTGTCAAGCTTAACAAGTGTCCCTGTCATGCACTCGCACCATTCGTCAAGTGAAGGTGCGTGTCCCGCAGCGATCAGCACTCCAGAGGTCTCCTCCTTCAGCTCTTTGCTGAATTCCTTGAAGTCTCCTGAGGCTATGCACTCATGAAGGGTTGCTTTGTCGGTTTCCAGAACCTCTGAAAGTATTTCTGCAGTCTGGACCGCCCTTACCATGGGACTGGACCAGATGATGATTTTGTCCTCAGCAGCTATCTTGTGTTTGACAAACCTTGCCGCTTCCCGGACCTTCTCTTTTCCTTCCTGTGTCAATTCCCGGTCCCGGTCAGATTTTTCAAAGCTCTTTTCCTCTGCACTTCCGTGCCTGAAAAGGATTATTTCCATTTCAACAACCTCCTCGTTAAGCCTTCGGCAGTTCATCCGGAACTACCATTCCTGCGCTTACTATAAGCTTCAGCCCTTCCTCAACCGACATGTCCAGATAGATTATCTCCTCCTCAGGTATAAGTACCAGCATACCTGAGGTCGGATTAGGTGTCGTAGGCACAAATACGTTTATCAATTTGGCTGATGTCTTCTCCTGAATCTCTCCCCTGCATTCACCAGTCAGGAACCCGATAACGAAGATCCCTTTCCTAGGGTATTCTATAAGGACAACCTTGCTGAACATGTGCTTGCCATTCACAGAAAAAGCATCGATGATCTGCTTGATTCCAAAGTATACCTTAGGAACCACAGGGATGTTCTGCAGTATCTTCTCCCCGTAGTGAAGTAGCTTCTGCCCTATGATGTTTGACATTAGAAAGCCTGAAGCGAATATGAGAAGTACGCTTGCAACCAATCCGACTCCAGGAAGTCTCCTGCCAACTATCCATTCGATGAAAAGACCCATGAATCCATACAGCTGCCTGAACAGGAAATAAATCAGGTATACAGTTCCAACTATCGGGATAAGTGTGAAGAATCCTCTCAGGAATATGTGCCTTACTTTTTTCAAGATGCTTCCCTCCAGTGCTTGATGATGCCATCATTTCCTAGTTTTATTTATTGTATATGGCTATGTTCTCGAATCCCAGGTCCTCATAAGGTATCCACAAGTTAAGGACACCAAGGTTCACGTCATTTTGCAGAATATTGACATATATCCCGTTCTCATCGAAATAGAACTCATTATCCTGGACACTGGCCTGATCTCTATTCAATCCGGCAGTATCAAGGATTTTCCCCGTGTAGTCAAATCCATCAATGAATATATCCTTCAAAAGCATGTCCTTACCTGTGGTAAGGTCGATATTGACGAATATCCTCGAGACCTTCTCATTCCCTTGTTCATATGACAGGTCCATGAACACGACACAAAGGTATCCGCCCTTGTTCATGATGACCTGTACATCATGGTTCATGCTTCCATAGTATCCTGCAGGGTCAGTTTTTTCATGTGCCTTTGCCCTCTCTATGAATCCTTCATGATCAAGCCTGCTTGTCGCGAGTTCATTCAGCCTGTCGAGTATCCCTTTGTCACTTATTCCGTAGAACTTACCGTTTATTATGCTTATTGCATAGGTTGCACCGAAGTCCTGGAACACGCTTTCCGGTATGTACTCCACTACGTTAGGAAGCAGTTTCCGCAGCCCTTCCTTATGGAACAGATTCCCAGAAGACATGTACCTCTCGAATATCGCGAGATCGTCCCCGATTTCATTAAGAGGAATGATTATGGACAGAGGGTAATCAAGGCTCATGAATTCATCGTTCTTCTCATCGAGGATGATCCTGACACCGGACAGGTCGAATGAAAAGCTCTGGTCCTCCCTGATGCCTTTGAACGGACCGCTGAGAAAGCCGGAATCCGGGTCGTCAAAGTTGTTTTCAATGATGTACATGATTATCTTTTCATTGAGGTATTTCTCATGGTTGAAGTCATTTCGGAAAAGGTCCGCAAGCTCCAGCTTTTCTCCTGTGGTCAGGTCAAATCCCACTGACCTGAATTTCTGCACGTAGGATATTCCGTTCGCCTCAGGATATTCAGCATATGCATAGTAGTCAATGAAAAGCACATTGGCGCAGCTATAGATGACATTTGTGCTGATATTAATCCCTGTTACCTTCTGCCCTTCGTTACCTCCGCTTCCAAGGGCTTCAGCCTTTACCTGGTCCATGATCTCGATGAGGGTATTCCCTATTTCAGTATTTATCTTCTTCTCTATCTGAGATGACTTGAATCCACTCAAGGAATCCTTATTTACCATTATGTCCGTACCGTCTAGCTTTGATGTTTCTTCAATCCTTCTGATTTCTATGCCGTTGGACATGACAAATCTTCTGCTCTCGTATGGTATCTTCTCAAGTGTTTCAGTTCCGGGCTTCCACTCATCTGGAGCCTCCGGCACTTCAGGTTCAGCAGGTGCTGTGGTCTCTTGAGTTGCTGAGGGCGCGACTGTCGCTGATGGAATAGTTGGGTCCGAAGGCTCCCTCCTGCAGGCAGCAAGACCAAGCAGCAACAATATTAAAGATGCGGTAGCTATCCTTTTCATAAACATTGGAGTTCGGAGACTCGTGACTTCAGTCATGAGAGGAGAACTCCATTACACCCCTTTCGTTCGATGTCTGCTCCTATCTCAGCGGTACATAGCCGCTGTCCTCGGATACCTTCTGTCCATCACCTGAAAGTATCCATTCAAGAAGATCCCTTGCACCTGAGTCCTTTGCCTCGGTCTTCTTCAGCACGGCATAGTAAGCACTGGTATATGGATATGCGTCGCTGCTGATGTTCTTGTTGTCAGGCTCAACCCCATCCACCTTCACGAACTTTATTGTGTCCTTGCTGTACATTGAATTGGCGTAGTAATATACGGAATATCCTATTGCCTTGTCCGAATTGTCATATGCCGCAATGACCTCAATAAGGCCTGACATATCTGCAGGTTTCAGTTCAACCGGAGCCTTTGCGATTTCCAGCCCCTTCATCACCTGGCTCAGCATAAGGGTCTGGCTCCCTGAATTGTCAGGTCTCTGGTAGGCTATGATCTCCTTGTCAGGACCACCTATATCCTTCCAGTTCACTATCTTTCCCTGGTAAATGTCCTGTATCTGCTTTTGTGTAAGCACATCGACCGGGTTATCCACATTGATGAGGAAGACGAACGCTTCCTTGACTACAGGAACGACCTCAAGTTCAATGCCCTTGTCTTTTGCCATCGTTAGCTCTTCCACCGATGGTTCCGTTACAAATATGATATCAGCCTTCCCATCCATGAGATTAACATAGGCATTATGGGTTGTATTGTGTTTGATGAAGGCCTTAGACTCAGCTTCTGACAAACCAAGCAGCTCTGATGCAAACCCCTGAGACAGTGGGATCGTAGCTGTAGAGCCATCGACCCTGGGGTATGTATCCATTGTGAAGTCTGGCTTCTTTACCGTTGGCGCAGCCGTAGAGGTTGGTGACGTGGTTGCTGATGGCTCTGAAGCAGCAGTTGGTACCAGGGGTTCTTTGCCTGTACATGCAGTAAGCATGATTATGGCTGCTGCCGCTGCCGCTATCATTGTTCCCTTATTGATATTGATTTCCATTTTGAATCCCTCTTTTCGCGAATGGGCCCATTCACTCATATTTCAAATTCCCCAAACAAAAAGCCGACCTTTCGGTCAGCCAAAATCTGAGGAATGCCCTAATGCGCTCCGCATATCATGGCTCCGTAACTTCATTGTCTATATCCATCATATCATTTCCTATTTCTTATTAATATACCTACAGTGACATGAAAAGCCATTAAATGGACCGTTCTTGCAGATTCCAGGTGAACGGAGTGTTAAATTCCTGATGAGGGTCCCATAGGAACCCATGAGGTAGATCGGGATATGATGCAGTGCTAAAATCATGTTAGGAGATGTCTCGCTGAGGGACTAAAGCTGTAATCTGTAATACTGCAGCAGCATTTTATCCGCGTTTTGCATTTTAGGACCGCAGCTTGAAACTTTGCTGCTTTTAAAAAGAAGAGGATGAGAAATGTGACGTACATGAAGAAACTGTCTGCGTTCATTTTGGTCTTTTGTTCATTGCTTCAGCAGCTTCTGTTCCTGTCCAGGCTGCACCAAAGACGAGTGTCGGAATATCGATAAATGTAACAAAGGATGTCGAGTGGATAAGCGACGCAACCTCATTCAGCGGTGTAGCATGTAAGGACAACGTCAAGTTCAAGGAAGGAACTATTCCAGAAAGAAAGCCTCTGGTCCTTTCGAATCTGAAGGCAGGAACCTATAGGGTTGAGGAGCTTCCCGGGGAAGGATATGAAAATCTGTCCATAACACCTCCAATGGCAATCTCTGCCAAGTGAACCAGCACGTTCGCTGTAATTAACAGGAAACCTTCAGCACCTCCGCCTGTCGAAACCTTCCGCTATCTGGCGCTTGGCGGCTCCATTGCTACTGGTACTAGCTCAAGGGGAACTACCATAAGCTGCGTCACCACATTCTACAATCACCTTAAGACCATATACCCATATGCCGCCATGAGAGACCTGGCAGCCGACAGTGATGATTCTTCAGAGCTTCTTGATAAGCTGACAGTATCCCCCCATATTCATGAGATCATCAAGGCTGATGTCAAAACGATAAGCATCGGTGGAAACAACATCATATATCCAGGGTAAATGCTTCGTTAATGGTGTCACAGACTCCAATTATAAAATCGCAGATATACACAGGCTTTTCCTGGAGAATTATGCCGAAAAGTATCTGATGGGTAAGGTTACCTATTTCTACCCGAGCGTATGGCTAAAGTTCATGAGAGACCCCCATCCTGGTCAGACAGGCGAAAACCTTATGGGAACAACGATGATCGCCGCTTAGTAGCAAACGAGTTACTACTCCATGACAGCAGGGATATTGCATTTGACTCCAGCACTATATGAAAAATTAAAGGATCAGCCGCAATTTGGCTGATCCTTTACTCTATACCTGAGTAGTAAGGAATATCGGAAGTGTCATATGGCTTATCTGGTCCTGAAGCTCTTCGATTCCATCAAGGTGCCTGTCCTCGTCTCCAAGGATGCTTTCCAGAAGCTCCCTCGTCGCGAAGTCCCTGACTTCTCCTGCAAGGATTATTGCATCATTGTAAGCCTTTATGGCCCCAATCTCTGCTGCGTTATCGCTTGCGAGCTGCTTGTTGACGTCGCTTCCGATCTTTATCGGAGCCAGATTGCTGACTATCGGTATCCCTTCAAGGAAAAGTATCCTTCCGATCAGCTTTTCAGCATGCTTCATCTCATCGATGGCGCGTTTTTCAAAATGCTTGTGCAGTTTCTCATAGCCCCAGTTTGCACACATCTCCGAGTGGACCATGTACTGGTTGACAGCACCAAGTTCATCAGACAGCAGTGCATTGAGCGCGGCAAGAAGTTCAGGATTTCCTTTCATTTTCATCCCCCTTTTCACGAAGTGACAATATAATGTTTCTGATCTTTGGCTATTTTTCCTGTTCCTTTATGATATCCCTTAATATGAGCAGCCCTTCCATTGTCTTCGGAAAGCCGGAGGTAGGTGCCACAAGGAGTATCGCATGTTCGATCTCCTCTCTGGTGCAGCCTGCCTTCAATGCCTTAAGTATATGTGTCCTTAATGCATACTCGTACTGGCCTTCGGTTGAAAGCGCAACCTTTATAAGCCATCTCGTCTTTTCATCAAGTGGTCCGCCCTTCTCGTGGACAAGTTCACCATACCTGCAGTATGCTTCGTAGATCTCACCATGGTTCTTCACAAGATATTCAAGGTTCTCCCGTATTACTTCACTGTTTTCAACCTGCCTGTCCATTATCATCCCTCCCTTTCCCCTAACCTGATTATACTACCCTCAGTGTCTGAAGTTCCTCTCATCGGAGCAGTTCAGGGATAATTAACATATATAACACTTTGTTCACAGTCAGTCTTCAAAGATCAGGTCATGAAGCATTTCCCTGTTCCTCTGGAGATTAATGGATATGACGCTCCTGCCGTCCTTGTCTGCATATTTCCATGTGTTGTCGAAGGGTATCCTGCTGTTTACAGCAACCAGGTCCTTTGACTTCAGGATGTCAAGTCCCAATGACAGCATCGCATCCGGAGTAATGTTGGTTTTGGCATGCTTGAATACGTTATTCAGGAGTGCTGGCAGCTTCAAGGGGCTCAGGTCGGTCCTTACCTTTGAATATATCGCCATCAGCACTTCCCTCTGTCTCCTTGTCCTGCCGAAATCACCGTCTCCAGTCTTCCTGTTCCTGCTGTGAAGGAGTGCCTGCTCACCGTTTAGCCTCTGCTTGCCGTCTCTGACTTCAACCTTCACTGAACTGCCTGCATTGATGAACTGCGCCTCTTTTTTAGTCAGATTGACTTCAACCCCGCCAAGCTCATCAACTATGCTCTCAAAGCCTTCGAAATTCACCAGGACATAGTTCTGTATATCCAGCCCGAAGTTCCCGTTCACAGTATTGATGAGGAGACCTATTCCTCCGTATGAGTAGGCTGCATTTATCCTGTTGAAGCCAACTCCTGGAATGCTTATCCATACATCCCTCATGAATGAGACGAGACTTATCTTTCCTGTCTTCGTGTTATACGATACGAGAAGGCAGCTGTCAGACCTTCCATTACCTTCTTCGCCTTCCCTCAGGTCAGTTCCGACAAGCATGATGTTCAGGACATCAGGGTCTATCCTCTCCTTTTTATATATTGGCACATCCTCAGACCCTATGATATCCACCTCATAATCAAGGTCAATGTCATGAGGCGTACCATCTATCTCATCAAGCGCAGGAGTCTCCGGTGACACAGTAGGCGCAGGCCCGTTGTCAACTATCTTTACCGGATCCTTAGAAAGGTTCAGTGTCCTCAGGTAAAGGTACCCTGCCGTACCAGCTGCAAGGAGCGTTAACGCAAGAATTACGATCAAGACCTTTCTGCCAAAGTGTCCGCCTTTATTACTATTTCCACCCATATCTTTATCTCCAATTGTTGAAATTGCTGCTTTATCTGCCTTTTTAATTCTACCACCTGGTGCATGCCTTGAAATATACTTTTCGGTTACAATTCCAAAGTCTGCAAAAAGGAGCCGTGCCTCCATTTTCAGCATAGCTCCCCTGATATCAGTCCCCGAACATGGATTCCAGGTCTCCATGGCCTACATTGTCAATATGGAATTCGTAGTTAGCATACTTTGTTTCAGGCGGAAGCGGATTCCTTACATAGGTTATGAATCCTATCTCTGCCTCTACCCTGCCTTCAGCTGCATCAACAAGCCGTATTGAATCAACGATAAGGTTCTGTTCTGTCATGTTTTTTGCGTCTTCAACAAATGAGATGACATTACCTGCAATCCCTTCAGCTATGAAGGTTATGCGCACTCTTGAAGGAGAGCTGTCTGGTGCACCTGATTCACTGTCCTTGATGTATTCATGTACCTTATCAAAGGCTATACGGACAGGTTCTATGCCCTTTACTCCAGAAAACATGTAGAAGTCATATACCAGCTGAGCTGTGTCGAGGTTCTCAGGAACGACTTCATTCAATCCTGAGACCGTCTTTTCATAACCTTCGATTTTCCTTTCAAGCACCTTTGCTGCCAGGGTGTCAGCCTCAAGCTGCAATGCAAGCATCTTGTTCGCTTCACTCGCCTTCGCCTTCATACTAAGTGCCTGGATCCTTGGTACTCCGAAGAAACCGACAAGGAAGATGTTGATGGCTATGAAAAACGCGAAAATAGCTGCCCTCTGCAATCGTACCTTTCTATTGTCCATTCTCATCACCTCTGTATTTGAGCTTCAGATGGAAAGTTTCTATTGAGTCATCCATCTCAAGGAAAGAAAGCTGTACAGGTTCGAAGGCCAGGGTCTCATTTATGGCCAGCACAAGCCTTGCAGCATCCAGTGTGCTTCCTGTACTGTCCTTCATCCTGAACATGATATCCATTCCTGAATTGCTTATTGCAATTGAATCTATACCAATGTTCGAGGGGATGCTTCTTTGTATGAGATAAAGCTTCCCTACAAGGTTCCTGTCTTCATTTTCCATGCCTTCAATTGCACTGATGTCGCCTTCAAGCTCTGAAGCCTTTTCCTTCAGCTCTGCTAGGGCTGCTTCAGCAGCTGATACCTCTTCAACTGACACATGCGCTGTATCTGCTTCAAGATTTGACAGTACAAGCTTCTCAAGCCCCAGGAAGCCTGCCTGGAAAAGGACCGTAAGTATTGTCATTGCAGCTATCCTGTGCAGCATTGTCCTGCAGAAGGGAGTGCTCTGGCATCTGCTTCCAGGATAAGCGTAGTCAAGCTGCTTGCCTAGTATGACTTCACTCTCCCTCTGCATCCCGCCAAGGTATTCGTGATCCTTAGCAAGCCTTCCTGAAATCTCAGAAATGCTTATCTTCCCATCAAATGACAGTTCAAGTGCCTTCTTCAGCCCTTGAGAGGAATCCTTATCTCCGATGATGCGTATCATCTCGACGGTTTCACCGAAATTCTGCTTCGAGTAGAAGTTCAGGTAGTAGGATATGTTGTCGGTAATAGTGCTCAGGCCTTCACTGTCATTGCCTTCCGATTCAAATGAAGCTTGCAGGAACAGGCCCTTACCCCTGACTATGGAAATTGAAGCTCTGGATCCTGAAATGGATACTGTTGCAGAGCTTCTGCCGTTTGCAGAAAGGGCCAGGTTCATCTGAAGCTCCTGCATTATGAAAATGTGGGCTGCCGTCAGTGAACAGCCTTCAAGGAAGCTCCATATCTCACGAAGCTTTGTTTTTCTGGCAGCTGCAAGGATCATTGTCATCTCATTGCTCTTCCTGTCCCTTGCTATGACCCTGTAGTCAACAGAATGCTCACTCTGGTCAAGGGCGAAGTACTCCTGTGAATTGGTCCTGACAAAGCCTTCTATATCCTTTGGCTTCATTACGGGCGTAGTTACACCTTTGACGACTGTATTCTCATCATCAAGGATCACGGTGGCCTTCCTGATGCTGCAGCCATTCCTTTGCAGAAATCCTCTTGCATCCTCCGGCGATGAGATCAACTGCGAATCCAATATATGTGAGTTCCTGCCTTTTCTTATCAGCAGGATCTCCCTGTATTCATTTGAAAACCTGATCAATACTTCTTTCATTTTTACCCCTTTACCCGATATTCTGGGAAATGGTAAGTATAGGTACGGCGATTGCGATAATTATGAAGCCTACTATTCCTCCGATTATGAGGATAAGCAGAGGCTCTATCCTTGAAGTCAGCCTTGCCAGAGACTGCTCCACCTTCCTGTCATATGCAGCAGCCACCTTGTAAAGCATCTCGTCGAGCTTTCCTGTTTCCTGTCCTACCCTCATCAGGCTGTATACCATGGGCTCGAACAGTCCTTCAGTCTCGAAGGCTTCAGACATAGAAGTCCCTGACATTATCCTTCCTATGGCCTTCTGGAAGCCCTTCTCCACATATCTGTTCCTTATGATGTCCTTTGTGGCGTTAAGTGCTGTAAAGAGAGGAATCCCAGACTTGAGGAATACTCCAAGGCTCCTGGTGACTCTTGTTATTATGACTTGTCTCCTGAATTCTCCTATGAGCGGCATCCTGAGGGACAGATTGTCCCGAAGGTCCTGAACCTTCAGGCTTCCTCTTGTCACGTACAATGTGAGGACAAGACAGAGTATGCCAACTAGCACCAAATGCCAGTAATACTCAAAGAAACCTGCCATACCAAGCAGTATCCTTGTCGGAAGCGGCAGGTTCTCCATTGATTCGAACATGTCCTTGAATGTCGGTACAATGAAATACATGAAGAATAGCAGCGTCGCGAAAGTCGCGAAGATGAGTATCTTGGGATAAACCGATGCTGCCCTTACCTTGCTCCTTACAGCCACATCCTTCTGGTAGTATTCCTCCATGCTGGAGAATATGCCGTCCAGGTCGCCTGTCGATTCTCCGATACGCACCATATCAACCAGGAGGCCCGGAAACTCACCTGTTTCCCCCATCGAGGCCGATATCGCTTCACCGCGCTTCACCTGTTCAAGAAGAGCTGAAAACACCTTCTTCTTTTTAGGATCCTTTGCCTGCTCCTCAAGGATCTCCAGACTCAGAACGACATTGACACCTGACTGAAGCATCATAGCCATATGTCCGCAGAAATCCGCTGCATCCTGCTCACGTATAAGCTTTCTCCTTGTCAGCAGCCTCAAGTCATTCTTTTCATCAATGCTGACAGGAGTAATGGATTCAGCCCTAAGCATCTCGTACGCTGCAGACGGATCCTGTGCATTCAAAATACCTTTAACTATATTCCTTTTTTCATTCCAGCCTCTGTATCTGTAGATCGGCATTTTCTCACACCCTAATATGTAGTACGGATAAGCTCTTCCATGGTGGTGGTACCTTCGAAGACTTTTGCCAGGCATGACTCACGGAGAGTCCTCATGCCTGCTGCTCTTGAATGCTTTTCGATTTCCATGTCTGAAGCGCCTGACGCTATGAGGTTCCTTATTTCCTCACCAACCTCCATTACCTCGAACACAGCTTCACGGCCCTTATAGCCCTTCATTCCGCATACCGGGCAGCCTTCAGCCCTTGACAGCAGAATATCCCCTGTCACAGAAAGCAGTTTCTTTTCCACTTCTGTTGCGGGTGTCTTCTTCGAGCAGACCTGACATACCCTCCTGACAAGTCTTTGGGAGATCACCCCTGCAATGGTGGAGCTCAATAGGAATTCCTCAATACCCATATCCCTCAGCCTCGTTATTGTTGCTGCGGCATTGTTGGTATGGATGGTAGAGAAGACAAGATGCCCGGTAAGTGCCGCCCTGACAGAGATCTCAGCTGTTTCATCGTCCCTTACCTCTCCTACAAGCACGATGTCAGGATCCTGCCTTAATATGCTCCTGAGCCCTGTTGCGAATGTGAATCCAACCCTGTTGTTAACCTGCATCTGGTTTATCCCCTCAAGGTTATACTCAACAGGGTCTTCAATTGTCACGATGTTCTTCCTGGAGTCATTGACCTCCTTCATGAAGGAGTATAATGTGGTTGTCTTTCCGCTTCCGGTTGGTCCGCACAATAGGACCATGCCGTATGGTCTCCTTATCATCCTGCCTATGGATTCCCTTTCTAGTTCTGTGAATCCAAGCGAGTTTAGGTCAAGCAGCGAGTCATCACGTCCCAGGAGCCTTATGACCATCTTTTCCCCGTAAATTCCTGGTACTATGGACACCCTCATGTCAATCGAAGACGAACCGTTCCTGTATAGGAACCTTCCATCCTGAGGAACACGTTTCTCGGATATGTTGAGGTTTGACATTATCTTGATCCTGCTTACGACAGGTTCATGTATGCCCATATCAGTCCTAAGCATCTCCTCAAGGAAGCCGTCTATCCTGTACCTTACCCTCAGTTCCTTTTCACCCGGCTCGATATGTATATCGGATGCCTTGTTCATGACCGCATTCTCAAGCACGGTATCAATGAACCTGACAACAGGTGCATCAGTGCTGTTGCCTTCTGCGGTCCTCACCATGGTACTTCTTGTAGTTGCAGCTCTCCTGAAGCTCTCAGCCGCATTCTTTGCCTTTTCCGTCCCATAATGCTTCTCTATGCTCCTGAGGACCTTTTCCCTTGAAGATATTGCAGGTCTCACAACATACCCTGTGGCCATCCTGATATCCTCGATTGCGAAATAGTTCGAAGGATCGCTCATGGCAACCGTCAGCTGCCCGTTGTCCACTCGAATCGGCAGAGCCTCGTACTTCCTTGCAAGCCTTTCAGGCATAAGGCTTAGAGTCTCCTGCCGTATATGCACCTCATCAAGGTCTACGAGCGGGACATTCAGCTGGTTCTTTACCGCATGAAGCATCTCATCGTATGTTACGAGTCCCTGCCCGACAAGTATATCCCCGAGCCGCTTACCGCTATTCTTTTGCAGTCTGAGAGCCGACTCGATGTCATTCTCTGAGACCAGCCCTTCTGAAACCAGTATCTCACCAAGTCTCATTTTAGAAGCCATATCCTTACCTTCCTTCAATATATGTCAAAGTATGAATCGGTGAATTTAAGTTCATTTACATTCTGAGCCGTATCGCCTGAGTACCTGTAGCCGAAGGATACTGAGGCATTGGCTCCGCTGAGGTTCCTCCTGTTATGGATCCTGATGTCAAATACAGTGTCTTTTGTCATCCCCTCTGCATAGATCATCGGTACCGTGTCTGCAGATCCTTTTCCATTGAACTGAACCAGGCTGCCGCTATATCCAAAGGCGGAAATCATAAGACTCCCCCTGTAAAGATTAACCTGGACCATTGCATTGCCGGAAACCTGGACAATCTCTATCCTGTCAGGCAATTGTTCCTTCACTTCAGGTACGGCAATTACTGCTCCATTCTGATCCTTAAGCCAGGCAAATTTGCCGTTCTCGAAATCAATGTAAAGGAGATAGTTCGGATTGTCAATAACCGGCGGAGGAATCCTGTATCCGAAGCTCCTTACACCAGACCTTATCCTGTTTGTTATTTCCAGTTCATAAGCTTTGCCGCCTGCAATGTATTCCACATTGAAGGTTTGGGCTTCTCCCGGAGCGGCGGTCATATTGATTGAGATTGCCCCTGCCCGTCCATCAAGGAATGTCCTCACCATACCGTCAGCTCCGGTCCTTGTTATCACACCTGCAACCGGATCATGGGAATATGTTATGGTACTGCCATCAGCTATCTGGATTATTGCTTTGCCGCTGTCTTCTATTAAACCATTCACCTCAAGGTACTGAAGGTCATACATGAGCATTTCCTGCATGAACCTTATGTCCTGCCTGACAGAAACATCAACCTCAGTCTCCTTTGCCTGGACTCCAGACATGAGCATGAGGGTATATGCTATCCCAAGGACGAAAGTACCGACAGACATGGCAACAAGAACTTCTACTAGAGTAAAGCCTTTCTTCCTAGTCACCACTGAAGCTCCTTTCGTACGCAAGGATCTGGAATTCTTCAACGTCAGAAGAGCTGTTCACCTTGAATCTCGCCTTGGCAATTATCCTGAAGCTCTTTCCGCTCACATCATCTGCCAGGCAGTCTATCACATAGGTTTCACCTGTCCTTGTTATGTTTGCCCTGACAGCAGCGCTGTGAAAGAACTGCTCAGTTTCAGCTGGTGGAAGTTCAACCACAGAAGGGACAGGCATCCCATCAGATATAGCCTCATGTATCTGAAACATGCTTTCCTCAACCCCTGCCTGAGCGGCATATGAGAGCATTATCCTTTTTTCCTGGCTTTCCCTGTTCCTCAGGTCGGAATACACCATGGTGAACATTGCAGCTCCAAGGGTTGTAACCATGAACATGGCAAGGATGACAACAAGAAGGGCATATCCTTTCTGTTTATTCGGCCCCCACTTCATAAGTCCATCCTCCCTATTCCCGGTAATCATAGTACTTTGTAGAAATAATCTTTTCATAGGTCCCATAAGTTACCTTGACCTCTATGGTATAAAGCCTGGCAAGTTCTTCGGCCTTATCTGAAACTATTGCATCATCGGTTCCGCTCAAAACCCTGTAGGATACAGTGTACCCGTTGGTTACCTGTTCAGTTAAATAGGTCCCTGACGGTATCGCAGAAAGGCTGTCAGGCATGGCAAGGAGTGACTCTATCCTGTTCTCAGCTAAGGTAAGGGCTTCCTGAGCTATCCGATTGCTTTCCCTTGCCTTCAACAATGAGTTTGAAAATGAGTAAAAGCCCATTACAAGGAGGCTTGCAATAGCAAGCGCCACCAGCGTCTCTATCAGGCTGTATCCCTTTACCTTCTTCAACCAGATCTCTCCTTATCCAAGAAAGACCACTTCGAAAGTGGTCTCACTTACGAAGTGGTCTTCAAACCACGTGGTTATGATTTCAGCTTATGATGCTGGTACAACCTCAACTACAAAATCATCGAAGGTCTTTGAATATTTGCCGTCAGCCAAAGTAAGACCCATCATTTCGCTGAGCTTTGTAGCACCCTTTGCAGAGACTCCACTTACAGTCAATGTGTTTGCATCAGTACCTTTAACAAACACATAGGTTCCGCCCCATGGATTCTCACCCTTCACTCCAAACTTGCTCATTTCCTTCTCGAGGTTAGTCTGATCCGGATATTCACCTTCACTTACATAGTAGGTAAGTGTTGCTGTCTGATATGCCCTGATGTCCGCAAGGGCTGCTGTAGCCTTGCTCTTCTCTATAGCCCCGAGAGCTGCTGGTGTAACTATCGTAGCGAGTACGGCGATGATGGCGGTTACGATAAGCAGTTCAACAAGTGTGAAACCCTTCTGTTTTTTCATTGTCTTCTTCATGAATAAACCCCTTTCGATTCTGTTAGATGCTTGTGTCGGTTTGAAAGAACTTTTCTATGAAACTATAATTTCGTCTGCCCAATCCAATCTCATATCCACTGAAATATTATCTTTAAAGCTTCACTTGGATGAATGTTATAGCCAGATAATTACTATTGGTAGATAATCAATATAAACTGAATCAGAAAATCAATGATAAAAATATAGCATGACTTTCTGACATTTACAACAAATAATTAAAATCCATATTTTAACTATCGTTAAATTATTCATTTATATATTCAGTATAATCTCAATGACGATTCTGCAATCTTGACCGAATCCGTCTTAAAATTTAAGGAGTTATCCTGATTATTGAAATAAACATTAGGTTTGAAAGAATCTGTCATTTCGGTGAGTACTTTGTCGAAAAGTCGTTCTTCTAGAACGCTGAAAGATAGGCTCCCACTACTTCCTGACCTACCAGCAAAGCGCAGTAGAAGCCAATTATGAGGAACGGACCGAATGGAACCGCATCCCTTCTGCCCATTTTTCTTGTCAGCAGGAGGTAGGTCCCGACCAACCCTCCGACAATGCTGGCTATAAAGAAAGCAAAGGCCGTGAGCTTGGGTCCGAGCAGCATCCCTATGATGAGCAGAAGCCAGGCATCACCCCAGCCCATGCCACCCTTTGTAAGTATGATGACGAAGACGATAAGCCCGAAACCAACGGCTCCGGAAAGGATGTTTTCAGCCGCCCTGCCATAAATAAGCTGCTGGTATGCGAGAAAGAATGCTGATAGGAATAAACCGAACCAGATAGTCACATTGAAGATGTCCTGGTACCTGAAGTCAAGTATACCAATGACTATGAACAGGGATGCTGCTATAGCGTATATGACCGACTCAACGCTCCAGCCGAACCTGAGGTATATTATTGCATAGAGGATTCCGTTTGTGAGCTCTACAATAGGATACTGCGGAGAGATAGACTTTCCGCAGTATCCGCATTTACCCTTTAGATACAAGTAGCTTGCAACAGGTATCAGGTGAATTGGTTTCAGTTTCTTGCCGCATTCGTTGCACCTGCTTGACGGGAAGGCTATGTTCTCTCCGAGTGGAAGCCTGAAAACAAGCACGTTAAGGAATGAGCCTATTATCAGTCCATATATCAGGAATAGTGATGTCATCATGTTCTCCGATCTTTTATCAGCCTGTTACAAGCCGTATGTTCATTGTCATTTCCTTAAGGACCGCTTCCCTGTCATGCGCGAAAGCAAGAGCATTTTCCCTGGTTATCTTCTTGTTTTCGAAAAGCTTCAGTATTGCTGCGTCCATTGTTCTCATTCCTGCACCTGAGCCTGTCTGTATCTGATTCTGAAGCATATGGGTCTTGCCCTCCCTGATCAGGTTCCTAATTGCAGGAGTTCCGGTCATTACCTCGAAGGCCGCTTCACGACCCGATTCGTCCGCTTTTGGAAGGAGCTGCTGAGATATTATACCTTCAAGCACCATCGAAAGCTGAAGCCTTACCTGAGACTGCTGATGGGGAGGAAACACATCGATTATCCTGTCGACAGTCTTCGCCGCACCCGAAGTATGCAGGGTTGAGAGCACAAGATGCCCTGTTTCTGCCGCCGTAATGGCAGTGCTAATTGTTTCCAGGTCCCTCATCTCGCCTACAAGTATGACATCAGGGTCCTGCCTAAGCGCTGACCTGAGGGCAGATGGGAATCCTATGGAATCCTTGGTTATCTCCCTCTGGCTTATCACGCACTTCTTGTGCTTGTGGATGTACTCCACAGGATCCTCAAGTGTGATGATATGTCCTTCCCTTGTTGTGTTTATCCTGTCAATCATGGAGGCAAGGGTGGTGGACTTTCCGCTTCCGGTTGGCCCCGTTACAAGCACAAGCCCCTTCTTCAATCCGCAGAAGATGTCGGCGACAGGTGGAAGGCCAAGTTTTTCAAGGCTCGGAATGTCTGATCCGACTATCCTGAATGCTGCCGAGAGACCTCTTCTTTCCTTGAAGAAATTCACCCTGCAGCGTCCATACATGCTGGGATATGAGCAGTCAAATTCACCCTTATCCGCGAGAATCCCTCTGTCTTCCCTTGGCACAACCCTTTCCATGGTCTTCTCAATGTCTTCCTTGAGCAAATGCGCTTCATCGAGGTCCCTTAGGGACCCGTTGATCCTGGCCATTGGCTTTGCACCAGGTGCCAGGTGTATATCAGAGGCTCCCATCTGCACGGCCTTTCTAAGCAGCGTATCAATGTCCATAATCCTATCTCCTTCACCCTATGTTTTTAAGCTGATTGATTTTCATCTGTTTCATCAGTTTTGGGATTTATTCTTGCAAGAAGCTCAATTGCCTTAGCCTTCTCAAGAGGCGGACTTGCAAGGTACCCCTGATAGTAGTCGCATCCATTTGCAATCAGGTAGTCCTTCTGCAAGTCTGTCTCAACACCCTCAGCTACAGCTACAAGCCCTACCCTGTGCGCCATCCTTATAACATCACCCGTAATGCTGTCGTTGTCGTCTGTTCCCTTAATTGAGCTGATGAAGCTTCGGTCAATCTTCAGGGTATCAACCTGAAGCTCCCTGAGCCTGTGCAACGAAGAATAGCCTGTCCCGAAATCGTCAAGGTGTATCCTTATGCCCTGGTTTCTGAGCTGACCTAGCCTTTCATTGATCACTTCAAAGTCACTCACAAGTATTGATTCTGTTATCTCAAGCTCGATCATCGAAGGGTCGGCACCGCACTTTCCGATGATATCCCTGACACCTTCAGAAAAGCATTCTCTCATAAGCTGTACGCCTGATATGTTGACAGCTACCTTTATGCCATGGTTACCAGAGGACTCCAGTATCCTGAGGAATTCGCATGCCTCCCTGAAAATCACTTCGCCAAGCTGGCAGATAAGCTGCTTCCTCTCTGCTATACGTATGAATTCCATGGGCATGACCAGTCCAAGAGCCTTTGATTCAAACCTTGCAAGTGCCTCGAAGCCAGTAATCCTGTCACCCTTAAGCGTTACCATTGGCTGGAACATCAGATACAGCCTTCCGTCCCCTTCTCCTTGCAGAAACTTCGAAAGCTCTTCCTCGATGGCTTCTTCCCTTTGCAGTTCATTTTCCATGTAGCTGTCGAAATAAGCAAGGCTGCTGTCTTC
The DNA here is from genome assembly GCF_000495435.3 of Youngiibacter fragilis 232.1. Lineage (GTDB taxonomy): Bacteria > Bacillota > Clostridia > Clostridiales > Clostridiaceae > Youngiibacter > Youngiibacter fragilis. The sequence continues at coordinate 41,682 of NZ_AXUN02000035.1, read as the reverse complement.
AGGATCTTTTATCGAACCCAGGGAGACTGAGGCTTCCTTCAACAGCTGGTCAGCTGACTTCCTGGAACCTTCCGTATCCGAGATACCTACCTGTACTGATAAATACTTGAATGATTCCTGCAGTCTGAAAGGCTTTACGAAGATGTCATCTATCTTCATGGCGATCGCCCTCGACTCATTCCTGCTCCTGCAATCCTCATAGAGCAGGACGAACCTGTCTGCCGCAAACCTGTAAAGTGTTATGCCATTCTTAGCTAAAGCTTCAAGCCTTTCTGCGATCTCCTTCATCATCCTGTCGCCGGTCTCATACCCGAGTGTCATGCTGACATTCCTGAAATCACTTAGATTCACCATCAGCAAGGCAAGACTCAGGTTCCTTTCCCTTGAAAGCTTGTCTTCAAGTATCTCCTTGAGATAAAGGCTGTTTGGCAGTCCGGTCAGGTCATCGGTGTATGCCAGCTTCCAGAGACTCTTGTCCTTCCTGTATGAAGAAAGGATCATCAGAAGGAGAATGATATAGATGATACTGATAAGTAATATTCCCAGGTTCGAAAGCAAAACAATCAGGGAATCTGTTTCCTTCATCTCAATTCCGGCAATAAGCGAGCCTTTACCTGAACCTCCGCTGTATACAGGTACTATGACCCTATATAACCTGTCCCATTCGGAACCGGATTCAGATTCCAGAAACTGACCGTTAGTTACAGCTAGCCTTTCATCCTCCTCCAGATACTTTCCCTTCAAGGAATCATCTGTGCTTCCTACTATCCTGAAATCCCTGTTGGCATAGGAGACATATCTTATCGATCCCGTTCCCTTGATTTCCTTAAGAAGCTCATCCAGCTCAAATCCAGCAGTCATAGTACCGATTTTAGCTTCACTTATACCAACCTGAATGAATCCTCCATCTGATTGTTTAAGATAACCGTATTTGACATGGCCACCCCTTACAGCATCCTCCCTGATTTCCCCCACATAGGAGATCAGAGTGCTGTCATAGAAGTCCCTGGCCGGATGTCCCTGTTTAGGGGAAAATCCAATGTAGCCAACGTCTGCAGAATTTATCACAGTACCTGATTCATCGTATATCAGTATGGAATCGACATTTATGGTCCTCGCTAAAGCCCTGAGGTCATCCGTATCCGGATTTCCTATCTCAGATATGGTTTTGGCTGCCGACATTATCCTCTCACCAAGAAGTCCGTCGACTATCCTCTGTGCTTCAAGAGCCTTACCGATGCTGTGGGAATGTCCCCTTGCATAGCTCAAGTACTCCTTCCTCATGCTGGCGTAGCTCCAATCTTTGATACCACTTATCATGAGCGTGCCAACTGATGCGAATATTGCTGAAACTGATATTATCGAGATGACAAATGTCTTGAGGTGTGACTTCTTTAACCTGTATGCATTAATTTTCAAGTCAGCATCCCGCATCCTTCCTAATGCAGGCTCAGCCCACAATATGTTATGAGTCCTGATGTCATTCAGGCATTTAATATTTTCTGTCCATATGCAATAAGATTGACTCAAATGTATAGTGGACAGTCTGATAGTTATGGCTGTCCCAGCATTTCATATGCATATTTACTTTGATTATATATTCTTTGGTCTTATCATGTAAATTGAATGTATTCTCTTAATTTCGTACATAGATTAATGTAATTTTATGAATATATTTAAACCGATAATATTTATGATCAAATTACTTCATTGGTCAATATCTTGTCTTTTCTCTCATAATCCTGCATATATGTGCAGGTTCAATTAAACCGCATCATAAAAGCGGCCCCAAATGAGCTTCCGGGCCGCTTGAAACGCATCGTTCAATTGTTTTTCAGATTCAATTCCGGTTTTGGGAATCGCACTATCTGATATGGGTTTTGACACGCATATGCATATTTTGTCAATTTTTGTTAAATATTTAATTATATAATCAGCTCTATTTATATTTTATTTCATAATGAACTGAAATAATACTTGATCAATGCTATATCGCTTTGTCCTCGAGGCTTATAATATCCAGCTCAAGTACCTTTTCAATGAATATCCTGGTAATTCTCGGATCATACTTTGTTCCTGCTCTTGAGATCATCTCCATAGAAGCGTCAGCCTCCGTCAGACCATTCCTCTTAAGCAGGTCGAAGCCTTCAGCTACCGCTATGATCCTTGAAAGAAGCGGTATCTCCTCTTCAGAGAGACCTCTCGGATAACCTGTGCCATCCCATCTTTCATGATGTGCAAGCACAACTTCAGCGATTCCTGCAGTATCCTCGAAGGAATTGAGGATCCTGTAGCCTGCCAGTACATGCTGCTGATATATCTTCCTGTCGACACCGACAAGTTTGCCTGTCCTTTCAAGAAGCCTGTCCTCAAACACCACTTTACCGATATCATGAAGGAATCCGGCATCCCTCAGCTTCTTCACCTTGGAGTCAGAAAGCTGTAATGCACGTCCTATCTTCTGGCAGAGGTCACTTACATTGAATGAGTGTGTCATGACCGTGTGACTCCTGTCGAACAGCTTCATTATTATCCTGGTGACCATATCACTATCGTGGGTCTTCCTTGAGAGAGTCTTTTCCTTGTACATCTCAAACTCGGCATTTGCCACTGTCCTCCCTATGCTTTGGGATTCGCTGTCACAGGTGTCGAATCCCATGGATATACCGGTCTTTATGGCTTCTATGTTCTCTTTCTGATATGCTTTCCTTATTTCAGCCATCATACCAAGAGTCTCATCAGTACCGGTATTTGGCAGGAGCACCATGAACTCATCTCCGCCAACTCTCGCTATTATTCCCCTGTCTCCTATGACGCCCTTAAGTATCTCGGCAGACTTCTTCAGAAGCTCGTCCCCGGCAGAGTGCCCGAATATATCATTCGAAAGCTTAAGACCGTTGACGTCTCCATAGATGACCGAGACAGGCAGCAGAGAGGCAACATCCATCCTGCTTATCTCATCCTCAAGATATTTCCTGTTATAAAGCCCCGTTAGACTATCATGGTAGCTTAAATGCCTTATCTTTTCTTCATCACGCTTTTTGGCTGAGTTGTCAATGAACGTGATTACGATTCCTACTATTTTCCCATCCATTACCTGAGGATAAGCGTTATACTCTATTTCGACAGGTGTACCGTCTGCTCTCCAGAACACCTCATCCTCCGAATGTGTTCCCTCGCCTTTTCTCGCTGCAGTCAGTATTCTGCAGCCTTCCTTTGTTATTGGCTCCCCGTCTTTGCTTGAATGATGGATAAGGTCATGAAGATTCCTTCCCAATAGCTCATCCTGACTGTCATAACCAAGCATCCTGATTCCTGACTTGTTGCAGAATACGCAGTTCCCTCCTTCATCAGTACCGAAGATAGCCTCAACTGTAGAATCCAGAATCAGCTGGAGCCTGTCCTTGTTTTCTGCAAGCTCCTGTGTCCTTTCCACTACCTTGTGCTCCATGGTTTCAAACAGTTCATTAATGGTTTCGGCCATGTCGTTGAAAGACCTTGCCATTCTGCCTATCTCATCATCCCTGAACACAGTGGCCCTCTTGGTAAGGTCCCCCTCTGACAAGCTCACAGTAGTTGAGATAAGGCTGTCAATAGGGCCAAGCAGCCTTCTTGTCATTACCAGATACACAAGAATAGACAATATGAATGCTGCCGCAACGTAGAGTCCGGCAAGCTTCATGTTTTCGAATATCCCTGCCGTAAACAGAGATGAAGGTATTGTCGTGACTATCATCCAGTCGATTCCGGACCTTGCAAATTCCAGATAATGGACGTGGAGCCCTTCCTCCTTGAGGTCGAGCCCGTAGGTGCCTGAACCTGATGCATAATTCCAGGCATTCGCCAGGCTTTCATCACCGAAATCCTGAAGGGTTATCCTATCGAGAGTACCGTCCTGATTCACTGTGAAATTCGGTGCACCAGTTGAGTTCGCAATAAGCAGACCTGAATCCTTTTCGATAATCGCCGCCTTAGCCCCTCTTTCTGATGCCAGGCGGCTAAGGAACTCATTTATACCACCAAGGGTCATGTGGGTTCCAAGCACTCCCTTGAGTGTCCCGTCTTCATTGTAGACCGGAAGTGCCGCTGACAATGTCATGTCTTCAATCACGAAATGCTTGTATATCGGGGAGAAAACAGAAGTCCCTGCAGCTTTGGCTGCTATATACCAGGCCCTTGTCCTTGGATCGAATTTTCCCGCTTTCATGGCGATATCTCCGGCCCTCATGGAGTCCGTGACACTGTAGTACCAGGAATTCCCGTCTGTCCCCGCATCATTCCTCATGACTTCGGTTCCGCCCTCAGGATTTCTCCTCGCTCCGTAGTATTCACCCTTCTCCGTACCGAAGCTGAAGCTGTAGATTGACTCTCCGCTGTAGCTGCCAAGAACGGATAGGAAGAACCTTTCCCTGTCCGAAGGATCGTAAATGTCAACTATCCCTTTCCTTATCATGGCTTCATGGGCAAGGTTGATGCTTTCAGGATTCCCTATATAATCTTCAATATCCCTTGTTATATCCCGGCTCAGCTCTTCTGCCATCTCATTAGCTATCGCCTCGGCTGACCCCATCCACTTTGAGAAGACAATGAAGCCCACCGTTCCAAGGGTTGTTGTCATAAGCAGTATGAACATGAGAAGTGTTATGTTCTTTATCGAGATCTTCCTTAATTTGCTCATTTTAAAGTACACCTTCCATATCTTCAAGCAGTCACAGTATTACCATCCCTGACAAGTTCAAGGGCATCCTTTTCACTGAGCGGCTTCGAGAACAGGTATCCCTGCATTATGTCGCAGCCGTTCTCCATCAGGAAATCCCTCTGAAGCACTGTCTCCACACCCTCCGCTATGACCTCAAGGTCGAACTTGTGGGCCATTGAGATAATGTCGCTTGTTATGTAGTCATTCCTGTCGCTTGTGGCGACCATGCCTACAAAGTACCTGTCGAGCTTGAGGTAGTTGACATTAAGCTCGTTAAGCCTCAGGAAGGATGAATATCCTGTCCCGAAGTCGTCAAGTGCTATCCTTATGCCATTCTCCTGGAAATCCTTAAGGCTCTTGTTGACAGCAGTAAAATTGTCGAGAAGCACCGATTCAGTGATCTCAAGCTCCAGGTTCTCGCTTCTTATCCCGGAATCCACTACAGCCTCCATTACAGAGCTTCCGAAGTCCTCGTGTATAAGCTGGATTCCTGAAACATTCACTGCTACCCTTAGGTCAGACAGGCCATTCTTCTCCAGTACCGACAGGAAGCTGCACGCCTTTTTCAGAACCAGGTTCCCAAGAGGAATGATAAGCTGCTTTCTCTCAGCTACATCGATGAATTCCGCAGGCGACACATTGCCAAGCTCGAGTGACTTCATCCTGGCAAGCGCTTCGAATCCTACTACCCTGCCAGTTGCCAGATGCAGCTGCGGCTGGAAGTTAAGGTATATGGCATCAGTCCCGTTATCAAGGCACAAGGATATTTCCTTTTCAATGATATCTTCCCTGTGAAGCTTCTCTGCCATTGCCTTGCTGAAATACATGTGGCTCTTTCCTGTATTCAGATCCACATTGTCCAGTGAAATTGTCGCATCCTTCAGAAGCCTGTCGGCAGTCTCATAATCACCGTCAATTTCAACAATTCCAATCTTTGGCAGAAGCTGTTTCTTCTGTCCCTTGAAATCCATGGGCTCCCGGAAAGCTGCCTCAACCGACTCAACCAGCATCTTAAGATGATTCTCCCTGTGGCAGTTCCTGGTATATAGCACGAACCTGTCTTCCGTGAAACGGAAAAGCATATTGTCCTGTCCCGCTAATGTCTGCAGTCTCCTTGCAAGCTGCCTCAGGGCATCATCACCGGAGTCATACCCATAAAGGAGGTTGATGCTCTTTAGGTTGCTTATGCCTATAAGCATAAGTGCTTTCCTGTTCCATCTGTACAGCTTCAGGTCCTTCGTCAGCATGACCTTCAGGTAGTAGCTGTTGAAGAGTCCGGTTAGATGGTCATAGTACGCAAGCATCATGAGATGCCTGTTCCTGTTGAGGGTGAAATCCATCAGGGCGATAAGCGCCCCATACAGTGAAACAAGGATCAGGATGCCGATCGCAGAAGACCTGAAAATCCTGCGGTCAGCTTCAGCTGCAGGTCTCAGCACAACCAGGAAGGAGTCCTCTCCGAAACCTCCATCGATCGGAACCATAGCCTTGCCGTATCTTATCCCATCGATTTCTGTATTGCCGCTATGGATACCGGCTGCTTCAGCCTCTTCAAGTTCGTTTATTCCGGCAATGTCAGAAATTCCTGCTGCAGGACCGCTTCCAAGGATTGCTTCATCCAGGACGATATACACATAGTTACCTTCATCCGTTACCATTCGTGAAAGCAGATGGTTCAGGTCCGCAGCCTTTTCAAGTTCCGCCTTCTGGTCTTCATCAGGAGATTCAAGGATATTCTTTAACTGCAGCATGTTCTCAATGTTCCTTGCTCCTGACTTAGCGTAGACCGCCGCTTCTTCCTCCAGGATGCTGTAGTAGTGCTTTCTGGAGAATATGACAAGAAGGCTGGCTAACGCAAAAAATGCCACTGTGATGCCTATGACCGGCATCACAAATGGCCTCATTTCACTTGAGATAACTCTTCTCTTCTTCAAGCCTATACCCCCAGGAACTCAATATGTCCTACCGATGCTGTAATACTACTCCAATGACCTGTTCAGGTCCGCTTCATTTCTGGCAGCAATGTCAAGCCAGGTTTCAATGGCATACTTTGCCACCCTATATGATGCCGCTATGGCTGATCTGGATTCTTTGTCCTTCAGTGATTTAGCCTCGCAATTTTGCCTGTTGAATGATATCTTCAGCTCGCCCCTTATGCTGAAGTCACATATCATCCCATCTTGCAGCACCCTGTCCTCTTCAATGTTGAATCCTGACAGATATCCTGCATTGTTCTCCTGCAGGAACCCTTCGATTTCCCAGAAACTCCTTAAGTCTCCATAATCGGGCCTTTTCTTAAGCTGACCGAATAGCTTGTCTGCCTTTTTCAGCAGTCTGCTTTCCTTGATTGTCATTTCCCTGCAAATGGGTTCGTATATTGAGATCGAATCCTCATTTATTTCAATAAGCGCCTTATTCCTTGCATCAATGACAAGCTCAGCTCCATCAGCCCTCTGGAACGTTATGCACGCACCTGCAACCTCAATGAGCTTAAGCTCTTCACCCTTCCTGAAATTATGTCCTGACCTGGCGGGTACCACCAGTTCTCCTATAAGCTGCTCCATGTTGTTCACCCGTTATTTAATCCTATTTATTTTTCAAATACAATTATCATTATATATTCAATCAATATAAATTACCATATGAACAAACACTGAATTGTTACAGATGTTTGGTATTTCCCGGTTTTTCTTCTTATTCATTATGCCTATATTGAAATCCAATATTCAAATGAGATGCATTGATTTAGAAATTTCAGATATATCTATACTACGCAAAAGAATCCGCAAATTGCGGATTCAATCAATACCATATTTACCATTTTTACGTTTACTTACTGGTGAATTAACGGCATCACTCGTTCGGGAACCTGTGTGTCAATCCAAGGCCATCCCTGATTTCCATGAATTCCTTCATTACCTCAGATTCAACCGGAATCCCCTTGTCCTTTCTATCCAACCAGGCAAGATATTCCTTCTCACCAGCCGTATATATCCTGTCTTCACCCGGTGCAAGCTTTGATGCCCTGAGCTCCCTCAGTATGTTGCCTGCTGTTTTCCTGAAGATTTCCAGTCCCATGAAGGCTTCTGTGTCAATGGCCATGAAGAAGTGTCCAAGATGATATGGAATCTTTTCTCCGTTCTCGCCTATTCCATTAAGCATCTTCATGTAGCTTCCTGCCTGTAGTGCAGCAGAAAGTATCTCTACGACTGTAGCGTAACCATATCCCTTGTATCCACCAAGTTCTTCCCCTATGCCTCCCAATGGAGTCAGTGCGGCATCTCCCTTGACCAGGTCTATGAGTATCTGCCTGCTGTCTGTCCGGGGCTTTCCATCAGAACCTATTACCATTCCTGATGGAGTATCCATTCCTGTCCTCGCATAATGCTCTATCTTACCTCTCTGGGTTATGCTGGTGGCACAGTCTATTACAAACGGGAATTCCTCGTCAGTCGGAAGTCCTATTGTCAATGGGTTAGTTCCAAGCATGTTCTCCACTCCAAATGTCGGGGCAATGGAAGGCCTTGCATTGGTGCCTGTAATCCCGATCATACCTTCCCTGGTTGCCATTGTGGCATAATAGCCGGCTATTCCGTAATGGGTTGAGTTCCTTGCCGCAACCATTCCCATTCCATACTTCCTGGCCTTCCCAATTGCCAGCTGCATTGACTTGTATCCTACAACCATTCCCATTCCGTCATGTCCGTCGACCACAGCTGTCGTTGCAGTCTCCCTGACTATTTCAAATTCAGTTACCGGCTTCTGTATGCCGCTCCTTATCCTGTCCATGTATATGGGCTTGAACCTGTTGCAGCCATGGCTGTCTATCCCTCTTCTGTCGCTCTCGACAAGGACATCCGCGCATATTGCAGCATCCTCAGGCGGCACTCCTGATTTTATGAAGGCTGATGAAATGAAATCAGCTGCAAGCTCAAAGGAAACATAAGTCTTGTCCATGATAACCCTCCTGCGTATTCCCAACAGTCTCCGACCATCAATTATACTCTTAACCTGATTCTACAACCTTTTGCCTGTTCTTGCACCCATATTAACAAACAGTCAATCATTCTTCCTGTATATGGGTATAAGAAAGGCAGCCTGATGACTGCCTTCAACCTACTCCATATCTTCCTTTATAACCCTTATATGGTTGTCCTTGACGCTGTCATCTGCAAGAGAATACCATGAAAGTATCCCGTATATGCCTGATATCTCGCTTTCCCCCAGCACAGTGCGCCTTCGTGCAATGTCTTCTGCAAGGGCTGTTTTAAGACGGTTCCTCTTCAGAACCGAAGTGTTGGATGATGATACGCTGACGTTCTTGAGCTCACAGCGTTCGCTGAAGACAATATATGAAAAGAAGCTTTCCGGTCCTACATCCCTGAGATTCTCCATTAGGGCATTGATGTGCCCTCTGTTCTGCCTGACAGGGTTATAGAAGGATATCTTCTTACCGCCTTTAAGGCACTGTGTCCAGTTCCTGCCCTTCTCGTCACCGAATATCCATCCGCTGTAGTTTTTGGATTCGAATACATAGATACCGGTCGGATGAATCATGAGAAGATCAATTTCCGTTGTCCTGCCATTATCAGCAGGAAGATATATGTTGGCAAGTATCCTGTTTCCTTCTCCAAGGGCTTCAAGCATCTCGAAGATAAGGAATTCACCATATGCACCCTTGTCTGAGATAGTCTTATAGAACCTGTTGCCACTAGAGAGTGAATAACCTGACTTTGAGAACCTTATGAACAATCCATAAACCCTTATTATAAGGATGAATAGCGGTATTAAAGCAAGGTAGAACAAAGGCATAATATTGGAGATGATTATTTCCGAAATACTCATGATATCTCCCCTTCACTACAGTGCCCTAATTATATCATCAGTAGGATAATAGGACAACCTAAGGAATATTTTGTAAATCTAAAAAAATATTTTGTCGATATAGTTGAAAATGTGCACTTCTTCACTATCCATCATGCTTTGACATGCAGGTCATGTGGGAATACAATTATCATAAACAGGTATTAACCTGCAAGAACGACACAGGGGTGATTTTATGGCAGTCACAAGGATACGATTTGCAAGTCACCGCAGAGCCCTGCTAATGTACATCGTACTCATCTGCTCATTTGCTCTTTTTACCTCGTGCGGCTCAAAGCAAGAGGCACCGACATCCCCAACTGCGCCTTCAGCTACTGTTGCTCCAACTTCCCCAACTGCAGCAACCATGCCGACAACTTCGGATCTTCTGTCCCAGAAGTTCGTGGACATAATGAAGGACGGCAGATACACCATGACTTTGAAGATCTTTGCAGCTGTTAACGGCGAACTTGAGGATGTCATGGAGGCAACCATGTCTATGGACGGTGAAGCCATGGCCAGCAAGATAGACCTCGGTGACACTATGTCCATGAGCACAGTGATGAAGGATGGAAAGATATACCTAATCAGTCACGACATGAAGACTGTGATGGTCATGGATGCTTCAAAGCAAGTCCCTGCCGGTACGCCTCAGGCTCCTGAGATCAAGCTTGACGGCATTGTCTACAAGGGAAAGGGAAAGGCTGATTTCATGGGCAAGATGCTTGAATACGAGGAATATACTACAGAGGGCGGAATCGTCAGGTATTTCTTCGAAGGCAACGAGCTGAAGGGAATCGAAAATACCTTTGACACTACAACGACCATCATGGAAATATCAGAGCTTACGGATACTGTAGACGACAGCATGTTCACCATTCCTTCAGACTACAAGGTAACAAACCTTAACATACCGTAGTTGATGCCAGGAAGGTCAGGCTTTGCCAGACCTTCCTTTGAGGTAAAAGATGAAAAGGCTCCAGGTAATTGCAGCACTCTTGTTATCATTGTCAATTTCAACAGGTCCTCTATCATATGCTCATGCATATGACAAGGCCTTTTTGGCTTCCGGTGAAAGTGCCGGGGATTTGCCGACTTCATATCCTCAGCCTCTTCATCATCCCTCCCCTTTCTACTACAAGGACCTCGTAGACCTTAAAAGCCTTGATGAAAGCTTCATAATCGACCAGAGATATGCGACAAGTGACAACTTTACTGGAAGGGTCCACTATGACACAGTGCTCTGCCTAATACATAAGGACATCGCCTCAAGGCTTCTTAGGGCTCAAAGGCTTGCAAAGTCAAAGGGATTGAGGATCAAGATATTCGATGCATACCGACCGGTGTCAGTGCAGCAGAGCCTTTATGATTCAACGCCAAAAGAGCTTAAAATTTACGTTGCAAAGCCTTCAGCCAGCTCTCTTCACCCAAAGGGGCTTGCAGTGGATATGACCCTTGTGGATTCAAACGGTAAGGAACTGGATATGCCGTCAGAGTTTGATGACTTCAGCATAAAAGCACACATAGACTACGATGGTGCCACGGAAAGACAAAAAGCTAACCGTGCCCTACTCATCGATATCATGCAAAGAAGCGGCTTCAGGGTAAACAAGTCCGAATGGTGGCATTACTACGTACCTGAAAATGCCTCTTACCCCCTTCTCAATGTGCAGTTCATCCATTTCCTCAAGGCCAGGTCTGGAAGACTAGACCATAGTTACAATGATGCATCAGAGCATGATCCGTCTGAAGGATTGTCATTCAGGTCACGAGAAGTGGAATAGTCGAACCGGAAAAGCACATGAGCCATGTCCTGCATAGCACGGGACATGGCTCATTATGATTTCAGAATCTCTATATCTGCTTCAGTGCATACTTGACGCCAAGAGCCGCTGCATATCCGACTATGCTCTGGCAATTCTTCTTCCTTTCCCTGGAATGCCAATCTGGATACACATCGGTTATTTCCTTGCAGCTTACGGTCCCGTACTTCTCTTCAAATTCTTTTACGAGCGAGCTGAAGATGCTGTAGATCCCACCCTCGCTGTAGAGTTCCTCGATCCTTTCTTTGATGTCCTCTTTAGCTTTTGGGTCTTTCCTTCCCTTGACCGCCGCAACTGACATTGCTGCTCCAAGAAGTGCCCCGCAGGTATTCCTGGTCATTCCGATACCGCCGCCAAAGCCTGAAGACAGCGCAATGACTTCTCGGGGCAGGTCAGTAAGTCCAAGGTCAAGGAAGCTCTGGAAGACGCATTCAGAGCAGTTGAACCCCTCCCTGAAATAGCCTTTTGCAGAAACCTCTGCCCTTTCCATCATCTTATCAAGGTTTGTTTCATTGCTTTCAGACATTATTTTACCTCCAAATTACTGATACTCAGATATACCTAAAACCATGATACGATGCATCGGCACTTCTTTCAACAGGAATCCCCGCAACTAAAGTGCGGGGATAATTTTGACCAACATTTTGGGTTATATGAGTATCTTTGCCAGTGCAAGTGCCTGAGTCACAATATAGCCTGATGCATAATAGGCCATAAATTGCACACCTGTGTGTATGCCAAAAAGGTTATGCAGTAAGCCGCCGAATATTCCAATGCTGACAGCAACGAATATTCCAAGAATTCCAGCTTCATAGAATGCAAGCATGCATATAAGTCCTATGAATGCACCAATCAGGGCTTCATGGCTTACTGCCCTAAACATAAGCTCGGTCCATGACCTTGCCTTCTTTATAGCTATTGGGAATGCAAACAGTGCTCCGCCTATTATTCCGATGAAGCCAAATATGAAGTAGTCTGGTATCGATAGCAACTGTGCAAGGTTGTTAAGCGGCTCTATTGTAAACCTTGGAGGTGCATTGAAGAGTGGTGCTCCTGGTCCAGTAGCGACTGGACTTAGCGGAAGTCCTGCAAAAGCGATCAGTGGTATTATAAATTCTCCAAGATATGTACTGTTGCTTATGGCATCCTGGACACCTAGTGTTGTGGTTACCCTCTCATAAAGTTCTTTACACTTTCCATTGATGATTTCGCCAAGCATAACAGTCATGCCAACGGGCGAGAACGTGAATGTGCAGGCTCCTATGGAGGACATCAGTAATATAGTCTTATTCTGCCTTTTTGTGAAAATCTTGAACGGATTTGGAAATAATCCTTTCTTCTTGCTTGAGTCAGGCGCAAGCCAGATAGTTGATGCCTTGTTCCTTCTCTGCTTGTCTCTTTGGCTTGGTATGAATACATTGAATACTTCAGCGATCATTGGTCCTATTGTTATTCCCATGAAGATAGATATGAAGAGGGTCTTGCCTACACCTTCTACAGCTATCCTTTGGAACCCCTGTATAAGGAACGCGAAGGGGAAAAGAGCGATTACTGCACCCCACTTGGCTTTCGACATATAACCGATTACCATGGCTCCGATTGTAAATATGAGTCCGATGTACGGCTTTACCATGTTACCGAGCGGCGCCATTAAAAGCGCAAATCCGATAGCGACCATAAGTCCTGTTAACGATCCAATGAGTGAACCTGCTGCCATCTTTCTCATGGCGACATGTGGTATACCAAGCCTCTTTGCAATTGAGCTGTTAAGTACCATAGGTACAGCCATAGTACTTCCAGGAAGTGCAGCCATTGCTGTCGGGATAGTATGGCTTATCTGCATTGCTACTATAATTCCAACAAACCAGGCGAATAGCACCTCACCTGGAAGTCCCATGAGAACGAGTATAAGTGTAACTGGAGCCATCGTAGCTGTTTCATCAGTTCCGGGTATGATTCCGATTATGGTATACAGCACTCCCCCAAAGGTAGCCGCGATGAAAGCCTGTATGAATAACATTTATTTGCCCCCCTTTGCCTTTTCCTTGTATTCCGGTTTGTAGTTTGGCGAGTCCTCAGGCACCAGCTCAAGAAGACTATAAAGCTCAAACTCTTCCATTTCAGCGATTATTGCCGGATCGACATTCCTGAGTGCATTAATTTCATCTTCAACTGTCATGCCTGCGGCCTTAAGGATCTCTTCAATATCCTCGTTCTCAAACTTTTCCTCTACGATTCTCTTAGGCTTGAACAATTTGGCGGAAATTACTCCTGAGGCGATGCAACCCACTATACCAATGAGCAGAGAATAACCTTTGGCAAGGCCAGGATCTAGTCCCTCAATCCTCAAAAATATGTTACGGCCAATCAGAAACATTGACATGGTAAGTGCGATTCCTAGCAATGATGCGATCATTAGTTCCTTCAGGTCTACGGTGTCGCCCCAGACCTCAGTAAGCTGGACCTTTTTGTTTTCCATTCTGCTTCCCCCGATTCGATTCTTATTTCTTTTCATATTCCTTTAGAAGTTCCTGAGCATATTCAACCCTAACCTTCTTTTCAGAAACCATTCTCTTTACAATTGCCTCGAGTACATCACCCTTTGCACCAGCTACAGCGGCAACATTTCTTGCATGGAGACCCATGTGACCTCTCTGTACTCCTTCTGTTGCCAGTACCCTTACAGCTGAGAAATTCTGGATTAGCCCTAATGCAGCGAAAACTTCTCCAAGTTCACCAGCTGACTTAACACCAAGTATTCTAACTGCAGCTTTGGCTTGAGGATGTACCTTGGTGGCTCCTCCAACAAGACCTACAGCCATAGGCAGCTCTATAGTTCCGACAAGGTCTCCGTTCTTGTCCTTCTCCCAGGTTGAAAGCGGCTTGTATGATCCACTGATTGAAGCATAGGCATGGGCTCCGGATTCAACTGCTCTCGTGTCGTTGCCTGTCGCAAGGACCGCTGCAGAAATACCGTTCATGATTCCCTTATTGTGTGTAGCTGCTCTGAAAGGGTCAGCCTCTGCGAATGCATATGCATCGATTATCGCATCAACAACATGCTCGCCACCAAGACTCTCCTTACTGAACCTGGCCCTTGCCCTTGCAAGCCTGAAAATAGCAAGGTTAGATAGTATCCTCAGGTTAACACGACCACCTGTGATTTCTTCGATGAATGGTGAGATACCTTCTGCCATTGTATTTACTGCATTGGCTCCCATAGCATCAAGTGTGTTTACCTTCAGATGAACTACCAGCATGTCACCTATTATGGATGATTCTACTACCCTCGCCTCTACATCCACTACACCCCCGCCAAGCTTAACGAGAACCGGATCCATCTCGTTGCATCTGTCAGCTATGGCCTTTCTATTCTCTAGGACTTTTATCCTCGCATAATTTGCGTCCTCTACGTCCAGCACCTGGATCTGTGAGATCATTACAGTACCGCTGTTGCTCGCGAATATTCCTCCGTTCTCTCTCGCCATCTTTGCTCCGTTGCTGGCTGCCGCTATGACTGATGGCTCTTCTGTTACCATTGGTATCAGATAGTCCTTTCCGTTGATGAGAAAGTTCACTGCAACACCCATTGGAAGAGAATACCGTCCTATGACATTCTCAACCATGTGATCTGCCATATCAGGAGTTAGTGCATTGGGGTCGCTTAGTACGATAGCTTCTTCATTAGTCAATCCTGCAAATTCAACTGCCTCCTTCAACCTTTCCTCAATCGAAAGCTTGTAAAATCCTTTGTATTCACTTATTTTCATATTCTCCTCCTTATTCTTCCCGTTCAAGCTTCATTCTCAAAAGCGCAGTATACATTGTCTTGCCTAAATTATCTAATCTGATGGACATCGTAGCACCACCACCCAGCGCCTTGTCCATTACGAAATTGAATCCCTTCAGAGACTCGACCTCGTACCTTATCACATCACCCTTTACCATATCTCCGAAGTAGGCCTTTACCCTTTCGGCTGTAAGCTCCTGCTTCAGGAATTCATAGTCCTCAGGATTCCTCGCGAACATACAGATGTTGCTCCTGTCTCCCTTATCACCTGACCTTCCATGTGCCAGGTCCTTGATATAGTATGTCTTCTTCATCCTACAACACCTCCAGATTGTTTGATGTAAGCACAACGATTGACTTTGGTACTGCTGTAGGCCATAGAGCGATGACTTCGCTTACTTTGGACCTTCCACCGAAAAGGGCTCCACCTGGAGGTCCGTTCAGCTGAAGCGGCGCTATCTCGGGTATTATCTTCTCAGCCTCTGACTTCTCTTTTGTCCTTATAGCAATCCTGAGGATCACCTCATTTAGATCATTTAGCCTTTCCTCTGACATATCTGCGAGTGATAGATGAAGTGAATTGAGGCCAACATAGTCAACCCTTACCTCCTCTGTCTTCAAATCCTTCTTCCTCATCTTCTCCATGACAATTTCTGAAGCCAGCTTTGCCTTGTCGTATGCATCCGGCCATGCGAAGCAATAGAACGACTCAACCTTGTAACCTGCGGAATATCCAACACAGAGCTTGAGAGTTTCAGGAGCAGGCTTTCCTTTTATGTTAGAAATCTTCACTCGGTTCTCTCCGACGCTTTCAACTGTTACCTGACTTACATCAGCTATGACATCAGGTGTTATATAGTTTGCAGGGTCATGAATCTCATAAAGCAACTGTTCTTTTACTGACTGCTCTGTTACAAGTCCACCAGTTCCGGGAGTCTTAGTTATAACAAGACTATCTTCAGTTACCTCAGCTATTGGAAACCCCAAATCTGCAAGATCAGGTATTTCTCTCCAGTTGTAGTCGCAGTTTCCACCTGAAACCTGTCCGCCGCATTCCAGAAGATGGCCTGTCATAATCCCTTTGGCCATATTGTCATAATCCTTTGAGTCCCACCCAAATTCATGGATGAGAGGAGCCAGGAAAAGGCTTGAATCTGTTGCCCTTCCTGTTATGACAACATCCGCACCTTCCTCAAGGCATTTAAGTATCGGCTCATGTCCGTGATAGACGTTCACATTATAGATTCTGTCTAGAATTTCAGTGAATTCACCATCATTATCCATGTTAACGAACTTGACTCCACTTTCGAGAAGTCCTGGCAGCTTATCCTTGATATCATCCCCTAGTACGTAGCCTATCTTCAGTCCCTTTAATCCCTTTTCCCTTGCGATTTTTTCAATTTCCTTTACCGCTCCGGTTATGTTCATTCCGCCAGCATTTGTTACTATCCTTATCTTCTTCTTGTAACAGGTCTCTGCAATCTGTCCGTACAGGGTTATGAAATCCTTGGCAAATCCAGCGTTAGGGTTCTTATTCTTCTGCTTCTGCATTATCGACAAAGTGAGTTCTGCAAGGTAGTCACAGGCAAGATAATCAATTTTGGCCTTTTCAACCATCGCAATGGCACCGTCATTGGTATCTCCCCAGAAACCCTGCCCCCCGCCTATATATACAGTCTTCATAAAATCACTCCTGGTTTCATTATTAACTGTTCTTCACGCGCAAAGAGCAGCCTTTGGTCCTTTGACCTCTATCTTGATTTATAGCAAACACCATGCCAAAACTGAATTTACAGAAAAATAAATACCCTCTTAGTTTTAAACGTATTCATATGACTTGATTTCCAATGATAATACAAATGGCGGAAACAGGTTTCCATAAAATCTGGAAATCGATGTCTCCGCCAAACCGTGCCATTAATGGCACTTTTATAAAAATACATGTATACATTGTGGCACTATGTTTACTTTATGGCACTATACCATTTTCCTTAAGTTTCCTATAAAATGTTCGCCTGCTGAGCCCCAGAAGTTCCATCGCCCTAGTCCTGCTTCCTGATGACCTTTCCAGAGCCTCAAGCATCAGCTGTTTTTCCACGTTTGCCATGAACCTAAAATAATCAACGTCTTCATCCTTTGAAATTGCAGGTAATGAAGGCGCATCAGGCTCTGCAGCATCTCCTGCAAATATTCTTCCAGGAAGATGCTCCATCAGTATAGTTGAGCCTGAGCATAATATAACTGCATGTTCAATGCTGTTCTGAAGCTCTCTCACATTTCCCGGCCAGCCATATCTTGCAATTGCACGGTAAGCCTCGTCGGAAATTGTTAGCCTCTTCGAATACTTGTTACCGAACACATCTGCAAAATGGTTTGCCAGGAGGATGACATCATTTCCTCTATCCTTAAGCGATGGTATGGTCAGGTTCACGACGTTAAGCCTGTAGTACAGGTCTTCCCTGAATTTCTTCTGTTTGATCAATTCCGGAAGCGGCTGATTAGTCGCTGCGATAACCCTAACATCTACCTCAACGTTCTTCTGCCGCCCAATCTTCTCAATTTCACCGAGTTCAAGTACCCTAAGCAGCTTTGCCTGCATCTGAAGCGGCATATCGCCTATTTCGTCAAGGAAAATGGTTCCCTTGTTTGCCAACTCGAACTTACCCATCTGGCCGCCCTTTCTGGAGCCAGTGAACGACCCTTCCTCGTAACCGAAAAGTTCACTTTCTATAAGGGAGTCAGGTATTGCACTGCAATTTACAGTTATGAATGGTTTGCTGCGCCTTGCAGAACTCATATGTATGAGCTTTGTTATAACTTCTTTCCCTGAACCGTTGGCTCCAGTCACAAGTACTGCAGCATCAGTCTTAGCGACGATTCCCGCCTGGTCCAGGATATGGATGAAATTAGGGCTGTTACCTATTATCTGAGACCTTAGGGTTTCACTTTCCGCTTCCTTTTCCCTATGGTATTCATCCACGATACCGGAATATCTCTTGACCTCGTTGCTCAAATTATCTATTTCAGTTATATCCGTGAAGATCGAGAATGCTCCGATTATCTTGTTTTCCTTATACAAAGGGCACATCCTGAGCGACACATACTTATTAACAGACTTCACAAAATGCTTTTCCTGAACCATAGCTTTTCCGCTCTTTAGAACCTCATAAAGAAGTGCTGAACCTTCGACATCGTAGATGTACTTCCCCACGACCTTACGAGCCTTAACTCCTAATATCTTCTTATAAGCCTCATTAATGTAAAATATCCTGCCTTTTTCGTCGATGATGACTATCGCTTCCCTGAAGTGATCAAGAAGGTCCATTGAGGGTAGTTCGCTGTATTTTGTAACCAGATATCTGATATTCACAGAATCTACTTCACCAAGCTTTTCTCCATTTTCATCTAGAACGTCCATCAGGCTTTCATCTTTACCGAGCATCTCAACTCGTAAATCCTGAATGTTAGTGTCGCCATTAAGAGACATGCCAGCCTTGTCTAGTACTGATACTCTGTTTAGAAAATCCGAAATCTTCATTTCCGTCCCCCAATTCAAACCATTTATCTAGAGTTTAGGTTGAAAATGTTAAAAGAGCAATGCAAATCCAGACATTAGTGTAATATTATTAGCAGACTAACTAAATACCCGCAACAGGCTAAGCCATGTTGCGGGTATGCACTATTATGACATTTGTACTCAACCTTGCATTTTTACGAATTCTACTTTGCCTTGTCCAATGCACCGGCAACCGCCTCGAGTATTGCCACTGAAGTGACTGTAGCTCCTGATATGGCATCAACCTCAGTTGACTGCTTCTCTATGATCTTCGTAGGAATCTGATCGATTGCGGCAGTTCCTATACCTTCTGTCTCCTTGTGTGAGGTGACGGTTACTGCGCTTATCTTTCCGCTTGTAACCTTGACCTCAACCTTGAGCTCCCCATGCATACCTTTCATGCTCACTCCCTCGTAGGTGCCATCCTTGAAGGCACCCTTTGAAGTACAGCCTGTGCTTGCCAGCATTGCTGCAGTTGCCATTGTTATTACTGCTGTTCTTATAAACTTCTTCATTTTATCTCCTTGTATCAGATATTCTTTATGCCGCCTTCTGGCGTTTTATCTTTCTTCTGTTTACTATCCTGCTCATTACAACGCTGAATTCGAAAAGTACCATCATCGGTATTGAGACAAGCAGCTGTGAAACGACATCAGGAGGCGTTATTATCGCTCCTATGACGAATATTATCACTATTACTAACCTTCTGCTCTTAACAAGCCATTCTGGCTTCAGTACTCCAAGTCCTGTAAGCAATGATATTAGGACCGGCAGCTCAAATACTATTCCAAATGAAAGCAGAGTGGAAAATATGAATGCCAGATAGTTCTGGACTGATATGGTTGCGCTTATCGCCTGACTCTGGTCCACGTTCGCAAAGAACATAAGAAGCATGGGTACTGCCACGTAATAGGAGAAGGCAGTGCCGCAAAGGAAGAAGAACAGTCCTGCAACAAGTGAAAAGAAGACCAGCCTGTTCTCATGCTTTTCAAGTCCAGGTCTGACGAATCCCCATACCTGATGCAGAATCACAGGTGATGAGATCACTATCCCGCATATGACCGAGAGCCTTACATATTCCATGAACAGCTCACCAGGTGCAAGATACACCAGCGTATAGTCAAGTGCCTTGGCATTTGAGATCAGTATCTCAACAATCTCATCGCAGAAATTGAAGCTTATGACCGTAGCCAGGATAAATACCACCACTACGATGATAAGACGGTTCCTGAGCTCCTTCAGGTGGTCAAAAAGACCCATGTCTTTTCCAGTATTGGCTGCAGACTTTTTCTTTTTCTTCAAATTCACCGTCTCCTATTCTACTCTGCAGTTTTTTCGTCGCTTCCTGCGACGCCTTCCTTGAAGTTCTTAATGGATTTACCAAAGATGCTTCCAAGCTTCGGCAGCTGCTTCGGCCCGAATACCACCATCACTATCGCAAGTACCACAAGCAGTTCTGTTGTACCAAGTCTTCCGAACATATTCATTCTCCTTTTCTTTCAAATTGCATAAAACTAAGCTACTTTGCATCGAATTCTGCTTCAGTGCTTCCTTTGGACCAAGCTTCAGCAACTATGGATTACTACACTTTGCTCTTGTCTGCATCCAGGGACATCTGTACTGAAGCGCTGATATCCTTCTTGAGGCTTGTGAGAGGCTCCACAGCCTCAGCGAGCGGCTCTGTAACATTTTCCTTGATTTCCTCTGTTATCTTTCCTGACATTTCCTTTATCATGCTTACTGCCTTTCCAAGCTTCTTTGCATAAATCGGCATCTTCTCAGGCCCCAATGCAAGAAGCGCAACAATAAGGATGATTATGAACTCGGTAGTTCCTATCTTCATGGGAAACCTCCATTAATCTTGTCAAAACATCAGTACAAGCCTGTTCGGGCCGAGGCTGACCATCGGCCCATGCAGACTTTTTTATTGCTATGCAGGTTACTTTATCTTTGCTGCGTTCGCTCCGGCTTTTCTACCCTGGTGAACTGTACCGATTATTGCAGTTCCCGAACCAGGATAGTAAGGTCCTATCCATCCGCCCGCGTTAAGTCCGCCTGCGAAAAGGTGAGGTATTGGCTCTCCGTTTGGCTTGAGAACCTGAGTGTCAACGTTGATCTTTACTCCGCCAAGTGAGCCAAGGTTCCCTGATACGTTCTTGTATGCATAGAATGGACCCTCAAGCGGCACAAGTCCGTCAACTCTGTCGAACTGGTCATCCTTGCCTGCAGCAGTGTCTGCATTCCAGGTAGCCAGTGTAGCTGCAAGGTTTTCTTCATCAACTGATATGAGCTTTGCGAGCCCTTCTATGTTATCAGCTGCAAGCACTGTTCCTGCCTTGATATCAGCTGCAACGCTTTCTTCTGTCCATGGTGCCCCTTGAGCTGAAAGGCTGCTCTTAGCGAAGATCATGTAGGTTGGACCGTTAAGCTGCGATTCCTGCTGGAATATCGCCCTGTAGTGATAAGCATACGTTGCATCCTCGCATACGAATCTTCTGCCCTTCTTGTTGACTATGAATGAAGGGAATACCTTGTTCTTGTTTGTGGTTGCGTTTCCTGTCTTAAAGCAGAAGTCAATGCATCCGCCAAAGCCTGCTACTGCCGCTCCAATCTCCTGAGCCATCCTTATGCCGTCTCCTGTGTCTGTCTTGACCGCAAAGCACATCTGTGTTGTAAGGTCCCAGTAATGCTGCTGGCTTAATTCCTTTGCCATCTCAACATTCTGGTCTATGCTTGCCGCTGCAAGTATTACTCCCTTGTTGGCCTTGATGTTCATGGACTTATCCCCTGACTTTGCAACAACTCCTATTACGGTTCCTGTCGCATCAGTAAGAAGCTTTGTAGCCTCTGTGTTGTATTCTATCAGGGCTCCCTTTGCAAGTGCTGCCTTGAGCATGGTCTGTACAAGAAGCACTCCCTGTCCGCCTGCTCCGCCTCCCTCATATACATGGATACGGTCTGCGTAAAGCGACTTGTCAATGTACGGTACATGGTTGTGTCCGTATACACTCGTCCATTTCAATCCAAGGTCCGAAAGCCACTTGATATGTTCTGGAGCTCCCTTTGCAAGGTCCCTGACAAGCTCCTCATCTATATAACCCTCTCCGGACTTGATCCAGAGCTCAGCATGCTTGTCTGTTGAATCGTCTTTGTAGCTTGTAAGGCTCTTCTGGTACTCAGTTCCTGCAGCCTGCATTACTCCGCCGGAAAGGTTTGTGGTTCCTCCTGCGATTCCTGCCTTTTCAAGGACCAGTACCTTTGCTCCGTCATTTGCCACCTGAAGCATTGCTGCAACTCCGGTTCCGCCGCCTCCTACGATAAGTACGTCAGTCTCCTTGTCCCATTTGATGGAGGAAGCTGGGGTCTTGTCATCCTGCGTGCATGCACCCAGAACACCGATTGTAGCTGCTCCGACTGCGCTTGCCGCAGCACCCTTCAGAAAGTCTCTTCTTGAAATCATGTTGAATCCCCTTTCAGATATTATGTTATATTATTGTCAATACAATAATTATCTGTTAAGTTTCTAACATATTCAAGAAACAGAAAGCCTAAAGTGTCTCACTCTCAGCACCCCTGAAATACTTGACAAAGGCAGAGGGTATCCCCATGGTCAATACGTCAACCAGTTCCTCCACAGGTTCCTTCATTCCGCCCATTATCCACCTGTCGGTGATTTCCAGACCACCGTATATATAAGACTCCATTGCCGTAACAACCTTCCAGTCGCTTATATCCACTCCATTCCTCCTGAGTATGTCCAGATGGAGCTCCCTGCTCATACTGTAGATGAAGCACTTCAGGGAATTCGCGTCCTGGCATCTGAAGGCATTCTGGAAAAATTTGGGATTGTCCCTGATCACACCGTATATGGAGCATACCGCATCCCTCCAGGGTACGCCATCATTGAAGGTGAAAAGTGTGCTCTCAAGTATGCTCTTGTAGTACGAGGTCATGACATCGTACTTGTCCATGAAGTGCCTGTAGAAGGTTGCCCTGCTTACACCAGAGGTGGAGATGATTTCATTGACTGTAAGGCTTTCGATGGATTTAGTCTGCAAAAGCTTTGACATGGCTTCATAGATGAGCCTGGCAGGTTCCGTGCATTCCTTTTTCATTGAAATACTCCCCCATGAGTTTCAAAATATACCTACAGCACACAGTAGACTATGATTGAATAACAGTACGATATTTTAACGTCATAATATTCAGGCAAATTTCCGAATATTCCAATCCACTTCCATAAAATAAAGCTAATTGTTAATAATTATACCATTAGTTTATTATTTGTTCAAATATTATCAAATTGTGAAAGTCATTTAAAATCAATGGAAAACCAGAGATCAGGCTTAAAAATGAAGCACTTTTTTATGATTTTGTTCCTCATTATGATACCCCCGTGATTCATATCCTATTACCTGATTCACAATAGTACCTCGTTACCAAAACGAGACAAAGCCCTATGGCAGGAGTTCAATCCTGACATAGGGCTCTTTGTCCTAATTATTTATGATAGTCATTTTTCAGGTTCAAATCTCAACCTTTATCGCTCTTCCCGTTGTTTGTCTTTTCTTCGAGAAGTTCGATATTCTCATCCGCCTTTTTCTCCTTGTCCTTGTCCTTCTCATCATCACGGATTTCAATCAGCTCAGCGTCAGGAGACATCGGCACCTCTTCAATGACTTCTTCTGCAGTTATTTCCTCTTCCTTCTTTTCCTGTCCGAGACCCTTGTCCTTCTTAAGCTCTTCAGCTGCCGCTTCAACTACAGTAGTCTCTACTTTCTTTTCCTGTCCGTTGTTGGTCTTTGGTTCTTTGAGAACCGGTAGCTGACTAGGTTCATCCTTCTTGTCCTGACCCTTGTTGGTCTTTGGCTCCTCAACTTCTGGAACTTCCTCAACAATATCAGGTGATATTATCTGGTCTTCTGGCTTTCCAGGATTATCAGGCTTCTTGCCGTTGTTAGGCGGATCCGGTATTGTTGGAAAATCAATTGAAATAACATTGGTTATTTCACCACCGGCCGCTTTCAATACGACGTATGCCACCTGCGGTTTAACACCTGGCTTCAAACCTTCAATTCTGAATGAATTGGTCCCGGCAGCTCCTGGTATTCCAGTTCCCGAAGTGTCAATATCTGGCACTGCGGCTCCCTTTTCTGTTACCACATAGTAGAATTCGCCATCTACAGTTGACTTAATTGTGATTTCTCCGGTTTTCGCATTGAGCCGCAATGCACTTCCATCAAATATGTACGGAAGTATAGTCGCGAGTAGCTCTTCGCCATTTGATGACAGTGAGTACTTGAATCCTGGCAGAACCTCATTTGAGATTATTAATCCAGGGAATTCAAACGTAAGTTCACCATCAGCATAAATAGCCATTGACAGCATGGATCCTGCCGGAATTAAGACTGGTGATGTAATGTAAGCCATTTGAGCCTGTTCATCAATTTCAATCCTGACCATATTCCCATCATATATCAGATAGTAGTCTATGACCGGTTCGTTGATTACAGAAACATTGACAGTCTTTGTTGTTGTTTTATCCTGAGAATTTGTTACGCTGTAGGTTACCGTGTATGTCCCCAGCGTATTGATATCAACATTATTCTCAGGCACTTGGATCAGGTAGCTGATTTCTCCATCCTTCTGGTCCCAAGCATATGCATAGTTAATCGGATCATAATCACTTCCGATTATTACGCTGTAGTCGTAGACTTCAAGTTCTGGATATGAGTAATCCTTTACTGTCACATAGCATGTCGTCTCAGCCTTGTTGCCATCCGAATCAGTTACCGAAAGAATGATCGGATATTTACCTGCAGTATTGATATCGACAGCGCTTATGTCCCAGACAATGCTCTCCCAAATGTCCCCATCCTCAAGGTCGTACGCCTCGAAATGCACGGAATATTTATCAATCTCCTGATT
Organism: Youngiibacter fragilis 232.1; assembly: GCF_000495435.3. Taxonomy (GTDB): domain Bacteria; phylum Bacillota; class Clostridia; order Clostridiales; family Clostridiaceae; genus Youngiibacter; species Youngiibacter fragilis. The sequence goes on along the minus strand of NZ_AXUN02000035.1, from coordinate 17,023 downwards.
TAACGGGCTTTCAAAGTCATATGCCATGATTATCGGCACGGATGACTCAAAGACAATTACCTGTCTGGAAGCACCACTAGAAAGTCCAAGAGAGTTTGTTACCTCATATTCTATATAATATACGCCTGGCATTGATGTATCAACGTAGTCATATACTACAATATTACTTGTAATTTCACCATCTGTTGCGTCTGTAGCTGTAACACCTTCCATAGGATAAAATGCTCCACCCAATTCAAGGTAAACAACATATGGATCGACATGTATTTCCGGGTAAAGCATCCACGACCACCCTACGGTAATGTATGCAGTGTGTTCAGCGATATTTCCGTCTGAATCAGTTACCCCGTACAATACGTGATATTCACCAGGCTGACTTGTATCTACGGTATTTTCAACGACTTTTATGAGGTGAGTTATGTCACCATCCTCAAGATCGTATGCATACACTCCAGCCAATGGATCAAAAGGTTCACCTGTTTCCAGGTAATAATATTCACCAGAAACTATGGATGGTGAAGTTGTCATATCAAAGACCACGACTGTACGGTCAGCAAAGCTCATGAGGCCCAGGGAATTGTAGACTACATACTGTACCCAGTATATGCCAGGTCTCATTGTGTCCACTTCCATGTGCTCGACTGTTACGCTTTCAGTAATGTCACCGTCTGTAAGGTCAGTAGCTGTGACTCCTTCCATCGGATCGAACTCGTCACCGACCTTCAAGTAAAGTGTAGGTGCTGTAATCACGGGCTGGTACTCTTCAGGCCACAGTACGACAATATGCCTCGTCTCCTGTACTGTATTGAGGTCTGAGTCAGTTACCTCATAGGTGATGTAGTAATCACCCGGAACAGCCAAGTCCACATCATTTGCAATGATCTTGATTGAAGAAGTAATGTCTCCATCCTTCAGGTCAAATGCATATACATCAGCATACGGGTCAAATGGGGAATCCTTATAGATTCCTTTGGTTGTGACACCTATTACAGGAAAATCAGTACCAAGCACAAGTACATTTCTTCTGAAACTGACCCAGTGGTTGTCTGAATCCGCCAAATCATAGAAGATAATGTAGCTTCCAGGCGTGCTTACATCAACTTCCTTATCATAATAATAAATGTTGGCTAACAGCTCAGCCTCTGTATCAACATCATCAGTTACAACGAGCCCTTCCAGCGGATCATATGTACCGCCAACCGAGATTACTATTGGAGCAGCGGAAATCGTAGGCGCACCTTCTTCAGCGGCAAGCACAGGAGCGGTAAAGGAAAGGCCAAAGAAAAACAGCATCACGGGAATGAGCAGATTTCGGAACTTTTGCTTATTCATATCATCCAATCCTTTCAATTGAACAGAAATGAAACCTGAAACTTGCGTCTCACGTTCCCTGCCTTTCTTCAATTGTAAAAAATCAAGCCTGTGCAGGATCAGTGAATCTCCATTGAAATATCCTTGAAATTCAAAAACAGGCTGTTGAAAAACACCTCATACATCGCCTCCCGGTCAGCAAACATCTTGGTTATCATTGGCTTCGTGATAGGTTTTGTTCGTATTCAGCAATAGTTGAAGCTTTACCAATTTTAGCATTAGCGCAGTTACACAATCAGCAGAACGGCATGAGTAAGATCGGCGTATTTTAGTGATCATAATAATCATTTTCAATGAATTCAAGTGAACATCTTAGAAATAGATACACCTATAGCTCTTCGATTCCATTTAAACACTGAATTCATAAATTGCCACGCTAATTTGGTGTATGTTCGATTAATTATCAGTTAATTTTATATCAGGATCAGTAAGGTACGTTAACGGACTCGAGATTGTGTCAACTCCTGTAGGACCTGATAATGCGGAAGATCCCTTAACCTACCTGGCAAAGGCTTGGTTAAGGGACCTGTTTAATTTTCGGCTGCATATTCAATTGGCACGAAATTCCTTATCTGCCCTGAACTTCCATAAGAATTTCCAATCCACATAGGATGCCACATAAAAGATCAATCCCTGATGTTGAGCCATGCTTCAGGAACTCATCGATCCTCAACTCTCCCGGGTATGGATGTTCAAGATATTCAAGTACTATTTCAGGATAAAGCCTGCTCCTCATACCATACCTGAGCATCCATCCGCTGACTTCAGTTGTTGTGTGCAGATATTTTTCAATGTAAGCAGCCAATAGTTCTTTCCTCATCACTTCCCCGAAACGGTCGAGCATACCGGCTATTCCAAGAAGGAAGTCATCAGCTGAGGGTGTAAGACCTATCCCGTAGCCGACTATGTTCTCGGCTGTAATCTCCCTTCCCTCCATAAGGTCTGTTATTAGGAGCTTCGTCCTTGCTGCAACCATGCTGTACATCTTCAATTCTAATCCTGAATAATCTCCTGAACTTGAAAGCATGCCCAATATGGACATTATCGGGAGCATCCCCTTTGAATCTGATTTAAGTCCTTCAAGTGCGGATCGGATCTGGGTATGCATGCTGGAGATGAGATTGTATTCATCAGTTGTATGCATACTTATATCCACATTCTTTGTATCTTGAGTGACTACAAGGTCTGAATCTAAACAACTCGATACATCAATCTTGTCACCAACCGAGTAACGTCTTCCTTTCAGCTCACCATCCATCACTATGCTCATAGGAAGGACCTTCTTTCTGCCATCAAGAATGGTGATGAATTTGCCTTCATAATACCCGCATACGGTTGTTTCAAATACCATTGATGCTATGAAGGTCATATGGCCATTTTGGTCTATGATCTTCCCTATTTCACTGTCCATTTCCCTTACTAACATCCTTCACCCGCCTGACTGTATTCTGCATGTCCAAAACCAAACCATATATGCTATTCTATCATTTATTGTGTGTAAGACAACGTCAGATTAATGAAATAAGAAAGCTCCACACAAGGTGACAATTGTTAATCAACACGTCCCGAATGGAGCTTCTAAGCGATCAAGTAAGATTATTTCATTGCTTTCTTGTAAGCAGCAACCAGTCCTGCAACAAGAATAACTCCGCTGATCAGGAATATAAAGATCGGATTCATACTACCACCCTTTCACATCATCATTATTTTAAGTTTAAAGCAAGAACTCAGCAATGCCCCAGACAGCCAGGAATACTCCCAGTATCAGTGGTGGATATATTAACATCGTCCTTTCCTTATTGATGAAGGCATAGACAGCCATTGCAAAAGCGACGATCCCGATAATGAAAATTACAGGTGTCGAAAGAGGTACCATCATACCTCCTATCTTAAGCTTAAGTGCTCCACCGCTTGTACGCTTAACGCCGCGCCACCTGTCCAATCAGGTTCTTGGGGAATAGCTTTGACTTCATCGCAATCAGCTCGCTCATATAGATTACAGAATATTCCGTCACTAAAATTATACCATAATAATCACTACAGCTTACCATGTGAACAGCTTCTCTATCTCAGTTTCTTCATCTTCTGATGCTGACACTTTGGTTTCAGACGCATCCCTGATGTTCAGCTCTTCCATTACTTATGGGATGTAAGTATTAGAAAGCCATTGGAACTCTGTTTTACTACATTGCTCAATTCCTCATATCAAATTAATCGAAAAAAAGACTTGCCTTGAAATAACGAATCATTTTGACCACACGATAATTCTATCATCTACTATATACCGTTAAAATATCAGAACCAGCCTAATCAGAAACAGCCTAAAGCAAAATGATGCTTAAGATAAAGAATTTACATAAGGATTTGGACCCATGACTCAGGTTACATTCCCGATTCATGGATCCAATTTTAATTTTGCTATTCTTTCATTCCCAGATGCACCGCACTGAGTTTGAAAGTCATTGGGAGGGCCAATATGTTAGGATTCTGTCCGACATACTTCTTCTTTGCATCCTCAAGTGCTTCCTCGAAGGTGTTCCTGGTCTTCATACCCATTCCCCTTGCAAATCCCGGGGCTTCAGCTCCTACGATGTACACTGCTGATGTGTTCATCTCGGCTATATGTGCGCTGGAGATCATTGAGAAGCCATGGAATGGATGGAATGCGTTTGCGAATCTGTATTTCTTGAGATATTCCTCATTGTTTGCAAAGTATTCCCCGAACCTGTTGATGTCAGGTAACGTATTGCCCTGTTCAAGGAACAGATCGTACATCTCCCTGGTGTATGGCCAAAGCTCCTCATGGAAGTTGCCGTTGCAGATTGACGAGCATATTATCACGCACTTGTCGCTCATGATCCTCTTGTGCCTTACTACCTGGGCTGATATCGCCTGCATGAGCATTATGGGGTTGGTTCCCATCCCGTTTCCATAGTGGAAGAACTGGGGCATACCGAAAACAAGGACATCATACTTCTTTTCCGCAAATGGCACATATGTCCTCTGGTCCGCGGTCTTCCATGCCTCAACCTGCATTTCCCTGGCATAACCACTATGGATCTCTATCTGCCTTGACCTGGTGTCCAGAACAGCGTCACAGCAGAAGAACTTCTTGCCCATCTTCTCTTCCAAATGCTGGCCTATCTCATCAAACTTCCTTCTCATGAGGGATTTGCTGTTGACTGGCGTGAAATCAGACCTGTGCATTACCTGAGGTACGTGATGCGATGCTATTGACTTCCAGTGGGTGATGCCTGTCGAGCAGTGCTTGTAGCCGCCTGAATACCCTCCGTAAGGGTTTCCCTGCGTATGCCCTATGAGTATGGCAAGGTCACTGTCGTAGACGTATTTGTTCATAATGACAGGGTCCCCTGATCCTGTCTTACCGAGGTCAATGAGGTTTTCATAATCCTCGCTGTCATGGTTTATGATCTGATTAGAGTACCAGAATTCATTGAAGAGCTCCTCACCAAGTACTCCGAATATCTCTTCCTTAGTGTTCTTCCTGTGGAGTCCGTTGGAGCATATTAACAGGATGTCCTTCTTATCTACACCAGCATCATAAAGTTCATTCAGAATGAGCTTTATGGACACCTTCCTGTGGGAAGTCTTCTGCTCTCCTCCCTTTACCCTGTCAGGAAACACTATGGTGACCTTGGAGCCCTTCTTCGCAAGCTTTGAGATGGGATCCATACCAATTGGATTCCTGATGGATTTCAGTGTCTCCTCAACTATTCTTTCCTCAGGCAGATGTTCCGGATCCCTTATCGTCTCTCCGGGAATGAAGACATCCGTATTGTCAGGAAGTGTTGCCTCCATCATCCCATGTCCGTATTCAAATGACAGTTTCATCAGTTGTTTTCCCCTTCCATATAGATCCTTACTATTTCAAGATACTCCTCAGGGTAGAAGCCTATGTCGCCCGAGAACCTTGTAAGGGCTATCAGACCTCCATCAACCTCAGGGATCGACGACAGCATCCTGGCATTTTCAGCCTTCAGTCCACCACCGTAGACAACGGGCAGACCTCCGCTTACCTCTTTGATATATCCTGCCACCATCTGAATGTAATCCCTGCCGGGAGGTGTCTTTCCAGGCCCTATGGCCCATACAGGCTCATAGGCTATGACAACATCCTTCCTGTCAACACCCATGAGGCCGATATCAATCTGCTCCTTGAGGACCTTCTTCCAGTCTTCCTTTTCTTCCTTTGTCTCTCCGATGCAGTAAAGGACTGAAAGCCCGGAATTCACAGCTGCCTTGACTTCTGAGTTAAGTATCCTGTTTACTGCCGCTGGATCTGTCACTCCAGCCTCAAGAAGCATTCCCTTCTTGTCGTTCCTCTCCTCGCAGTGTCCTATTATGACTTCCTTTACTCCAAGGGCAGCCATTGATTTTGCAGTCCTGTTTGAGGTAAAGGCTCCGAAGTTCCTTCCGGTTTCCACATCATCCCTGAAAACGCTCTGGCAGCCTGCTTTAAGTGAATCACTGCTATCCATGGCATCAAGTGCCGGAATCAGATGTGCTTCAGGGAAGAATACCGTGAATTTGACATCGCTGCTGTCATACGCATTGACACCATCCCTGACATCTTCAACTATCCTTCTTCCCCACTCCCTGACCGGAGCTAAAGTGTTCACTCCCCCAAGCTCCCTTGGTATGTCAAATCTCTTTAGGTTTACATAAATCCTCTTCAAACTAACCCGCCTTTCATGATCATCCTGTTTTATTGACTCCTGCTTTCTCAATCCCTGAAGCTGACATATTCCGGTATCTCATCACCTATTATAGGCCTGAGCCAATCCAGGAATTCTTCAGTGACATCCATCCCGTTTTCTGCTATGTACCTGTCCGGCAGCTTCATCTCGTGAAGCATCACCTTGTCAATCGGGATGAGTGGGGTCTCGATTCCATAGGCTTCACCAGCAATCCTCCTGATTCCGACCATTACGCCGCTGACACCTGAGACCGCTGCCTTCACCGCTTCCCTTCCTACAAGGATAGCTTCCTGCCTGTCTGTCCCGGAAACAAGTGCCATTGATGACCTTCCCAGCAGGCCTGGTTTCTCATTTCTCGCTTTTATCCCAAGCTTTCTTATGATCAGTCCGGCAAGATGGGCGCTTACATCACCAAAGTAAACAGACCTTCCAGTCTTAAATATCGGGGGGACTATCGACTTCCCATCCTTGTCGTTAAGGCCTTCAGAGACCGCAACGACAACCCCTCCAATCTTCTCGTGGAGCCTTTTTACTTCAGCTAAGAATTTCTCCTCATCAAATGGTCTTTCGGGAACCAGTATGATATGAGGTGCATCACCAGGATGTTTTCTGGCAGCTGCCGAGGCTGCAGTGATCCATCCGGCATTCCTGCCCATTGTCTCAATGACAGACACATGGATCGGAAGGGACCTGACATCCTGAGCTGCCTCAGCGACCGATTCAGCGATGTATCTCGCTGCACTTCCGAAACCGGGTGCATGGTCTATTGCGGATATGTCATTGTCGATGGTCTTGGGAATTCCCACTACCTTTATCCCCGTTTCGATGCATGCCCTGTGTACCCTTCCGCAGGTATCCATGGTCCCGTTGCCTCCGTTGAAGAGGACATATCCTATCCCATGCCTTCTGAATATTTCAGGTAGCCTCTGGTATTCTTCATCCGATACCGCGTACCTTGACGACCCGATTGCAGTTCCGGGTGTCGTGAGCAGAAGCTCCAGCTTATCGTCTGGAACATTTCCGATTTCCCTGAAGTTTTCCCTTATGATCCCTTCCATGCCTCCTATGGCACCATAGATTGTATCTATTTCCTCATTTGCCTTTGCTTCCATTATTACGCCGTAAAGCGTTGAATTTATTACCGCAGTGGGGCCTCCCCCATGCACTACCAGAAGATTTCCGCCCATATTTCCAGCCTCCTGAATCGTTCTCGTTCCATACTGCAATGGTACCACTGTTTTAAGCAAAAATGACTAAAAATTACGCAAACGTTTGCTATAACATATTGCCTAAATGATTACCATTGGTCATAATTGAATTGAATAACAGGCAGGTGATGACAATGACACTTAAGGAAGTGGCCGAAAAGGCTGGAGTTTCAATATCCACCGTATCAAGGGTGATAAACGGGAAAAGCACGAAGACCGCAAGCCCTGAAGTACAGGAGAGGATTTTCAGGATTGCCGCTGAGCTTGGCTACAGGCCAAACCGTGCTGCACAGGCGCTGAAGCTTGGCGATGAGGCGGTGGAGGTGCTAAAGGGGAGAAGGTCAATCGGATGTATCTTCGGGAGGGTGATGTCCTCAGTGGATGACCCTTTCTTCTCGAGGATCGCAAAGGCTGTGGAGAAGGAAATATCAAAGCACGGTTGTGTAATGAAGTATTCCTTTTCCGCAAGTGAAATAGAAAGCGAAGAGGACCTGAAGAAGCTACTGGATGAATTCAGGCTTGACGGGGCAGTGATACTTGGACGACTAAACAAGAACTTCTACAGGGTTATAAGGGACAGCTATCCTCATGTGGTGTACTCAGGTCTAAATTCAATAAGCCCGGACTTCGACCAGGTCATCTGCGATGGATATAGCGCAGCGCTTACTGCAGTTCACTACCTGTATACCATCGGGCACAGGGGAATCGGCTACGTTGGCGAAAAAACGAACGAAGACCGTTTCAAAGGATATTTCGATGCGCTTTCTGAGCTTGAGCTTGAATACGAAAAGGATATGGTGATACAGACAAGGCTTTCTTCCGCCAGCGGTTACTCAGCTGTATCCAGGCTGCTAGCAGAAGGAAGACTAAATGCATCTGCCCTGTTCTGCGCAAACGACACCACGGCTATAGGCGTTATAAAGGCACTCAAGGACAACGGCCTGCGGGTTCCTGAGGATGTTTCGGTAATTGGGATTGATGACATAGACATCTCCCAGTACATGTCTCCCCCGCTCACTACAGTTCGTATCCCCCTTGACGAGATGGGCAGGGCCGCCGGCCGGCTCCTTATGGACAGGCTTGATAACGGAAGCGGTCTTCCTATGAAGATTGAGCTTCCATACACTCTTGTCAGAAGAGAAAGCTGCCGTGAAATCAGTACGGTTGACCTGCCTATGGCCGAAAAAAATGAGGAAGCAGACACCAGACTTTAACTGGTGACAGCTTCCTCATTTTCAATAAACCGATGCCATCTCTGAGAGCGACTTCATCCTTACCAGCGATGCCCTACCTGCCGAACCGAATTCCACTATCAGCTGAGCCAGTATTTCCTTGACGCCATTCCCTATTTCATTGTTAAGGTCACTTATGTCTCCATCAGATTCCATTCCTGTCATCACTGAGTCCATTACGGTCGACAGGAACTGCCTTGGGTCGATCTGGTCTTTCTTCTCCTCAAGGGATCCAAGGACACCGCCAAGTGATGCGGATGACCTTCTTCTTCCTTCGCTGAAGAACTCCCTCAGGTTCCTTGATACAGCAAGCCTTATGTCAGTATCCACGTTGATCTTCGATATCCCTGCCCTTATGGCTTCCTTGATCTCTGATATCGGTATCCCTTCAGCACTGGACAGACTGCATCCAAGGTTCTTCAGGTCTTCAAGTATGTATCTGGGCACTGTGGATGACCCGTGGGATACGAGTGAAGCGCTTACGCCTGAATGCCTGAAAAGCTCCCTGATTGCTATTACTACCTCTTTCCTAAGCTTGACGTCCTTGCCCTTCACAGGGCCGTGCATGGTGCCATAGGATATGGCAAGGGCATCAACTCCTGTCTTTTGTACGAACTCCAGGGCTGAGATGGGGTTCGTATAGGTTGAACTGCCTGAGTGGACATGGTCCTCGACCCCTGCCAGGATACCAAGCTCACCCTCAACCGAGACACCTCTCGCATGTGCGAACCTGACAGCTTCCCTTGTAAGTTCCATGTTGTCCTCAAAGCCCAGTGCGGACCCATCTATCATGACCGAGGTATACCCACCGTCAATGCAGGCCTTGACTACATCGAGGCTGCTCCCATGGTCCAGATGGAGAGCTATCGGTACTTTGGAGTACTCACCATATTTCCAGACGGCATCACCTATGTTCTTCGCTCCCCGCCTTATATCCTCCAGACTGGAGTTCTTGAAATCCACCCTTCCGCCCATGAATCCGTTGGCGAGCTCTGCTCCCTGGATTATCGCCGGCGAATGAAGCAGCTCATGTATCTCTATTGCCGCCCTTATCTGGGAGACACTGTTCACATTGAACGCTCCCTGACCGTAGCAATATGAGTCAGCCGCATCAAGTATGGGCTTCATTGAAATTACTGGCATGATCCACGCTCCTTTGCATTTAACAGCAACAATGCTGTTGTATCAGAATATTCTGTCTTATTTTTAGAAAAACATTCCTTATCTATGGATTGCATTTTTTTGTATCAGTAATTGTATGCCTTTCCTTCAGACCCCGACAGTTCAATTATCTCCTCTACAACCTTTGTCAGCTTTGCAGATGCATATCTTGAAATCTTCCAGGTATGGTCCTGATGGTCAAGGTTCTGTATGCCTTCCTTAAGGAATTCAACGTATTTCGACCTTATCAGGGTTCCGTAGTTGATCTTGGATATTCCCTTCCTTATGGCCTCCCTCACCTGGTTGTCGTCCATTCCGGTGCAGCCATGCAGCACGAGCGGGATGTCTGAGTGCCTTGAAACATCGTCAAGTATGTCGAGCCTCAGGTTCGGAGTCTCATGGTAAAAACCGTGAGCGTTGCCTATGCCTATTGCAAGGGAATCCGGTCTGCACTTGTCAAGGAAACCTATGACAGTCTTCGAGGACACGATATTTGCATCGATGTCAGTCGCCACACCGTCGTCAAGTCTCTGAAGTGCACCTATCTCCACCTCAACAGGCACGTTGAAGGCATGGGCAATCCTGATGATCTCATTTGATTCCTCTATGTTCCTTTCTATACTCTTCTCGCTTGCGTCATACATTATGGAGGTGAAGCCGAGCTTCAGCGCCTCCATGCATATTCCGAAGCTCGAGCCGTGGTCAAGGTGTATGCCGACAGGCACTGACACCTTGTTTGCCAGATATTTCGCATTCTCATAGAACCACTCGTTGCCTGAATAGGCACCTGTGCTCTCATAGTGGGCGAGGATAATCGGCGCCTTCCTGTTTTCAGCTGCATCGACTATCGCCCTTATTATGTCATACTGACCGCCCTGGGTATTTATGGCAGCTACCGCGTAATGGTTCCTGCGCGCGTCCTGCAGCATTTCCTTCGTAGATACGAGCATCACATCATCTCCAATTCATTCGCTAGATCTTCGCTACTACCTTCAGATACTTGTCCGGATTGACAATCATATCCCTGATCACGTCCTCAAGCCCGTCAAGGTCAGTGTTCGAGGTTATTATGCTGTCCACAGGTATCAGTCCATCTGCTATATATCCCATTGACTCAGGGAACTTACTGTTTGAATTCCTGCTTGTATAGATCGTCACTTCCTTCTGCATGAGCCTTACCTGGTTTAGAGGAACAAGGTCATGCGGCCATCCGACAAGTGCTACGTTGGCTCCATGTGCGACGTATTCGTGGATGTTCCGAAGGACTGCCTGGGATCCAGTGCATTCTATCATCACATTTGGAAGTCTTCCGCCTGATATCTCCCTGAGCCTTGCTGCCACATCCTCATTCATAGAGTTTATCGTTGCTTCAATGCCGACTTCCCTTGCAAAGTTGAGCCTGCTTTCGATGACATCCACAAGCACTGGTTTTCCGCCATACAGCTTTATACCGAGTGCTGCAAGGAGACCAATGGTCCCTGCCCCAAAAACCACGCAGTAGTCATCCTTCTTGACCTGGGCCCTTGTAATGGCATGGAGGCCTATGGTGAATGGCTCAACGAGGCAGGCATCCCTGTAGCTCAATGTGTCTGGGATCCTGTGGAGAAGCGACACAGGATGAAGGAAATACTCTGCCATCATTCCGTTCTTGTGCACCCCGCAGACCTTCAGGTTCTCGCAGTTGTTGAACCTGCCCTGCAGGCACATTGGACATTCCCCGCACGGTACATATGGCTCCAGGGCTACCCTGTCCCCAACGCTTAAATTGTTGTCCGGGTCCATTATCTCTACTATCTCACCAACGCCTTCATGTCCTATACCCTCAATTGGATATTTGACAGTGGGATTGCTGCCCCTGTAGGCTGTGACATCGGAACCGCACACTCCGCACATCTCCATCCTCACAACTGCATGCCCTGGTCTGCAGACAGGCCTCTCATATTCGGTTATCGCAAGGTCTTCTTTTCCATATACGCATACTACCTTCAATGCTATTCCTCCATGTCGTTTTCCCTGATGTAGTCAAGTGCATCAGGCATTATCCCCAAGTTCCAGCCGCCGTCCGACGATATTATCTGGCCAACCATGTAGTCAGACCTCCCGCTCGCAAGGAAAAGAGCAAGGTTAGCTATTTCCTCCGGCTTCCCGAACCTTCCGATCGGAGATACGGAAAGTATCTTCTTCTCATCCAGAATTCCTGATTTCAGGGGTTTTTCAACCATTTCAGTCCTGATCCAGCCCGGGGCTATCGCATTTACCTTGATGTTATAGATCGCCCACTCGGCTCCAAGCTGCTTTGTAAGCATGTTCACCGCACCCTTGGTTATGCCGTAGGGAGTCCTGCCCACGTTTATCATCAGGGTATTTCCAGATGAAATGTTCACTATGCTTCCTCCGCCATTCTTCCTCATGTGCTTTCCAACAGCCTGTGAGCAGAATAGCGGCGCTTTCAGATTGATGTCTATCACTTCATCCAGAAGCTCTTCTGACAGCTTGAGGGTCGGACATGGCCTTGCTATACCGGCACAGTTGACGAGCACATCGATCTTGCCGAATTTCTCATTGACCTCGTCAGCCATCCTGAATATATCTTCCCTTTTCCTGAGGTCGATCCTCACGAAATGGCAGCCTTCACCAAGCTCCCTTGCCGTATCCTCTCCTGTCTCAAGCACGTCAGCGATGATGACAGTCGAACCCTCCGCTACGAACTTTTCAGCTATGCTCTTTCCTATCCCTCTTGCTCCGCCTGTGATTATCGAAACCTTTCCCTTTAATTCCATTCCCATCCTTACCACCACTTTATCTTGTTAGTTATGTAGTTACGGTACTCTATGAACTTGGGGTCTGTTATGTCCCTTGGGTGCGGAAGGTCAATTATGAGCTCTTCCTTGACGTTGGCTGGCTTGTTGGAAAGTATAAGCACCCTCTCTGCAAGATAAACCGCTTCCTCGATGTTGTGTGTTATGAATACTACTGTGCTTCCCAGCTCCTTCCAGAGCCTTATTACCTCATCCTCCAGATAGAATCTCATCTTGATGTCCATCTGGCCATAGGGCTCATCCATGAGCAGGAGGTCCGGCTGCATCGCAAATGACCTGCCGATTATTATCCTCTGCTCCACGCTTACCGAAAGCTCCCTTGGATAGGAATCCGTCACGTCCTGAAGTCCCATGAGCTTGATTATCTTGGTCACACGCCTGTCTATCTCATCCTGCGGTACCCTCTTGATCTTGAGCCCATATTCCAGGTTTTCCTTTACGGTAAGCCATGGAAGTGCAGATGGCTCCTGGAAGACAAAGGATAGGTTATGCTTCCTTGGATCTGCAGGCTCGTTGTCTATGTATATCTCTCCTGCCGTCGTATCATATATCTTGGTCAGGCAGTTGAGGAAGGTAGTCTTCCCGCAGCCTGTAGGCCCAACTACACAGACGAACTCATTCTTCTTGATCTCAAAGTTCATGTTGTCGAGGACAAGCAGGTCTCCGAATTTCTTGGTAAGGTTCTCTACCTTGATTTTGGTCTCTCTCTCTTTAATCTCCATATTCCACCTCAAATGGCCAGGTCCGTATTGTCTGATATGTCTGTCCTTAGCTTAAGGAACTCCCTGCTTATCATGTTCCTCGGCCTCTCTATCTCTATCTCGTATATCTTCTTGACCTTTGCCGGGCACTCGCTGAGGAGGATTATCCTGTCTCCAAGGTAGCACGCCTCTTCAATGTTGTTTGTCACGAAGATCACGGTCCTCTTCTCCTCCTGCCAGATCCTCAGTATCTCGTTCTGCATTGAGTACCTTGTCTGGGCGTCCAGCTGTCCGAAAGGTTCGTCCATGATAAGTATCTCAGGCTTTGTCGCGTACGCCCTTGCTATGCCTACCCTCTGCTTCATTCCGCCTGAAAGCTGGCTCGGATATGACTTCTCGAATCCCTTCAGTCCTACCAGGTCTATGTAGTGCTGGGAAATCTCCTGCCTCTTCGATTTTGGCATACCACTGAACTTCAGTCCTAGCTCTACGTTCTCCTGGACAGTCTTGAATGGCATGAGTGCAAGCTTCTGGAATACCATGCTTATCTTTGAGTCTGTTCCTGATACTTCCTTTCCGTCAAGCAGGACTCTGCCTGTGGTCTTGTCAATCAGGCCAGCAAGCATGTTAAGCAGGACTGTCTTTCCGCATCTTCCGGGTCCCAGTATTACCAGGAACTCCCCTTCTCTTACATCGAAGGAAACATCTTCAATTGCTGTGAACATACCCTTCTTGGAAAAGAAAGTCTTTGATATGTCCTGTATCTCCATTATCTTTCTCATATGTTGTTCCATGGGCACACCACCTTTTCAAGTTTGGTGAGGATCACTGACAAAAGTGAACCTATTATGGCTATGGTTATTACCGCTACAAGCACAAGCGCCATATCACTTCCCTGCCAGCCCCTTGTTACCAGGGATCCAAGTCCCTTCTGCGCACCGAGCATTTCAGCCGCCAGGACTGTAGTCCAGCCGGAGGAAACCGATGTCCTGATACCTGCGAATATTGATGGAAGTGCCGTTGGCACTACAATATCCATAAGTATCTGTCTGTTGTTACCTCCAAACACCTTACCTACATCGATATTTATCTTGTCAACCATCGATATCCCGACGGATGTGTTGATGACAAGGGGTACGAAGGTTCCTATGAATACAAGGAGCACCTTTGGAAACTCGCCGATCCCGAACCACATGATGATGATCGGTATCCAGGCGATTGGAGGTATGGGCCTAATCACTTCAAATATGCTTCCGAAGAAGGCTTTAGCCTTTTTGCTCCACCCTATGAGTATTCCGAATGCTATTCCGAATGTCCATGCGAACATGAGTGCAAGAAGTACCCTCGAAAGGCTCGCCCATGCATGACCGAAGAGGTTTGTCTTTGCTATCGGCTTCTCGAATGACCTGATGAGCCTTTCCCAAACTGCCAATGGAGCTGGCATCAGCTTTGGATTCTTCGTCGCGAAAATTATCCAGCCAAAGAGTATCAGAGCCACTGCTGCTACCGGCAGCAAATTGTATATGAGCTTCTTTATTGTAATCTTGGATGTGTTTACCATCTATCCAGACCTCGTTTCATCTTATTTCTGCGGATTCCTGTCATCCCTTCAGGAACCTTTTCTCAACTTTTGACAATATCATGGAAAGGACTGCTCCCATTGCCCCGATTACGACCATGCCTACTATGACAAGGTCAGGTCTTGCTATCGTACGACCGAGCTGGATCATGTACCCAAGTCCAGCGCTGGCTGCAAGCATTTCAGCAGCGACCAGAGTCGACCAGGAGTTTCCGAGTGCAACCCTTATACCTGCGAATACCATGGGCAGTGAGTAAGGTATGCCTACCTTGTAGAATATTTCAAAGTTCGATGCTCCGAATGTCTTGCTTACGTTGATATAAGTCTGGTTTGTAAGTCTGATCCCAGTATATGAGTTTATCACGCACGGTACGAAGGCAGTGAAGAATATGATGAGGGCCTTTGCCTGCAGCCCTATCCCGAACCAGACCACCACAAGCGGTATCCATGCTATCGGCGGAATCGGCCTTATGAGCTCGAATATGGGCCTTAGGAACTGGTTCGCATAAGACCACCAACCCATCACCAAACCAAGTGGTATACCTATGACTATCGCAAGGAGGAATCCAGAGAGTGCAACCTGGAGACTTGCCAGCATATTGACAAGGAGAACATTTCCGTCAGGCTCCTTGTTCACGAACTTGTCCATCAGCGTTTCGAATATCCTGGTGGGCGGTGGTAGCAGCTTCTGGTCTATGATACCTGTCATGCTTGCCAGCTGCCAGATGGCGAAGAACGAGAATATACCCAGAACGCTCAGCAGGATAAGCTGCATGTCCTCGCTTTTTTTCTTCTTTTCCCATTCCTGGTACTTCAGTTCCAGTTGATCCTTGTTTATCATAAATACCATCCTTCTAAACAGTGTCTCCTGCCATTCTAAGAACAGCAGGAGACCACATAGATTTGTTTGCGTTACCTACTTCTTCGAAGCCTCATATACGTCTTTCATAAGCTTCGCATCCGCATTGCCCTTGAAGGTTTCGGCGTCAGCAGCCTTATACTTTCCATATGCTATGAAGAAATCGAGGACATCTGCAAGCTTCTTTTCCATCACTGTCACTTCACTGTTATCCGCTTTTGTTGTTATCATCTGGTATGCTTCTTCGAGAGTATAGTATTTGTCCGCCTGCATGTATACCTTCGCAGTCTCGGCGTCCATCTTTATTCCATTCTCCTCTGAGAAGTCAACCATGTATTCTGCCGCCTTATCAGGGTTTGCCTTCATCCAATCGAGTGATTTGAAATATACCCCAAGGAGTATCTTCATCGCTTCGTATTTCTCAGCATCAGCGTAGCTGTTCTTGTTTGCCACGAAGTTGCACATGAGTCCTGTATCTGCCCAGGTTCCGCTTGATACCGCAGTATAGTTCGCTGAATCCTTAAGCATGTTGAAGGTTCCTGATGAACCTGTAAGTACTGCCACATCTCCCTGACCAGCAAGGAATGCGCTGTATGCTGTAGGTGCGTCCATCGCTATGAATTTCACATCATCCGGCTTGAGACCATATCCCGAAAGAGTCTTTATCAGGAGATACTGCAGAACTGTTCCTGTGTTACAGAGTATTTCCTTACCTTTCCAGGACTCTGCATCTCCGAATATCTTGTCGCTGATCTCGCTGTTTCCTGAGCCTGCTTTCACTATCTCTGAATCATTCCTTGCAAAGACATACTGTGTTCCATCATCGGTGTTGCTGGCTCCGACGACCAACGCATCATAGCCTATGACTCCTGACAGTACTCCGCCTACTCCTGTGAATCCAAGGTCCCATGAGTTGGAGGATAATGATTCCATCTGGACCGGACCGTTCGTGAACATTATCTCTTCAATTTCCAGGTTTGCATCCTTCAGCCAGCCTTCCTGCTCAGCTATGTAGACAGGGATGTAGTTCAGACTTCCGCCTATTCCTGATACTGTGAGTTTATACGTCTTCTTTTCATCCGCAGGTGCTTTGCTTGCGCATCCTGCGAGAACCGATGTCATTAAACCTGCTGCCAATAGTATTGTTACGAACTTCCTTAGTCTTTTCATCTTATCCTCCTGATATTCTATTCATGTTTTCTTATTTCCCCTGCCTATGCATACATTTTTAATTTTACTCAAAATGAAATGCATACGAATCACCAATAAACGTTTACAGATTGCGCAATCCTCTTCGTTCCTTTTCTGTTGCTCTACATGATTAATTATGATTATTTTGAACAAATAGTCAACAATGGTTAATTGATAAAGTAAC
>NZ_AXUN02000036.1 GCF_000495435.3 Youngiibacter fragilis 232.1 | reverse complement strand
AAGGAAGACAGACGGGACAACCCAGTGGGCTGCAGTGAACTTCAACGAGGATTCAGGAGACTGGCAGTACATGTCCTCTCCGATAATAGCGGACGGAAGCTACAGCAGCATATCCATATATGCGCTGTACTACCTGAACCTTAACACCGCATACTTCGATGGCATACAGCTGTACAGGGAGGAGTACGGCCAGAGCTACCAGTACGATTCCAACGGAAACGTGACCTCCACCGTGGACCTTGCCAAGCAGAACACAAGGTTCGATTACAACACGCAGAATGACCTTGTGAAGTTAACAGATCCCAAGGGCAGCTTCTTCACCTACGAGTATTCAGCTGACGGGAAGAGGAGGCTGACCAAGGCCACATCCGCAGAGAATGTGGTGTACAGCTTCGAATACGACAGCTACGGAAACCCAAGGAAGGCGAAGGTAAGCGGCGCCACATCCTTCATGGAGTCATCATCAACATATACCGCAAGCGGAGCATACGCAAGTACAATTACCGACAGTTCAGGCAACAGCGTAAGCTATGCCTACAACGAGAGCAAGGGAACACTTACAAGCGTCACAGACCCTAAGGGGAAGACAGCAACCTACAGCTATGACAGCAATACTGATGCGCTTACCGGGGTATCTAAGACGGTTGACGGAAGCGTAGTGACAAACGGATACACATATGAGAACGACAGGCTGAAGACCATAGCACACAACGGGTTCAGCTATACCTTCGGGTATGATGTATTGGGGAATAACACCACCGTATCTGCAGGAAGCCAGACCCTCATAACAAACAGCTTCGACCTGAGGACTGGAAGGCTGCTTGAGTCAACCTACGGGAACGGGCACAGGGTAGCCACAGACTATGACAACCTGGACAGGGTGGCGACATACAAGGTATGGAACAGTGCTACAGGCCAGTACGAGGTGAAGTTCAGGTACGGCTATGATGCATCGGGGAACCTTGGCTACCTGGAGGATGTGGTAAACAGTGCAAGCTACAGATATGTGTATGACCTTGCAGACCGCCTTGTAAAGATATCGGGAAGCGATGGAAGCAGCCTGACAAATGGCTTTGACGTCAACAACAATGTCAGCAGTATAACCGAGACAGGAAACGGCACCACATACACCACATCCTATGAATATGACAATGACAACAGGCCAAAGAAGGTGACCCTTGGAAGCGGCGCATATGGCTTGACGAGCTATGGCGAGTTAGGCAGGATCGATACTTCAGTCATAAGTACAGGTTCAGCAACCTGGACCGTTAACTACGCCTACCATGCGGGAGTCAACGGGTCCACCACAGCAAGGGTAGCATCCATAACCAATAATGGAAGCGCTGTATCCTACACCTATGACCAGAACGGGAACATAGAGACCATAACAGACGGGACCAAGTTCACGAAGTATTACTATAATGAGCTTAACGAGGTAATAAGGGAAGACAACGGCTACCTGAACAAATCCATAACCTACACATATGATGCCGGAGGAAACATCCTTAACAAGAAGGAGTATGCATATACCAACGGCACCCTAGGTACAGTGCTGACCACCGTAGCCTACACCTATGGCGACACTAACTGGAAGGACAAGCTTACAGCCTGCAATGGAAAGGCCATCTCCTATGACGCCATAGGAAATCCATTGTCTTACGACGGATGGACCTACACCTGGGAAAATGGCAGGCAGCTGAAGAGCTTGAGCAATGCTTCCACAAGCCTCAGCTTCAAGTACAACTCAGATGGGATAAGGACAGAGAAGACTGTAAATGGCGTCAC
The DNA here is from genome assembly GCF_000495435.3 of Youngiibacter fragilis 232.1. Taxonomy (GTDB): domain Bacteria; phylum Bacillota; class Clostridia; order Clostridiales; family Clostridiaceae; genus Youngiibacter; species Youngiibacter fragilis. Next base: position 3,018 of record NZ_AXUN02000036.1, on the reverse strand, counting down.
CACCAAGTACACAGTATTCGGTGATAAGGTCTCCTTCGAGACCACAGGGTCGGACAAAATCCACTACAGCTATGATGCTTCAGGGAACCTCTTCTCAATGAACCTCAACGGAACAGAATACTACTATGTGAGGAACGCCCAGGGGGACATCACGGGGCTTATTGATAATGAAGGAAACCTTGTGGTTAGCTACACCTACGACACCTGGGGGAAGCTGCTCTCAACAACGGGAAGCCTGGCGAGCACGCTTGGAGTTAAGAATCCATACCGCTACAGGGGATACAGGTATGATACTGAGACCGGACTTTACTATCTCCAGTCCAGGTACTATAATCCTGACTGGGGCAGGTTTGTAAATGCAGATGGATTAGTCGGTGATTGTGGCAATATACTTGGTCATAATATGTTTGCATATTGTGCTAATAACCCTGTGAAAAATTATGATCCAACAGGATTGTTGCATATGGAATCTGCTGGCTTTACTGTTATATCCGTTCCTGCATCAATACAATTGAATAAAAGTGTTCGCAAAGTAAAATCAGCCAGTTCATCTTTAGTACCCGTATTTTTGGGTGTAATTATTGGTTCGTTGGAAAAAATAAGCAAACCAATTTATGGATACTTGGATGCAAATAAAGTTCTTAAGCGAATTCCAAAAACATCGATAAAGCAAACAATTCAACCATATGCGAAGTTTGCTGGAAATGCAGCTAAAGTCTTATTGGTAGCAACAACTTTTGCAGAGTTAAGTGGGACTTGGGATCCAATGATAAAGATGTCCAACGGTCGAAGATTAGAGAAATCTTCTATTCAATTAGGTGGAACATTAGCAGCACTGGGAGTGGGTGCAATGGTATCATCACCAATAATTGCCGAAGGATTTAAAGCTGGTGGACTTTCAATAGCTTTCAGCATTGGTGCAGGACTACTAATTGATTACGCATTTACTTCAATAATTGGCTATATACAAAAAGAAATATATAAAGCGAGAGGATATGAGTAAAATATTATGAAGTTATATAGATATAATAAAGCGCTGGTTATATTGACTCTTGTCTTTATAAATGCAATCGAAATAAGCCTTGTAGTTTATGAGAGAGAATTATTACTTAAAGTTTTTTTAAGTGCAGGTGTTCTGATTAACACTGTAGTGTGCCTTTCAGTATACTTCGAATATTTTGTTGTCGAATCTGATAAGTTGATTAATGTAAAATTGTTTGGATTAATAAGGCATGATATTCATTGGGATAAAATTGGTCGGATATTTTATAACGTGGACAATAAATTAATAAAAGCCATAAAGATAGATTATGGTAACTTTTGGGAAAACTCGATAATCTTCAATAACTCACTGATTGATTATCAGGATCTAGCAGTGAATATTTATAATAAAGCGAAAGACAATAATGGGTTTTCGATAGATTATCGAGTTTTAGATGATCTTAAAAAGTTCGCTGATTCAAAGAAAATATAATTGATGCAAGTCCAGTCTATAAAATCTTGACAGAATGATACAAATAGGGAGTGCAGGAGGGATACTAATACGCGGAAGTCAATTATGCGTATTAGTATCTTCTTATTGCCATAACACATGTTGAGACAGTCGTCTTGATAGAGAGGGTGAAGCTTTGAACGCCAAGGTGTTTGGCGATTTGAATGAAATCGAAAAATAGTCAAAATGGCACTAAATTGGGTGAAAACCTCGATTTTAGTGCTTTTTGCATAGGGGGGCATACTTTTATGCGAAAGTAGACATGATGATTAGTTTTCTTTTACTATGCATGTAGAGTGTGTAGTAAAGTTGGAAGACAGAAAATTTTATAATATCAATAGTTTAGCAATGCTGTGCATATGATATCCGGTGCACTCTATTTAGGGAAAAATTCAATCAACGACCAATTTAGAACGTTTGTTCTTTTAACATAATTGCGGTATAATTAAATCAAAATAAGATAGCCAATTGTATTTTGTCTTCTATATAAGATTTCAACTCTATTTTCAATCAAGGGGGTTAGTCTATGATAAAAAAAACAGTTAAGGAAACCCTTCATGCTAAAGGCGTGAATATCTCAATTTATACTGAAGACTTTCAAAATGAGTTTATTTCACTTACGGATATTGCACGTTATAAGAGTGATGAACCGAATGATGTCATAAAGAATTGGATGAGAAACAGAGATACGATTGATTTTTTAGGTTTATGGGAAAGCTTAAATAACCCCGATTTTAAACCCGTCGAATTCGACGGGTTTAAAAATGATGCTGGATCAAATGCATTTACAATGTCTCCGACAAAATGGATCACGTCAGTAAATGCAATTGGAATTGTTTCAAAATCTGGAAGGTATGGAGGCACATTTGCCCACTCAGATATAGCATTTGAATTTGCATCATGGATTTCTGCAGAGTTTAAACTCTATATCATAAAAGACTATAAGCGATTGAAAATAGATGAAAGTAGCAGACTTTCAATAGTCTGGAATTTAAACCGTGAAATTTCAAAGTTGAATTATAGAATTCATACAGATGCAATAAAAGCGAATCTATTGCCGCCAGAATTGACTGCATATCAAATTTCTATGACCTACGCTAATGAAGCAGATGTGCTCAATGTAGCCTTGTTTGGTATAACAGCTAAACAATGGCGTGAAGAGAATGTTAGTTTTAAAGGAAATATAAGAGACTACGCAAGTTTGAATCAGTTATTGGTTTTAGCAAACATGGAAAGCTATAATGCAATTTTAATAGAGCAAGGGAAGGCACAATCAGAGAGAATCCAGTTGTTAAACCAACTGGCGATGCGTCAATTAAAAGCAATTGAAGAAATTGGAATAAGTGAAATAAAGAAGCTAGAAAGGTAAGAATTAAGTTTTTGACTCTTTGCGTTCCGTCAAGGAACCAGTGGATTTTACAGCATCATTTTAGGCTGTTCAGGGCATGTTAAAGAGGCACCAAAATGGATTTAAATCCTGATACTGGTGCTTTTTGCGTTGTAGGGTGTTTTAGACCGCTTGAAGT
>NZ_AXUN02000037.1 GCF_000495435.3 Youngiibacter fragilis 232.1 | reverse complement strand
GAAAATTTACGGATTAAATATTGATCCCGTATCCCTTCTGATGATCGTCTTTTGTTGCTCATCAAATCTCGTGTAAGTTTCCTGGTCTTTACGCTTCCTGTGTAGGCAATGTTTGATAAGATGGATGCTATCGTCTTCGGTCCCCACAGTTCCTTCCCAAAGTAGGTCCTGACTCCTCTTCTGGTTAATTCACCTGCAATGGCATTATTACTCATACCATCAAGATGCATTTGATAAATCTGTCTAACAACTTGAGCTTGCTCTTCATTGATTGTAATGACGGTCTCATTACCGACTTTTGTTTTATCATAACCGTAAGTGTGACCGATATTAACCTTGCCCTTCATCATTCGTCTTTCATGTCCCCACTCTATAGCCTGGGAAGTAGCTTCAATTTCCCCTTGGGCAATACTGGCATAGGTTTTTAAAAGATAGGTCGTATCACTTCTGGTGCTTTCAATATTTTCCGTTTCAAAATAAACACTGACACCCAGTTCCTTGAGCCGCTCAATAACTTCAATGAGCTCCTGGGCATTCCTTGAAAACCGAGATACATTTTTAACAAGAATCAGGTCAATTCTATGTTCTTCACAGTGCCTTAGCATCCGAGTAAAGCCTCGTCTTAATGAGGCTTTTCTCCCGGTAACCAGATTATCAAAATAGATACCGACAAAGGTCCAGTTGTCCCTACTATTAATCACATGGGTATAGTGACTTACTTGGCTTTCCAATGAGTGGGACAGTCCCAGTGAATCAAGACTCACTCTACAATATGCTGCCACCTTAATCCCTTGACGTCTACTGTGAAGTGGACTGTCATCTATCTTCTCTAAAGGATCCCATAACTTATTGATCCATAAGCTTTTATCTATTTGGTCCATAAAAAAACTCCTTTCCTCTTGAAAGATCACGCTTGCTTGTATGTTTGCATTGGTGTCAAACTATTGCAAGTACAATCTCCATAAGGTAAAGGAGTATTTTATTTACTTAGGTAAATTCTTCAATGACTATTACTCGTTCTTCCCACGTCTCCAGCCATAACCCATTCTTTTGACTCCACATTTAAATATGAACTCAATCTCATAATCTTTGTGGAGGATTCCTCTTTCAACAAGCTTTTTAAATTCAGTGGCATCAAAGGTCTCAAAGCTACTTTGGCTTTCAAGATATGCAATTAAAGCTTCTAAATTCTGCCTCATATAGATTTCTTCGTCTTGGCTTTTGATAAGGGCTTCATGTTCCTGCTGGTAGATTTGTGATTCATAAATCATGTTTCTAAGGGTTGCATCATAGATGGGATCATTGGTGGCACTTTCTCTCATGGCCATTTCACTTATGCGATCATTGATTCGATCGATGATTTCTTCAAGCTCTTTAAGCCTTTCCTTTTCATCATATGTTAGGCTTACATCCTCAATGGCTGCTTCTCCCTCAGCTCTTATTAGGTCAATCTCTTCAGTCATTTTCAGAAGCATTTCGTTGTAGGCTGCTTCAATCACCTCTTCCCATACATACTTTGAATGGCAGTCAAAGTCAGCTTCTACTTTCTGAGCCGCTAGTCTGCAGTGCCAAACGGTAAACTTGTATGGCTTGCCATCTTTTTTTGATGTGATTCTCCTTCTATGAACCGGCATGCCACACTCCCCACAGTAAAGCATATTTGAAAATGGTGCTTTTCCGCTATAGGTTCTGTGGTATTTCCCGTCAGGATCATGCTTCATTTTTCTTCGTCTTTCCAGTTCCTTTTGTACATAATTCCATTCCTCTTCAGAGATGATTGCAGGGTGATTGTTTCGTATAAAGTACTGCGGCTTGTGGTTCTTATTTCTGACCCGTTTATGGGTTAAAGGGTCCAGGGTTACTGACTTCTGACATAATGCATGGCCACAGAATTTCTCATTTTTTAGTATTTTTAAAACGGAATCACTGGTCCATTTTGTATTATCCCTTGCGGTTTTAACTTTGTCTTTTGTCAGCCCTTTCGCTATCTGAACCGAACCTTTCCCTGAGATAAATTCTCGAAAAATTCGTCTAACTGTTTTGGCTTCCTCTTCATTTATGATAAGATTCCCCTCTTCATCCTCGTCATATCCTAAGAAATATGTTGTTGGAATGTGTGGCTTCCCTTGCGAGAATCTTTTCTGAACTCCCCAGCTGACATTAGCACTAATCGTACGTGACTCTTCTTCCGCGATCGATGAGATGATTGTGAGCAAAACCTCACTGCGAGAGTCGAGGGTATTGATCGACTCTCGATCAAAAATTATACCCACTGGCTTGTCTAAGCTTTTCAGCATCCTCACATAGGTTAAGCAATCAAGGGTATTTCTAGCAAACCGGCTGATGGATTTTGTAATGATGTAATCAAACTTTCCTTCCTTAGCATCCTTGATCATCTGATTGAATCCGGTTCGGTACTTAGTGTTTGTTCCAGTAACCCCTTCATCGCTGTAGACCTTATAAAGCTCCCAGCCTTCTTGCTTTTCAATATATTCTTTAAAGTAAGAAACCTGCAATTTGTAACTGGACTGTTGTTCCTCTTCATGGGTGGATACCCTGGCATAGGCAGCTACTTTGATTTTTCGCTCTTCATTTCTTCTATAATCAGGGTTATTCATATTAGCAGGAATGACCCTAACCCGAGGATTCATGGTCGATATATTTCTACTTCCTTCCATCGTTATGACCTCCCCTAAACTTTCCAACCACCGTCTCCTTTCCATCAATCCATTTGATGGTAAATAAAAAAGGTGACTCCACCTTAATGTGAATCACCCACGCTCTCATGAAAGAGATATCTAGTATTTTTTTAATGGCTTTATCTGATCCCTTTAACTCCTTCAATCTGTTTAGAGAGGCTTCTCTAAATTCATAGTCCTTATCGAAGTCTTCCCATAGCTTAGCTTTAATTGCGATTTCTTTTTCAACATCTTGTCGCTTTTCTTTTAACACTTCAGTATCAAGGTTTTGAAGGATAGCTTTATTCTCAGCAATGAGGCATTTTTCCAGTTCTACTCTCAGTAGGTTTTGCTCTCGTTCCCTGACAGCTTCAGCAGTAGATAGTTCTTTCGTTAGCTGCTTTATCAATAGTCCATCGTTGGTTCTTCGATTGATGTTGTAGCGTTTTTCAAAACCTTCCCTTAAGAGCTTTTCGATATGCTCTTCTTCAATGGGATCCGCTTCACAAAGCAACTCGCTTTTTACATTGGAAGAACATCGCCATATTGTTTTTTTAATATTTTTGCCGAAGCGATGAAAGTTCTTTCCGCAATGGGTACAAATTACTCTGCTGGTAAAAGGGGTCTTCTCATAATCACCCCTGTTAAAATCAGATTTATTATCCCTTAGTATTTCTTGAACTTTTTCATAGTCCTCTTTTGAAACAATGCCTTCATGGTGGTCTTCAATATAATACTGGGGTTTATGACCTCTATTGATCACCGTTTTGTGGGTCCTGAAATCAAGTGTACACGTTTTTCTGCTAAGAACATCACCAGCATATCTTTCATTGGTCAGTATGCTTCTGATGTTGTTGTTATCCCAGTCAATCTCACCAGAACGCTTCTTGTATCCTTTTCTTATAAAGTGTCTGGCTATCTCTGTCATGTTATATCCATTAAGAAAAAGGTCATAAGCTTCTCTAACGATCTCGGCTTCTTTTTCGACGATGATCCATTCTTTATCCTTATTTACCTCGTAGCCAAAGAGCTGCCCTGCAACCACTTCGCCCCTCTCAAAACGCTTTGTAAAGGCCCAATCAATATTCTCCGATGTAGCTCGGCTTTCTTCCTCAGCGAAAGTAGCTAGAATTTTTATGAGCAGTGAACTGGTCATATCTTTGGTGTTCAATCGTTCTTTCTCGAAAATCACAAAAATTCCCTTTTCAGTAAGCTGTCTCACAATATCCATTGTATCCACAACATTCCTTGCAAATCTTGATATGGATTTGCAGATAATCAGGTCAATTTCTCCATTCATCGCATTTCTAATCATCCGATTAAAACCGATTCGTTTCGACATGTCTGTACCCGATTTGCCTTTATCTGAGTAAACACCAGCATAATACCAGTCAGGATTTGACCTGATGTAGTTGGTATAATGAATGATTTGATTCTCTAATGAACCAAGCTGAAGCTCTTCTTCACTACTCACCCTGCAGTAGGATGCAACTTTTAGCTTTTTTGATCTAGGTTGTGTGTTGACATCATTCCATCCTACTGGTTGATTAATAACGGTTACTGACGATCTTTGTACTGGTATTTCCTGAACCCTTGCATGATTCATCCTGATCCTCTCCTTTCCTTTTTATCCCTTGCTTCGTATCATGAGCGGCGCTTGAGTTATCGCAAAGGGTAAAAATAATAATGCCTAAAACCTCTAATTCCAAAGGTTTCAAGCTTTCTAGCGTATTACATATATCACTCAAAAACAGGTATTTATCAAGTCATTTCTACTATATATAGGGAAAAATAAGCCGATGCTATAGAGATAACACCGGCTACAATTTTGCGATTTTCCTTCTAATCGTATTTCATATAGGCATCAAATCCCGCCTTCTTTAAGCGGGTCATTAGGGCCTCTGCATTCTTCTTTTCGCTGAAGGCGCCTACCTGCACCCGGTAGTATTTTTTACCGGATTCATTCTCCGGTTCGACCTCCACACCAGCACTGACCATTTCAAGATTGTCTTTATCAACCCACGTCATAATACCTGCCTTCTCACCCATGGTGCTTTTGAGAATGGTTTTACCAAGAAGAACACATTGCTTGCCGCCTTTGATCACAGGTTTTCCATTAAACACATCCTGGGTGATTAAGTGATAGTTCCATTTCACCCAGTTTGGAATGATAGGACCGCCGGGATAATAGGTTCTGGCAGACCCTTTGATTTCTACAATATTGCCTGTTTCAAAGACCTCTTTAGCTTTGCCTACATTCTCTAGTGCCTTCTTTACTGCAGCTCTAAAGGTGTCCATACTCTCTCCATGCTTTGGAAACCAGTGGCCTACATCAGAATGGTTTGATGCGATCCCCTTCTTATTCCCTTCCGCATGGCTGATGATGTCTTTTTCAGTCAGACCATACTCTCTGCAGAGATAAACACAAATCTTCACTGCATTTTCCCAAGCCGCTCTAAAGTAGGCTTCATTTTTCTTCACATCATAGCCTACCATCTGATTCTGAGAATAAGAAAACCCACCCGGCTCGCATATCTCAAAACCGATGTGGGTGTTGTTTGCATCTCCTCCTGCATGCCAGCCTCTGTTGTTCCAAGGCAGGTACTGCCAGATTTCTTTATCATCCAGGAATGCATGGACGCAAACCTGACGATTGATTTCACCAGCCTTATAGGATTTGTTCCATCTGCTGAACCAATCTGCCGCCATCACGCCCGGTGTGGCAGTGGAATGGACCATGATGCCTTTAGGTGTGATCTTTCTCCCGGCTGTATAACAGTCATTTCTGGTCATGTACTTTGTCTTTAAGTTGCCTAGTGCCATCCTTATCGCCTCCGTCTTTCAGCTGCTCCAAAATATCCTTGAACTTCTCCGGAACCGGTAGTCCTAATCTAGTTGAGTTTTCAATGATGCTGATTCCTTCATTGGATAGATAGAAGAAAATCACTGCGGTTCTGATGGCACTGCCATCTCCGATAATGTTCTGATCAATGATATGGGCCACACCAACCAAGGAGAAAATCACCACTTTCTTGAAAATGCCCTGAGCGCCAACGTCACTGGATAAGTGCTTTTCTAAAATAGCGCACATAACACCCATGAGATAGTCGATCGTAACAAAGGCAATCAATGCATATAAAAAACCATCGTAACCTCCTAGAAAATAACCTAACCAACCGCCAACCGCCGCAAATATCATCTGAATGAAATTCCAAACTTCTCTCATCGTTCTTCCCTCGCTTTCATAAGTTTTGTATATAAAAAGACGCCCCCACATTGAGGACGCCTGGATTCCCTATCTCTTAGTAAGAGGCATAGTAAATGTAGCCACTTGCTTTTATATAGAATCCATCTCCCGGAATATACATGGCGCCATCAAAGGTGTCATACTGACTTGTGGTGAAACCTGGCTGTTCTACCCCTTCCCAATACAGTCCATCGTTGGAAACGCAGAGCATACTCTCTTTTAGAAGAGCGAACTTGCCCCAGTCTTCCATCCAGATGATGTTCCTTGGATTTGGGATATTGTTGTTGGCCAGATCTCCTACCCAGGAAAGATTTGTCTCAGTAATCTGGGTGGCATCGTCACTCATCACGCAGAGCTTCACATAGTAGGTGTAATCGCCGCCCACATTGGTGTAGTTGAACTTCATCACAAAAAGGACGTCATTCACGGACCGGATAAACATATACCGGGTGTCGTTCACATCCTCTGGTATGGTCGTGGTCCAAAGACCAGGACTGGCTGAACTAGCTATTGCGATGGATTTGTCTCCACCAACCACGCCCACAAAGTTTCCCTTATGAGTGGTCAGGTATTTAAATATTGGCACCGAGGTACCATCAGATCCGACCAATGTCCATGCGGTTCTTTCCTCTAAAGAATCATAGCTGTAATAGACCGGTGATTTGTAGTACCACCAACTGACAATACCAGAGCCTCTGGCCATATCATAGGCACCACAGGTCATGGCATTATAGGCTCCCGGACAGTATCCAGCATTATGCCAAGTGATACCGTCAAAGGAAGCAATGACATTGGCAAGACCCACAATCTTAGCAATAAACACACCATTAGCTGCATAGAGAATCTCCGGCTGGCCATAGCTCCACCAAGGAACGCTGACCACAGTCCACTGCTTTGTGGTCTTATTCCAGTAGGACATATAAGGGGTCTTGGCATAATAAACTGCGATCTGCGCGTTTCCATTATCATAGACATTAATCTGCTTTTCACTGCCATACTGGGTGTAGCCAAAGTTGTTATAGTACTTCTTGGTCCAGCTGAGTGTTGGGATGGTGAAGAGAACATCTCCCCGGCCACCAAAGGCTGTCCAGATGGCCAAGGCATTATTAAAAATATGATCATAGCTCATTGATTCAGCCCTCCTTTATACTTTTGTGACGCTGGTGATTCTTCCACCGCTATCCACAGTGTAGTTATATGTCGCCGTTGTTCCATCTGCATATTCAATGTAAAAACTCATCATATCAACCGTTAAAGTGGAGACTTCCTTTAATAGAAGCTCCGAGAAAATGTTATCAAGAGTGATGCTTGTGATCCTCCCACCGCTGTCGGTGGTGTATTGATACTGGGCATGATATTGATGGGTATCGCCCTTCTCAACGGTGTAGGTCACATCAATGGTTGTTTCAGTCACCACTAGTTCAGAGACGATGGTATAGGACACACCCAGGTCGTTCACCTGTGTTTGAATATCATCCACTGAGCTTCCCACATTATTTAATGAACTCTCAATCCGATAAAAGGTGTCAGAGATACTGGGTCTGTATCTTCCGACCTCCACTCGGATGTTGTACCTGTAGAACGGATTATACTCCAGGGAGATGATCCTAGTCTTCACGTTGATTCCTAGGGGATTAAAACCTGAATCCCCACGGAATTATAACTTGTTAACATCGAAACCCCTTGGTATTATTGGGTTTTTGATGTTTTTTATATTGAAACC
>NZ_AXUN02000038.1 GCF_000495435.3 Youngiibacter fragilis 232.1 | reverse complement strand
CTAGCTATGTGCTGTTTGATACATGGTTCTGCAGTCCGTCCTCTTTGATTGCAATCAAGGAAAAGAGCATTGATGTCATTGCCATGGCTAAGAAGAGTTCCAAACTGCTCTATCTCTTTGAAGGAAACAAGATGTCTGCAATGGATATCTATCGCATGTGCAAGAAGCGCAGAGGCAGGTCGAAGTATCTTCTTTCCGTAGAGGTCTCAGTCCAGAAAGATGGCCAGTCACTACCAGTGAGACTTGTGTTCGTGCGAAACCGCAACAAATCCAAGGACTACCTGGTGCTTGTATCAACTAATGTCACAATATCTGAAAGTGAAGTAATCAGGATATATGGCAAAAGATGGGATATCGAGGTTTTCTTTAAAGTATGCAAATCCTATCTCAACCTTTCTGGTTCCTTCAAAGGGCTGTCTTACGACGCGCAGATGGCACATGTAGCCATAGTGTTTACACGATATACCCTGCTCGCCATTGAGCAAAGATTCAATAATGATGACCGTAGCTTAGGGGAACTGTTCTATCTTGTGTGCGACGAACTTTCGGACATCTCATTTGAACACT
>NZ_AXUN02000039.1 GCF_000495435.3 Youngiibacter fragilis 232.1 | reverse complement strand
CAGAATCTCCTTGATATCTTAATGATGCTTCAATAAATTTATGTTTACTATCTTGAAGTATAGCAAGTCTATTTGCCTTTTCAGCAGCTTTTTCACGAACATTAAATTGCCATAGCCAAAGATCATTCAACTTCTTAAGTACACTACTTGGATCCTTTATCACTAGTCTTCTTTTTTCAATGTCACTTTCTAACTCATTTAGTTCCTCACTCTTCATGATTTTGTCAGTATTAATTTCTTGAACTCTTCCAACATCAAAAGATGATAATCCTCTCTTTTCGCAAGCAAAAAGAAACTCGCTATCCGCTGCGTCAATTTCACGCTTAATCGAATCCCATAAATTGCTTGTGTTTAGAAATCCCTCAACTTTCCTATAGTAATCCTCAACTGCTAACTTAACGTTCTCAACTAACCGGTCTTTTTCAACTTTAACAAATGCATCAAATTCTCGAAACCATTCTGCATGTGGAGTTGAAGTACTACTAAAACCAACGTGAAGACTCAATAAGTGTTTTGCTAGTTCATTTAGCTCGATGAATTGTCTTCCATCTTTTCCATTAATGGATTCCGTGTATCTCTTTTCATATAGAAGTTCTTCATGTTTTTTCGCATCATCTTTTATTTCATTTTGAGCATTCCACTTTCTTTCAACTTCTTGATACTCTTGTTTTAGTATTTTTAGCTCAGATTCAAGTCTATCTAGTGTTTTTAATGCCCCATGGCAATCTTGGATTTCGATTTTTAGTGCTCGCTCTTGCTTTTCAGTTGTATTCAGTTCAGTATTCTCAAATCCATCAATTAACTCTACTAATCTATTTGTGGCTTTGTAGCTATCACCACTTATTTTACCTTCAGTTAAGTAGTTGAGTTGTTGTTGACTAAAAAATTTGAGAGGTAAACTCTTAAAGTATGTATCGATATCATGCAAATCTCTATCTTCAACGTTTGCAACACCATCTCGATATACAATTTTATCAAATGTGCCACTACTATCTTTCCAACACACAACCAATTCTGCTTTACTGTTTTTTATTGTGTTCTTAATTCTATTTACACGATCAGTTGTGTTCTGATCCATATCTGAATCACGTTCTTTCCCCATCGCAATCCTTAAGTACTCAAGAATCGTTGATTTGCCAGTTCCCCTTCCACCTATTATGCAATTCATATTGGGGGAAAAGTTTATCTTCTGATTATTTAAATATTCAACATTTTTTATCTCAAGTGATTCGATTCTAGAGTGCTCTATTTGGTTGTTACGATTCTTATCAGTCGTAACATCCTGTGGAAGATAAATACGCGACTGATTATCTAAGAAAGCTTGCCTAAGTGCTTCAATAGAAGGTTCTGACATTTTTATCCATGAATACCTATAACCAATACTATTTGGTTTTGGTGAACCATCAGTGTCTTTAGATAAAAGCATTTTATTATCCGACGCCATCAATGTAGCAATTGGTCTAATTCTACGCCAATTAGGAAGACAACTATCATCTGATTTAAACAATGATTTAAAGTTAGTACTCATCTTACTTACAGGTTTTGGCACTTCAACAGCAAGAAGTTCAGGATTAGTATATTGATCCTGCTGGAGCCAAATCGAAATATTATTGTCATCAAATATGCCATCATCACTTAGACTGTGAGGTAGAACTACTAATCCACTATTTGGTGCGTTTTGTACTATTCTCAAAATCTTCTTAAGATTATAATCTGATTTTTGAAACACACCTGATTGATTAACTCTTGGATGTGCAACCCCACAACTAGTTAAAATTGCATCAATAGTATCTAGGTCCGAATCAGGATTAAAAAGGCAAATAACATGTGCTCCTCGGCCTACTCCTGCCGCTTCAAATTCGAATCCAGGAAATAGCACGATTCTGTGACCAGTCCTTGCTTCTAACTTTTGAAATGCTTCTCTCAAATATGGAATGAAGTCTTTGCTTAAGAAATTGTGGTCAGTTATTGCTACCACATCAAACTTTCCTTGATAACAAGCCTCCGCAAATTCTTGTGCAGCATCAAACTCTTTCCCTGGTTGAATTTTATGACCTAACCAATTCTTCTCATCTACTGGAGTGTGCATATGTAGATTGCATTTGTACCACTTCATTCCCTCGTAATTCGAATTCACGGTTAATCCCCCTTTAATCAATTTGAAATTCATAATTTACTACCTTATAATATTATATCAAAATTATATTTACATATTCAATAAAATTGCTCTATCGAGCACTTGATTGATCAAACGGAAGCACTCGATGATCTATAGCTTCTAATGAGTAAATATATTCATTTTATGAAAATCATTTTCGATGAATCAACAAAAAAGGGATGCCATCCAAGGCAACCCTGATAAATAATGCGATAATATTGTTGAAATTTCAATGAGGTTGAAATTACCTGTAGTTTCCACCGTTGACGTTGATTACCGTACCGGATACGAATCCGGCTTCGTCAGAAGCGAGGAACGCTACGACTGCAGCGATCTCCTCAGGTTCTCCAGGCCTACCAACAGGGATCTCGGCAAGCATTGCCTTCTTCCTGTCCTCAGGGATGACCCTTGTCATCTCGGTGTTGATGAACCCTGGTGCTATGGCATTGACAGTGATGTTCTTCTTTCCAAGCTCTATCGAAAGAGTCTTTGTGAGACCTACCACCCCTGCTTTAGCCGCGGAGTAGTTGGCCTGTCCGAAGTTACCCATCATTCCAGCAAGCGAGCTGATGTTTATGATCCTTCCGTAGCCGTTGGCTTCAAGGTATTTGACGAGCTCCTGGGATACCAGGAACACCGACTTCAGGTCCACTGTCATGACAGCGTCCCACTGCGCATCGGTCATCTTCTTGAAGGAGGCATCCTTGGTTATACCTGCGTTGTTGACGACTATGTCAAGCTTCCCGTACTTCCCGATTATCTTCTCTCCAAGCGCCCTTATCTCATCCCTGTTAGTCACATCACATCTGGCACCGAAGACATCATAGCCTTTTGCCTGAAGCTCCGCTACTGCCTCATTTATCTTCTCCTCGTTGACATCTGTGATTACCACCTTAACGCCGTCTGCAGCAAGCCTTTCGGCCATGGCCCTTCCGAGCCCCTGGGCCGAACCTGTCACTATTGCGACCCTGTCCTTGAAAATCATTTGAATACCTCCTCGATTAATACTTGTAGAAACCCTGGCCGCTCTTCTGGCCAAGCTTCCCGGCCCTGAGCATCTGCTTCAGCACCATGTCCGGTGCATACATGTCGTCACCGAACTCCTCCCTGTAATATTCCAGTATGGTGCAGGTAAGGTCAATACCTCCCATGTCAAGCATCTGGAACGGGCCCATGGGATAGTTAAGTCCAAGCTTCACTGCCGTATCGATGTCCTCAACGTCAGCTACTCCTTCGGACAGCATCTTCGCAGCCTCGTTCATGTATGGCAGAAGAAGCCTGTTCACAATGAACCCAGGCATGTCCTTCTTCACCCTTACAGGAGTCTTTCCAAGGCTCTTTGCGAAGCCAAGGATGGTCTCCGCTGTCTCTGGCTCTGTGAGCTCCCCGCTTATTACCTCAACCAGCTTCATGACATGTACCGGATTGAAGAAATGCATGCCGCAGAATTTCCCAGGTCTTCCTGACCCTGCTGATATCTCGGTTATTGACATTGATGAAGTGTTCGTGCAGAAGATGGCATCCTGACTGCAGATACCGTTCAGAGTCCTGAATACTTCCTTCTTCAGCTCCATGTTCTCAAGCACGGCCTCGCACACCACGTCAACATCTGCAAAATCAGCATAATCAGTGGATTTGCTAACCCTTGCGAGTATGGAGTCCCTTGTCTCCTGGTCCATCTTCCCCTTCTCCACGCTCTTGTCGAGGATCTTTCCCATCCTGACCAGAGCCCTGTCGATGAACTCAGGCTTGATGTCATTGAGGACGACCTCATAGCCTGCGGCAGCGCAGGCTTGTGCTATGCCAAGACCCATTGTTCCTGCGCCGACTACACCTATTTTCTTAATATCCATTCATCTGCCTCCTTATTGCCCTGGCGGGTAAGATAAACCCGCCTCATTCTTGGGACACGGCTTAAGCCGTGTCCATTGACATTCATATCGTATTATTCGCTAGACCACGCCCATCATTGCGAATATGGCAACAACTATCGTAGCTATGGTCGGAGTCACTACAGTGAGCATGAACATGTTGATGTATGCCTGTTTGTGTGTGAGCCTTGAAACTCCAAGGTCGTTGATTATTGCCGCATTGTGTGGAAGTGAATCGAGGCCTCCGCAGGACATGGCCGCAACCCTGTGTATGACCTCCGGATTGATACCGGTAGCGAGGAACTTCTGGCTTAAGCTCTCAAGGGCTATGCCAAGACCGCCTGAAGCCGAGCCTGTGACACCTGCAGCTATGTTTACTGCAACGATGATCTGTACTATAGGTGGTCCAGGTATTGAGTCAAGAGCGCCTATTACAAGGGCATAACCTGCAGATGCGGAGACGACCGAACCGAATGCAACTACTATGCAGATGTTCACGATAGCCATTGTCGCATTGTTTGCACCTTCTGACATCGTCTTTATCATGTTCACGTACTTCTTGTAGAACAGTACTACACAAGTCATGACAGCCGCGAACAAGGCAACCACAGCAGGCTGTTTGAGCAAGTTGAGCACTATCAGGAGCACTATGGAAGGTGTAAGGGCAAGAAGAAGATTCATCTCCTCGAACTTTTCCTCCTTGAGTACAACCTTTGAGATCTCAGTTCCTGTGGGTAGGAAACCTTCCTGGAGCTTTTCAGCCCTTGCGAGCTGGAACTTGATCCATGCGATTCCAAGGACTAGTGAAACGGCAGTACCGATGAGTCCAAGAATTGGTGCCGCTGTCGGTGTGGTACCCAGATACTTTATCGGTATGATGTTCTGTATCGCAGGTGTTCCAGGTAGCATTGTCATCGTATAGACCGACATACCCAGGGATACGAGGGTATATAGCCTCCATGGAATGCCAAGCTCCTCGAACAGGTTCTTGGCGATGATCACCATGGTGAACATTACGACGAAGAGTGAGATCCCGCCGTAGGTGAATACGGAGTTTACTATGACAAGTGAGAATATTGCTACGAACTTCTCATTGCCAGGGAACTTGCTTGCAAGGGCCGAAAGCTTGTAGGCTATGGACTTTGCCGCTCCTGAATCCGCCATCATCTTCCCGTATACGGCAGACAGGAGGAAAATGAGGAAATAGTTCTTGGCGAAGTTTGTGAATCCTGTCATGAAGGGTCCAGTGAAGGAACCGACTATCGGCATCTGTGAAAAAAGGATGACTACCATTGCTGCAAGAGGCGCCGTTATTATTATCGGCACTCCCTTGAATGAGATGAATATTAACACTGCAAGTCCGAGCAGTATGCCTGCCAGGCTTAGATATTCCATGTTTTTCTCCCCTTTTTATCAGTTTATTCTACCTATACCGTACCTTTTAGTAATGATCATCTGTTTTTCTTCGCTTCTATGACCCCCTTAAGACCCATCAGACCGTCCCCGAACAGGCTCCTGTCCATTACCCTGACATCCCTTGCGATCGTCGGTTCGAACTCCATCTGGGAAAGGATGTGCTTCTCAAGGTCTATGCCGGGAGCTATCTCCCTGAGCTCGAGACCCTCTTCAGTAAGTGCGAAAACCGCCCTTTCAGTTATGTATATGACCTCCTGTCCGTTTTCCAGCGCCTGTTTTCCGCTGAAGGTTATCTGCTCGATATCCTTCTTGAACTTCTTTGACTTCCCTTCCCTGACTATGACTACCTTGCCGTCGCTTATCTCAACCTCCAGGCCTCCGGCAGTGAAGGTACCGCAATATACGACCCTCTTCGTTGACTGTGAAATGTCGATGAATCCTCCGCAGCCCGGAATCCTCGGTCCGAACTTGGACACGTTGACGTCACCTGAATGGTTGACCTCCGCGAGTCCCAGGAACGTCACGTCAAGGTAACCAGAATGGTAGAAATCGAACTGTGTCGGTTCGTCTGTTATGCTCCATGGATTGAGAGAAGCACCGAAGTTCAATCCTCCTGCAGGGACACCGCCTATGGCTCCTGCTTCCACTGTCATCACAAGATCACCGGAGCATCCTTCCTCCGCGGCCACCGCGGATACAGCCTCCGGAACCCCTATTCCAAGGTTGACCACTGAATTGGGCACAAGCTCCATTGCAGCGCGCCTTCCTATGACCTTCCTCTCAGACATCTCGAGAGGTTTCATAGAACCTGTAGGGATCTGCCTGTGACCAGCCATGGACTGGTCGTATAGTGAACCGGGAGTCATCCTGTGGTTCTTCTCCACATCCCTGGCGATTACCACCGCATCCACGAATATTCCGCATACTCCGACCAGCTTCGGCTCGATCTGTCCTGCCTTGACATAGTTCTTGACCTGGGCGATTACCTTTCCGCCAGATGCCTTTGCTGCCAGGGCCGCTACCCTCGCCATTGACAGTGCTATCTCATCCTCGAAGCTTATGTTGCCAAGCTCGTCAGCAGTCGTTCCGCGGATGACAGCGATATCCACCTTTGGTGCCTTGTAATAGAGGTAGTCCTCACCGTTAAGGTTAACAAGCTGCACAAGCTCTTCCTTTGTGACAGCGTTCATCCTGCTTCCTGAAACCCTTGGGTCCATGTAGGTCCGAAGGCCTACCCTCGAAAGAAGTCCCTTCTCTCCGTTGCCCCTTGCCCTCAGCACATGGGACACTATGCCCTGAGGCCAGTTGTAAGCCTCTATTTTGTTCTCGTTGACCATTCTTACAACCTGGTCGTTTGAGCCGAAATGCCCTACGATGACCCTCTTCAGCAGTCCGTCATGGGCGAAGTGGTTGAGGCCGGTATTGCCTCCCCTCAGGTCTCCCACACCTGCAGCACACATGAGGGTCAGGTTCCTGGGAGCATTCGTTTCCATGAACCTCTCCTCGATTGCGATGAACAGTTCCTCCGGTGTAGTCGCGAGCATGAAGCCCGAGGTTACCACCGTGTCCCCGTCCTTTATCATCTTTACGGCTTCTTCAGCCGTCCTAAGCTTCAACATACAAGCACCACCTATTCCCTTTCGAAGAGCGCAGCCACACCCTGTCCGCCTGCACAGCAGAAGGTGACTATTCCGCGCTTGACATCCCTCTTCTTCATTTCATACAGAAGCTTAGCCGTAAGGAATCCTCCTGTAGCCGCCAGCGGATGGCCAAGAGCTATGGCACCGCCATTGACGTTCAGCTTTTCAGTATCCATTCCCAGTTCCTTTATGCAGGGCAGGCTCTGTGCCGCGAAAGCCTCGTTCATCTCTATCAGGTCGATATCCTCGTTCTTTAGCCCTGTCCTGGCTAGAAGCTTCCTCACGGCATATACCGGTCCGATTCCCATGATATGGGGCTCCACACCTGCTGACTCGTATCCCTTGAATGTTCCTAGTATCTCGCATCCAAGTTCAATGGCCTTGTTCTTCTCCATTACCACAACAGCGCTGGCTCCATCTGTAAGAGGCGAGCTGTTTCCAGCAGTACAGATTCCATCCTTCCTGCCGCTGGCTACCGGGAGCTTCGCAAGGGTCTCCAGGGTGGTTTCAGGCCTTATCGTCTCATCACTCGCAACCACGGTTACATTGCCCTTCCTGTCCCTGAACTCTATCGGCACGAGCTGCTCATCAAAGGCATGGTTCGCCCAGGCTGCAGCAGCCCTTCTGTGGCTCTCCACTGCAAACCTGTCAACATCCTCCCTGGTGAGGTTGTACATCTCAGCCAGGTTCTCGGCAGTTGCCAGCATGCTGGTCTCCTCGAACCTAACGGGTGAGGTTGATACGTTCAGGAACTTAGGCTCCTGAAGCTGGTACGGCTGGGTTGGCTTTGAAAGCAGCCAGGGCCTCCTGGTATCCATCTCCACACCACCAGTCACCACAACATCATGCTGTCCTGCCATGATAAGCAGTGCTGCGTAGGCAACCCCGTTCAGTGACGATCCGCACTGCCTGTCTATCGTTATCCCTGGCACGCTTATCGGCAGCCCAGCCTCAAGTGCCACATATCTCGCAATGTTGTTGTATTCCTTCTCCATTATGTTGCTGTATATCACTTCCCCGATTTCCTCAGGATCTACCTTGGACCTCTTCACAGCTTCCTTCAGGACTGTGGCTGCAAGCTCGTGAGGAGTTATGCTCGTAAGGGCGCCCCTGTACTTGCCCATGGGTGACCTTACTGCCGATACGACTACTGCTTCTCTCATTATTCTTCCCCTTTCATCTCTTATGGTTACCGCCTTATAAGAGCAAAAACCGTGCCAAATCCTAATGATCCTGTAAACGCTTAGATTCGCAAGGATTTTCACTGAAACCGATTTCCAGCTTGTGAATCAGATTTGATACAAAAAAATGTATCAGATTTGATACCGTTTCAAATCTGATACATCAATAAATTATTCAATTAATCCTGTTTCTTCAGCTTTTTGTAGAGATGTGTCCTGTGTATTCCGAGTACCTCGGCAGCCTTTGCGATACTTCCGTTGCAGTCTCTTAGAGCGGCTTCTATGTATTTCCTCTCGAAATCATCCATGGCATACTTGAGGGGCACAGTTACAGGTTCGCCTGATTCACCACTCTCCATGCTTATCCTGGTTTGAGATGACTTCATGGTTTCCTCAAAGGTTATGTCAATCTCATCGCCGGGCGTAATGATCACGTACCTTTCAATTACGTTCCTCATCTCCCTGATGTTTCCAGGCCAGCTGTAATCGAGAAGGTTGTCCAGAGATTTTTTTGACATCCTCTTGTCCAGTCCGAACTTCCTGTTGAATCGGTTAAGGAACATGTAGGCCAGGGGGATGATGTCCTCCTTTCTATCCCTGAGGGGGGAGATCAACAGAGGTATGACATTTAGCCGGTAGAAAAGGTCTTCCCTGAATTCCCCCTTCTTTACCATCTCCTCCAGGTTCCTGTTCGTGGCTGCAACGATCCTCGCATCCACCTTCCTGTATTTTGTGTCACCCAGTCTTCTTATCTCCCCGGTCTCAATTACCCTCAGAAGCTTCGACTGCATAGGAAGCGGCAGCTCTCCTATCTCATCAAGGAATATGGTTCCTTTGTGGGCAAGCTCGAAAAGCCCTGCGCTTCCGTTAGGATTGGCTCCTGTGAAAGCACCCTTAGTATAGCCGAACAGCTCAGATTCAACCAGGTCGGAAGGTATGGCACCGCAGTTCACAGGTACGAAGACCTCGTCCTTCCTGGGGCTGTGGTCATGGATGTACCTTGCGACGACCTCCTTCCCAACTCCTGACTCGCCTGTTATCAGTACTACGCTGTCAGATTTGGCAATTAGGCTGCAAAGCCTTATCACCTTCTGCATTGCTGCGCTGTTCGCCACAACCTCTCCGCTGCTTCCCGCAAGCTTCGAGAGGTATTTCGAGACATCCTGGTACTTCGCTGAATTAAGCTTCTCAGCCTCAAGCTCACGGGCATAGAATTCCAGGGCAGCCTCGTTCCTCGAATTGGTTATGACATACCTCAGCATCCCTTTGTCATCAAATATGGGCGTGCTTGTGGAAAACACAGCAGTGTCCTTCTCATTCCCTTTTCCAGTCACATGCACTATACCCGAGCATTGCTTCCCGAGCTTCATGCATTCAAGTGCGGTGGACTTAGTGTAGTAACCACTTAAAATAAGGTCATGCACCGTCTTTCCTGAAAGGTCCACCCCCTCAAGCCTGAGCGCTTTGACCATGCTCTTGCTTAAGAGCACTATCCTTGCCTTGCAGTCAGTTATCAGGATATTGTCAAACGACTCTATGAGAAGCTCCTGCAGGTTAAGGTCCTTATTATCTTCATATTGATAAAAATACTTCATGCCACATCTCCGAAACGTTACATTTAATACCTTCTAAAACCAGA
Source organism: Youngiibacter fragilis 232.1 (assembly GCF_000495435.3). Taxonomy (GTDB): domain Bacteria; phylum Bacillota; class Clostridia; order Clostridiales; family Clostridiaceae; genus Youngiibacter; species Youngiibacter fragilis. Next base: position 18,539 of record NZ_AXUN02000039.1, on the reverse strand, counting down.
AAACATTTACAAATAGGTTATCTCGAATTTATCCAGTAATCAATATATGATATTTATTTAACGTTCTGCTGACAAATTTATCCTTATCGATTTTTGAGAGCTCCCCAATCCTTAATCGTAAGAGTACAGGGTACACGGGACTGTCTAGAATCAGCCTCCAATCAGGCTATTTTATCCCCTTCCTTTAGGGGCAGGCTGACAGCAATCACACGAACCGCCTGAACCAGAAGGAAGGATACGAACGCCATCCCTACAGCGAAAACCGAATATCCCGAAGGTACGTTTGCAACCTCGAAAATGTTCCTTAACACCTGAACGTTGAAAATGATACAGTAGTCAAGGGTCCTTTATCCTTAAAAATCAAGGGCAGGTCACGCTGACCCGCCCTTGATTTTATTGACTTACCAATTTCGTTTAACCGAATTACCTGAGCTCTGCCTCCGCTTTACCGGCAGATAAGCCATCAGCAGCGAGACGTACCAACTGAACTGCCAGGAATGATACGAATGCCATCCCTACAGCAAATACCGAATATCCCGAAGGTATGCTTGCAACCTCGAAAATGTTCCTTAATACCTGAACGTTGAATATGATGTAGAAGAGGGCAAAGCCAATTATCACTGAGCCAGCAAGCACATGGTTCCTGGTACCGGCTGACTTAAGGAATGATCCAGAAGTCCTTGAGCTGATGCCGTGAAGAAGCCTTGAGAGCCCTAGAGTGAGGAATGCCATTGTTGCAGCTGTATTTGAATTTCCTGTCTTAAGCCCTATCATGTATGACGCCATTACGGCTAGGGCCATTATCGTGCCGTCTATAGCTACGGACCTTACGAATGATTTGTCGAGTATGTGCGCATCGATGTCCCTTGGAGGCTTTGACATGAGGCCTAGCTCAGGCTTCTCCATGCCTATCGCTATAGCAGGCAGTGAATCAGTCACAAGGTTTATGAACAGGAGGTGCACAGGCATGAATGGTGCCGGGAGGCCTGCAAGGCTTGCCATGAGCACCGCCAGTATTCCTGAAGTGTTTCCTGATAGAAGGAACCTTATGGCATTTCTTATGTTCTCGTAGATTCCCCTTCCGGAGGCTACAGCCTTGACTATGGTTCCGAAGTTGTCGTCTGAAAGCACCATTGAAGAGGCATCCTTGGCAACCTCAGTACCGGTTATTCCCATTACAACTCCGATATCAGAGCTCTTGAGTGCCGGAGCATCATTTACGCCGTCACCTGTCATTGCAACGACCTTGCCCTTGTCCTGCCAAGCCCTGACTATCCTTATCTTATGCTCAGGGCTTACCCTGGCATATACGGAGGTCCTCTCGACCATGTATTCAAGGCCTTCGTCCGTCATATGGTCAAGGTCCCTGCCTTCAATGACGACATCGCCGTCACGCAGTATTCCAAGCTTCGATGCTATGGCAGCGGCAGTCGACTTGTGGTCACCGGTTATCATTACAGTCCTTATGCCGGCATCAGAAGCCAACATTATCGCCTCATGCACCTCCGGCCTTGGCGGATCCATAAGCGCTATGAGACCCATGAAGGTCATGTCTGATTCATCTCCTTCAGCAAGTGTATCCTTATCCATTGCCTTCTCGGTGAAGGCAAGAACCCTCTTTCCCTGAATGGAGAGGCTTTCAACCTTTTCAAGCAGAGATTGCCTTGAAGCTTCGTCAAAAGGTATTGTCCCATTTGATGTCCTTATCATCGTTGCCCTTGACAGGACCACCTCAGGCGCTCCCTTCATGAACATGATGTTCTTACCCCTGTACTCGACAAGTGTGCTCATGAGCTTCCTGTCAGAGTCAAAGGGCAGCTCGGAGAGCCTCGGATGGTTATCCCTGGCCATCTCCTCATCCATGCCGTAAAGCTCACCAAGGTCAACAAGAGCCGTCTCAGTCGGGTCACCGAAGCTCTCATTTCCCCTTGTTACAGCATCGCTGCACAGGAGCCCTGCAGCTACCAGGTCCCTCGTAAGTTCATCAGTTATGTCAAGGGACCTGCCCTCTAAGACTTCACCATCAACAAGGGCATCCGTTACAGTCATCTTGTTCTGGGTAAGGGTTCCGGTCTTGTCAGTACAGATCACAGAAACCCCACCAAGCACCTCCACTGAATGGAGGTCCCTTATGACAGCCTTCTCCTCAGCCATCCTGCCGGTACCTATTGAAAGGACGACAGTCACTATGGTGCTGAGCGCTTCAGGAATAGCGGCGACAGCAAGGGACACTCCGAACAGCAGCGCCTCCATGAGGGGTTTCCCGCGAAGCACGTCTGAGATGAGAATGAGCGTAGTCAGGACCATGATGCCTGATGCAAACTTCTTCGAGAAGTCATCAAGTTCCTTCTGCAGCGGGGTCCTCTTGTCCCCGGTCCCGGAAAGTAGTCCTGCAATCTTACCAAGCTCAGTAGCCATTCCAGTGGCAGTCACAGCCATGGTACCCCTGCCCTTCACAACGAAGCTGCCTGAATGCACCATGTTGACCCTGTCACCTATAGGGACCTCCACCTCATCGATTGCTTCGGTGGACTTAAGCACACCCTCAGCCTCACCTGTAAGCGAGCTTTCCATCACGATGAGTCCAATGGACTCTATGAGCCTTCCATCAGCAGAAACCATGTCACCGGCTTCAAGCAGCAGTATGTCACCAGGTACGACCTCCCTTGAAGGGAGAACCTTCATCATGCCGTCCCTGATCGCCTTTACGCTCGGAGCGCTCAGCTTCCTCAGACCCTCCATGGACCTCTCAGCCTTGACATGCTGCATGGTGCCAAGCACCGCATTGAGAAGAAGCACCATTACGATGACTACTGCGCTTTCACCCTTGCCGAAGGCTGCGGAAAGCGCAGCTGACAGCATAAGGATAACCACGAGCAGGTCCTTGAACTGGCTGAAGAAGACCTTCAGAAGCCCGTCCTTCTCCTCCTCATCCAAGGCATTGATGCCATGCCTTTCGCGCCTTTCCTTAACCTCGGCTTCAGACAGGCCATAGCCTATGACTCCAAGCCCCTTAAGCACCTCTTCACTTGTCTCATTCCAATAGTTCCTCATTTATATTACCCCCTGAAATTTTGCAGACAAAAAGACCCTAAAGCTGAAGAAACCAATCTTCAGCCATAGAGTCTCACAAAACCACAAAAATTTCCGGCACCGGGGATATCCCGAATTGACGATGTCGGACCTGTTACCAGGAAGTTACTCCCTCTATGGAGTTTTTATCTTATTATGTTGCCAATATTATCAGATTCGCAAAATGGTGTCAACAAATCCCGGTATTTTTAACCAGACTTTAACAAACAGGCAATCATGCAGCGCAAACCTGATGAACCGTCAATCTACTGCCCAATACCCCTGCATAATACTTATTTCCGGAGCATGGAGCAGAAAAGCAGAACCATAATTGAACGGTTCTGCTTTTCTGCAATCCTTGCCAGCTAATCGGCAAGGTTAGAGTTTTTCTTTTTTCTCACGAGAGGAAGTATTATCGAGGCTACACCTATGACAATGAATAGCAGGCTTAGTGGTCTTGTGAAGAATATTGAAGGATCTCCATTAGACATCATGAGCGATTGCCTGAGTCCTGTTTCAGCCATAGGCCCGAGAATGATCGCAAGCACTGTGGGTGAAGCTGGTATCTTGAGAAGCTTGTACAAAAGCCCGATCATACCGAACACGAACATTACTCCCACATCGAAGATGTTGTTGTTTATCGCGAATGCACCTGTTACACAAAGCACAAGTATGTAGCTTATGAGTATCGGCTTTGGAAGGAAAAGGACCTTGGCGAAATACCCCGCTCCGAACAGGCCGAAAAGAAGCATCAGCAGCTGTGCAACCAATAGTCCAGCGAAAAAGATCCACATGATCTTTGCATTGTTGCCTGAAAACAGGTCAGGACCCGGTCTTAATCCCTGGATCAGAAGAGCTCCAAGGAAAAGCGCAGAAACCGCATTGCCTGGGATTCCCAAAGTGAGGAGAGGAACCAACGACCCACCGACACACGCGTTGTTCGAGGCCTCACTTGCAATGATTCCGTCAACTATGCCTGTTCCGAACTTCTCAGGATGCTTGGATCTCCTTTTGGCTTCGTTGTAGGAAACGAATGCAGCTACACTGGCGCCGGCACCCGGCAGGATGCCTACTGCAGTTCCGATTATCGATGATATTATAAAGTTCCCGCCATTACGCTTCATTTCATTTTTGTTAGGCAGAAGCCTTCCCTTGATTTCAGCGAGGTCATTCTTTGACGTTGCAGACTTACCGAGCAGAAGCGCCTCGCATATTGAAAAGAGACCTATAAGAAGAGGAACAAGTGCTATTCCGGAGATCAGGTTTATGTTCCTGAAAGTGAACCTCATGACACCTTCAACCGGATCCATTCCAATCGTTGCGATAGGAGGCCGAATACTCCTGAAATCAGACCCTTTATCATGTTATCCTCGGACAGGCTGATTATTATGGTAAGCCCGAAGAAAGCGAGGGCAAAGTATTCAGGCGGACCGAACCTTAAAGCCTGCTTGGCGAGGAAAGGCGCAAAGAAGGCAAGCACCAGAACACTGATTATTCCTCCTATAGCAGAGGAAAGGGTTGCAGTACCTATGGCTAGCCTTGCCTCACCACGCTGACCCATAGGATACCCGTCGAAGGTCGTTGCAGCAGCCGATGGCGTACCGGGGGCGTTGATAAGGATCGCTGATATGGAACCGCCGTATATTGCGCCGGTATAGATTCCACCAAGCATGATAAGTCCGGTTTCAGGCTCCATGGCAAAAGTGAAAGGAACCAGAAGCGCGACACCCAGGTTCGCAGTAAGACCGGGAATGGCTCCCACGATTATTCCGCCGATTACCCCGAGCGCACAGAATAAAAGGTTATATGGCGATACTGAGGCCAAGATGGCCTGTAACAAACTACCCATGTTCATCCTCCAAAGAAAGTTTATGGTAAGGTCAAAGAATAGCGCTTAGTATGCCATCTGGCAGAGGTACGTTGAGCACCTTGCTGAATGCCAGGTATATGACAAGTGTAAACAGCACAGAATTGATGACAAGCTTCATGATGTCCTTGTACCCCAGCAGATACTGTATCGCCAGAAGAAACACAAGGGTTGACATTATGAACCCCACCGTCTGCAAGCCCAATATGAACAATACATATCCCAATATAAGTATAAGGAAGTATTTGCTCTCCTTCTTCAGTATCAGAAGAGGATTCTTGGATGTGTCAGTTTTGACCTTGGAACTTGCATCAATGAAAAGCATGATTGACAGTACGATCAGCATACCAGCAAGGACCATCGGATATGTCTTTGCACCCTCGCTCAGTTTTCTCCCCAGATATACGAACCCAAGCGAAATCATAAGAAACACGATCGCTACGATCCTGTTAACCTTAGCCATAGTCTTACCTCCATAGTAATCTCAAGGCGACCCGATCGATTGAAACCGAGTCGCCTCCATGAATATTCTTATTTCCCGAGTACTTCCTTGTAAGCTGCAGATGTAGACATTATCTTGTCGGTGAATGCCTTCGAGTCAAGATAGTTTATGGAGAGCGATGCGGTTGTCATCTGTGTCTTGTACTCAGCCTCTTCCATTCCCTTCTTGCACGCTTCCGCGAGTATGGCCACTATCTCATCAGGAGTATCAGCAGGGACGACAAGTCCTCTGAAGGTTCCTGAATATACCTCGAATCCAAGCTCCTTTATCGATGGGACATCAGGATAGTTTGGATTTCTTTCTGCTGTAAGGACTGCCAGTGGTATGAGCTTGCCTTCCTTGATGTGCTGGTCGAATGATGACGCGCCACCTATTACGGCTTCAATATGCCCTCCAAGTATGGCAGTTGTCGCAAGACCTGATCCGTCGAACGGAATGTTCTGGGCCTGTATTCCAGTTGCCTTTATCATACCGGAATTTCCAAGGTCATCAGTGGTTCCCTTGCCTGAGCTTCCGAACCTTATCTTGTTGGGATTAGCCTTGGCATAAGCGATGAACTCTTCAAAAGTCTTGTATTCCTTGCCGCTCTGCACAACGAGGAAGTCATTCTCTTCAGTGATCTGGACAACTCCCTTGAAGTCATCAGATTTGAATGGAGTCTCGTTGAGAAGAGGGTTGATTACGATTGAAGTCGTAGCCAGGGTAAGGAAGTATCCGTCAGGAGCAGCGGTAGCCCCCTTGTTCTGGCCTACCGCACCGCCTCCGCCTGCCAGGTTCTCGATGATTATCGACTGGCCAAGATGCTTCTCAGCGTATGGTGCAAGTATCCTGGCTGTAAGGTCAGCAGATCCGCCGGCGGCAAACGGGACGAGTATGGTCACGGATTTCTTGGGATAGTCGGTCTTTGTGGGAGCAGCAGTTGAGCTTGGAGTCGTAGCTGTCGGAGTAGAGCTTGCGCATCCGGCAAGGAGCGAGGCACCAAGTGCCGCTGACAGAATAAGTGATACAAGCTTTTTACCTTTTAACAAAATGTTTCCCCCCTGTTTTATAAGATACCCTTATCGTGCATTGCAACCATTACATCCAAGTAGCCCTTGGGCTTGGAGTCCTTGAAATATTCCTTGAGCTTAAGCTCATTGAGCTCCTCCAGCGACTTCTTTGTGGCAATCGTCATAGTCGGCTTTATTCCGCATTCTTCAGCGAACTCAATGACGCTTTCCATCTCATGAGTCCTTCTCTCGGAATGTATCGCATTACCTGCTATCAGCCTGTTGGCTGTGACTACGAACTTCTCACCGTCAAGCGACACTGAAATCGACTCGATTATCTTGTCCTGTATGTTGTTCTTGTAGGCGCACATCAGCGTCTCGGTCATGAGGGTCGCAAGGCCCTTCATGTATATGCTCCTTGTAAGCTTAATGGCTGATGCATCCCCGGCCTTTTCGCTAACCTTCTCGATATCCATTCCCAGCGGCTTCATGATCTCAAGGAACCTGTCCGCTCCGGTTCCTGAAACGAGTATCGGAACCTTGTGCTTGTCCTTCGGCAGGGAGCCAAGCATCGCAGCATCGGTGAATTCAAGCCCCCTGTCAGCTGCAGCCTTCGCGATTTCAACCATGTCGTTTGGTAGAGATGTCGAAGCATCGGCAAACAGCTGTCCTGCACTGACATGCTTAAGGGCATCCATCGCCGTTGTGAGGGTATATGCTGTAGGCACCATTGACATTATCACATCTGAAGACCCTATAAGGGCTTCCAGGCTTTCAACCATCGTTACTCCGGCCTTCTCAGCCCTTTTGTCAAAGCTTTCCTTGTTTTTCTCATAGGCCACATCAAATGCCCTGATCTCAACCTTACTTCCTTCAGCCTTGAATCCGCTGCTCATCTCGTATGCGGCTTCACCGAACCCTATGAATCCCAGCTTAACCATCCTGTTCACCCGTCAGCCTTTTGCCGGTCTTAAGGTCAATGTACTCGCATCCCTTCTCAGCAAGGCTCTTGTCAACCCATGCCCTGTTAAGCCTTCCAGCCGTCGACTCAACGACCTTGCCCTGGTCCTTCCTGTTGAAATCTAAGGCACTGGCAAGGACCTCCTCAAGGTCCTCCCTGGGTACCACCACAACACCGTCGTCGTCTCCAATAACAAGGTCACCCGGATTGAGGCTTACCCCACCGCATGTAATGTTAACATTGATCTCTCCCGGGCCTTCCTTGTAAGGACCTGCAGGAGTCGTACCTGTTGCGTATATCGGTATTTCGAGGGTCCTTATTGTATCTATGTCCCTTACCGGTCCGTCAAGGACTATCCCGCCCAGCTTCCTGAACTCGGCATGCCTTACCATTATCTCGCCCATAAGCGAGTGGCTCCTGTCACCTCCGTTGGAGACAACTATGACATCCCCCTCACGGGCCATATCAAGTGCCTTGTGAAGCATCAGGTTGTCACCAGGCCTGACCTTTACAGTTACAGCGGAACCAGCCATCTTGCACCCATCCTTCGAGACACGCCTGATCTCAGAATGCATTCCGCTCATCCTTCCCATGCAGTCAGCGACATTTGAACCCGGCAGCTTCCTGAACGCCTCGATAATCTCAGCGTCAATCCCGTCCGGATTCGTGAAGATCCTAAACCCAACAGCCATGCTATCACCCCTAAATCAATATTGTAAACCTTTACTATTAAATCAAAAAAATATGTTGATTAACTCGAAATATTCTGTATAATGATTTTTGAAAATCATTATTCTTTTTTATGTCGGTTGTCATTCATCACTAAATTCATAGTACAAACAAATTGTAGGAAAATCAAGTATTTCCAAAAGATTATATTGAAACTTACGATCGGGTGCAAATTCACAATATCACTGATCAGATCGTCTATTCCAAATCAATTTCAAATTCGATAAAATATATCTCTATTTCTTGACATAGTGTTATAACTTCTACCCTAAGCTTGATAATTATTTGACTATCATCGCATCAGCGGGATGATTTCCAATAATCATAAACTGATTTATGATAAGTCATCGTTTTTCTTTATTCAATATGTTTAAATTTAACTATAACTATTACGATAATTTTTTCTTCTGAACCTTCTTCCAGTTCGAGCAGTATAAACAAAGTGCCTGTTCAGATATTTTGACAACGATTTCAAATACCATTAGTATTTTAATTAATAGTTTCTACAACAATGCGAGGTGTTCACATGATAGACAGGATAAAGGACAAGATCAAGAATTCAAACCTTACCAAGACAGAGTTCAAGATAGCCAATTACTTTCTTGATAATGAAGAGCTTGTCTACTTCAAGGCAGCAAATGAGATAGCAAACGAGATCGGAGTAAGCGATTCCTCTGTCATAAGGTTCGTTAAGATGCTGGGGTATGCAGGTTATACCGAGTTCCAGCAGGAGGTCCAGAATGAGCTCAAATCCCTCATGCAGAACTATTCGGTCAACCTGGGTCCTTCAAGCAAGCTGAAGAAGACCAGGCTGGAGCCTGAAGCGACAGACCTCAGCAACAGGGTGTTCAACCTGACCTGTTCAAACCTGGAGGCCACCTTTGCAAACAATCCGCCTGACAAGATAGGTAAGATCACTGACATACTCCTTAAGAGCAACCAGAAGTTCATAGTAAGCGTAAGAGGTTCTGCAAGCGTTGCATATTTCCTTGGCGAGAAGCTGAGGCTTATTCTGCCGAACGTAAGGCCCGTACTTCAGGGCGACTATTCCCTCATACACAACCTTGCAGACATTGGCCCTGACGACTGCCTTTTCCTTGTAAGCTTCCCGAGATACTCAAGGATAGTGCTGTCAGCCATATCCATGGCAGTAAATGCAGGAGCAAGGATCATTGTCCTGACCGACAGGATAACCTCCCCAATCGCAAAGAAGGCTGACGAGATACTTCTGGCACACTGCGAAACCATAGGCTTCAGCAACTCATACGTATCCGCATTATTTTTAGCCGACCTTATCATTGCTGACATCAGCCAGAAGCTTTCCCCGGAGAATCTTGAGAGGCTCAACCTTATCGAAGAATACATCCGGAAGAACAACATCAATTACCTGGAGGATGTATTTCCATACAAGATCGACTGACTTGGCAACAAAACATAGTACACTCATCAGTTCAGCATCCAGCTGACAGGCAAAAAGATTAATCCTGCTAAATAAAAGAGATCCGGAGCTGTATAATTACAGTATTTGGATCTCTTCCATTTAAACTTGATTTTGTCATTTACTTGTCAAACAAAGGTATTAACTCCGAGCAGTTTAACCTGTACAAAAGTACAACTTGAACACCAATACAGTCATAGAGGTTTAGCCGTCAAACTCCTCTGAATAACCGCACTTTCCGCATCGGTACCTGCTCTTCTTCTTTCCAAGGGCACCAGCTGCAGACCCCAGAGGCCCGAAGATAGTACTCCCTATAATCGCCTTGCCTACACTGAATCCCTTGTATGATGAATCGGATTTCTTCCAGAGAGTTATCTCCCCGCATCTTGGACATCTTAGCGGTGCATATCCCATTGTCATGTCCTCCTTCTTGGCCTGGATCAAGAACCCCTTGAACTGATTTTCTATCGCCATAGCCTGTAACCAAAGTATATACCTATACGCTTATTATTGCCATGGAAGGATTTACCTTGCTACAGGATACCCCTTGTTCATCCAGCCAAAGGGATAATTGCCCTTGGTTCCCATTCCGGCATTCATCGATACCGCATCATATCCAAGCAATCTCAGCCCTGCAGTCACCTGCCCCGATGTCTGTCCGGTGTAGCAATAGACAATTATCTTCTTGTCCTTAGGAAGGATTCCGAATCCGTCAGCGGTTTCATTTCCAAACGGTATGTTAACAGCTCCTTCAATATGTTCTGACCTGAAGTCAACAGCCCTTCTTACAGAAAGTATTATGAAATCCTCATCCTTCCTCTCTGCAATCGACAATACCTCCTCTTCAGAAATCTTGTAGTTCCTGAACGGAGTGTCAGACACTTCAGATAATCCCTCATAGTATTTTGTTACTTCAGCCTGAACCATTGGATCTATTGTCCTAACTGACTCTGACAGACAGGTCGGTTCTGTTGTCACAAGCTCCTCATATCCTTCCACCCTGCCGATCCCAAGGTCCCATCCCAAGTTTACGCTTCTCGCATAAATACCGGCTATATTCATCGTCAGGACAGCTTGCCCTGCTGTCTGGCCAGAGTAGCAGTACACGAACACAGGCTTCCCCTCAGGAATCCTCTTAAGGCCTTCAGCTATCGCCGGTCCAAATGGCATGTTTATCGCCCCAATAATGTTCCCCTTCTCATAGTCCTCAGGTCTCCTTATATCGATTATGGTCATCTCTTCAGACGCCTTAACCTTTTCAATAAAGTCCACCTGGTCAATCTTGTAGCGGTTGTCATGCATCTGCCTGAAGTATTCAAGAATAAGTTCTTCCATTGGTACCCTCCAGTAACTTGTCATCAACTAATGATAGCATTGGGGGATATGCAAGGTCAAAGCTATAGGCATCATGAAATTCGATGTTGTGATGTTGGGAATCCATGAAATTAAAGATATTTGATCACTTTACCGATGTGTCTTATTAGTCAGTCTCTTATTGCAGGTAATGTATACTCATTCAGATCAATGCTTCCATTACCTCCTGCACTCTACGCAGGCATTTCATCCTTTTGGCATATGAGAATAGCTTGGTCAAATTCCTATTAGCACTGGCAGCATAGGATTGAACTGTTTTTGAAAAGAGCTCTCCGTCAACTTTGCTCCGGTTGTAGACAATATCACAAACAGTTCTTTCAAAATCATAACAGCTCACCAAATTACCCATAGGTGTATGTAGAGTTACTTTACCAAGCAACAAGTTCTCTTTTGAGACATAGTGAACAATTGTGCTTTTAGGAAAATGCGCTGCATTATACCCAGCATATACTGTAACCTCAAGGTAGTCAGGAATAAGGTCAGTCTCACCTAATAGATACAGTGCATTGACATAAGAGAAAACAGCCACCTTGTTTTTCTGCTGAAAAAAATAGAATTGGTCGTAGTCAGTTTTATTGACTGAGTATACACCTCGGTCAATCCTATATAGTTCCCCTGCCTTTACCATCCTGGTAAGATATGTTGTAGGGATATTCGCTCCCACACACCATGAAGACTCCACAAATCCATTGTTTTCAGAAGCATATTTTATTATTGCTTTACGATAATCCAATATCCTCTTCTCCCCAATGTTTTTCTTCCGCTTAATTTTATCGTATTTTAAGCGTATTTACAACAAAAGGTACAATACTGATGTTTATTCCAATAAAGTATATCTTCAACAATATTCATCTTCGACTGGTCAAACCTATTCAGGTAAAAAAAGGATGCTCAAATTTATGCTATCCTCTTGCTCTTACGAACTCGATGGCTTCCTTACCCGTCATATGCTCAATATCTATTGCGATGATAAAGGCGTTCTCACATTTCGCGATTTCCATTTCCTTATCCGCTACGCTCTGGTCACCAGAGTACTTTTCAACCAATGCGTGAAAAGCATCCAGCCTTTCGTCACCATCAGCTATCCTCGCCTTTCCAAATGTTATGACGCTCCTGAAATATGTGGTGTATTCCCCGCTGACTATAGTGTCCTCATCTACAACCGCAAAGGATACCTTCGGATTCGCTAGAATTGAATCTACCTTATGTCCCGCCTTGGCAGAATGGAAATATATCCTTCCATTGGAATACACATAGCTTACCGGAACAGCATATGGGTAATCCTCATCCCCTGTGCATGCAAGTATCCCATTCGTACACCTTTCCATTACTGCGACAGTGTCTTCATTCGACATCAGCTGCCTCTTTCTTCTCATTTCCCTGAACACAAATATTCCCTCACTTTCAGCTTAATACACACATTATTATTTGACTTCTTTAATGCTGTGCCGCTTCCCAGCATTAACACTCTATAAATCACTGGTCTTATACTACTTGTTTTCAGCAGGCGCTGGAAAGAGAACCATACCGTCTATGCTATTAGGGTCGATAGTAACATGCACATAGACATCGTCACGTCCCGGTACAGGGATCCAGTATCTGAGTCTGCCTGTCTCTGACTTGACGACCTGATAGCGACCTGTCTTGAACATCTCATTCACCCTGCAGCCCTTATGAATCTCTGGCAAGCCCACAGACACGCATCTGACATCAGTCACGAATCCTACACTCTTCGCATATGCATTCGATGCAATGATCGTCCTGTCCTTCCTGATCAACCTCGCCGTTCCCGGAAAGTTCTCCCACATCAGGTAAAAAGCATTAATAAGTTCATCCATAGATTTCTCCCCCATGATTCTTACTGTCCTCTTCGCTTGTTGCCATGGCCTTTAATCTGGAAGAAGGACTTCTTTCCAGCAATTGTAACATTTTCTGTATCATCCTTTCTATTAAAACGGAAATATTGCTTCAGATTGAGCGAATGTCATCTTGCTTCGAAGGACCTGATCACGACGCGCGCATATGGATGTCATATCATCATGAGATCCATTTAAGGTATTGCTAAAAATCTCTACCTGGTTCATTTCAACTCATCATGGGAATTGGCGGTCTGTCTAATCTAGTGAGGATATTTGCTTGCAAGCAAGTAAGATACACACCTCAAATCAGCATTTAACTGCTGACCTGCAGTGTGTATCTTATTAAAATGACATGTGTTCCAGTCTGAAGTCTATTCCTACTCAGTGGTACCGTGGATCTCCTCATGCTTGACCCTTATGATCCTGTTCTTGTCATCAAGCACCAGTACGTTTGGCAGGAAGTTCCTGGCCTCCTCTTCATTCATCAGGGCATAAGCGATTATGATCACCTTGTCCCCCACCTGGACAAGCCTTGCTGCAGCCCCGTTAATGCATATTACACCGCTTCCGGCATCCCCCTTGATGGTGTAGGTCTCAAATCGTTCGCCGTTATTAAGATTTACAATCTGCACCTTCTCACCCGGCAGGATACCTGCCTGGTCAAGGAGTTCAGAATCTATAGTTACGCTGCCAACATAATTGATGTCAGCCTGCGTTACAGTAGCACGGTGCAATTTACCCTTGAACATATTTAAAAGCATCTCTTCACCTCACTTCAACAGAGAGCACTCTGTTGTCTATAAGCCTTGTCTTCCCGAATCTTACTGCAACAGCAGCCAGTGCAGCCTTCCCCGGCTCAATGCCATTGATTTCCTCAAGTGTCTCACCATCAAGTATCCTTACATAGTCAATGACCGCAAGGTCCTGCCCTTTAATGTGATTCTCTATGACTTCTATAAGCTTCCTTACGCTCCTGCTGTCATCACTTCCTGAATTAAGGTATTCCCAGGCCTTCTGAAGTCCGCAATTCAAGCAGACTGCCTGCTTCCGCTCCTCAGCGCTCAGATAGACATTCCTCGAGCTCATTGCAAGTCCGTCAGCTTCCCTTACTATCGGGCAGACTGTAACCTCTAAAGGCATATGGAGGTCCCTTACCATCTTCTTGATTATCAGAGCCTGCTGGGCATCCTTCTGTCCGAAATAAGCCCTGTCAGGCCGCACTATATTGAACAGGATGTTCACGACCGTTGTGACACCTTTGAAATGAGTCGGTCTGGATGCTCCGCAGAGCTTCTTTGTTATGTCCCCGGTAACCTCTACAAAGGTTGAAGAACCTGGCACATATATCTCTCCCACCTCAGGATTGAATACGACATCAGCTCCTGCAGCTATTGCAAGCTCATAGTCCCGCTCAATGTTCCTTGGATAGCTCTCAAAGTCTTCACCAGGAGCAAATTGCGTCGGATTGACGAATACGCTTACTACGACCAGGTCGTTTTCAGCTTTTGCAGCCCTTATTAGGGAGCAATGACCTTCATGAAGATACCCCATGGTAGGGACAAGACCCAGTGTTCTATTCTTTCGGTCTGCTCCGGCTGACCATGATTCAAGTTCTTCAATAGTCTTTATGATACTCATATTTTAACCACCCTACCTATCAATATAGTCTTTCCAGGATTTCATCGTTCATCTTGTACGTATGCTGTACCTCTGGGAACTGTGAATCCCTGACTTCGCTTACGTAGCTCTTGACTGCTTCAGACATGCTGCCCCTAAGCTTTGCATACTGCTTCACGAATTTCGGGGTGAAATCCGAGTAAAGCCCAAGCATGTCGTGTATGACAAGGATCTGTCCGTCACAGTACTTTCCTGCTCCTATCCCTATGGTCGGTATACTCACCTTCTCACTTATGAGCTTTGCGAGCATCTCGGGCACAGCCTCAAGGACTATGGCGAATGCTCCAGCCTCTTCGATAGCGAGTGCATCCTCGACAAGAGCCCTTGCTGCACTCTCTTCCTTCCCCTGTACCTTGAAGCCGCCAAAAATGTTAACCGACTGTGGTGTAAGGCCAATATGTCCCATGACTGGAATCTGAGCCCTGACTATCGCCCTGACAGTATCAGCCATGTGCTTTCCGCCCTCAAGCTTGACTGCACTCACCCTTCCTTCCTGTATGAACCTCCCCGCATTGCGGACAGCCTCATCCGTATTGATGTGGTAAGTCATGAAGGGCATATCCCCGACTATAAGCGCATTCCTTACACCCTTCGCCACGCACCTGCAGTGATAGAGCATCTCCTCCATGGTCACTTCAAGGGTTGAATCCTTGCCCTGGATGGGCATGGCCAGGGAATCTCCGACGAGTATGGCATCAATCCCGCTCTCATCAAGTATCTGAGCCATCGTATAGTCATATGCAGTAAGCATGGTGATCTTCCTTGAGTTCTTTTTTGCATCCGAAAATGCCTGTGTCGTGAATTTACCTGCCATCTATCCTTACCTCCAATATCCGTTCAAATTCTTCAACCTGTCCATGAGTCAGCCTTTTTCCATCAAGCATCTTGACAGTCCTATAGGCCATCGCCCTATAGGATTCAAGCTCCGAAGGCATCTTCTCTCCTATCGACTTCATATGAACACTTACAGTGTCGTAGTCTCCCCTTATGATCGGTCCGGTCAGAGCGTCTATTGTCCCCTTCTCCCTTATGTTTGACAATGTAGATCCGATGAGCGGCTCTATAGCATGGAATATGTCATTACGGTCCATGCCTGCTGCTTCAAAAAGGCTTATGCCGCTCTCGAGTAAAGTCACCATGAAGTTCGATACTACAGATGCACCCGCATGGTAAAGAGGCTTATCCTCCGCCTTTATCAGGAAGTGCTTTCCGTAAGTCTTATCCAATAATGACTTTGCAGCCATAACCGCCTTATCCGTACCCTCCAGGGTGAACCAGCTTCTTTTAAGCATTTCTGCGCTCCCATAAGGGTCACCGAAGCTCTGCAGAGGATGCATGCTTCCAGTCTCACAGCCAGCCTTCCGGATCCTTTCAAGGATATCCGACGAATGTGCTCCGCTTACATGAAACCAGGTGACGTCACAGTCAATAACATTTTTATCAAGCATTGCTGACACTTCTTCGTCAACTTCCTTGAGAGCCTGGTCAGGGACTGTAATGAATATGATGTCGCTTGAATCTGCCAGCTCCCTGAGTGTTCTGAAAGCACGGGAAGAAGTAAGGACAGCAGCTTCAATTGCTGATTTTTCGGTCCTGCTGCAATACCCGGACACGTTAAGTCCGTGAGCTGTAAAATAAAGCCCGAGAGCCTTCCCAACCTTTCCCGCTCCGATGAATCCAATTTCCAATGGCACCACCTCAAAATTCTAGTGTGCAGTTCCATGGTCCATACAGGCGTAAAGCAATTGAAGCTCCCGGGTATTTGAAAAAAATTGCAATAAATAAAAAATGTCCATTTCACCTGTTCGGGTGCCCCTTGGCAGAGCAAGCCCCTTTGACAGACGAAAAAGACATAAATACCAATTCCAATTAGAATTCATCTGTCTCTGTCGCAAAGGATCAAAGCCGATTCCAAATATTCCGAAAAACCTAAATTGCGTGCAGTTCAATTCGATACCGCCGCTTGTACAATTCATAAAGATACTGCCAATATTCATTCTATTGCATTGCCAATGATTTATCAATCATTTTCTGAAATCATTTACCTGTCCTGTTCATTTGAATCCTTTATGAATTTCTCCACAAACCTTTGATATTAATTGGTACCACAAAATTAATCATGTGGGATATTTCCTTCAGTGGAATGCTGTCTTGTCCAGACACATCTAAGGGGGTGCTCAGATTAGGCAAATTTGGTGATCAGGAATATGGAGACAGAGCGCATCCTTTCTGCACAAAATTCATTACAAGACTTAATGGGTATTCAAATTAATCGGAATTAAACTGTAACACTGTAATCCATAGTGAAAGGTAAATCTTGTCATAAATATTTACTTATTATCTATGTTATTTATGACTAAAATTGCATATAATATTGTTGAGGGGGTGTCATTATGGAAACTTCAACAGCACATCTTGGATACAGATTGAAAGAACTGCGAGAGCATAACGGCTTTACGCAACGCAACATCGCGAATTTCCTTAAGGTTGACCAGAGTCTTATTTCAATGGCAGAAAAAGGAAAGCGTGCATTGACTTCCGACATGATCGAGAAGCTAGCAGCTCTATATGGAGTACAGCCAGGAGCATTCCACGAATTAGAATCAGTTCTGAGGCCACTGACATTCGCTTTGCGAGCCAATGAAATACTCGAGGAGGACCTGGAAGTGATAAGCTCCATAAATATGATTGCTCTCAATTCAATATTTATGACAGATTTACTTGAAGGTGTAAAAACAAATGGATAAAATGGATTTGTGGAAAAAGGCTGCCAATCTAAGAAAGCAGTTAGGTGAGGATTCGACTTCGCCTATTGATATTTTTGCTTTAGCCTTTTCAATCGAACACCTGTCAATTGTCTACTATCCAATGGGTGACAGACTAAGCGGGATTTGTGTAAAGAATCCAGGAAGTAATGTTATTGCAGTGAATTCGGCTATGACGATTGGAAGGCAGCGGTTTTCACTGGCTCACGAACTATACCATCTTTTTTTTGATGACGAGAAGCTTACAGCCATTTGCAAAAAAAATATTGGCGTTGGCAGTGAAAAGGAGATTGACGCGGATCAGTTTGCATCTTATCTACTAATGCCGCCTGATGCTTTATCAGATATGGTAAGACAGATAAAAAAGATGCCTTCAGACAAACTTTCAGTTAAGGATATCGTACGAATTGAACAGCATTTTCAAATCAGCCGGCAAGCAGTGCTAAACAGGCTCATTGCTGAGAAGGAACTGACAATTAAGGATTCAGAGACTATGCGCAAGAATGTCATCTTATCCGCACTTTGTCAGGGGTATGATGACACATTGTATAAGCCGACCCCAAAAGAAAAGCAATACGGAACATACGGGTATTATATCCAGCAAGCAGATAGAGTTTCTGAGAAAGGCCTTGTTTCCGAAGGAAAATATGAAGAGCTGCTTTTGTCAGCATATAGGCCGGACCTTGTATATGGAAATGAGGCCGAAGGAGGAGAATTGCTTGACTGATTCGCTTTTCTTCGATACAGACTGCCTCTCTGCCTTCCTATGGGTAGGAAACGAGAGTCTGCTCGTTAAGCTATATCCTGGCAAGATCATAATCCCTAAGCCTGTATACGATGAGCTGTCTTATCCTGGAGTCAACCATCTAAAAGCACGTGTCGATACACTTCTCTCGAGCGGGCAAGCGAGTTTAGAAGGCATCCTTACTGATAGTGAAGCATATCTGCTATATTATCAACTTGCTTATAAGCCAAATTCCGGAAATAAAATAATCGGTAAGGGCGAAGCCGCTTCAATAGCTCTGGCAAAAAGCATGGGTGGCATACTTGCCAGCAATAATCTCAGGGATATCATGGTCTATGTTGAAAATTTCGGACTAAGGCATATGACTACCGGAGACATCCTGATTCAAGCACTAGAGAACGGCTATATTACCGAATCTCAGGGCAATGCCATTTGGGCTTCGATGCTTGCTAAAAGAAGAAAGTTAGGATCAGCATCCTTTACAGACTATATAAATAGCAAATTAAAATGAAAGTTAAAATGTAGTTTCCTTTATTTTTCAGGCTCAATCACAAATTCTGT
>NZ_AXUN02000040.1 GCF_000495435.3 Youngiibacter fragilis 232.1 | reverse complement strand
ATTCCAAATTCCATCAAAATTAAGGGCTTCAGGTTCATTGTGGTACCTCTTTAGTCCGGTTCACGAGGCGATGGGTATGATTGAATCCCCATAGTATCGTGGCTGGTCTCGCGATTTCGTCCAATAGGAAAAATTGTATCGGGTCATCGATGCTGTACTGCATCTGATGGCCTTTTCTTTTCCCCTCAACAATTCTTTCCTAATAAATTATATAACCTGGGCTCGAGGGGTATAGAATATGACCTGCTGCCATTCATGGAATCAAACGGGATAGCAACCATGGCTTACTGTCCCATGGCTCATGACAGGCATACCAGGAAATTGATAGCTGAAGAGACCAGTGTTATGGAAATCTCATCAAAATATGGCATAACTACGGAGCAGCTGATGCTTGCTTTCGTCCTTTCAAAAGAAGGAGTCTGTGCCATTCCTAAGGCTTCAAGTCTACAGCATGTTCTTCTGAATGCCGCTTCTGTGGATATCGTGCTTTCACCTGAGGACATGGATATGCTTGCTGTCCATTTTCCGTCACCCAAAAGGAAGATGTCCTTTGATATGCTCTAAACAAAAAGCACTTCGCGCTGAAGTGCTTTTTGTTTATAATCCAAATTTCTCTTTTTTGTTTACCTGAACATCTCGTCAATGGCTGCAATTTCCGAGTCCGACAACCTCAGAGTCATTGCGTCGCAGTTGGACATTACCTGCTTCACGTTCTTTGCTCCTGGAATCACAGCATCAATACTATCCTGTGCAAGGTACCAGGCAAGAGCCAGGTTTTGAGGCGCAACATCAAGCTGCTTTGCCATTACCTTCAGCTTCTCCACTTTCTCAAGGTTCTCAAGGAAAGCCTTGCCCTTGAACAGCGGATTGTTGGTCCTGGAATCCATGAAGGTAGAGTACCTGTTGAACTTGCCGGTAAGGAAACCTGAAGCGAGAGGATAGTATGGAACGAAGGATATTCCCTTCTCCCTGCAGTAGGGAATAAGGTCCTTCTCAGCATCCCTCTTAAGTAGGTTGTAATGGCCCTGTATGACGTCTATGTAGCCGTCCCTGTTGGCCTCCTCCAGCTGTTCCATACTGAAGTTGGATACTCCTATGGCCTTGATGATGCCCTTGTCCTTGAGCTCCTTGAGTGCTCCTATCGTCTCATACTTGGGTGTGTCATTGTCAGGATAATGGACATAGAAAAGGTCGATGTAGTCAGTCCCTAACCTTGCCATGCTGTCGTAGACAGATTTGACCATGAACTCGACTGAATTGTCCATGACTACTTTTCCTTCCTCAAACCTGTGGGCTGCCTTGGTTGCTAAGACAATGTCATTCCTGTTCCTGTACTCACCAAGTACATCGCTTATCAGCTCTTCAGACCTTCCAAGTCCATACCAGTATGCGGTATCTAGAAAATCCATACCGCAGTCAAATGCAGCCCTTAAGATCCTTCTTCCTCCATCGTCAGTCATATAGTTGTATATGTTATGTCCTCCGACTGCATTTGTTCCAAGTCCCACAGGACTTACAATGAGCTCAGTTCTTCCAATCTTTCTCTTTAACATTTCGCCCTCCCCGTTAAATCAGTTTTTTATATTTTTACTATAGTGTAGCCTCAACCTCAGGTCCCAGTATGTCGGCATATCTGTCAGCATGCTTTGCAAGGACCTTCCTTGCATAAAAGCAGCTGGCATTGACCTTGAAGTTGTTATCCCTGGCAAAATCAGCAACGTTATCGACAAGCTTCTGGCCCATTCCGGTGCCCTGAAGCACAGGTTCAAGGTTTGTGTGGAGCACAGTAATCAATCCGTCCTTAAGGATATATTCCATCTCTCCCAATCTCTCACCCGACTCAGTCACTACAAAGAACTTCCCCTCATCCGGTTCATTAACTATCCTGTAGCCATCCATAATGACACCTCCACATTTCTCTAAGTTAATTCTATCACATTGCGTGTAAAGGAATACATTGGATAACGAAAAGAAGTCCGGAAAAATCCGGACCCCAATGTATACTATCTCGCTATTCTCGCCTTGATCATGTCAGCGATCCTGTGGGCATAGGCATCAATCTCTTCCTGGACCTCACCCTCGAGCATTATCCTTACAAGAGGCTCAGTGCCTGAAGGTCTTATGAGCACCCTTCCCTTGCCGTTGAGCTTCTCTTCGATCGCTGCTATCTCAGCGGCAATATCCTTATCCTCGACATGGATGCACTTGAATTCAGATGGCACCTTCACGTTGACAAGCACCTGCGGCATTATCTTCATGACAGAAGCAAGCTCGCTGAGTGTCTTTCCTGTGTACTTCACTATACCTGCAAGCTGAAGGCCCGTGACGAGTCCGTCACCTGTTGTATTGTAGTCCCTGAATATGACATGGCCTGACTGCTCACCGCCGATTGAGTATCCGTTCTCCACCATGTTCTCAAGGACATACCTGTCACCGACCTTGGTGATTTCGAGCTTGAGACCTCTTTCCCTCGCCGCGATCATAAGACCAAGATTGCTCATTACCGTCACAACAAGTGTATCATCCTTGAGCTGTCCCATCTCCTTCATGTGGAGAGCCGATATCAGCATTATGAAGTCCCCGTCTATGAGGTTTCCCTTCTCGTCAACCGCAAGACATCTGTCAGCATCGCCATCGAAGGCAAGACCAAGGTCACAGCCCTTGTCGACAACATACTTCATGAGCTCTTCAGGATGGGTTGATCCGCAGTTCTTGTTTATGTTGAGGCCATCCGGATCATCGTTTATGACATAGACTTCGGCATTGAGCTTCCTGAATGCTGAAACAGCAGACTGGTAGCTGGCTCCGTTAGCGCAGTCAAGGGCTACCTTCAGTCCTGAAAGGTCCTGCTTGAGAGTGCTCATGGCATAGCTCACATAGTCAGCTGTAGCCCTGTTCTCATAAATTACCCTTCCCACATTCTTGCCGGTAGGTGAAGGAACACCTTCAAAGCCGCCTTCAATTACAGCCTGTATCCTGTCCTCAAGCTCATCAGAAAGCTTGTAGCCCTGGCCGTTGAAGAACTTGATTCCATTGTATTCCACCGGGTTATGCGAAGCTGAGATCATTACTCCAGCATCCGCATTATAGTTCCTGACGAGAAGTGCAACTGCAGGCGTAGGCACTACTCCAAGTGATACAGCCTCCGCACCAACAGACAGTATTCCCGCTATGAGTGCACTTTCCAGCATATCCCCTGAAATCCTGGTATCCTTAGCCACAAGTATCTTTGGCCTGTGGGCACCCTCAGTAAGTACATGCGCTCCAGCCCTTCCAAGCTCGAAAGCCATAAGTGGTGTCAGCTCACTGTTTGCGAGTCCCCTTACACCGTCAGTACCGAACATTCTTGCCATATGTTACCATCCTTTTTCATATTGATTCCGTAAAAAAACCCCGGGCACCTCCGGCGCCCAGAGTGTATCATCAGTATTTTAACATAAAACCTGTCTCAAACCTATACCAAAGTGAAGTCCGTCAGGCCTTACCTTCCTTGCCGTCCTTACCCTCAGCCACATGCTCCGCGTGGGGCCTCATCAGAGGATTGTCCATGGTCTTCAGAAGCTCGTCGTAAACGGACTTGGTTGGCATGAGCCAGACCTCACCTGTTCCCTTGAACACGTTCATGAAGCCTTCTCCTGACAGGGCAGACCCCATAAGGGATTTGGTAGTCTTCTCAACTGAGAACTCAATGGTGCCTGTCCTTAGTATAGCAAAGTTGCCATCAACTTTCAGTGTGTCGTTGACAAGCTTGTACTTGAATATCTCCTGTTCTGGGACAGGAAGCTCCAAAGCTACTATTCCTGTTCCTGACAGCTTTGTCTGGAAGAAGCCTTCATTACCCAGAAGAGCACCGGAAACAGTCTTCACAGTTGTGGTGGACATCTCCACCTGCTGCTCTGCAGCGAAAAACAACGTATCATCTATTATGACACTCTCGTTCTCAAGCTCAAGAAGCGCAATGTGACCGAAAGATGGCTCAAGCAGAAGCTCCCCTGTTCCTTTGAACAGAGGCCTTACCAGGTTCTCACCTGTTATCTTCGATGTAATAAGCTGCTTCGAGAATGAAAACAGACCGCCAGTATTTGAGCTTACCTCAATCGGTCCCCTCATGAAGCTCAGCCTTCCTGACTCTATGTATGCTCCACTTGAAGAAAGAACTATCCTTAGCTGCCTCAGCTTTATCCCGGCCTGCCTCATGAACGAAAGCATGAAAGCGGTCCTTACATCCTTCCCACCTCTGAGCTCATCGAACTCCAGCACCTGGAACAGTGAATTTCCTTTGATCTCAGTAAGCTTCGTGAGGGTATTTGTCTGGTTCATGTTCGTCTTCATCCCAATACCTCCGATTCATTTCTCTCCCCTGATTATATACCATCTCCATATCTATAGAAAGGATTGCTGCCTAAGGCTTCTCAAGGGACATTATGTCCTCCACCCTGTCCTTCATGAGGATATACGAATCCATGAGACCCTGGTTGTAGAACTCAGGTCCAAGCTTTTCCTCGATGAAGTCGAGAAGAAGAGCTGCGGCAAGGTCGCCCAGCTCCTCTTCCCTCTCAGACAGGAAATAGGTCCTGATCTCTGAGATCATCCTTTCCTTCTTATCCTTTGAAAGCATGCTCTTCTTAGCCATCAGTGGATTACCTCATCAACCTTCGAATCCTGGGATACCCAGATGGTGCCTGTATGCTCAACACGTCCTATCCTGCAGCCTCTCCCTATGGAGACATCGCCACCCCGGACAACTTCGGCTATTGTATTCTCAAGCTCTACCTTGTCTCCCTCTATGGTCTGTACCCTGAGGACAGAGTCTCCCGATGTCACTATTTTGAGTTTCCTGAAGCTAAGGTTGAATCCGCCCCTGTCCCTTCCCTTGTTGACTACAGTGATCCTTCCACCGACAAGCTCCTTGATCTCTGACTCACCTGCAAGGTCTATGTCGCAGGTTCCGCAGTTGACTGTACCTCCGCAGAATATCCCTCCATGGACTGTCAGAGTCTCGCACTCCATGTCGAGGCCTATTGTGGACTCACCACTTATCCTGACGTCAGTACCCTTCAGCGCACCTCGTATCTTGGTGCCACCAGCAAGATCCATCTTCTCTCCCCTGATGCTGCCGTCTATTGATACTCCGCCACTGATGATGATCTCGTCACCAGTGACGTCTCCTGCGATCTTCACCCCGCCGGTAATCCTTATCTCCCTGCTCTCAACGCTGCCGTCTATCTTGACCCCACCGGTGATGTTCACAGTCTCAGCATGGATAGGGGATGTCACGCTTCCTGCACCCGAAATCTTCACATTCCTGAATCTGCCGCCGGAGACTACTGAAGCCCCCGTCATTATTAGGTCTCTCTCATCCATTTCAATCCCTCCTACCCAAGCTTGTGCTTGAGGTTCTCTACAGCTGTCCTTAGGCTGTAGCCAGAAACAACAGCATCAACATCAGCCTTAAGGTATCCGTCAGACCTGTGAAGGAATACCATTGTCACACCCAGCTTCCTGAATATGCTTATGGCAGGGTCCTTATCCTTCAGCTCCCCATAGTTCTCTGACACTATCCTGATAGCCTTCTCCGCATCCTCAAGGGAAAGGTTCCTTTTCTCAATCAGCTCAGACACCATCTCCATGTATAGCAGGTCCTGGAATGTGAATTCCTTCTTACCTGGATACATATTGGTGTACAATGCCAGTATATCTCTTGAAACAATGTTCCGTAACGCAATGTCTTCCCCGCTGATAACCATCTCCTCAGGCATGCTGGGAGAGAATCTCTCAGCCAGGTCATCAAGTGACACATCATCCTTCATCTCCATGATCTGCTTTACCCTCTCCAGTATCCTGTCCTTCTGAAAGAAAGTCTCCTGGCCTGTATAGCTCGACTTCTTGATGAACCAGTCCTCAGGAATCAGATTCTTCCTCTTCCACCTGTATAACTGTCCATAGGAGATCCCGGTAAGCTCCAACAACTCCTTCTTTGATATGAGTTCTTCCATCGTCCTCACCTCTCAAGGGTAGTGTAACATAACATTGTTACGTTGTAAACAGTTATTTTTATTACGCTTATGACCTGCTCCAACAATAGTATCTCTCCAATTACAATATCTATCGTTGCGACTAACATTCTGATAATTAATGTTCAATGTTGTGTCAGTATGTTATAGTTATGATGTATATTTAGTTTGTAACTAGCTACTATATGATGTGATGTGGTTAAATCGTCAAATATAGGCCAAATCAATCCATAAAGGTTAGAGAACAAATTAATGTTAATGCCATGCAATAATCTAATACCCATCCGATTTAGCCATAACAATAACGCTAATAAAATTTGGAAGTATCAGCAGAATAAACTACCTGATGAATACATTCAATTCGGTTGAACTAAATAGAGTTGCACATAGTATGTGTATGGTGAGAGGGGTTTTGTATGAATATTAAAAGAATAAAAGATCGGATAGGATACAAGATTGACCTGCTGATGTCTAAAGGAACCGTTTCGCTGATTTTTTTATTGTCAATTATTACATTGGTACTTATAGTAATTGCAGGAATCGCCGTGATAGTAGTTGAACGCGCTTGGGCAGACGACTCATTACCTTTTGCTGTCTGGAAATCATTCACACTCACACTTGATCCAGGTAATCTAGCTAGCGTTGAAGGAAGTGTGGGTTTAATTGTGGTCGCGGCACTAAGTACCCTTGGTGGGATATTTATAACAAGCACATTGATTTCTATCCTAAATACCGGACTGGCAAATCGGCTTGATGATTTTCAGCGTGGAAGCGCAAGAATCATTGAAAAGAATCACTCGATAATCCTCGGGTATTCAGAATCAGTATTTGAAATTATTGGCGAACTTCAAATTGCAAACACGAACAAGAAATCCTGCTGTATAGTTGTTCTGGGCAGTGAGGCCAAACATGTAATGGAGGAGCAGATATTGCGTCATGTCCCTTCCAGTAAGTCATGTAGGATAATTTGCAGAAATGGAGATACTAGTACCCTGGAACATTTTAATCTGTAATAATCACAGGATATAGGTGCTTTAATTTAGTACGCGCATCGTCAACCTTAAATTGCCAGTCTACTG
>NZ_AXUN02000041.1 GCF_000495435.3 Youngiibacter fragilis 232.1 | reverse complement strand
TCCAAGTGGGAAAGTTGAGTTACTTTATCAATTCAGCAATGGAATTTACTTTTTCAAATATGGGAAAATGGTTGTTGACACTTGTTTTTCATGCTGATATAATATGTTTTGTCGCTATACTTGGAGAGATGGTCGAGCTGGTTGAAGGCACCGGTCTTGAAAACCGGCGTACATGAAAGTGTACCGTGGGTTCGAATCCCACTCTCTCCGCCATTTATGGCGACTTTTTTTTACCTTTTTTTATCTTGAAACATCGGGATGCCTATATGCTTAAGAGGTTCCTGCTTGCAGCTAGTTTAACCTAGGTTGACATGATAACACAGGTCTTTTAGGATACTACCGATATCCCCCACCAATGGCATTGAATTCGGGGAATTTTTTTATGAAGGGCGGATATAAATGAAAGCACTGGCAACAAGATTCATCATGTTTGTTTTGGGACTGTTCATACTCTCATATGGGGTCGCTCTGGCGATAAGGTCTTCGTTAGGGGTTTCACCGATAAGTTCATTCCCTGTTTCAATAAGCAGGGTCACAGGCCTTACTGTTGGACGTATTACCATTTTCTTCTATCTGTTTCTGGTTCTAATGCAGATACTCATTCTGAGGAAGGATTTCAAGGTCAAGAACCTTCTTCAGATTGCATTTTCATCTGTTTTTGGATTTTTTACGGACTCGGCATTGTCGGTAACGGCATCTCTTGCACCACAGTCATATCCAGTGAAGCTCGCTTTCCTCCTGACGAGCGTATGTCTTATGGGACTTGCCATCTTCATGCTGCTTGTGGCTGATATAGTGAACAATTCTCCTGAGGCTTTGTGTAAAGCGATCGCTGACAAATATTCCATAGATTTTGCCAGAGTGAAGACATGGTTCGACCTCTCCTGCGTTGCGGGGTCTGCAACAGTTTCGATGGTTTTCTTCAGAGACATCGGGATGATAAGGGAAGGAACTATTATCGGAGCTCTTTTCATAGGTAAGGTCGGAGGATTCCTGTACAGGAGCTACAAGCACAAGGTAGTCTCGATGCTTGGGATATGAAATTTGGATAATGGAATTCGGAATATCAGACAGTGATATGGATGAGTACCTGTCCCAATCTTGGCTTGAGGAACGTATGGAACTGTGGCCTGGAGAAGGCAGAAGCGCCAGATTCTCATGGGGAAGCCGGTAGATGGCGGTAATGAATCAGGGTTTCTGGTTTCGATACATGATGACAGGATTACTGGAATACTCCATAAAGGACAAAATGCCTGGAGCTTTGGGCATATCGTAACATATAGGGGGAAATCCATACCAATGCAAGGTACAGACGCATTGGAATTGGTGAGGCTCTGGTGAACACTCTGGCAGATAATGCCCGAATTAAACGGATTACCTCGGACATAGAGCCGTGGAATGAAGCAAGCATAGCCTTTTGTTATGCGGTCGGATTCACCAGGACATTTTCAGATGATGAACCAGTATTCCTTGAGAAAATAATAGGTTAACGTAAAATGAGGAAGGGTCATCCCTTCCTCATTTTGCATTATGTGACTATGCTATTTCTTCGCTTGCTGAAGCCGCTGCCGATTCCCTTGAATCACCTGCGGAGAGCATAAGGTTCAGTGTAATTCCAACTATTGCTGCTGTTGCTATCGCTGGAAGCTGTGTACCGAACATCGGTATCATGCCGCCTTCGAAATTGAAGCTTCCTCCAAGTCCAACTATGAGTATCACTGCGATTACCGCAAGGTTCTTTGAGCTGAACATGTCTACCTTCTTGTCCATCATGATGGTTATTCCCTGTGCAGCTATTACACCGAAGAGGTATATCGAAAGTCCTCCGATTACAGCTGTTGGAATGGAATATACGATATTGATCAGTGGTGTGAACATTGAGATTACCATTGTAAGTATGGCTGCTGTGATAAGAACAGGAACCGAGAAGTTCTTGGATATCGCCATTGCGCTTATGTTTTCACCGTAGTTGGTTCCAGCTGGGCCGCCGATGAGTCCTGATACTATGTCACCTATACCGTCGCCAATAAGGTTAAGGCCAAGCTTGTTCTCAAGGTCGTACTTCTTTGTTGAGCCCTTCTTTCTCGCAAGGTCGTTAACGTAAATGTCAAGCTGGTAGATATGGGCTGTTGATTCAGGTATGGTCGCTATTGCTATTGGCATTATTGCTATAACAGCCGCAATCGATGGCTTCGGGAAAGTGAATATCGGAAGATTGAGTATTCCTGCTGAGGCTATAGTGTTGAAGTTCACGAACTGGATGCCGGTTGAAGCGCCGATTATCAGTGCTGACACATATCCGGTAAGTAGTCCGAACAATATTGGAAGCTGGCTAAGCTTGCCTTTGAGGTATACTGAGTATAATATTGTTGATATTAGGGTTATTAGTGCGATTACCCAGGCAAGGCTTCCTGCTAAGCTTTTGCTTGCTTCAGCTACGGTGGAGGGTATTGCAGATGCATTTCCCATGGCGTTGGCTGAGAGTGAAAGACCAATGATTATTGCTATGCTTCCTGTTACGGTTGGTGGAAGGACCTTGTCGATGAAAGCCTTTCCGCTTTTCTTTATGATGTATCCGGCGATTATAGATACGAAACCGGACATTATGATTCCGAACTGGGCGATTGATATCTTGTCATTGAGCGAATATGATGCGAAAGCATCGGCGCTCATTATCGAAGCTATGGCTGCGATATATGAGAAGCTTGATCCATAATATAGGGGGATCTTTCTTCCAGTCACAAGTATGAAAGCGAGTGTTGCAAGTCCGCTTGCGAATATGGTAGTTGAAACATGGAAACCGGTTATGAGTGCAACGAGTACGGTTGCCGGGAACATGACAACAATCTGCTGGAGCGCGAACGCTATGAGTTCGAGGAAGTCCGGTGTCTCGTCAGGAAGATACCCTGATACATGTTTGTTATTCATTTAGCTGCCTCCTATTCTTTGAAATCCGCCTGGTCCGAAATGGCAAAAAAAAACTTGCCCAAGGCAAGATCGTATACTATCGGCATTAATGCTTCACAATATGACAAACCTTGCCGGTATCTCAGCACCTGGCTTAAAGATTTCTTTCAACAAATTATTGCATATATCAAAGTCACTGTAAATAGGTGTTATGCAAATTATGAAATCATCAGATATATACCATTTCACATTCATAGATGCACAAAATTGAAATTGATTAATTGAGAAAGTGAACAAGCGGAGGGAGTATGGACAATATCAATGTCAGATTGGCTGATCAGGGGGACATCAATAGGATAGCCGAACTTTTTGACAGGCTGTGCGACAGGCTCGAGAGCGGTATCAATTATCCCGGCTGGAAAAAAGGTGTCTATCCTGACAGACGGACAGCAGAGCTTTATGTGGGTAAGGGTGAGCTCCACGTGATAACTGTTGGCGGGAGGATTGCAGGCACCATAGTGCTTTCCAATGAGCCTGAGGATGCCTATGAAGAAGTGAAGTGGAGATATGACTGGGAGTATGACAAGATTCTGGTCATAAGGACATTTACTGTGGATCCTGAGTTTTGGGGCAAGGGACTTGGAGAAAGGCTGCTTGACCATGCATCTTCCTTTGGGATCATAAATGGAATAAAGGCAATGAGGCTTGATGTGCTTGAAACCAATATTCCGGCAATAAGGCTGTATGAGAATTCAGGGTTCGAGTATGCCGGTACGGTGGACCTGAGGCTAAACATACCAGGTTTGAAATGGTTCAGGCTATATGAGAAGAAGATTTGAATTTACCGGTTTAAATGTTACAAATTTGTCAATTTATGGAAATTGTGTTCATATATTATTACAATTATAAGAGGAAAGTGATATTATGATAGCAAGAGGTAGAAATCTCACAGCATAATAGACAGAATATTAAGATTCTTACCTCTGTGTTATTCGGTACGCGGAATGATTGGATTAACCGAGGTGAGTTTATGGAGAAATTGCAAACAAAAGAGAAGGTCAGAGAGGAAATGAAATTTGCGCCCGTTGCGGTCGAGGATGTTAAGAAAAGTGAGAACGAGAAGGCTTCGCTGAACACTGTCATAACTGATTTCAACCAGTTCTTTAATTTCGTGAACCTTAACGGTTCCTGGTACAGATGGGTATCTGGTGAATATCAGATATCAAAGGTAGACAGCATCGGTGAGACAATATGCAAGTATCTTTCGATGTTCTGTGAAGAAAACGGAATATCTCACGAAAGGTTCCTGAGCATTAACCATATGATTACAGTGTCCCACAGAGGAGTATACTACCTCTTCAGGACGATTGACGGAAATGGCGATTATGCAGCTGTATCGATCGCCGAATCCAGACCAAAATCAAGGATAATACCCTGGAACACATTGTCAGGCTTTATTCAGAGGAAGTTTGAAGAAATCTAGGAATATCGGGACCCAGGCGCGCTGATGTGCCTGGGTCCTGAATTTCATTGCTCTAATTGAAAAGACCTATGAATCTGCCGAGTGAAGAGCTGTACAGCCCTTTATCGGTTATTTTTATTTCGGGGATCACTGGAAGAGCGAGGAAGGACAGGGTCAGGAAGGGGTCGAAATCAAGACCGTCAAACACAACCTGAGCTGTATTCTTGAGGTTCCCTACGTTCTCGATCAGTTCCAGCAGCGGCCTGCCTGACATCAGCCCTGCGATTTCGAGAGGCAGCTCAGCCAGCATTTTTCCATGTGAATATATTGCGATACCGCCTCCTGTTTCCCTGAGCCTGTTGCAGGCAGAAGCCATATCCTGGTCATTCGTGCCTATGACAATTATGTTGTGTGAATCATGCGATACCGAAGAAGCCACAGCCCCTTCATGCAGCCGGAACCCTCTTACAAGTCCAAGGGCTACGTTTCCTGTATTCTTGTGCCTCTCGACAATTCCTATCTTGATGATGTCATTCGTGATATCAGACATGAAGTCTGATGACTTTCCCATACTGATTTCATGGTGCCTCGTCAGGAGGCTGTTCTTAATGATTTCCATAAGGTTTACCGTACCGGTACCCGGTATGTCCATTTTAAAGCTTGATGCCTTGAGCTCCCTGAAGTTCATGGTACTCATTATTGGGGGAGGTATGGCTGATGAAAAATCGAAGGTCACACCATCAGTCCCGTATACCTTTAGGCCTCTCTTGTAGACACTTCTGATCCTGAAATCGCTAAGACTTTCAAGCACAATGAAGTCAGCCCTGTAACCCGGGGCAATTGCGCCAGATTCCCTGAGTCCATAGCATTCCGAAGGGTTTATCGTAGCCATGCGAATCGCATCCACAGGCTCAAGGCCAAAGGCTATAGCCCGCCTTACCAAAGCGTCGATGCTTCCGTTCCTGTGGAGCTCATCAATATGCATGTCATCAGTGCAGAAGGTGAACCTTCTTAAGTTATCCTTATCAACAAGTCCTATAATGGCGTCAAAGTTCTTAGCGGCGGTACCTTCCCTGATATGGATATACATTCCCTTTGACAGCCTGTCCATGGCCTCCTCTGAAGTTACGCATTCATGGTCTGTAGATATTCCTGCGGTCCTGAAGATGTTGGAACCTCTCTTTGTAAGTTCAGATCCATGACCATCGATGACCAGGCCCCTGTTCCTTGCTGCAAGCAGCTTCTTCAGCATATCTTCATCACATCCGGCTACAGAAGGCATATCCATGACTTCCGCGAGTCCGAGGACCCTTTCGCTGTCGTAGAGCGGCAGAAGGTCACTGGACTTAAGAACCGCGCCAGATGTCTCCAGCTTAGTGGATGGGACACACGATGAGAGCATGAAGTAGAAATCGACGGGCAGGCCCTCTGAAGAATCCAGCATA
The DNA here is from genome assembly GCF_000495435.3 of Youngiibacter fragilis 232.1. GTDB lineage: Bacteria > Bacillota > Clostridia > Clostridiales > Clostridiaceae > Youngiibacter > Youngiibacter fragilis. Next base: position 6,216 of record NZ_AXUN02000041.1, on the reverse strand, counting down.
TACAGGATTCCATCAGAACCAAGAACATTCGCTATTTCATGAGGGTCAGCAACCATCGACCCTATGCCATGCATGCATGCAGCCTCTGAAAGCACCCTGCAGGTCGAAACTGTTGACTCAACATGTATATGGGAATCGATGAGTGATGGCGAGACATAAGCTCCGTCAAGGTCTGTCACCTCATCACCTTCATAGTCTCCATAGCCTACTATGTAGCCATCTTTGATCCCGATGCCAGTCTCAAGGATTTTGCCGCTGAAAACATCAACGACTTTTGCATTTTGCAGTGAAAGGTCGCATGGGATCTCTCCATTTGATGCCTTGATCAGTGAGGTCAGAGTATTTATATCCATAAAGATCCTCCCCTCAGAATGTATTTTGATTAGCATATACCAGGTATAGTCAAGTGTCAACGCATATTCTGGATCTATTCTTTTAAGGGGATGTTAATTTTATCCTGCTGCGGAAAGAAGCAGGTCGAAAAAACAGCGCATGAGTGATGCGCTGTTAAGATTCTATAGGTACTTGTTGAACCAACTGGTCATTTCCTTAAGACGCCTTACCCTGTGGAGAGGTTTGCCGCTTCTGGACAGCTCGTGGTTTTCTCCCTTGAACATGCAGAGCCTTGCCGGAATACCATTGTCCTTGAGTGCCGTGTACATCTGGAGGCCCTCGACCAGCCAGCATCTGTAGTCTTCATCCGAATGAAGGAATAGGGTCGGTGTCCTTACCTTATCGGCATATTTTAATGGCGAGTGCCACCAGAGCTTGTCGCTGTCTGTCCAGGGAGTTTCACCGATCTGGTCGCTTGCGAAATAATAGCCTATATCTGTAGTCGAATACATTGAGATCCAATTCGAGATACTTCTTTCTGAGACCGCAGCCTTGAACCTGTCAGTATGTCCAATTATCCAGTTCGTCATGAAACCGCCGTATGAGCCGCCTGTAACGCCGACCCTGCTGCTGTCTATCCCGTCATAGGTCTCAATGGCCTTGTCAAGGAATGACAGGATATCCTCGTAGTCTATAGTGCCGTACTTACCCCGTATATCAGAAAAGTCGTTGCCTTTTCCGTCGCTTCCCCTGGGGTTGCAGTAGACTACAAAATAACCGAGGTTTGAAAGTATCTGCATCTCATGGTGGAACACATTACCGAAGACTGTCTTTGGTCCACCGTGAATGCTCAGTACGCAGGGGTATCTCTTCCCTTCCTCAAACGCAGCCGGTCGTATGACGAAGCCTTCAATGTCATGTGAGGCTGGCGATTCAAGCACAAGCCTCTCAGGAACGGATAGCGTCCTTTCCATAAGTATATTTGCGTTGAATGATGTCATTGGCTCGGCGCTTCCCGTGGAATAGACCTCCTGTAGAGAATTCTCCTTCATTCCGACATAAAGTATGCTGCCTTCGCTTACTGAGATTCCGTCAACTGTCCCTGTAATGCTTACAACATCCTCAATGTCTCCGGATATGCCGATTCTCTTGAGCCTGCAGTCCGTGCCTTCTGTCGCAAGGAAGTAGAACAGACCGCTGTCGGTAGTCTTTTCCTGGGACGAACCATATCTTGAATCAGTACCGACTGAATTGTACAGTGAAAGATCCAGCTCCGGGGAAAGGTCCCTGAAGTCAGAACCATCGACCCTGCAGGTGAATATCCTCTTGTTTTCATTGAGGCCGTACGATAGCATGTTGCTTCCGGTAAGAACCAGATGCTCATCATCAAGAAAGCCTGCATACCCATAGTTCATGGCGATAAGCGGAGGGGAACTTAGCTTCCCTCCAGAGTATAAGAGGACGTCATTTGTGAGCTCCATCTTGTCCGTGAAGGTAGTAGCCACTATGACTGCCTTGTCCTTTGACTTGTTAAGCCTTAGCGATTCCACATCAGTGAACTCGCCGGTGATGTATTCCTTAAAGGATCCGTCTGAATTGAATAATGCGAGCCGGTTCCTTCTTCTGCTGGTGAAGCCTGAACCGTTGGACCAGTAGGGTATCTCTTCAAGGACCTCGTAATCCTTCTCTTCCTTCCTTCTTTTGAGCTCAGCGGTACGCTCTTCGCCTTCAAGACCGAGAAGTTCCCTGTTGTTCAGGTCGAATGAGACTGTTGCTATTATAGTTCCATCGAAGAGGAACTCATATGAGCCGAGCTCTTTCTTGAAGCTGAGATGCTTGTCCGCTTCCCCGCCATGGATGTTTATCTTATATAGCTCGGTAATCTCTTCAAGTGCTTCAGATTTCTCCCTGTCCTTTTCATCGCGCATAGCGTTGAAGACGATGTTTTCGTCATCAAGCCATTTGAACTGTGATTCCTTGTTTGATGATGTGAGCTTCCTTGTCTTTCCTGTTTCCACATTCAAAATATAAAGGTTTGAGTCATACCGGTTCTCCTCAAGGTTCATCTGATGAACCACGAAGCAGGCATTCTTCCCATCTGGAGAGTGCCTTATACCGGAAAGAAATCTGTAGTTCTTGAAATCCTCTATCTTAAGCTGTTCCATTAGTACATCCTCCCCGTGTTAACCATAATATGATATTACAAGATTTTGTTGTCACCTGTCTATACAAAAGAGAAGCCCCGCAATTTTTGCGGGGCTTCATTGAAACTTTAGGCCGTTTCAATATGTTTATCTGAGAGCTTCGAATTCCTTAGAAACCGCGCTCCAATTCACTATGTTGAACCATTCCTTGATATAGTCAGGTCTCCTGTTCTGGTACTTAAGGTAGTAGGCATGCTCCCATACGTCCAGTCCGAGTATTGGGTGCTTTCCTTCAGTTATTGGGTTGTCCTGGTTTGCAGTGGATACTATCTCAAGCTCACCGCCAGATACAACCAGCCATGCCCAGCCTGAACCGAATCTTCCTGCGGCCGCCTTAGAGAAAGCATCCCTGAAGCCGTCGAGGCTACCGAATTTCCTTTCTATTGCTTCGAGCAGTGCTCCTTCAGGTGCCTGGCCAGCAGCCTTGGTCATCCAGTTCCAGAACCATGAATGGTTGAGATGTCCTCCCCCGTTGTTTCTGACTGCAGTCTTGATGTCATCAGGTAAAGAATCAAGGTTCCTTACGAGATCTTCAACGCTCTTCTCCTGAAGCTCAGGATATTTCTCAAGCGCTGCGTTCAGATTGTTGATGTACGCCTGGTGGTGCTTTGTGTGGTGTATGGTCATTGTCGTTTCATCTATGTAAGGCTCCAAAGCGGAATACTCATATGGAAGTTTTGGTAATTCATGTTTCATTTCTAAATCCTCCGTAATTCAATATTTTCCGAAGTTTCCTCCGGTTGTTGCTATGAGTCAAGTATATTGCAAATGAGAATGATAATCAATAGTATGCAATTAAATTAATCCATATTCAATTCAATGTTAACTTTCTGTTCATAAATTAGCAGGAATCAGTGAACCTGATTGAGTATATGATCAAAAAAGCTTTAAAATAATACAAAATAAAATATAATGGAGAGAAGGATAACCAATGCGGAGGCTGTATGATGGAGAACAAAAGACAGGACTTAAGGAACAGGAAAAGAGTTGTCATTAAGGTGGGAACTTCCACTATCACACATAATGACGGCAAGATGAATCTCATGAAGCTTGAGCATCTGTCCCGGACCATTTCCAGCCTGAAGAACCAGGGAATGGAGGTCGTTCTTGTTTCATCGGGAGCGATAGCTGTCGGGGCCCAAAGGCTCAATTTAAGGGAAAGACCCAGGAAGGTAAGTGAAAAGCAGGCAGCAGCTGCTGTCGGACAGGTAGTCCTCATGAACATGTACCAGAGGTTCTTCCATGACTATGCCTACGAGGTGGCTCAGATCCTTGTCACAAGGCTTGTCAACGATGATGAGGTCATGAGGTTCAATGCGAAGAATACCTTCAATGAGCTGCTTAGGATGGGTATTCTGCCTGTAGTAAATGAAAATGACACGATAGCTACCGAAGAAATCATATTCGGTGACAACGACACCCTTTCTGCTGTGGTTGCAAAGCTTGTAGAGGCTGACCTTCTTATACTGCTGTCTGACATAAACGGCCTGTACAGCGATGACCCAAAGAAGAACCCGGATGCCAGGCTGCTCCATCAGGTTGATGTCATCGATGAATACATCGAGTCAATAGGAAAGGGAACATCTTCCAATCAGGGGACGGGCGGAATGGTAACTAAGATTTCCGCTGCAAAGATCGCGACTGAAGTGGGGATAGATGTTGTCATAGCCAATGGAGAATCACCGGAAATCATCGTTGATATCATAAACGGGAAGGAAATCGGAACACTTTTCTCGAGGAGGGATCGGAATGCTTAAGGAAATGGGTATGAGGGCCAAGGAAGCGGCGACAAGCCTTGCCATGCTGTCGAATGATGAGAAGAACAGGCTGCTCGACAATATAGCACTTAACCTTAAAAAGAACGAGGACGCTATTCTTGAGCAGAACAAGATAGATGTTGAAGCCGGGAAGCTGAACGGGCTGCCAGAAGGCCTGATCGACAGGCTCAGCCTGAATCCGAAGCGCATAGATTCGATGATAGAAGGGATTAGGACAATAATGGCCCTTGAAGATCCTGTCGGAGAAGTGCTTGGGATGAAGACCATGCAGAACGGCCTGATCATCGGGAAAAAGAGGGTTCCGCTTGGTGTTGTAGGAATAATATATGAGGCAAGGCCCAATGTGACCGTCGATACGGCAGCGCTTTGCCTCAAGTCATCAAATGCGCTGATCCTGAGAGGAGGCAAGGAGGCCCTTAATTCAAACAGGGCTTTGGCTGGAATCATGAGGCGAAGCATTGAAGAATCAGGCTGCAACAAGGATTTCGTACAGCTGATCGAGGACCAGAGCTACGAAGTGGCAAATGAATTCATGAAGCTCAATGAATATCTGGATGTCCTCATACCAAGAGGAAGTGACAGGCTTATCAAATCTGTGGTCCAGAATTCTACGGTTCCTGTGATTGAGACCGGAACAGGCAACTGCCACATATATGTTGATGCCAGTGCAGACGAAAAGATGGCTGTCGACATAATCATAAATGCAAAGTCCCAGAGGATAGGAGTATGCAATGCTGCTGAGAGCCTCGTAGTCCACAGCAGCAAAATAGAAGGCTTCCTGCCATTAGTCTGGAACGAACTGAAGAAATACAACGTGACGGTATATGCCGATGAAAGGGCAAAGGCTGTAGTTCCTGAATTCCAGGAGGCGACAGATGAGGATTTTGCCACAGAATACCTTGATTACAAGATTTCACTGAAGGTAGTAGATTCTCTGGATGAGGCAATTAGGCATATCAACAGGTATTCAACATCACATTCGGAATCCATCGTGACTGAGAACTATGCTAATGCCATGGAATTCCTCAACAGGATAGATTCCGCAGCGGTATATGTCAATGCGTCAACAAGGTTCACGGATGGATTCGAATTCGGCATGGGAGGAGAGATGGGTATTTCCACACAGAAGCTCCATGTCAGAGGACCTGTTGGAACAAAGGAACTCACCACTACGAAATACATCATCTTCGGCAACGGACAGATACGGGGATGATTCGACGAACATTTTTCGTGATAATTGAATAATTGTCCATAAAATCAAAAAACTGACCCGGAATATGGGAAAAACCCATGAATCAGCCACTATCAATGGCTGAAACGGATAATGGTTGTCACATGACCATGTTGGGGAACATGAAATCCGTTAATAAGATGATGTTGTTCACTGATATTTAACACATTTTATAATTTTATTTAAGGTTTGTGTATTACTATAACCTTAGCCCTTTAGCTATGAGCGTAAGTTCATACGCATTATACTTTTACCTACCTTAAAATCCACTATGGGAAGCAGCCAAAAACTGCTTCTGTTTTTTTGTTCGTATTTCTTGGAGCCTGCAATGGGTCATTTTTGTTGACATAAATAGGGGTCATTGTTATAATTAACTTCGTGGTTGACTGAACTTAATAGTTTTATGCAAGCTTCGCATGGAGAATTACTCAAGTGGCCGAAGAGGCGCCCCTGCTAAGGGCGTAGGTCGGGTAACCGGCGCGAGGGTTCAAATCCCTCATTCTCCGCCAAGAAGCTGCAACCATGAAAATCCCTGAAAGTGATTTGCTTTCAGGGATTTTTGTCGTTGTGCGCCCGGCATGGGCGCTAACTTGGTGGTGAGAGTCCACTACGCGCTCGGTAGCAGGAAGCGTTAGCCGAAGGCAAGGGTGTCCATCGCGAGGTGGAATCT
>NZ_AXUN02000042.1 GCF_000495435.3 Youngiibacter fragilis 232.1 | reverse complement strand
CGCCCATGCCGGGCGCACAACCAAAAAGCAAAACCTGCGGTTTCGCGCAGGTTTTGCTTCAGCCCCCAAAGGGCACGATATGCTCGGTCGACAGTGACCCGTCTTCAATTTCAGAGTACTCAATGAGGCTTTGCCTGTACTCTTCCTCAAGCCTTATCCTTTCCAGCTTCTCAGCCTTCTCCTCAAGGAGTATTCCCTCCAGGTTCTCAACATCGCTCAATGACACTTCCTGCCATTGGTTCATGATCCTTGCAAGGTTGACGACGTCCTGCTCGTTGTATATGAGGATCCTTTCCACCTTGTCAGGAGGCATCCTGTGGATGTAGTCCCTGTCCTTCATTATCCTGGAGAAAGTCTTAGCAAGCGTCGCACCCGACATGACCTCGCCTTCCCTGGCAATGGCGAATAGCCTTTCAAGGTTCTTCAGCCCAATGTTCTTCTTGAACCTTCTCTCGTATTCCTTCTGTATGTCAACCTTCCTGAAATGCTCGTCAAAGGTCAGGTCGATCGAATGCTTGTTGAAGAGGTGGTTGATCACGGTAAAGTCATTGTTCCCTGAAAATGTGACTATATTGTCTCTTCCCTGTTCCTTCATCCTCAGGAAGTAGTCTTCCGCAAGATAAAGTATCTCTTCAGCATCACGCTTGTTCTCGATCATGTATTGGGTGGTGTGTATCGTGCCGCTCCAGCTGTCGTAGACTGCAGCTCCGAATACGCCAATGCATATTGGTTTCTTGTACAGGTAATGCTCCAGATCGAAGTAGATGCTCCTATCCATGATGTCCTGTCCATCCACCATGAGGATCATATCACTTTTGCCCTTCTCCATCGGAATGGTCTGCTCTTTCCTCAACAATTTATCACGCTTCTTCCACTATAAGAGTTTTAGTTCGTCAAAGTCGATGCCATAGATGACATCCTTCCTTTCCACTACTATCTTCGCTTTTTTCCTTACCTCTTCACAACCGGATACCAGGTGTATGAGCTCCCTTGTCGGATTTACCAATATCGGATTTCCTGCCAGCTCAAGCATCGAGAAATCCCCTGCAGTGTCTCCGTATGCCCAGCATTTTGACAGGTCCAGTCCATATAGCTCTGCCATATGCATCACTGCAACCTTCTTGGACCTGGAGTCCCACATGGGAATGACTTCACCTGTATAAAGGTCATTCTCGTCGATCTCATAGTTCGATCCCATGTAGTCATCGAAACCGTAAAGCTCCGCCATATCCTTCACAAGTTCCACAGGGCTTCCGGAAATCGTGATCAGCTTATGGCCCTTCTCCCTGTGCCACTTGATCCTTTCCCTGGTGTAGACATATGCCCTGGCACCCTTCTCAGCTACTACCTTCCTGACTATATGTTCAATGTAGGCCTTGTGATGGCCCTTTATCGCATGGGTGTAGATCTCGGCCATCTTTCCAAGATATGTGTCATACGTTCCGATTCTTCTGTCCCACTTGACGAATTCAGGCTTGACCTCCATATACCACTTTTCCTCTTCGATTATCTCACTTTTTATGAATTTCTTGAAAAGGTCCGCCATGAAGCCTTCCCTGTAAATGGTACCGTCTATATCAAAAAATGCGGCAGTATCTCCCATAAGCTTCCCTCCTGTTTCAAAAATCAAGTATCTTTTCATCGAGCCCTGAAAATGTCGTTATCACCTTGTCGGCTCCTTCCAGACTGCCTGTCCTCGATACACCTATGACCTTCATCCTGGCTGTCTTTGCAGAATTCACCCCGGCAACTGCATCCTCGAACACGACACACTCTGAAGGATCAAGTTGAAGCTCCTTTGCACCTACGAGATATACTTCAGGATCAGGTTTGGGTTTTGTCACCTTGTATCCGTCTATTATCACGTCAAAAAACCTTGTCAGCCCAGTACATTCAAGTATCAGGCTTGAATTGTCGCTTGTCGAGCCTATGGCGGTCTTGTATCCCAGGCTCTTCACAAGATCAAGGAATTCCAGTACTCCTTCAAATACCGCGCTCTCGTCGATATCCATTATGTATTCTAGATACCAGGAGTTTTTCTTGTCCAAAGCCCTCAGCTTCTCAACCCCGCTCATGCTTATTCCGGTGAGGTCCAGCAATATTTCAAGGGCATCCTTCCTTGAAATCCCCTTCAGCGGCTCGGCATATCCATCGTTCAAATCGACCCCGTGTTCCTTTGCCAGTCTTTTCCATGCCATGAAATGATATTTGGCAGTATCGACAAGGACGCCATCCAGATCGAATATAAGTCCCTTAACACTCATTGTTCCAGGTCCCCCTCTACAGCAACAGCTTAACAACCAATAATCCCGACCACAGGAAGCAGCCTTAGGTCATCGGTTCCTTGATACAACTATCCACTTTCCATTGTAATATAATGCTGTTGCATATTCTACAACGTTAACAAAATAACAATTTCCATGTCCTATTGACTGGACATGCGCACGGCATTATAATGTAAATGTAATTGATAATCATTTTCATTGAGGTGTAGAGATGTGTCTGACAGATATTAAACCCGGCAAAAAAGCAATGATAGAAGGGATAGGAGGCAACGAGAAGCTTGCAAAGAGACTCCTTGCCCTTGGATGTACAGAAGGCTGTGAAATAGAAGTGGTGAGGAAAGCGCCGTTAGGTGACCCTCTTGTACTTTCTCTGAGAGGATTCCACATAGCGCTCAGAAAAGCTGATGCAAAAAACATTTTTGTGAGGGAGACCATATGATAAAGGTAGCTCTTATCGGCAATCCCAATGTTGGGAAGACGACCCTCTTCAATCTTTTGACGGGCTCCAGCCAGTATGTTGGTAACTGGCCCGGCGTAACAGTTGAAAAGAAATCAGGCTATTCAGATGGAATGGAGATAATTGACCTTCCCGGAATCTATGCTCTGGATACTTTTTCTAACGAGGAGAAGGTGTCGAAGGACTTCCTTGAGCAGGGTATCCCGAATGTCATAGTAAATATCGTCGATGCCTCAAATCTGGAGAGGAACCTGTACCTGACATCACAGATCAACAAGTACAAGATTCCAATAGTCATGGCACTTAACATGATCGACATAGCTGACAAGAAGGGAATCGTCATTGATGCCGATGCTCTCGAGGCTGAAACAGGAATCACTACAGTACCCATAGTCGCAGCCAGAGGAAAGGGCATCGATGAGCTTGCGGAGATAATCAGGAGCGGCAGCTACAGGAGGACCAACAATCTCAGGTCCTTCGACAGCGAGAAGGAAGCATATGGCGAAATCGGGTCCATAATAATGAAGGCATCGAGGAGGACCGAAGGTGTCATAACATTGACAAGGGCGATAGACAACGTGGTGCTCAACCCGTTTTTGGCATACCCGCTGTTCTTCGGAATGATGTTCCTGATATTCAAGCTTACGTTCTCATGGGTAGGCGACCCGCTTGCAGGAATGTTTGAGGAATATCTCCTTGTTCCGCTGATGGATATTGTTAGCAGTCTGCTTGCCGGATCATCTGACTGGTTCAGAAGCCTCATAGTAGATGGAATAATCGGTGGTGTCGGATCCATCGTAGTGTTCCTGCCGGTAATCCTTACACTGTTCTTCGGCATTACCCTGCTTGAAGACAGCGGATACATGGCGAGGGCGGCCCTTATGATGGACAGGTTCATGAGGAAGATAGGGCTTTCGGGCAAGGCATTCATACCGATGATAATCGGATTCGGCTGTACAGTTCCTGCAGTGATGGCAACCCGGTCCCTCGAGTCAGAGAAGGACAGGAAGCTGACTGCACTGCTGACACCGTTCATGTCATGCAACGCCAAGCTCCCCGTATTCGTACTTTTCACATCAGTGTTCTTCTCAGGAAACCAGGACGTTGTAGTGTTCTCCCTCTATTTCATTGGAGTTCTCGTATCGTTCGCACTCGGACTTCTCTTCAAGAAGACGATCTTCAGGAAGGATGAGGAGCCCTTCATAATAGAGCTTCCTGAATACAAGCTTCCTTCATTCAAACATGTAGTCAAAAACACATGGGACAAGGGTGAGCATTTCCTGAAGAAAGCTGCAACTGTAATATTCGGAATGTCAGTTATAATCTGGTTCCTGTCGAACTTCAACTTAAGCGGTCAGACAGACATGGGAACAAGCTTCCTTGCATCTATCGGAGGAGCCATATCCCCGATATTCGCTCCGCTTGGATTTGGAAACTGGCAGGCCTCGGTTGCACTCATAACAGGGATAATGGCCAAGGAAGTGGTCGTATCCACAATGGGAGTCATATACGGAGGCAGCCTTTCTCAAGTTCTGCCTTCAGCCTTCACTGCTGCCACAGCTCTCAGCTTCCTTGTATTCGTGCTGCTCTACACTCCCTGCATCTCAGCGCTGGCCACGATGAAGAAGGAGTTCGGAGGAAAATTCGCAATGTTTGCAGCCGCCAATACCTTCGCTGTGGCATGGATCGTATCATTCGCAGTGAAGCTCCTCGCTTCTGCGATATAAGGAGAGACCATGGAAATAGCAATAGCAATGGCAATCTTCGCTGCAGCTGCATATTTTGTCATAAGGAGCCTTGGAAGATCCTCTTCGGGCGATTGCGGAAGCTGCGGATCGTGCAGCACACGCTGCTCATCCTTCAAGGATGATGATACCATGAAGTTCATAGACAGATGAGAAAGATCCCTGGTCAGGTTTCAACTGACCAGGGATCTTTCAGACTTCATCCTCATGCATGAATCTTCTTGCCTGTCCTGTGGGATTTTCCTTCCCATCAGGAACAGCTTCAATGAACATGGTCAACGGCCTTGCGAAAAGCCTTTTTTCCTTGTCCTCGGGCGAGTAGATAACAAGCAGCTCCTCTGTCTCTGTATGGGTCGCTGTTCCCTCGACTACATACCAGTTGCCTTTGAAGTGCCTGTACCTCCCTGGCTTAATCGTCCTGTCCATTACATCCTCTCCACTGTATCTATGCCGAGAAGACCCATGGCAGTCCTTATTACGATAGTTGTCGCTTCAACCAATGCGAGCCTCGAGTTCTTGACTTCATCAGATTCTGTAGATATAGGGCAGTTGTTGTAGAACTTGTTGAAGTCCTTGGCTACCTGGATAACATATCTGGATATTACAGAAGGCTCGTACTTGTCAATTGCCATAGATACGGCATCCTTGAATGATGCAAGTGTCTTGGCAAGCTCGAATTCCTCCTTCGTGCTCACATACTTACCTTCAAGGCTTTTGCTTGTTCCGTTCTTCCTTATGATGCTCCTTGCCCTGGCATATGTATACTGTACGTAAGGTCCTGTCTCCCCGTCAAAGGACAGCATCTCCTCCCAGTCGAAGATTATGTCCTTCTCCCTGGAGTTCTTGAGGTATGTGAAGATTATGGCTCCTATTCCTACTTTCCTTGCCACATCCTCCTTGTCAGGAAGACCCGGATTCTTTTCATCGATCACCTCAAGGGCCTTTTCTGTAGCCTCCCTCAGGAGGTCTTCGAGAAGTATTATGTCACCCTTACGAGTCGACATCTGTTTTCCAGGGAACTTGACAAGGCCAAATCCCACATGAACGCAATCCCTGGCCCATTCGAATCCCGCGAGCTCAAGTGTCTTGAATACCTGCTTGAAGTGCAGGCTCTGAGGAATACCAACCACATAGATGTTCTTGTGGAAATCATAGGTTTCCTTCCTGTATAAAGCTGCTGCAAGGTCCCTTGTCGCATATATCGTAGCTCCATCAGCCTTCTTGATTATGGTAGGCGGCATGTTGTATTCATCGAGAAGCACCACCTGGGCACCAGATGACTGCGAGAGAAGTCCCTTCTCACTTAATATGTCCACTACCCTGTCCATCTTGTCAGAGTAGAAGCTTTCCCCTGCATAGGATTTGAATTCTATACCAAGCTGGTCATAGATCTTCCTGAACTCCTTAAGGGATAGCTCCCTGAATTCCTTCCAGAGCGCAGTCTCATATTCCTTTCCATCTTCAAGGTTCTTGAAGTGCTGTCTCGCAACATCGTCAAGCGAAGGGTCCTTGTCAGCTTCCACATGGAACTTAACATATATCCTGTTCAGCTCCTCAATAGGGTCTTTAATGAGGGCTTCCTTGTCTACCCACCAGCCATACGCTGCTATCAGCTTTCCAAACTGGGTACCCCAGTCACCCAGATGATTTACGCTTACAGAGTCATAGCCTTCAAATGCGAATATCCTGTCAAGTGAGCTCCCCACAACAGTCGAGAACAGATGTCCCACATGGAATGGCTTGGCTATGTTTGGTGATGAAAATTCTACAATTACCCTTTTCCCTTCACCTGTTCCCTGTGAGCCATAAGAGGCTTTCTCAGAGATGATCTGCCTTACGATATCTTCAACGTAAGTACCCTTTTTCAGGAAAAAGTTGACGTATGGTCCAAGAGCTTCGACCTTCTCAACCTCCTGGATGATCAGCTTCGCGGAAAGCTCTGCCGCTATTGCATTTGGAGCCTTCCTAAGAGTCTTAGCCAGCTGGAAGCATGGAAAAGCATAGTCTCCCATCTCTGACCTTGGCGGCACCTCCAGAAGCCCCATTACGATGCCCTTTTCTAAACCCAGTTCTTCTTCTATCTTGGAAGATATGATAACCTTGTAATCCAAATTGCTACCTCCTATGAGATTCCATAGCCACGTTTACCGTGGTTACTTTCTTGTTTTTATCCTTAACATTCTACTATAACAGTCCAGATTAGTCCATAGCATGCAGTCTCAAAACAACGCAAAGGACAACGCAAAGGACACGCGGTATTGAATTCCAGCCCATCTCAGACTATGATAGTCCTATAGGGTGCAGATGAACACTGTATGCCATCCGGCATCACAGATGCCTGCTGGCACCGCGGGGGAGCTGTCAAAATGGAACATGTTGCAGAAAAGAATAAAATTGAAAGATTAGGTGTGATAGACCTTGGTGCGAATACCATGAGGCTTGTCATCTGGGAGATCACCGATGAAGGGGTAGTCAATCTCCTGGACGAGCTGAGGGAGACGGTCAGGATGGCTGAAGACATCGATATCCTTGGAATAGTCTCAGAGCCTAAGATCATGGAGATCCTGTCAGTCCTGATGCGTTTCCAGGTCCTTATGGATGCCATGGAGGTCACAGAGACTATCGCAGTAGCTTCTGATACCTTAAGGCGCGCTGGAAACAGCGATGAAGTCGTAACAAGGATCAGTGCAGAGGTTGGCATAGATGTCAGGATACTTCTTGGAATCGAAGAGGCCTACCTTGATTATGAAGGTATCGTGAATTCCATGAATGTCAAAAACTCGCTCGTTGTGGATATTGGCGGAGCGAGCACGGAGCTTCTCTGGATCAAGAACGGGGAGTTGAAGGAATCAACCTCGATTCCTGTCGGAACACTCAACCTTACAAGGAAGTATGCCTTAAATGACGTGGTTTCCCCAAGGAACCATATAGACCTTGAGGATCATCTTGCTGAAGTCATATCCAAAGTGCCATGGATCGGCTCCAACTTCTTCAACGACATCATAGCTGTCGGTGGTTCCGCAAGGACCATAGCAAAGGTGGACATGAAGAAGAAGAGGTACCCACTGTCGATACTTCATAACTATACCCTGTATGATTCGGATGTGATAAGCCTTTATGTCACCTGTATGGCCAAGAACCTTAAGCAGAGGCAGATGATCGAGGGCCTGTCTAAAGACCGTGCAGACATAATCCTGGGCGCATTGGCGATAATGACCTCAATCCTGAAGTCCACGGGTATCCAGAATGTCAGGATAAGCGGCAAGGGAATAAGGGAAGGTGTCGTGTATGACTATGTTAGGACCAAGCACCTGATCTATTCGGACATGCTGGACAGGTCAATCCAGAACATAATGACTAAGCATGATGTTGACCAATCCCATGCCGAAGCCGTCTACTACCTTACTGAGAAGATATTCGCCGGACTAAAGCCCCTTCATAAGCTTGGCAGGGAGTATGACGCTATCCTCAAGACCTCCTGCATGCTTCACGATGTGGGAATGTCAATAAGATATTATGATCACGAGAAGCACAGCTTCTACATAATAATCAATTCTGAAATCAACGGTATGAGCCACAAGGACGTTCTCCTGAGCGCCTTCGCAGCTGGCTACCACAGAAATTTCAGCTATGAGATATCCAATATAAACTACGGGCAGATACTAAACAGGCTGGATATAAGCTCTGTCGAGAAGCTGGGTGTCTGCATATCGATCGCCGAGTGCCTTGACAGAAGCCTTTCCGGCCTAGTATATGACCTGTCTGTGGAAATCGATGACAGTACTGTGAGGATCATCCCCTATTCCGAATTCGACCTCACCCTCGAAATTTTCGAAGCCATGCGTGTGGCAGAAAGGTTCAGGGGGATATTCAAGAAAGAACTCTGCATAGTGCACCGGAACAGCCCCTGCAGCGAGGAATAGGCTTAGCTTGCAAACCGAGGACAATATGATATAATTAAATTGAATACAATTAATAATCAGGACCTTAGGAGTGATAAATTGGAACTTAATGACCTTGACCTCGCAAGCAGGGCTGTCTTTAACGGATATCTCAAGCCGTTCAGGTACATAGCCTCAACATACAGTTTCACGAACCTTTACCTCTGGAGAAGGATGCAGAATATTCGGTTTCATGCTGATGCGGATGCCCTATACATAGTCAAGGGCAGAAAGGATCCGACTTTCCTTCCACCTGTGGTAAAGGACTCAGGAAACGCATCGAGGTCCTACTCGAAGCTGATATCACACCTTTTGGAAAATGGAATGCCGCTTAGGATAAGGGATGCGCGTGCTGAAGATGTTGAGCTCATGCTTTCCCTTGGTCTTGAATTTGAAGCCACTGAAGATATTGACAACAACGAGTATGTTTATCTCGTTGAGAAGCTAAGGACATTTTCAGGAAAGAAGCTCCACAGCAAGAAGAACCACTACAACAACTTCATCAAGAACTATGAGTTTGAGACAAAGCCTCTCGAGGACTCAAGGGAAGAAGCAAAGGAATTTGCCAGGAAATGGTTTTCAGAAAGTTCACAGAGCGAAAGTCTCCTTGAGGAATTGAATGGTATAATTGAGTTACTGGACAATATGGAGCATTTTGACATAGTTGGATTATCAGTATTCATTGACGGTCATTGTCATGGATTCACGATCATGGAGATACTGAACAGCGACTGCATCCTCAACCACATAGAGAAGGCAGACCAGTCCATAAACGGTCTATATACCTTCATCATAAAGACGGTTCTCGACAGCTATGGAGAAGGCATACGATACACCAACAGGGAGCAGGACCTTGGGATTCCTGGTCTGAGGAAGTCAAAGCAATCCCTGCACCCTGAATTCATGGAAAAGAAGTTCCTGGTGAACTTGACCGGAGGGTTTGATAACCTGAAGGATATGCAATCAACATAAATACAGGAGAGGTGAATTTAATGAAGATCACATTTGGCGGAAACGAAGTTACCCTCTACGGGGACACCCTGAAAGTCGGGGACTCCTTCCCTGATTTCACTCTTACTGACACCAAGCTTGCCGACGTTACAAATGAAGATATCAAAGGTGCAAAAGTAATTCTTACCTTCCCTTCGGTCGATACCGCACCATGTTCACTTGAACTTCTCACCTTCAACGACAGGCTTGAGGACTTCAAGGGCTACAGGGTATTTGGAGTATCGATGGACTTGCCTTTCGCAATCGAAAGGTTCGTAAAGGTCAATGCAGGTGATAACATCAACATGCTTTCTGACCACAAGTACAGGATATTCGGTGAAAAGACCGGAACCTACATCGAAGAGCTGGCACTCCTTGCAAGGGCAGCGTTCGTTGTTGACAAAGATGACAGGATCACATACATGGAATTCGTCCCTGAAGTTGGCGGCGAGGTGGATTACGACAAGATCCTGGTGGAAGCTGCCAAAGTATTCTAGACCAGTGTTACAGAACATTCTTAAATCGAAGGACAAAGTGCAAATACCGGCCATGTTCAGGCACAGATGCCAAACGTGCCGGTATTTGGCTTCATAAGTGAATCAGATCATTTGCCAGAGCATTGAAGATAAAGGAGCTTTCTATGGTTGATAAGAATTCATTGCACATTCTATGGACAAATGCAGATCTTAACACATCACGTCTCATGGTCATGATGTATGCCAAAAACAGCATGCTCCGCAACTGGTGGGAGAATGTCACTGTAATCGTATGGGGTGATACCGCAAGGCTGGCTGCTGAAAACCTGGTTATCCAGGAAGAGATACGGGCCGCACAGGATGCCGGGGTAAGGTTCTCAGCCTGCATAGCCTGCGCAAGGGAGCTGGGTGTCATAGCCGAGCTCGAAGCTCTTGGAATTGAAGTCATCTCCTGGGGTCCGCCCCTCACTGAACTGCTTAAGAGCGACGGGAAACTGATCACAATATGAAAAAACGCCGTCACCGGCGTTTTTTCAGTTCAGGAATTTAATTCAGGCTGTACCCTTCCCTGTAATTTTCCATCATCTGCTCTATCCTGTCAGGGAAGCTGTTCAGGTAGCCATCAAGTATGAAGAAGGCAGCAGCGCTGCAGGCGGTGTAGTCATAGGAACTTCTTCCGAAATATGTCCCCTCTTCGTCAAATCTAATGCAGATATTGTCCATCTCCAGGATATCCTTTGCGGTATCATCGTTTGCTTCACTGAATATTTCCGGATTTTCAGACATGAATTCAAGTATCCTCATCCTGTCTTCATGGTCAAGATTGAATTTGAATTCAACTTCCCCTAATGGGATATCAAGATGTATTATCTCTGTCTTGTCATAATGTCTTCTGACTTCTTTCAGCAAGACGGTATGTATCTCATTTATTGTCATAGCTTCACTTCCTGAATATGCCGAATTTGATGTTCACTCCGAAAGCAGTGAACTTCTCTTCGTACTCTGTCTTTATATTTCCCTCAAAGCCGCTGTCGGCAAGGTCAAGCGACCTGTATCGCTCCTCGAATCCTTCTTCCCTGAAATAATCGAGGCTGTGCTCGAAAAGCTCATCATCATCAGTCTTGAACCAGACCTCTCCCCCCTGCATGAGGAAGCCCCTGTACTTGGTCAGGAACCTTGGATGGGTCAGCCTTCTCTTGTTATGTGATGCCTTAGGCCAGGGATTGCAGAAGTTGATGTATATCCTTTCCACTTCATCCTCGCCGAATACAGTCTCTATGTTCTCTATCAGCATGGGAATTATCCTTACATTGTCCAATCCCAGCTCATTGATCTTCCTCAGTGCAAATACAAGCACTTCATCCTTGAGGTCTATTGCTACATAATTCTTGTTCCTGTCCATTGATGCGAGCTCTGATATGAACCTTCCCTTGCCGCATCCAAGCTCCAAATGTATCGGATTATCGTTCCCGAATTCTTCATGCCATCTGCCCTTCAGGCTAACAGGATCAAATATAGCCTTACTGTCCTGTTCCATTTCAGGCCTTGCCCACCATTTCTTTCGAAGTCTCATCTGCTTTCCTCTCATTTCCAGTATTTCACATTGGAAAATTATAACTCATTCCTCGTAATATTGCACTAACTTATATCAGTGCACCAGTCAAAATTATGTCCACCTTCAGAAGACCCCTGAACCAAACCAGGTCCGGACGGATGGGTAATTTCCCACAGGTCCCATGCACTTACAATTCATGACAATGGAAAAGCTGCCCCGTCGGTATCTCCACCTCCAGGACAGCCTTATATGGGAATTAGTTGAGCATGAACAGCTTAATATCGTCTTCCACGGTTCCTACTCCTGCTATGCCGAATTTCTCAACAAGAACCTTGGCCACATTTGGAGAGAGGAATCCCGGAAGTGTAGGTCCGAGATGAATGTTCTTGACTCCAAGATAGAGAAGCGCAAGCAGAACTATTACAGCCTTCTGCTCGTACCAAGCTATGTTGTAAGCTATAGGAAGCTTGTTGATATCATCAAGACCAAATACGTCCTTAAGTGTCAGCGCTATCATGGCAAGTGAGTAAGAATCGTTGCACTGTCCTGCATCAAGCACTCTTGGTATTCCGCCGATATCCCCCAGAGGAAGCTTGTTGTACCTGTACTTGGCGCAGCCTGCTGTGAGGATGACTGTATCCTCAGGAAGGCTCTTGGCAAATTCTGAATAGTAGTCCCTCGACTTCATTCTGCCATCGCAGCCTGCCATTACGAAGAATTTCTTTATCGCACCTGACTTTACCGCATCTACAACCTTGTCAGCAAGAGCTACTACCTGGTTGTGCGCGAATCCTCCGACTATACTTCCTGTCTCAATTTCCTTTGGTGATGGGAGTGTCTTGGCAAGGCTAATGACAGCCGAGAAATCCTTCTTGCCATCCGCTCCGGCTGTGATGTGGTTGCAGCCCGGATATCCAGCAGATCCTGTCGTGAATATCCTTCCTCTGATCTCTTCACTCTTCGGAGGGACAATGCAGTTCGTTGTGAACAGTATCGCTCCATTGAACGAGTCAAATTCTGTAACCTGCTTCCACCATGCGTTTCCATAGTTTCCGACGAAATTGTCATATTTCTTGAATGCAGGATAGTAGTGGGCTGGAAGCATTTCACTGTGAGTGTATACATCCACGCCGGTGCCCTTTGTCTGCTCGAGCAGCTGCTCCAGGTCAGTCAGGTCATGGCCTGATATCAGGATTGCAGGATTGTTCCTGACACCTATGTTTACGGATGTGATCTCAGGATGTCCGTATTTTGAGGTATTCGCTTCATCGAGCAGAGCCATTGCCTTCACTCCGTGTTCGCCGGTCCTTAGAGTCAGAGCAACAAGGGCATCCGCATCAAGCGAGTCGTCAAGTGTTGCAGCAAGAGCCTCATATGTGAATGAATAGATCTCCGCATTCTGTTTCCCGATGTTGTAAGCATGCTCAGTATAAGCCGCCATACCCTTCAGTCCGTATATTATCATTTCACGCAGCGACCTTACATCTTCATTCTCAGTAGAAAGTACGCCGACCTTTGCCGCCTTCTCAAGCATCGCCTCTCTTGTATCAGCTTCGAATGTAGCTGCGTCATGAAGGCCCTCTGAAGATACTGATGCCCTGAGGTCATTTCTCAGCCCGATCATCCTCCTTATCTGATTCTCTATTGCATCCTCATCAAAATTGGCGTTTGTGATCGTCATGAAAAGACTGTTCAGCATCTGGTGATTAACTTCACCGATTCCGTCTATGTCAACTCCGCCCTTCACTACCACTTCAGAAATTCCCTTTGCAGCATAAATCAGAAGGTCCTGCAGATTAGCTACAACCTCGTTCTTTCCGCAGACTCCGCGAACATCGCAGCCCGTACCCTTTGCTGTCTCCTGACACTGATAACAAAACATGCTCATAAATTCCCCTCCTAAGGATTGTTTTACAAAAGAATGATAACAGAAACGGATACACGAAGTAGGTAACATATGTTACACTTCTTACTTTGTTGACAGTGTTAACAAATCGGTTATAATTACAATGTACAACTCAAAAACGGAGGTTCACATGGAGAATAATTTCACACCGGTACAGACCGTTCAGCTCGGAAGAATCAGGATACAGGAAAACCTGGAGAAAATGATAGCCGAAGCTCTCGACATGAAGAAGGACGGCCTTGGAACAACACTCATTGGTGAAGCACTGGATAAATTCGGAAGAACCACAGCCGACGACGCTTTCTCTCAGGGCAGCGACCACATGAAAGGACACGCCTGGCTTGAAAATGCAGTAATAAGCAGTGAAAAAAGGATAGCATACATGATCAAGGGTGCACTTGATGCCAATCCCAAGTATCTCAGCGTAATAAAGGAAGTCTACAGGGATTGCGCCTATACCCTCGGATACCAGATCAAGGCAAAAAACACGATAACCGGACTTGAAGATGCCTATGCGGCACTTGATTCTGTAGTACTTGACGGAATGCCTTGCGACAAGGTAAACCAGATTGAATCAGTAACAGCCGACACTCTTGTATGGTCAGGTTCAAAGGATGTCCACAGGGAGAATTTTGAAGCTGCCGGACTTACATCAGAAATTTTCCCGGCTCTAAGGGAAACATTCAACAGGGAGCTGCTCAAGGCCCTCGGAAACTTCACCTATAACCTCGAAATAAGGGAGACCGAACCGGTATTCCTCAATACAATCACAAGGTAAAGATGGTTCAGACACAGTGAAACAAGGTCTCCATGCATGGAAAATGCATGGGGACCTTTCTGTTTATTGCAATTGTGAGCCTTTCCGGTTTAGAGCTATATATATATATTACTATTTTAGCATCTTTATGCATTTATGCACAAAATTTTTATAAAAGGCCTCCAACATATGGAAAACCAGGGTATGTTGTCATATAATAAATTGACTAATCGTGGAGGTGATAATTGAATGGACATAGACCTTATCGGCGTACCCATGTTCTACGGGTGCGACAGGGAAGGAGTCGAGAAAGGGCCGGACAAGCTTCGCGAGCTCGGACTCAAGGACCTGCTTGAACGCAAAGGAAGCAGCGTCAGGGACAAGGGAAATATAGATGTTCCTTTTGCCACACCTGAAAGAAAATATGTTAGAAGCAGCAAGATGAAGTATCTTGATGAGATATTGACTGCAGCCGAGAACCTTGCCTCCGAGGTTGAGGACTCGCTGAAAAGCGGGAGGCTTCCCCTCGTAATCGGAGGTGACCACTCACTTGCCCTTGGATCCCTTGCCGGTGTCTCAGGTGCCATAGGAAACAGGCACGCTGTCATATGGATAGACGCTCATACCGACATCAACACAGACCAGACTTCCCCATCCGGAAACGTCCATGGGATGCCTCTCGCAGCCGCAATGGGCGTAGGACCAACAGTGCTTTTGTCAGTGCATGGAAAAGAAAAGAAGGTGCTTGACAGAAATGTCTACGTGGTCGGAGCAAGGAGCCTTGACAAGGGTGAGGAGAAGCTCATCAGTGACAGCAGGATGACCGTGTACAGGATCGGAGACATACATTCAAGCGGCATGCAGGCAGTTGTCGAAGACCTCCTCAGGAGGCTCAAGGAAAGCAGGATATCGGACATACATATCTCATATGATATCGACTCCCTTGACAAAAGCCTGGTCCCAGGCACAGGAACACCTGTGAGAAACGGACTCAATCTTGAAGAGAGCGCTCAGCTTGTAGAAGCCATAATGGATACAGGGCTCGTAAGGAGCATCGACTTCGTTGAATATAACCCGAAGCTTGACAAGGATGGCAGAACAGCAGAATCCTGCCTGTATATGCTGGATGTATTTGCAGGCTGTCTTGGAAGGCAAGCAGGAAGAATGGATATAAGAAGGACCGGCTCATGATTGATCATTGTGAGCCGGTCCTTCCTTATCTTGGCATTTTGTTGCGATTGCATCCCCCTGCAGCCGTCCTTATCGTCATATTACCCTCCTGAACCAGTTTCCGGACCGGTATCTTGGGTAACAAAGCGCAAACTTCACCAGGTCCTCGGCTATAGACAGTGAATAGGCTGCTGTAACCGGCACCCTGAAGATCAGAGCAGCTGCAGCAACAGCAGGAACGCCTACGATCCAAAGGCTTATAAGCTCTGCTCCCATCGCAAACCTGGTGTCCCCTCCTCCCCTGAAGAAGCCCACTACAAACAGCACATTGTATATCCTTATTGGAATCACTGCCGCAACAACCGTAAGCAGTATGCCAGTATTGGCTAGCGTGTCAGGTGCTACACTGTAGAGCGAAAGTATGGGTCCCTTCAAAAGAAGCATGAGCCCCGATGTTGAAAGTCCAAGGAAAAGGGTCAGCCTCATTATCCGTCTCGAATAATCCTTTACGAGGTCGTACCTTTCCTCCCCTATCTTGTTTCCGATCATTATTGATGATGCATTGCATACGCCAAAGGCGAACACGTAGAACAGCTGACTCACTACGTTCGTTATCTGGACTGATGCGAATGCATCCACCCCGATCCTTGAGTAGGAGAAATTATACATTACAATTCCTGCCGCCCACATTGATTCATTGATGATAACAGGAGATGCAACCCTGAAGAACTTCGAAATGTCTGCCTTGGTGAACGAGAACAGCTCTGAAAGCTTTGCCTTCAGTACATTGTCACTTCCATATACCGCTCTCATCAGTATGATGAATTCAATCACCCTTGCAATTACAGTCGCAATTGCTGCTCCCCTTACTCCGAGTGCCGGAAATCCCATGTAACCATTGATAAGTATATAATTAAGCGTTGTATTCGTACCCAGAGCTACCGAGCTTGCCGCCATCGGCACCATAGCCTGGTTCGTCGCCCTGAGTGCAAACACAAGTGAGAATGACAGACTGTTGAGAGCATAGCTGAGCCCGACTATCCTGAGGTATGCAGTACCGTCAGCAATGACATCCGGCTCTGTCGTAAATATCCTGAGAAGAGCCCCTGGAAATATTACTGCAGCGGCAGTGAATACCATTGCCGCAGTCAATGAAATGGAGCCAGCCATTCCAAGGAATCTCCGAAGGCTTGCGTAATCCTTGCTTCCATGGTGCTGAGCATAGAATATCGAAGCCCCGCTTGAAAGTCCGAAGATTATGAGACTGTATATGAAAAAAACCTGGTTGGCAAGTCCGACAGCAGCTATGGAGTTTTCTCCAAGCCTTCCAATCATCAGGTTGTCCACCATGTTCAGTGAAGAACTGAGAAGGTTCTGAATAACCACCGGTATGGCAATGGTAAGGAGTCCTTTGTAGAAGGTCCTCTTTTCATCCCCGCGTTTTCCGAATAAAGTATCGATCATGAAATCACCCCACGTTGTCCAGTATAGGTTAAATTCAAATAAGAATAAAGTGTTAAACAGTATCCAAGCTATTGAAAATACATCTTTAGGTAATCTATAATCTAGATGAGTTGTTGATTCTTCAATCAATATCAACATGCTACTTATAAAAGGGAGGGATATGGAATGAAGAGCTATGTTTGTACAGTTTGCGGATATGTATATGATCCTGCAGTAGGTGACGAAGAGAACGGAGTTGCCCCAGGAACAAGCTTCGACGATCTACCTGCAGATTGGGTTTGCCCGCTTTGCGGAGTAGGCAAGGACCAGTTCGAGGAAGAGGCGTAAGAAATCTAATGCCCCGGCGTATGCCCAATGGCATTAAGTTAATCTCACTCAAGAAGCTATCACAAACAGTGGTAGCTTCTTTTTGATGTTAATTGACCATACACATCAGTAAATTTGAAACTGGTAACCAAAATAAGCATCACAAATAGACAGGAAATATTCCCTGTCAAAAATTATTCAGTTTAAGAAAATTATGCTACCCTATACATGAAGCTTATAGTTGATTTTGCAATCATATTCCTA
>NZ_AXUN02000043.1 GCF_000495435.3 Youngiibacter fragilis 232.1 | reverse complement strand
TGACAACTACAATATACAAGAGAGGGAGGAGAGCTCCATGGCTTTTGGGACTTTTGGTGTAAATGGAATAAAGAAGACGGAACCGATAAAAGATGAAAAGGACAGCACTATGGAACTTCTTGCAAAGAAGAAGAAGGAACTTGATGACCTGTCCTTTGAAGTGCTTGGGAATGTCATAGACCAGATAACATTAAGCACAGATTCTTCTGATATGATACAGAAACGTACGGTACAGGATAAAGTTAACGAAACTGTCAACAATATACTCTTTGAGACAAAGCGCCACCTATCGCTTGGCGACAAGCAAAGGGTGTGTAACTCGGTAATGGACGAGATATATGGCTATGGTCCTATAACTACATTGCTGAACGACCCAACCGTAACGGAAGTAATGGTGAATGGGCCTAAGAATATTTTTGTTGAAAGAGGCGGTAAGATTACAAAGACAGAGCACAGTTTCAGGGATGACAGGCATGTAATGCATATTATCGACAAGATAATATCTCCACTTGGAAGACGAGTCGATGAAAGCTCACCGCTTGTAGATGCTAGACTTCCAGATGGCTCTCGAGTAAACATAATCATTCCCCCGCTTTCAATAAAGGGTCCTTCGATCACTATAAGAAAGTTTTCAGTCGATCCTTACACACTTGAGGACCTGATTTCATTTGGAACTTTGAATGCGGATATGGCTAAGCTGCTTAGGGCCAGTGTAAGAGGTAGGGTAAATGTACTGGTTTCAGGTGGTACAGGTAGTGGAAAGACGACTCTTTTGAATGTTCTTTCAGGATTCATACCAAATGATGAAAGAATAGTTACAGTTGAGGATGCTGCTGAGCTTCAACTTCAGCAGGAACATGTGGTTACATTGGAAGCCAGACCTGCAAATATTGAAGGTAAGGGTAGAATAACCATAAGGGATCTTGTTGTAAATACACTTCGTATGAGACCAGACAGGATAGTCGTTGGAGAGGTTAGAAGTGGTGAAGCTCTTGATATGCTTCAGGCCATGAATACCGGTCATGATGGTTCACTTACTACGATTCATGCAAATACACCAAGAGACAGTCTGGCAAGACTTGAAACCATGGTCATGATGTCAGGAATGGAACTTCCGTCCAGGGCAATCAGAGAACAGGTAACTTCCGCGATAAATCTTATTGTGCAGGTTGCCAGATTTACTGATGGTACCAGAAAAATTACAAAGATTACTGAGATTGTAGGTATGGAAAGTGACACTATAACTCTTCAGGATATCTATGTGTTCAGGCAGGATGGCTTCAATGAAAGAGGCGGAGTAATAGGAAAGCACATACCAACTGGTATAGTACCAAACTTCCTTGAAAAGATTAAAGCTCATGGTGACAATATCCCTGCAAGTGTTTTTAAGACAGTTGATTTGAGTGCGGAGAGCAGCCAGAGGAGGTATTGACATGGAATATTTGATTCTTGGTCTTGCCTTCTTCACTGTTGTAGCTTTGGTTATAGGTCTTTACAATGTATTTTATGGAACAAGGCTTGCTACCTTGAATAGACTTAAGACAGCAAGTCTTATGATGGAACCTGATTCCGAGCTTGTTGAAAGGCCATCAGCCAAGCAACAGGGCTTCGGAGCCTTGAAGATGATGGGTAGGGTAATTCCTCAGAAATCCTACTTGGAAAAAATAAGAATCAAGCTCCTCCAGGCTTACATAAAGATGAAGCCAGAGGAGTTTGTTGGCATCTCACTCATGACTGCAGGAGTAATGGGAATGCTCCTTGCTTTAATAGGCGGGAATGTAGCGGTTGGAGCTATTGGTGCTTTGATTGGTTATAAGATTCCAGATATTTATGTCGGATCAATCAAAAAGAAGAGAGGTAGACTTCTGAATAGCCAGTTGCCGCAGGCGCTGACTTTAATTTCAAATGGTTTGAGGGCAGGATTCAGCTTTCCACAGGCCTTGAATGTCGCTGGAAATGAAATGGAGAGCCCAATATCTGACGAATTCCTAAAGGTACTTAGAGATAATTCCCTTGGAAAGCCAATGGAAGAAGCATTAGAGAACTTAAGCAAACGAACGGATGATGAGGATTTGGATATGTTCATTACTGCTCTTCTCATACAAAGGCAGGTTGGTGGAAATCTCGCTGAGGTTCTTGATACGATATCGAACACAATCAGGGAAAGGGTTAAGTTGCGGGGAGAAATCAGGAGTCTTACTGCACAGGGTAGATTGTCTGCATTCATAATCAGTGTTCTACCGGTAGCTTTAGCTTTGGCTATTAGTGTTATTAATCCAGGATATCTTAATGTCCTATTCACAACTCTGCCTGGAATAATTGCTTTAGTTCTCGCAATTGTAATGGAACTAATAGGAATCTTCATGCTAATTAAGCTTGTAAATATTGAAATCTAGGAGGGGATTGAATTGGAAATATTGGTGTATTCCATGGTGTTTATCACTACAGCGTATCTCTTCCTGATTCTTTACTTCATCATATTCAGAAAAAATCAGAATGTATATGAAAGACTTAATGGCATAAAGACAATGTCTCCGACAACTGATGAAGACGAGGATGAGATGAAGCAGCCTTTCGCTGACAGGGTTCTTAAGCCTGCGTATCAGAGAGTTACTCAGGCTATAGGCAATGCAGCACCTGCAGAAATCAAAAAGAAGTATGAGGACCTTATAATAAGCAGTGGTTCTCCATCGACAGTAACTTTCAGCAGTATATTGGCTATCCAAATACTGCTCGGACTGGTTTTGGGTGGTGTATTTTTTCTTCTGATGAGTTCAGCGGGAAGTACAAACCGATTGCTTCCTTTTTTTGCAGGCCTTATAGGCTTTGTGTTTCCCTATGTTTCGCTGAATACAAAGGCTACAACGCGAATGGATAAGATCCAGAAAAGCCTACCAGACATGCTTGATCTTCTATATGTAAGTGTAGAGGCTGGGTTGGCATTCGACATGGCAATGAAGAAAGCAGCTGAAAAGATGCATGGACCTTTGAGTGATGAGATAATAAAGGCAATGGGTGATATCGGTAAGGGTAAAGAAAGAGAGGAATCGCTGAGAGGAATGGTTGTTAGGACTAAAGTAGATGACCTTGCGCAATTTGTTTCGGCAGTCATTCAGGCTGAGCAGCTTGGATCTAACATTGCAAATGTATTAAGGGTACAATCAAATTCAATGCGGCAGGTGAGACGTCAGAGAGCTCAGGAAAAGGCGGCTAAGATACCTGTCAAGATGCTGTTTCCAATGATATTTTTCATATTGCCTTCACTGTTTGTCGTTATCCTTGGACCTGCATTCATTAATATCATGAATACTCTAGGTGGAATGTAATAGTTCGTTTAAACTTAATGAAGATAGATGGAGGGGAAGATGTTGAAAAAGATAAAAAAAACGATGATTATCTTTTTGATTGCCTTGATAATTTCAAGTGGACTTCCCTTACCTGCAAAAGCTGCAGATAGCCTTATTCTTGAGAAACTTGCTGTATCATTTGTTATAGATACTTCAGGTAGTATGGCAAGTACTGACCCGGCTAGGCTCAGAGAAACTGCTGCAAATATATTCATTGACCTTTTAAGCCCGGATGATAATCTGGGCGTCATTACTTTCAATACTGTGACTTCAGAAGTGATTCCAATGCAGCCAGTGGGAAATGCGGCGAACAAGGGTGCAATCAAAGGTTCTTTGGCGCCAAGGCTGGATGCGGATGGAGATACCAATTACCAGGCTGCCCTGCAGGCGGCTTCGGCTCAGTTAAGTTCTTTCACTGCACCGGATGTGAGGAAAGTAATAATTTTCCTGACTGATGGTGTTCCTGATCCTGATCCTGCAAAAAGGAATGATCAGGTCTTTATGGATCAGTATATGAGCAGCATGTGGGCTACAGTATCTGATATTGGACTAAAGCAGTATCCTGTATATTCAGTTGGATTTGGTGCTGTAAATCAGGATATACTGAACAGGATAGCATCTGATACACAGGGTGAAGCTAAGTTCATCGGTGATCCTGGAGAGCTTGCTGTTACCTTCTTCAATGTTCTCGGAACTCTGAAGAACAGAAGAAATTTTCTTGGAAGCAACATGGAGCTAAATGGAGAACAGACCGTTGACTTTGATTTTGACAGATATACTTCCCAGGTTACTATGGTTTTCGCAAATGCTCAGCCGGGACTTCAGGTTTCACTTATTTCACCTGAGGGCAAGCCGGTAAATGAAAATGTATTGGTACAGGCAAACGACAGGTATACTCTTGTAACTTTGAACCAGGCCAAAGAGGAATTATCCGGCAAATGGTCAGTAAAGGTCAATGGTACTGGTGCCGTAAGGGCCTTCGGTGATAAGGATCTTTTCCTTAAGGCCTGGGTAACCAAGCCGCTTGCAAATACGCAGCAGCCGGTCAATGAACCACTGGAAATTAGTGTAGGACTGACAGGAGAGGTAGGAGATAAGGCGATTGTCGAAGCTCTTGTGATTAAGAACGGTAAGCCTGAGCTTACACCAGTCATACTTACTGAAATAGACGGGGTATTCTCAGGCAAATATGACAAGACAGATGTCCAGGGTACCTATGAGATACAGGTATCGGTCAAGGAAGATGAAAACCTAATTACAAGTACAAGTTCTAAGGTGACCATCAGAGAACTTCCGATTCTTAAATCTGATTTCTACTCTGACAGGATGAAATACAAGATTGGTGGAAATATGACTGTCACAGGTTATCTTGAAATGAGAGGAAACAAGGTTACCTCGAATCAGGACCTGACAATAAGTACTTTCAATTTGATTATTGACCATAGTGACGGAACAGAAGAGAGATTAACGCTTGTTGACAATCAGGATCCGGCATATGGCGACCTGAAGGCAGGAGATGCTACCTATAGCACAAAGGTATCGTTCGATTCTGTTGGAACTACTTCAGCAAAATTGCTTGTTCAAGGCCAATATAAGGGCGAAAACTTCATTCTTGAGAAGACACTTGGAACATATGAGGTTGTGGAACCTGGTAATGTTTCCGTAAGTATCGATGAATCAGGACTATTCGGAGTGGTGGGAACAAAGGTCAAATTGCCTGTCAGAGTATCAAGCACTTCCAAAGTCAGGGAAACTATACTCCTTTCTTTGGATCCTGGCTTCGGTACCCTGGAGAATTCGAGGATCACACTGGAACCTGAGGAAAGCGGTATTAAGGAAGTTGTCCTGGTGCTTAAAAACAGTCTTGATATTAAGTTGCATGACATAAAATTTGGTATCGCAGTTGAAGATCCGCTCACAAAACTTGAGACTCCTGAAGCTGGGTTTCAAATTGATGTAATCACAAAGAGCCAGGAACGGTTCATGAATTTCAAGAGGAACCTCCCTTTGTACATTGCGATTGCAGGTCTTGTAATCGGAGTTCCCATAATCCTGATATTGTTCGGGTTGTTGCTCTACTCGATGCTGATAAAGCCAAATGTCATAATACGAGGCATGCTCCTTTATCATAAGAATGGGGATGCACTCGTAGAGGGTGCAGTCAGAGAGATTCCTATAAAGAGCAAAAGGAAGAACAAGATAGTATTATCTTTTGATAAGAACAATACATCTGCTGATTTCGTTATTGAGGGTTCAATGTACAAGTACGACATTATCCTTGAAAATGAGTTTGAACAGGGACGATGGAGATTTATGGATGGATATAAGGCCTTGGCCAGGAAAGTCAACAGGCCGAAATTCACTATATATACTACAAAGCCAGGTATATTCGTCTTCAGGAATGAGGTTATGACAAAGAAAGAGCTGTATGATAAGGATGTAATAGAATCAGGTGGTTTTACTTTCCAGTATTACGCCGAAAAGCACAGGATGAAAGAGAAGCAGCAAGGTAAGGATATATTGGAAGGAAGAATGTAGATGTGTATGTTATTGAATATTACTAAGGAATGCGAAGTGCTGGATAGCGTTGAAGTTGCCAGTACATTCGTAAAGCGGTTGAAAGGCCTTCTTGGTAGGGATAGTCTGGCTATCGGCAATGGCTTGTTAATAAAGCCGTGCAACAGCGTTCACTGCTTCTTCATGAAGTTTCCGATTGATGTCGCATTTGTTGATAAAAACAACAGGGTTGTCAGGATAATCGGAAATATGAAGCCAGGGAGTATCAGTCCGATTATTTCAAGCGCACACTTCGTGATTGAAGCCAATGCGGGTGAGCTCACAAGCTGCCTCGAGGCAGGGGATGAGATTAAGATCTACAATTGAATAAGGTAGCATTAAACGCGTTCATATCAGTATCGACACTGATATGAACGCGTTTTTAATATTAATAAATAATGTACATAATTTGATGTCGGTTAAATGTTTTAGACCGCTTGAAG